>NZ_JBEPDH010000001.1:0-542576 GCF_040300245.1 Nocardioides sp. NPDC000445 | reverse complement strand
GCCTTGACGGACTCGGCCTCGATGCGGGCCTGGGCGGGGTCGTAGACGCCGCAGGGCAGGTCGCAGTGGGCCGAGACCTCGATGGTGGGAGCGAAAAGTCGCGCGAACATGCGGGTCCTCTCAAAGAGTGTTCATGTGTCCTACGGATTGCGACACTACTCCGCATGGAAGACATCGCGGCCAGGGCACCCCGACACAGCTGGGGGATGGCGAAGGTCGTAGGGGTCTCGATGGAGCCGACGCTGCGAGCAGGAGACCGGTTGTGGGTCTCCTACGGACGTACGCCGAAGCCCGGCTGCGTGGTCGTCGCCCGGCTCGCCGACGGGGCAGTCGTGGTGAAGCGGGCGGTGGAGCGGCGTACGACCGTCTCCGGGCGCCCCGGGTGGTGGTTGCTCTCGGACAACCCGGCCGCCCCCGGGGTGATCGACTCCCGTCATCGGGGGCCCGTCGCGGACTCCGACGTGCTCGGCGTCGTCGTGGCCCGACTCTGGCCACGCCCACGTTTCCTGGGTGAGTCTCTGGATGAGGGCTCCAGATGAGGGCTTCGTCACCTGTAGGAAACATCAACCGCTTCCTCCGGTAGCCTGTGGGAAACTGCCATCCGGGCATCACATCCCTGTAGATGGCGCCTTGCGCGGCTCCACCCTTCGGCTCGCGTTCGACCGCCCGACGTCCGAGTCCGTAGTTTTCTGGAGGCCCCCTATGACCGAGTCCACCCTGTCCACCGAGAGCACCGCCTATGACGGCGACCCGGTGTTCGAGCTTCACCGCGGCGGCAAGATGGCGATCGCGGCGACCGCATCGGTCTCCGACAAGGCATCGCTCTCGATGGCCTACACCCCCGGTGTCGCCCGGGTCTGCACCGCGATCGCCGAGAACCCGGAGTTGGCCCACACCTACACCTGGGTGCCCAACACCGTCGCGGTCGTCACCGACGGCACCGCGGTGCTCGGTCTCGGTGACATCGGCCCGGCCGCCGCGATGCCGGTGATGGAGGGCAAGGCGGTCCTGTTCAAGGAGTTCGGGGGCGTCGACTCGATCCCGATCTGCCTGGACACCACCGACGTGGACGAGATCGTCGAGACCGTCATCCGGATGGCGCCGAGCTTCGGCGGGATCAACCTCGAGGACATCTCCGCGCCGCGCTGCTTCGAGATCGAGGACCGCCTCAAGGAGGCGCTCGACATCCCGGTCTTCCACGACGACCAGCACGGCACAGCCGTGGTCACGCTGGCCGCGCTGATGAACGCGCTGAAGCTGACCGGCCGCAACCCGGAGTCGACCCGCGTGGTCATCTCCGGTGCCGGTGCCGCCGGCGTCGCGGTCGCCAAGATCCTGCTCGAGTTCGGCATCAAGGACCTGGCCCTGCTCGACCGCAAGGGCGTCATCTCCTCCACCCGCTCGGACCTGACCGAGTCGAAGAAGGCGATCGCCGAGGTGACCGCGGACGTCACCGGCCGCTCGGGCTCGCTGGCCGACGCGCTGTCCGGCGCCGACGTCTACGTCGGCGTCTCCGGCGGCACCGTCCCCGAGGAGCTCGTCGCGACCATGGCCCCGCAGGCCATCGTCTTCGCGATGGCCAACCCGAACCCGGAGATCCACCCCGACGTGGCGCACAAGTACGCCAGCATCGTCGCCACCGGTCGCTCGGACTTCCCCAACCAGATCAACAACGTCCTCGCCTTCCCCGGCATCTTCCGGGGCGCGATCGACGTGCACGCCTCCTCGATCACCGAGGGGATGAAGCTCGCCGCCGCGCAGGCGCTGGCCGCTCTGGTCGGTGACGAGCTCTCCGCGGACAAGATCATCCCCGAGCCGTTCGACCCCCGCGTCGGCCCCGCCGTCTCCGCTGCGGTCGCCGAGGCCGCCCGGATCGACGGGGTCGCTCGCGCCTGAGCGTTCCTTCGGCAAGGGATGCAGACGAAGGCACACATCCCCGGCGGACCTCCGCTGGGGATGTGTCCCGCGATCTGCACACCTTGATCGAGGAACCGCTCAGGTCGGTAGGGTCGGGCGCATGTTCGCTGCGTACGCCGAGAAGTTCTCATCCGACGATCCGATCTCCGGCCTCGTGCTGGGGGAGCGGCCCGACCCTGTCGCTCCGGACGGGTGGACGACGGTCACCGTCAAGGCAGCCTCGCTCAACCACCACGACCTGTGGTCGCTGCAGGGGGTCGGGCTCAAGGCCGAGGCGCTGCCGATGATCCTGGGCTGCGACGCGGCCGGCCTCGACGAGGACGGCAACGAGGTCGTGGTGCACTCGGTGATCTCCTCGCCCGACTGGACCGGCGACGAGACCCTCGACCCGAAGCGGTCGCTGCTCTCCGAGCGTCACCAGGGCACCTTCGCCGAGAAGGTCATCGTGCCGCGGCGCAACGTCGTGCCGAAGCCGGCTGGGATGTCGTTCGAGGAGGCCGCCTGTCTGCCGACGGCATGGCTGACGGCCTACCGGATGCTGTTCACCCAGGGCGGGCTCAAGGCCGGCGACTCGGTCCTGGTGCAGGGCGCCGGCGGGGGAGTGGCGACCGCGGCGATCACGCTCGCGCGGGCGGCCGGCCTCAAGGTCTACGCGACCTCGCGTGACGAGGCGAAGCAGAAGCGTGCCCTCGAGCTCGGCGCCCACGAGGCCCTGCCGTCGGGGGAGAGGCTGCCCGTCAAGGTCGACGCGGTGATCGAGACCGTCGGGCGCGCGACCTGGAAGCACTCGGTGCGATCGCTGCGTCCCGGCGGAGCGATTATCATCAGCGGGACCACGTCGGGGGCGAACCTCGACGACGCGCTGCTGACCAACATCTTCTTCCTGCAGCTGAAGGTGATCGGGTCGACGATGGGCACCCGCAACGAGCTGGCCAGCCTGGTCTCGCTGCTCGAGGCCACCGGCACCCGCCCGCTGATCGACCGCACCATGCCGCTGACCGAGGCCAAGGCCGGGTTCGAGGCGATGCAGGCTGGTGATCTCTTCGGGAAGGTCGTCTTCACTCTCTGACGCCGGCAACGTGACGTACGGCCGTGTGACGTACGGAATATCGTTCGACTCTCCCCGGTTCAACAAGGGACCATTGAGTGTCACTGCCGGGGGGCTCGAAAAGTTTCTCGTGGCGTGATGTCGAAATCGGCCCCGCCCGTTCGATCTATGTATAGAGCGGGCGGCACCGGGCCCCTGCGTACGACCCGAGGAACACGTCATGACTGCTGCCGTCACAACATCACACCGTCCACTCGACGGTGAGAAGCGGCGTACGCCTGCCGTCATCACCCTGCTCGTGCTGGCCACCTTCGTGGTGATCCTCAACGAGACGATCATGCTCAACGCGATCCCGAACCTGATGAACAGCTTCGGGGTCACCGAGCATGCCGCTCAGTGGGTCTCGACCGCGTTCATGCTGACCATGGCGTCGGTCATCCCGGTGACCGGCTGGTTCCTGCAGCGGGTGACGACCAGGACCGCGTACGCCACGGCGATGGGTGTCTTCATCGCCGGCACCCTGATCTCGGCGATCGCGCCGGTCTTCGGGATCCTGCTCGCCGGCCGGGTCATCCAGGCCGCCGGCACCGCGGTGATGATGCCGCTGCTGATGACCACGCTGATGACGGTGGTCGACGAGAACGACCGGGGCCGGGTGATGGGCAACGTCACCATGGCGATCTCGGTCGCGCCGGCACTGGGCCCGACGATCTCCGGGCTGATCCTCGGCTTCGGCTCGTGGCGACTGCTCTTCCTGCTGGTCCTGCCGATCGCCGCCGGCGTCGCCTGGTCCGGGCTGCGCCGGCTGGAGAACGTCAACGAGCCCGCGGAGTCGAGCGTGGACTGGGCCTCCGTGGTGATCGCCGCGCTCGGGTTCGGCTCGCTCGTCTACGGGCTGAGCCGGTTCGCCGAGGGCGAGGTCGGGCGTCCGGTCGTCATCGCGGCCTTCGGTGCCCTGCTGATCCTCGCGTTCGTGCTCCGTCAGCTCCGGCTGCAGCGGGTCGGATCGCCGCTGCTGGACCTGCGCGCGTTCCTGCACCCCACCTTCACCAAGTCGCTGGTCCTGATGGCGATCGCGTTCCTGGCGATGATGGGCTCGATGATCCTGCTGCCGCTCTACCTGCAGACCGTGCGCGGTCTGTCCCCGCTGATGACCGGTCTGCTGGTCATGCCCGGTGGCCTGGCCATGGGTCTGCTCGGGCCGACCGTGGGACGGATCTTCGACAACTACGGTGGCCGGGTGCTCGTCATCCCGGGCTCCGTCGGCATCGTGGTCGCTCTCGCCGGGCTCGCTCAGATCTCGCTGACCACGCCCTACCTGCTCGTCCTGGTGCTCCACCTGGTCCTGATGGTCAGCCTGGCGGCTGCCTTCACCCCGGTCTTCACGCTGGGTCTCGGGTCGCTGCCGTCGCACCTCTACTCCCACGGCTCCTCGATCCTGGGCACGCTCCAGCAGGTCGCGGCGGCGTTCGGCACCGCCCTGGCGGTCACCGTGATGTCCGTACGCAGCGACCAGGTCATCGACGAGGTCGGTGCCGTCGCGGCCCAGGTGAGCGGCCTGCAGGCCGCGTTCATGGTCAGCGCCGGACTGGCTCTGATCGTGGTCGTGATGGCTGTCCTGCTGCCGGCTCGGGCCGAGGGCTACGGCGAGTCTGACGAGGACTCTGTTGAGGACTCGGCGGGAGAGCCGGGTGCCGATATCGATGCCGAGCTCGCCGAGCTGTGCGAGCACGGCCGCGAGCCCGCGGTGTGCGGCTGCTAGTCGGCTACGGCTCCGAGCGCCACTGATAGACGCCGATCAGCAGCATCCTCAGCTGGGTGCGCACGGTCGCGACGATCTGCTCCTCCTGCTCGGGGCGGGCGGTGGAGAGGATCTGCTCGGCGGTCGCGACCAGGACGGTCACGAACAGCGACGAGAGCACGTGCAGGTCCTTGGCCGTCCAGGTGTCGGTGCCGGTCATCAGCGCCAGGTCGGTGGCGAGCTCGCGCTCGCAGAGCTCGATCTCGCGCCGGATGGCGTCGCGCACCGAACGCGGTCCGGCGACACGCTCGCGGGCGATGAAGCCGAAGTGATCGCGGCGGCGGTGGACGTGGTCGACCAGGGCATCGATCGAGCCGTCGACGATGTCTTGGTCGGCCTGGGCGTTGCGGCGTACGTCGCGGAAGAGGTCGCGCAGCGAGTCGAAGGACTCCTCGACCAGCGCCAGCCCGAGCGACTCGATGGAGTCGAAGTGGCGGTAGAACGCGGTCGGCACGATGCCGACCTGCTTGGCGACCTGGCGTAGCGAGAGGGCGGTCAGCGAGCTGTCGGAGCACAGCTCCAGCGTCGCGTCCAGGATCGCTCGCCGGGTCCGGAGCTTGCGCTCCGCACGGCTCTCCGGCTCCGCACCCGTATCGATCACCAGACCATCCTAGAGGCAGGGATTGCCGAAGCATCAGGTGCACACTTGTACACCGTGATCTGGACCACGTGCGTCGTGTCTTGACGCGGGTTGTGGTGACCCGCCATCGTTGTCGGTGTACAGATGTTCACTGAAAGGCGAAACACATGGCACTCGACCTCGGCGGCCGGATCCTCCGCTCCCGCACGGTTGCGGCGCTCGCCTCACCGCACGGCATCGACCGCTACCTGACCCAGATCAACCCGATGCTGGCCGCGCACGAGGTGCGCGCCCGCATCACCGACATCCACCCGGAGGTGAGCGCGCCCGGCGCGCCCCGGGTGGCGACCGTGACGCTCCAGCCCACCTCGACCTGGCGCGGCCACCGCGCCGGCCAGCACGTCAGTGTCGGCATCGACACGGGCGAGGGGCGGCGCACCACCCGCGTCTTCACCGTCTCCAACACCGAGGGGAAGCCGGGTGAGCCGCTCACCATCACGGTGCGTGCCCACGACGACGAGCACGCGACCCCCTACAGCATCTCCAAGTACCTGACCGAGCGAGCCACCGTCGGCACCCTGGTCCACCTGTCTCAGGCCGAGGGCGACTTCGTCCTCCCCGACCGTGTGCCCGAGCACATCGTGCTGATCTCGGGCGGTTCCGGCATCACTCCGGTGATGTCCATGCTCCGCTCCCTGCAGCGGCGTACGCACCGGGGCAAGGTCACCTTCCTGCACTGGGCGCCCAGCGCCGACCGCCAGATCTTCGCCGACGAGCTCGAGGAGATCCGTCACCAGGGCCACGGCGTCGACCTGCACATCCTCCACACCGCCGATGGGGCGCCCTACCTCTCCCCGGCGCTGCTCTCGAAGCTGGTCCCGGGATATCGGGACCTGCCGACCTGGGCCTGCGGACCGGCTTCGCTCATCGAGGCGGCCCAGGCTGCGTACGAAGGTACGGAGTCACTCCGGGTGGAGTACTTCAAGCCGCCCAAGAACGCCGGCGTGGCCGGCGGCGAGATGGAGTTCGCGCGCACCGGCAAGACCGTCGCCAACGACGGCGCCACGATCCTCGACCAGGCCGAGGCTGCGGGGCTGACCCCGGAGTCCGGCTGCCGGATGGGGATCTGCTTCTCCTGCACGACCAACAAGAGCTCCGGGCGGGTCCGCAACGTCCTGACCGGCGAGACCTCCGAGCTCCCCGACGAGCAGATCCGGATCTGCGTGAGCACGCCCGAGGGCGACTGCTCCGTGGACCTCTGACGATTCCTTCAAGGAGACACCCCATGACCACCGTTGAGAAGACCGGCAACCGCCGACTGACCCCCGAAGAGCTCGAGTCCTTCGGCAAAGAGATGGACGCCATCCGCCAGCGGATCGTCGCCGACCTGGGCGAGAAGGACTCGGCCTACATCTACGACATCGTCAAGAAGCAGCGCGCCTTCGAGCTCGCCGGCCGCGCGCTCTTCTACCTGCCCGTGATCGGCTGGGTTCCGGCCGTCGCCTGTCTGTCGATCTCCAAGATCCTCGACAACATGGAGATCGGGCACAACGTCATGCACGGCCAGTACGACTGGATGGGCGACCCCGACCTCAACTCGCGCATGTTCGAGTGGGACAACGTCTGCCCCTCCGACCAGTGGAAGTACTCCCACAACTACATCCACCACACCTTCACCAACGTCCTCGGCAAGGACCGTGACATCGGCTACGGCATCCTGCGGATGGACGAGGACCAGAAGTGGCACCCCTACTTCCTGGGCAACCCGATCTACGCGTTCCTGCTGATGATCTTCTTCGAGTGGGGTGTCGCGATGCACGACCTCGAGGTCGAGAACATCGTCGCCGGCAAGCGCAAGATGTCGGACAACGCCGAGCTGCACCGCGGCCTCATGAAGAAGGTCAAGCGCCAGGCGCTGAAGGACTACGTCCTGTTCCCGCTGCTCTCCGGTCCGCTGGCGCCGCTGACGTTCCTCGGCAACGGTGTGGCCAATCTCGTCCGCAACATCTGGGCCTTCAACATCATCTTCTGTGGCCACTTCCCGGCCGGCGTCGCCTCCTTCTCGCAGGAGGAGTGCGAGGACGAGACCCAGGGTCACTGGTACTACCGCCAGCTCCTCGGCTCCGCCAACATCACCGGCGGGCGCATCTTCCACATCATGTCCGGGAACCTGTCCCACCAGATCGAGCACCACCTCTTCCCCGACCTCCCCGCCCGCCGCTACCCGGAGATCGCCGAGGAGGTCCGCGAGATCTGCGAGCGCTACGACCTGGCGTACAACACCGGCCCGCTGCACCAGCAGCTGTGGGGCGTCTTCAAGAAGATCTGCAGGTACGCCCTCCCCGACCGTAAGCGCCCCGCCGCTGACGGTGCCGAGACCGCTCCCGCTCTCCAGGGAGTCGCAGCATGACGCCTGAGCAGCCACAATGGGTTGTCATGGAGCCCGAGCTGAGCAAGAACGAGATCCGCAAGGATGTCGCACAGAGCGCCGTCGAGGTCACCGCGACCACCGTCGGTCAGGTCACCATGATCATCACCGGCGCCGTACGCGACGTGGCCGGTGCCATCGGTGGCCTCGCCACCGAGCTCTTCGAGCTCCGTGCCGCCGCCAAGCGTGCCGAGAAAGACCTCGACGAGTAGTCACCCACGTCGGCCGAGAAGTCACTTAGGTCGGTCGAGTTGGCAATGGGATGCCAACTCGGCCGACCTGTTTGACGTCTCGGCCTGCGTACGTGACGTCTCGGCGTGGGGTGTCAGTCCTCGGGGTCGTCGAGACGAGCCAGCCAGGTGGCGAGGCGCTCGATGGGGGTCTCGTGCTCGGGGTGTACGTCGACGAAGGCCTGGAGCTGCTCGGCCAGCCAGGCGAGGGTGACCTCCTCGTCGCCCCGACGGGTGACGAGCTCCTCGATGCCGCGGTCGGTGAAGTACATGGCGTCAGTCTTTCATTCTCCGGTTGATCAGTTGCCAGTCAGTGGTGCGTCGGAGGCCGGGCCTCCGGAGAGGCCGCGTACGACCATGCCGAGGGTGGCGTTGATGAGCCGATCACGCTCTGAGTCGGGGCAGGTGCGGTAGGGGCCGTCGACGAGCAGGACTGCCAGGCCGTGGACGGTGGACCAGGCCGCCGTCTCGGCGTCGGGGCGAAGCTCGGGGGCCAGCCAGCCGGCCGCGACGAGGTCGTCGAGAGCTGTGGTGAGGAAGGCGTACGGCGGGGCCTCGGCGAGGATCGCGGACATCTCCTCGGGCGGGTGCGGGTCTTCGTCGTGCGGGCGGAGGAAGGCGGTGCGGAACAGGCCGGGCTGAGCGAGCGCGAAGCGGATGTAGCCGCGCCCGGCCGCCGCGAGGCGCTGTACGGCGGCCTCGGCCGGGTGCGGTGCCGGTTTCTCGGCGGCCAAGAGGTCGAGGATCGTCGCGGCCAGCCGGTCCATGGCCTCGTGCTTGGCGGCGACGAGCAGGTCGGCCTGGTTGGCGAAGTGGCGGTAGGTCGCGGTCGGGGTCACGCCGACGGCGCGGGCCGCGGCTCGGATGGTCACCGCGTCCGGGCCGCCCTCCTCGGCAAGCGTCGCGGCCGCATCGACCAGTGCGTTCCGGAGGTCGCCGTGGTGATAGGGCCGGGCGCCCTCGTCCGAGCTCTCTGAGGGTTTCACGGAATTCATGTTGACACCTGCCCACATCAAAGGGAAAGTTAACACCTGCAAAGTTTACGCCTGCCCACATTCATTCTGGAGGAATCGTGTTCCACCGACTCGGCACCCTCGTGGTGCGAAATCCGCGCCGGGTCCTGGTGATCGGCCTGATCGCCCTCCTCGGCGCGATCTATCTGGCCACCTCGGCCTTCGGCAAGCTCGACGACGCCGGCTTCGACGACCCCGCCTCGGAGAGCAGCCGTGCTGCCACTGCGCTGGAGGAAGGCTTCGGCAACGGGGCCGGCTTCCTCCTGACCGTCAGCGCCGCCGACGGCGCGGTGACCGACGGCGCGGCGGCGAAGGACGCTCAGGCGCTCGTCGACCGTCTCCGAGCAGACGACGACCTGACCGACGTCGTCTCCTACCTCGATGCCCCCGGTCCCGGCATGATCTCGGACGACGGCACCCACGGCCTGATCTCCGCCGGCGCGAAGAACCCGGACACGGTCGACGCCGCCGCGGTGATCGACCGCTACACCGACGAGACCGCGGCCGACGGTGCCACGACGGTCCACGTCGGCGGGCAGCTCGCGACCTTCGAGGAGGTCGGCAGCCAGATCGGCGCCGACCTCGCCCTTGCCGAGGCGATCGCGATCCCGCTGATGATCGCGCTGCTGGTCCTCGCCTTCGGCAACGTCGTCGCCGCCGCCGTCACGATCGGAGTCGGAGGGTTCGCCATCGCCGGCACCTTCGCCGAGCTCTCGATCCTCGGCAACTTCACCGACGTCTCCATCTACGCCCTCAACCTGACGACCGGCCTCGGGCTCGGCCTCGCCGTGGACTACGGCCTGCTGATGGTGGCGAGAGTCCGCGAGGAGCGAGCCGCTGGGGCGGAGCACGCCGACGCCGTCGTGCGCGCCGTGGAGACCGCCGGCCGGACGATCGTCTTCAGCGCCACCACGGTCGCGGTCTCACTGGCCTCGCTGCTCGTCTTCCCGCTCTACTTCCTGCGCTCCTCGGCGTACGCCGGGATCGGGGTCATGGTGATCACCGCGGTGGTCGCGGTGGTACTGCTCCCCGCCACGATCACCCTCCTGGGTGACCGGATCGACGCTCTCCGCGTCCCCGGGGTCCGCGGCCTCCGCGGTGGCGCCGCCCCGTTCTGGACCCGGCTGGCCGGCTTCGTCACCAGGCGGCCTTGGGTCGCGCTCCCTGTTGTGGCCGTCCTGATCGCGATGGCCGCACCGTTGGCCGGCATCGAGTTCGGCACCCCCGATGACCGGGTCCTCCCGGCATCGGCGGGGAGCCGCCAGGCCGGCGACCTGCTGCGCGAGGAGTTCGACGGCGACGGCACCAGCCCCATCCGCGTCGTGACCACCTCGACCATCGATGACGAGAGCCTGGCGACGTACGCCGCCGACCTCTCCCGGGTCGACGACGTCGATCGTGTCGACACCCGCGTCGGGACGTACGTCGAGGGCACTCTCGCCTCGAAGACGCCGGCCCTCCCGCCCGGGGACGGCGCGGACGAGCTCGCCGTCGTCAACCAGCTCGACCGTCAGTCCGAGGAAGCACGTGACCTGGTCCGTGACGTACGCGCCGTCCCGTCGCCAGCCGGGGCCGAGGCGCTCGTCGGCGGTGGCGCCGCGGAGCTGCTGGACTCCCTCGACGCCATCGGCGCCAAGCTCCCGTACGCCGTGGGCGGGCTCGCGATCGCGATGGTGGTGATCCTGTTCCTGTTCACCGGCAGCCTGGTGCAGCCGCTCCGGGCGCTGGTGCTCAACGTCATCGGCCTCGGCGCGACGGTCGGGACGACCGTGCTGATCTTCCAGGAGGGATTCGGTGCCGATCTGCTCGGCTTCACCGCGATGCCGCTGAACGTCTCGATGGTGGTCCTGCTGCTGGTGATCGCGTTCGGGCTGTCGATGGACTACGAGGTCTTCGTGCTCGGCCGGATCACCGAGATGCGCCGGCGCGGTCTCGGCAACGTCGAGGCGGTCGTACAGGGGCTGGCTCACACCGGCCGGATCGTCACCACCGCCGCCGCCCTGATCGCGACCAGCTTCTTCGCGTTCATGGTCAGCGACATCAGCTTCATGAAGTTCTTCGGCCTCGGGGTCGGTCTGGCGATCCTCATCGACGCTGTCCTGATCCGCGGCATCCTCCTCCCAGCAGCCATGCGGATGCTCGGGGAGGCCGCCTGGTGGGCACCCCGCCCGCTGCGACGTCTCCACAAGAAGGTGGGCCTGAGCGAGGAGCCGGTCCCGGTACCGGTCTGACGAGAAAACCACGCCGAGTCGGCGCGTCAGAACGCGCCGACTCGGCGATTGGTGTGGTGCGGGATCAGGCGAAGGCGCGCTCGATGAGCTCCTTCTGCTCGACCGTGTGCCGCTTGATGGTGCCGACGGCGGTGGTGGAGGAGGCCGGGCGGGTGATCGGCTCGACCGCGCGGCCCAGCTCGGGAACCACGTTGAGGTAGTAGCTCGGCCACGGGCCCTGGTTGAAGGGCTCGTCCTGGACCCACTTGACCTTGGCGTTGGGGTACTTCGCGAGCTCGGTGGCGAGCTCCGCGGTCGGCCACGGGTAGAGCTGCTCGACGCGGACGATCGCGACGTCGTCGCGGCCCCGCTTCTTACGCTCGACCGTGAGGTCCCAGGTGAGGCGGCCGGAGACCAGCAGGACGGTGCTGACCTTCGCGGCGTCCGCCTCGGTGTCGGCGATGACCGGCTGGAACGAACCCGAGGTGAAGTCGGCCGGCTGGGAGGCGGCCTCCTTGCGGCGCAGCATCGACTTCGGGGTGAAGACGATCAGCGGCCGGTGCTCGGCGCCGAGGGTGTGCGTACGCAGCAGGTGGAAGTACGACGCCGGCGAGGACGGCTGCGCCACGACCATGGCGTCGTCGGCACACAGCGTGAGGAACCGCTCGATGCGCGCCGAGGAGTGGTCGGCACCCTGGCCCTCGTAGCCGTGCGGCAGCAGCAGCACGACACCGGAGTCCTGGCCCCACTTGGTCTTGCCTGCGGAGATGTACTCGTCGATCACTGACTGGGCGCCGTTGACGAAGTCACCGAACTGCGCCTCCCACAGGACCAGCGCGTCCGGCCGTGCGACCGAGTAGCCGTACTCGAAGCCGAGGGCTGCGTACTCGGAGAGCAGGGAGTCGTAGACGTAGAACTTCGCCTGGTCCTCGGTGAGGTTGTTGAGCGGCGTCCACTCGTCGGCGTTCTTGCGGTCGATCATGGTCGCGAAGCGCTGCACGAAGGTGCCGCGACGCGAGTCCTGGCCGGCCAGACGCACCGGGCGCCCGTCCATCAGGAGCGACCCGAACGCCAGCGTCTCGCCGGTGCCCCAGTCGATGCCGCCGTCGGTGATCTGGGTCGCGCGACGCTGCAGCTGCGGCATCACCTTCGGGTGGACCGTGAAGCCCTCCGGCGGGGTGACGTACGCATCCGCGATCCGCTTCAGCACATCGTTGGTGATCGCGGTGACGGTCTCGCCGGCAGGCTTCTCGGGGTAGTCCGGGACGGTCTCCCAGGCCTGCGGCATCTTGTCGGCCTCGCGCACCTCGGTGAAGACCTGCTCCAGGCGAGCCTGGTAGGCGGCCAGCACCTGCTCCGCCTCCTCGATCGTGATGTCACCACGACCGATCAGCGACTCGGTGTAGAGCTTGCGGACCGAGCGCTTCTGCTCGATCAGGTCGTACATCATCGGCTGGGTGAACGACGGGTCGTCGCCCTCGTTGTGACCGCGGCGGCGGTAGCAGATGAGGTCGATGACGACGTCCTTGTTGAACGCCTGGCGGTACTCGAAGGCGAGCCGCGCGACGCGCACGCAGGCCTCCGGGTCGTCGCCGTTCACGTGGAAGATCGGCGCCTGGACCATCCGCGCGACGTCGGTGGCGTAGAGCGAGGAGCGGGAGGAGCCCGGCGAGGTGGTGAACCCGACCTGGTTGTTGATGACCAGGTGGACGGTGCCACCGGTGCGGTAGCCACGCAGCTGGGACAGGTTGAGCGTCTCCGCGACCACGCCCTGGCCGGCGAACGCGGCGTCACCGTGGACCAGGAGCGGCAGGACCGGGAAGACCGCGCCCTGGTCGAGCACGTCCTGCTTGGCGCGGGCGATGCCCTCCAGGACCGGGTCGACGGTCTCGAGGTGGGACGGGTTGGCGGCGACGGAGACCTTGATCGTGTCGCCCAGGTCGGAGAGGAACTCGCCTTCGGCGCCGAGGTGGTACTTCACGTCGCCGGAGCCCTGGACCGTGCGCGGGTCGATGTTGCCCTCGAACTCGCGGAAGATCTGGTTGTAGGACTTGCCGACGATGTTGGCGAGCACGTTGAGGCGGCCGCGGTGAGCCATACCGATCGTGACCTCGTCCAGACCGGCCTCGGCGGCGGCCTCGCAGACCTCGTCGATGACCGGGATCGCGGTCTCGCCACCCTCGAGGGAGAACCGCTTCTGGCCGACGAACTTGGTCTGCAGGAAGGTCTCGAAGGCCTCGGCCTCGTTGAGCTTCGACAGGATCCGGAGCTGCTCCTGGCGCGGGGTCTTGTCGTAGGGCCGCTCGACGCGGTCCTGGATCCAGCGGCGCTGCTCGGGGTCCTGGATGTGCATGTACTCGATGCCGGTGGTGCGGACGTAGGAGTCACGCAGGACACCGAGGATCTCGCGCAGCTTCATGAACGGCTTGCGGCCGCCGGCGAAGGAGCCGACCGGGAACTCGCGGTCGAGGTCCCACAGGGTCAGCCCGTGCGACTCGATCTGCAGGTCGGGGTGCGAACGCTGCTTGTACTCCAGCGGGTCGGTGTCGGCCATCATGTGACCACGCACGCGGTGGGCGTGGATGATCTCGCCGACCTTGACCTGCTTGGAGATCTGGTCGTCGTGGGTGGTGTCGATGTCCTGGTTCCAGCGGATCGGCTCGTAGGGGATCCGCAGCGACGCGAAGATCTCGTCGTAGAAGTCGTTCTCACCGAGCAGGAGCCGGTGGACGGTGGCCAGGAACTCGCCGGACTGGGCGCCCTGGATGACCCGGTGGTCGTACGTCGAGGTCATCGTCATGATCCGCGAGACCGCGTTCTGGGCGAGCTTCGAGGGGGAGGCGCCCTGGAACTCGGGCGGGTAGTCCATCGAGCCGACGCCGATGATCGCGGCCTGGCCCTGCATGAGCCGCGGCACCGAGTTGTTGGTGCCGATGCCGCCGACGTTGGTCAGGCTGACCGTGGTGCCGGAGTAGTCGGCCATGGACAGCTTGTTGTCCTTGGCCTTGCGGACGATGTCCTCGTACGCGGTCCAGAAGCCGGCGAAGTCCATCAGCTCGCAGCCCTTGATGGAGGGCGCCACGAGCTGGCGGGTGCCGTCCTTCTTCTGCTGGTCGATGGCCAGACCGAGGTTGATGTGCGGCGGGGTCACCTGGGTCGGCTTGCCGTCGATCTCGGCGTAGGTGTTGTTCATCGCCGGCATCGCCTTGATCGCCTTGATGATGGCGTAGCCGATGAGGTGGGTGAAGGAGACCTTGCCACCGCGAGCGCGCTTGAGGTGGTTGTTGATGACCGTGCGGTTGTCCCACAGCAGCTTGACCGGCATGTTGCGCACGGAGGTCGCGGTCGGCACCGAGAGCGACACGTCCATGTTCTTGGCCGTGGCGGCGGGGATGCCGCGCAGCGTGGTGTAGGTCGGCTCGTCGGTGACGGCGACGGCGGTCGGCTTCGGGGCGTCCTTGGGGGTGGGCGTCGCGGTGCCCGTGGCCGGCTCGGCGGCCTGCGCGGCCGGGCGCGGCTTCGCCTTGGGGGCCGGGGCCGCCTTGGCGGCCGGCGCCTCGGCGGAGGCGGGGGTGGTCGGCGCGGGCGCGTTCGCCGGCGCGCCGGCCGGTGCGGTGGGGACCGGAGACTTGGCAGCGGGCTTCGCCGGGGCCGCCGCGCCGTTCGGCGACGCGCCAGGCTGTCCGTTGGTCTCGAAGAACTTCACCCACACGGGGTCAACACTGCTGGGATCCTTCGTGTACTGGTCGTACATCTCCTCGACCAGCCACTCGTTGGCGCCGAATTCCGCTGGGATGTCGGCAGTGTTGGGGGACGGGGTGCCTGAGGACACGGCTTGATTCGCCTCTTCCGAATTTTCGCACTGTAAGAAATGGTTGCCCACGGGCAAGGCTATCCCCACGAACACGCAAATGCCCGATGCAGGTTCTCCCTGTGGACAGGATGTAATCCGTCCCACATCTTGCGTTACCGACCGGGTGTACGCGCAACCCGGGTCGGTATGCGTACAGTGGCCCGGTCCCGGAGCAGGTCTATGAGGCGGATTCCCCACATGACGAGCAGCAGTACGAGGCGCCTTTCGCGCGTCGCAACGGCACTCACGGCGGCGGCCCTGAGCAGCACCTTGGCACTCACCGGATGCGGCGGTGAGCCCGACAAGCCGGCCGCTTCGCCGTCCCCGTCGCCGGCCCCGGCGGCCACGGTGAAGTCGGCCGCGAAGCTCGTCCACGTGCAGGGCAAGTTCCCCAAGAGCCGGCACCAGGCGGTCTCCACCAACGTGGCCAAGGTCGTCGACCGGTGGCTGCAGGCGGCGTACGTCGGGGGTGACTACCCGCGCGAGACCTCGACCTTCACGGCGAAGTCCTTCCCGGGCTTCTCCAAGGGCGCGATCGCCCAGGCGGGCAAGCAGATGACGCAGATGAGCAACGCCACGATCGCTCCTCACATCGACGGGGTCGAGGTGGTCGCCAGCAACGTCCACGTCGATCTGCTGGCCAACAACAACTACCCGGTCGGCGCGGTCGCCCGGGTGCGGCTGGTCTACGACACCACGGGTGACCGGGCCTCACGCCAGACCGTCCGCGGCACCCTGGACATGGTGCCGGCCAAGACCTCCTGGGCCGTCTTCGGCTTCAACATCACCCGCGAGGAGAAGCTGGCGCAGGACCCGTCCTCGGCGCCGTCCGCCTCGCCGAGCCCCTCGGGAGACAAGTCATGAACCGGATGACGACGCTCGTACGCCGCCGCCTCCTGACCACACTCGCGCTGGGCGTGGTGCTCGCGCTGACCGCGGTCCTGGTGCCTGACGCCGAGGTCGCCGAGCCGCGCGCGGAGCTGATCGCGACCAAGTGGGCCAAGGGTCTCGACGTCGCCAAGTTCACCCGCAAGGGCGGCACGATCTGGGTCCTCGCCGTCGGTTCGGACGCCCGCCCGGGCCAGAAGGTCACCCGCAGCCGCGGCGACGCGCTGCACCTGATCGGCTTCAACCCGTCCTCGGGGTACGCGACCGACATCAGCATCCCGCGCGACTCCTACGTCAACATCCCCGGCCACGGGCGCGACAAGATCAACTCGGCGCTGCTCTACGGCGGCCCGAAGCTGATGGGCCGCGCCGTCGGCAACCTGGTCGGCGTGCAGCCGCAGTACGTCTTCGTCACCTCCTTCTCCGGCATGAGCGACATGGTGATCGGGATCGGTGGCGTCGACGTCGACAACCCGCGTGCCTTCAGCGATCCGTACGTCGCCCGCTACGGCTTCAAGAAGGGCCGGATCCACATCAGCGGTCCCCACTCGGTCGACTTCGCGCGGGCCCGCAAGACGCTGCCTGGCGGCGACTTCGACCGCTCGGCCAACCAGTCTCGGGTCATCCGCGGCATCCACCGCAAGATCGTCGCCCGGCAGTACGACATCGGCTTCAAGGCCAAGGGCGTCTCGCTGGTGATGAAGAAGATGCACACCACCGGCCTCTCCGGTCGCGACCTCTACCAGCTCGCCAATGCCGTCGCCGCGATCAACCCGGGCAAGATCCGCACCTGCGTCGTTCCCGGAGGGATCGGCAACGCCGGCGCCGCCAGCGTGGTCTTCCCGAACGTCGGGGCGGCCCGGGCGATGGGCAACGACGCGCGCAACGACGGCCGGCTCAACCGCGGCTGCCGCGGCTGAATGATCGGCTGAGTCACTGGTGCGCGGCCACGAAGTCGCGCACCAGCGGAGCGATCCGCTCGGGATGATCGGCGACCACCCAGTGTGAGCCGGCGACCTCGCGGATCGTCAGGTCCGCGACGTACGGCTGCGGTGCCTCGGTCGCCAGCGCCCGGCTGACGTAGACGTCACCGGTCGGGGCGATGACCTGTACCGGGACGGTGACCGGCCGTGGCTGCGGGTGTCCCATCCGGGCGATCGCGTTGGCGCGGTAGAGCTCGAGCCCGTTGATCCGGTCGGCCTGGGTGCGGTCCACGGCCGAGCCGCCGACGATCCGGTCGAGGAACCCGGAGCGCCAGGCGAGCTCGGGGAGCAGCGGCGCCTGGAAGAACCCGATGTAGGTCGACTCGGCACCCTGCTTGAGACGCTCGAGGACGCCACGGGCGGTCCGTGCCGGCGTACGCAGCCAGGCGCCGGTCTGGTCGAGGCTCGGTCCCGAGATCGAGGTGAACGACGCGATCCGCTCGGACGGCACGTTGCCGGCGACCGCCTCCCAGGTCTGGGTCGAGCCCCAGTCGTGGGCGAGCAGATGCACCGGCGCCGACGGGCTGACTGCGTCGATGACGGACTGCAGATCCGCGTTGAGCTGCTCGATCAGATAGCCCTCGCGCCTGGCCGGTGCCTGCGAGCTGCCGTGGCCGCGTACGTCGTAGGTCACGATCCGCAGCTCGCTGCCGAGGATCCTCACCAACGGGAGCCAGACGCTGGCGTTATCGGGGTAGCCGTGGACGCAGACCAGCGTCGGGCGGGTGTCGCCGGGAGACCCGAAGTCGGTGACGGCCAGCCGGAGTCCGTCGGTCGTTGTCACGTAAAGGCTGCTCACGTGGGCGAGGCTAGTCCGGCGGAGTTAAGACCGACGTGACACGATTCGCCCATGGACATCAGCTATCCGGTCACGATCGCCGCGGCTCGCACCTGGTTCAAGCTCGGCGACATCAAGATCAACATGACCGGCGTGGAGCACATCCCCGAGAAGGGCGGTGCCCTGCTGGCGGTCAACCACCTTTCCTTCGTGGACTACATCATGGCCGGATTCCCCGGGGCGGAGCGCGGCCGGCTGACCCGCTTCATCGCCAAGAAGGAGGTCTTCGACCACCCCGTCGGGGGCCCGGTGATGCGCTCGTTCCATCACATCCCGATCGACCGCAGCTACGGCGCGGCCGGGATGAAGAAGGCCGTCGAGTATCTCCAGAACGGTGAGATCGTCGGGATCTTCCCCGAGGCCACGATCTCCCGCTCGTTCCTGATCAAGGACCTCAAGACCGGCACCGTACGTATTGCCGCCGACGCCGGGGTCCCGCTGATCCCCGTCGTGCTGTGGGGCACCCAGCGGATCATGACCAAGGGTCAGAAGGTCGACCTGTCGCGCCACAAGACCATCGGCATCGAGATCGGCCCGCCCCTGCCGGTGACCGGGGAGGACCCGGCCGCCGAGACCGCTGCGCTCAAGGCGCAGATGGAGGCCATGCTCGACCGGCTGATCAAGGCGCACCCAGCCGATGAGCAGCCCCCGGGCTCGTGGTGGCTGCCGAAGGCGTACGGCGGGTCTGCCCCCACGCTCGAGGAGGCCGAGGCGATGTACGCCGAGGAGCGCAGGCTGCGCGCTCAGCGGAAGGCCGCGAAGCGGAAGTCCTAGCCCCTAGGTGGGGGCGCCGGCACGCTCGGCGACGGCTCCCACCTTCTCGTGGAAGAGTCCGAGCGATCTCGCGTCGTTGCCGGTCATGTGCTCGACCGCGGTCATCGCGGTGATCGCAACATCGAGGAGCTCTTCGACGACGTCGTCGTAGCTGTGGGTGATGCCCTTGCGGGGATTCTGCCCGGTGGCGCCGATGAGTGCGGCGATTGCCTCGCCTGCCTCTTCGCTCACCTTCGCGACTCTCCCCCAGAGAACGGCTTCCGCGTCGCGATCGCCCTGGGACTCATCGAGCCACCGGGACAGATACGCGAGCAGAGCCGGCGTAGCGTCGGTCATGCGGTCGGAGTCTAGGGCGCTCCCGGTAATCCGGTCGAGCCTTAGATATCGGGGCTACTCGGCAGGCTGATAGACCCCGAGCCGATTTCCGGACGGGTCGGTGAAGTTGAACCGACGCCCGCCGGGGTAGTCGTAGGGCGCCTCGGTGATCGTGCCGCCGGCCTTCTCGACGGCCGCGACCGCGGCCTCCAGATCGGCCGTGCGGATCAGCGGGAGCGGGGCGACGGGGGTCTCGGAGGCGTACATCCCGCCGTTCTCGTCCTTGCCGTCGGGTCCGACGATCCCGGCGTACATCCCGCCGTAGTCGTTGAAGGACCAGCCGAAGGCGGACTCGTAGAAGGTGCGGGAGCTCGGGAGGTCGGTGACCCCGAGCTCGAGGTAGTCGATGTGGAGTGCATTCATGCCCCTCGACGCTACCCGCGACCACCGACACTCTCGCGCGGTCGAAGGCTCAGCCGAAGTCGACCTCGAAGCCCTTGCCGCGGAAGGAGCCGAGCTTGGTGGCGTCGCGCAGGTAGGCGAGCGGGCCGTCGGGGTCGAAGTTCCAGCTGCCGCGCGCGGGCAGGAGCTTGGCGCGGCCCTTCATGGTGAGCCAGGCGGTGTCGGGGTGCTCCTCGATGCCGGGCTGCTCCACGTTGCCCTGCATCGGCACGCGCGGGGCGACCTGGGTGACGTCGTTGAACTTCGCCGTCGCGATCGGACCGTCGTCGGAGCTCGCCTCCCAGGTGTGGGTGGCCAGCGGCCCCTTGGTGGACGAGCCTCCGCTGAACTTGGCCAGCCCCTTCGGGATCGCCCACAACGTACGCCCGCCGGCCACGGAGTCGGGGGAGTCCACCCAGATGTCGACGACGCTCACCGCCTTCTTCCCGTTGGAGGCGGTGATCACCCGGGCGGAGAGGAGCTCGTGGTAGGTCAGCGGGCTCGGGTCGGTGTAGTCGACCAGTGCGACGGCGTAGATGCCCTTCGGGTGCTGCTCGTCGACGTCGTGGGCGAGCCGGTAGACCGAGAGCCACATCGATCCGTGCATGTGCCAAGGGGCTGGGGGATAGCTGGTCACGTGGGTCTCCCGAATTTCTGTTGTGGTCCGTGTCGAAGCGGTCATGCTCGGTTCGACGCGTAGGCGTGTGGCGATCGTCGCCACGTTTTACTCAAGGAGACCAGAGATGACCGACCAGGTGAAGGGCCCCGCCGCCTACTTCCCGTCCATCGAGAAGAAGTACGGCCGCCCGGTCGCGGAGTGGCAGCAGATCATCCGCGACAGCGGGATCACCAAGCACATGGAGCTCGTGAAGCATCTGAAGAGCGAGTACGCCCTGGGCCACGGTCACGCCAACGCGCTGGTCGCCCACACGCTCGCCGAGGGTCTGTGAACTCGGCGGGCCCGGGTCACAGATGCACGCCGTGAGCAGCCAGCCTATCGACGAGTCCGGCCTGGCCGGTGTGCTCGGCTCCCGCATCGGGGTCGAAGGACCAGTGAAGCGCCGCCATGCCGACCGATCGCGCCGCCACGATGTTGCGAACACTGTCGTCGATGAACAGGATCTCGTGCGGCTCGGCCCCGATGCGGCCCGCGGCCAGCAGGAAGAATCTCGGATCCGGCTTGGCGACACCGAGCTCGTACGAGTAGCAGCTCACGTCGAAGAGGTCGTCGTAACCGAGCTCGGTGCGCATGAGAGCGCTGCGATGTGAGGCCTGATTGGTTCCGAGATGGGCTCCGTAACCGGCGGCGCGCACCCGGCGTACGACATCGGCCGTCTCGTGGTCGGTCTGGACCGAACCCCACGCGGCGACATAGACCTCCTCGGCCGACGCCGCGGCGCCGTGCTCCAGGAGCACGCCGGCCAGCACTGCGCGAAAGTCGCCGTCGCCTCCGGTGAGCATCGGTGCCTCGGCAGCCCAGGCAGCCTGCAGGATCTCTTCGGTACGGTCGCCGAGCAGCGGCGCAACGGCGGCATGCCAGCCTCCGGGGAGATGCTGCAGGACGCCGTCGGCGTCGAAGACCACGTGAGCGATCGGGGCCTCAGTCATCGAGACTCAACCTGTTCGGCGGGACTGCGTCCGTCAGCCAGACGTTGTTGTCGGTGCGCCAGAAGGTGAGCCCGTCGGCATGCATCGTGGCCGCGTCGACATGGAAGACGACGAAGTCGCCGCGGCGGGCACCGACGCGCTCTGCGGTCGCGCGGTCGGGGGAGAGATGGACGTGATGGCGCCGGCGCCGGTCGAGGCCGGAGGCGAGGATCGAGTCGATGTTGGCGCGTGGCGTGCCGTGGAAGAGCACCTCCGGCGGTTCGGAGGGAGTGAGGTCCAGGTCCACCTCGACGGTGTGTCCTTGCCTCGCCCGGATCCGGTCGAGTGTTGCGTCGACCTCGAAGCGCTGTTTGTCGTTGCCGCGTACGACTCGATCGATGTCATCGCGAGTCATCGGGGAGCCGTGGGCGGCGAGAGCGTCGAGGAGGGAGGGCAGATCGACCCAGCCGTGTGGGTCCAGCTCGATGCCCACCGACTCGGGGCGGTGCCTCAGCACCTGTGAGAGCCGCTTGGAGCGGCGTACGTCAGTCGTGTTCATGCTGGCTACAGAGTGGCATGCAGCCGGCCTCGCCCGCTGCCGGTTATCTGCGAAAACGAGAGAAACCGCTGGTCACCCAGCGGTCTCATCTGTGCCCCCGGCAGGAATCGAACCTGCGGCCTACGGTACCGGAAACCGGCGCTCTATCCCCTGAGCTACGGAGGCGATGCACTGCTCGAGCAGTGCAGATGGAACCCTACAGGCTGGGACGGATAACGGTGAAACCGACTGGCGCTTATACGCTGGACCCCGTGACTCCTGAGCAGCTTTCCACCGCGGTCGTCGATGTCCTCACCGCGCTCGTCGATGAGGGTGCGATCACCCTTCCCGACGGCGTTCCGAGCACTGTCACGGTGGAGCGACCCCGGCAGAAGGGCCACGGCGACTACGCCACCAACGTGGCGCTGCAGCTGGCCAAGAAGGCGGGGATGAACCCGCGCGCGCTGGGGGAGCAGGTCGCCGAGAAGCTGAAGGCGACCGACGGGATCGCGGACGTCGAGATCGCCGGCCCGGGCTTCCTGAACATCTCGGTCGAGGCCGGGGCCCAGGGCAAGCTGGCGGGTGAGATCGTCGCCGCCGGGGCTGCGTACGGAAACAACGAGACCTTCGCCGGCCACAACATCAACCTGGAGTTCGTCTCGGCGAACCCGACCGGCCCGCTGCACCTCGGTGGTGTCCGCTGGGCCGCGGTCGGGGACGCGCTCGGTCGTGTCCTGGAGGCCTCCGGCGCCGAGGTCACCCGGGAGTACTACTTCAACGACCACGGCGGCCAGATCGACCGCTTCGCGCGGAGTCTGCTCGCCTGGGCCCAGGGGCAGCCGGTCCCGGAGGACGGCTACGGCGGTGCGTACATCGAAGAGATCGCCAAGCAGGTCCTCGCCAAGGAGCCGAACGCGCTCGAGAGCGACGACCCGCAGGAGGTCTTCCGGTCGATCGGCGTGGAGCTGATGTTCGCCGAGATCAAGCAGAGCCTGCACGACTTCAACGTCGACTTCGACGTCTACTTCCACGAGGACAACCTCCACAAGTCCGGGGCCGTGGAGCGCGCCATCGAGAAGCTCCGCGAGCTCGGCAACGTCTACGAGAAGGACGGTGCGATCTGGCTGGCGACCGAGAAGTTCGGTGACGACAAGGACCGCGTCGTCATCAAGGCCGACGGCAACGGCGCCTACTTCTCCGGCGACCTCGCCTACTACCTCGACAAGCGCGAGCGCGGCTTCGACCGCTGCTTCATCATGCTGGGCGCCGACCACCACGGCTACGTCGGCCGGATGATGGCGATGTGCGCCGCCTTCGGCGACACGCCCCACGAGAACCTCGAGATCCTGATCGGCCAGATGGTCAACCTCCTCAAGGACGGCCAACCGATGCGGATGTCGAAGCGTGCCGGCACCGTGGTCACGATCGACGACATCGTCGAGGCGATCGGGGTGGATGCGGCCCGCTACGCGCTGGCCCGCTACTCCAGCGACTCCAACATCGACATCGACCTCGACCTGTGGGCCAAGGCCGACAGCGCCAACCCGGTCTACTACGTGCAGTACGTCCACGCGCGCACCTGCCGGATGATGGCCAACGCCGCCGACCTCGGCATGGCGATCGACCTCGAGACCTTCGACCCGTCGCTGCTCGTCCACGAGCGCGAGGGCGAGCTGCTGCGTGCGCTGGCCGAGCTGCCGCGGGTGGTCGCGACGGCCGCCGAGCTGCGCGAACCGCACCGCGTCGCCCGCTACCTGGAGGACACCGCCGGGATCTTCCACCGCTGGTACGACGATGACGACTGCCGGATGCTGCCCAAGGGCGACGAGCCGGTGGCGCCCGTCAACCTGGCCCGGCTGGCGCTCGTCTCCGCCGCCCGCACCGTCTTCGCCAACGGCCTCGGCCTGCTCGGCGTCTCGGCACCGGAGCGCATGTGATGGCCGGCCACACCTCTCCCGGCTCGTTCACCGGCACCTCTCCGGTCTGGCTGAAGACCCCTGACGACGTCAACGCCCTCGTGCCGGCGCTGTGGTCGGCGACGGCCGAGAAGACCGACGGTGTCCTCACCGTCGGTGGCGTCGCGGTGCCCGACCTGGTCGCGAACGTCAACACACCGGCGTACGTCCTGGACGAGGCTGACTTCCGCGAGCGCGCCCGCGCGTTCCGTGACGCGTTCACCGGCTACGACGTCTACTACGCCGGCAAGGCGTTCCTGTGCACCGAGGTGGCGCGCTGGGTGGCGCAGGAGGGGCTCTGCCTCGACGTCTGCTCCAACGGCGAGCTCTCGGTCGCGCTGCGCGCCGAGGTCGACCCGGCCAAGATCGGCTACCACGGCAACAACAAGACCCCGATGGAGCTGCGCCGGGCGATCGTCGCGGGCGTCGGACGGATCATCGTCGACTCCTTCCACGAGGTCGAGCGGGTCGCCGCGATCGCCGCCGAGACCGGCATCACCGCCCGGGTGATGGTGCGGGTGACCGCCGGCGTCGAGGCCCACACCCATGAATACATCGCCACCGCCCACGAGGACCAGAAGTTCGGCTTCTCGATCTCCTCCGGCGACGCCTTCGAGGCCGTACGCCGGCTGCTGGAGGCCCCGAACGTCGAGATGCGCGGGCTCCATTCCCACATCGGTTCCCAGATCTTCGACTCCTCCGGCTTCGAGGTCGCCACCCGGCGGGTGCTGGCGCTGCAGGCGCGGATCCGGGACGAGCTCGGCACCGAGCTGCCCGAGATGGACCTCGGCGGTGGCTTCGGCATCGCCTACACCACCCAGGACGACCCCGCGACGCCCAAGGCCCTGGCCGAGGAGCTCACCGCGATCGTCGAGCACGAGTGCCGTGGCTTCGGTCTCGCGGTGCCGCACCTCTCGATCGAGCCGGGCCGGGCCATCGTTGGCCCCTCGATGTGCACCGTCTACACGGTCGGCACGGTCAAGGAGGTCGCCCTCGACGGCGGCGTCACCCGCACCTATGTGAGCGTCGACGGCGGGATGAGCGACAACATCCGTACAGCTCTCTACGACGCCGACTACTCCGCCACCCTCGCCGGCCGGTCCTCGTCAGCCGGGCCCGTGCTCGGCCGCGTCGTCGGCAAGCACTGCGAGGCCGGCGACATCGTGGTCAAGCACGAGTTCCTGCCCGCCGACATCGCTCCCGGTGATCTGATCGCGGTCCCGGGCACCGGTGCCTACGGGCGCTCGATGGCCTCCAACTACAACCACGCCCTGCGGCCGCCGGTCGTCGCCGTCCGTGACGGTGAGTCCCGGGTGATCGTGCGCCGCGAGACCGAGGACGACCTCTTCGCCACCGATCTGGGCTAGGTCGAGACGTCACATGCGTCGGTCGAGTGGGCACGTCGATGCCCACTCGACCAGCGGGCGCGACGTCTCGGCCGACGGGAGTGACGTCTCAGCTGGATCGGAGTGCGCGCAGGACCGCCCGCCCGCGCGGTGAGAGGCGGTAGCCGACAGGGAGGGACTCGGTGAGGCCGAGCTCCTTGAGGCGACGGACGTCGGCCTTGAACGGCTTCTTCTCCCGCCCGATCGAGGCCGCGATGGTCTCGGCCAGCTCACCGGGCCGAGCCTCGATGAGCTCCAGGTGCTCCCGCGTCCACGGGCCGCGGCGGCTGCGCCGGTCCATGTCGGCCAGCTTCGCGACCAGCGTGGCGGTCTCGGTCTTTCCCGGGCGCTTGGTGCGCAGCGCGACCCGCTCGTCCTCGCCGGCGAAGCGCATCTCGATCCGGTAGACCTCGCCGTCCTTGCGGGACAGAAAGGCGAGCAGGTCGTCCAGGGTCGTGCCCGCCCGGCGGGCGTCCTCGTCGGTCAGCGTGTCGCACGACACCGGCGAGACGGAGACGAACTCGACCACGCCCATCCGGGTGCGCTGCCGGCCGCCGGCGACATGCATCGGACGTTTCCAGCGGCGGAAGGCGAGGTCGACCTCGCCGGTGCGGATGCGTTCGAGGTCGGCGTTGGGGAACAGCACGCACCCATCAAACCGCGTGGCACACGAAATTCGGTTTCGCCTTCCCGAAATCCTGGGGTCCGGGGTCCTACGATGGGGCGCATGCCGCGGGGGGTCTATTCAGAACGGACGCTCGCGGCGCCGTCCCAGGCGCCGCGAGCGTCCGTCGCCCGGCTGACGAAGGAGCGGCGGGACAGCGTGTCCTCGGCGGCGCACACGTTCGGCTGGACGGTGGTGACCGGCAAGGCCGCCGCGCAGCGGCCGGTGCGGTGGGAGGTGCTGGGGCCGGACGTACGCGCCGAACGCTGCGACCTCGTCGTCGACGGCACCTGCGACGGGATCCTCGTCGAGTACTGGCACGGCAAGGCGTCCCCCGGGAAGGGTCCCTGGCGCCCGGCCCGCTGGGTGGTGGTGCGGGTCCCCGCCCACCTGCCCAAGACGGCCGCGATGATCGGGCTCTCGCCCGGCTCGGGCAACACCGGCACCGGCCGGGTGCCGACGCCGATCTTCTTCCCTCCGGAGTTTCGAGCCAAGACCAACGTGACCACCCCCGACGGTGCCGTCATCGCCGCCGACGAGGAGCATGCGCGCTCGCTGTCCCGGTTCGCCAGCCATGTCGTGGACGAGCGACTGTGGGTGGTGGCCCGCGACGACGCCATCACGGTCACCACCGACGTGGAGCCGGACGCGGAGGAGCTGCTCCGTCGCGTACGTCTGGCGCGTGATGTCGCAGCGGTGCTCCGGCCGATCCCGGAGCTTGCCTGAGGCTGAGTTCCTCCAAGGCTTGGGGAAAGCCCTTGACCTCAAGTCAACTTGAGCAGGTTGACTTGCCGCATGCGAGCGATCAGACAGCACGAGTTCGGCGGCCCGGAGGTCCTGCGACTCGAGGAGGTACCCGAACCGACACCAGGTCCTGGCCAGGTACGCATCAGGGTGGAGGCCGCGGGCATCCACCGTCTCGACACCTCGATCCGAGCGGGCGACCTGCCGCCGACGATGCCGCGTCCGGAGCTCCCGATGACTCCCGGCCGCGAGGTCGCCGGTGTGGTCGACGAGCTCGGTGAGGGCGTCGACGAGGCTTGGCGGGGCGCGAAGGTCGTCGCGCATCTCGGTCCGGGAAGCAGCGGCGGGTACGCCGAGCTGGCGGTCGCCGACGAGACGCAGCTCTACCGGCGTCCCGACGGGCTGGAGTCGGCCGAGGCCGTGGCTGCGATCGGCACCGGACGCACCTCGGCCGCGGTTCTCGAGGCCGCCCAGATCGGTCCCGACGACGTCGTCGTGGTCACCTCGGCGGCCGGCGGCATGGGCGCGATCCTGCTCCAGGGCATCCGCAACGCGGGCGCCCGCGCGGTCGGGCTCGCGGGCTCCGGCGCCAAGCTCGAGATCGCCCGCGGCTTCGGCGCGCAGACGGCCATCGACTACCGCACGGACGGCTGGCAGGAGCGGCTCCGCGCCGAGGAGCCCCGGGTCACGGTCCTTCTCGACGGGCTCGGTGGTGACGTACCCAGGCAGGTCTACGCCCACCTCGCGCCGGAGGGGAGGATGGTCCGCTTCTCCGGAGACCAGGACGGCTACGAGGGCGCCGCGAAGATCATCGACATCCTCGGCCCCTGGGTCCAGGGCCGGATCAAGGAGTTCGAGCAGGCCTCGCTCGAGGCCGCCGCGGACGGCTCCCGCACGCCGTACGTCGGTTCCGCCTTCCCGCTCGCCGAGGCCGCGGCCGCCCATCGTGCGCTCGAGGCCCGGGAGACCACCGGCAAGGTCGTGCTCCTGACGTGAGAGGTGTCCGCGCCTAGAGCGGAAGTCGGACCCTGGAGCCTGTCCCGGATACCCTTGGGCGCGTGAGCAGCAACAAGACGACCGCGCACGCCGTCGAGCCCCTGGGCGTCGCCGTCCTCGGCTGCGGTGTGGTGGGGTCCCAGGTGGTCCGACTCCTGCTCGAGGGCGACGGGCATCTCGCCGCCAGAGTGGGTGCGCCGCTGGAGGTCAGGGGCGTGGCCGTACGCCGCCTCGACGCTCCGCGCGACGTCGAGGTGCCCGCGGAGCTGCTCACCACGGATGCCCAGGGCCTGGTCGCCCGCGACGACGTCGACCTCGTGGTCGAGGTGATCGGCGGCATCGAGCCGGCCCGCGGTCTCATCCTCAAGGCGCTGGAGAGCGGCGCCAGCGTCGTCACCGCCAACAAGGCGCTGCTCGCCGAGGACGGCCCGACGCTCTACGAGGCCGCCGAGAAGGCCGGCACCGACCTCTACTACGAGGCCGCGGTCGCGGGTGCGATCCCGATCCTGCGCCCCCTGCGCGACTCGCTCGTCGGCGACCACGTCACCAAGGTGATGGGCATCGTCAACGGCACCACCAACTACATCCTCGACAAGATGGACACCTACGGTGCCGGCTTCGAGGAGGCCCTCGCCGAGGCCCAGGAGCTGGGCTACGCGGAGGCCGACCCGACCGCCGACGTCGAGGGCTTCGACGCCGCCGCCAAGGCCGCCATCCTGGCGAGCCTCGCCTTCCACACCCGGGTGACCGCCAGCGACGTCTACCGCGAGGGCATCACCGAGGTGACCGCCGGTGACGTCGCCTCGGCCAAGGCCATGGGCAGCGTCGTCAAGCTGCTCGCGATCGCCGAGCTCGAGGACGACGACGTCTCGGTGCGGGTCCACCCGGTGATGATCCCGCGCACCCACGCGCTGGCGACCGTACGCGGCGCCTACAACGCCGTCTTCGTCGAGTCCGCCTCGGCCGGCGACCTGATGTTCTACGGCCAGGGCGCGGGCGGCGATCCCACCGCGAGCGCCGTCCTGGGCGACCTGGTCACGATCGCCCGCAACAAGGTCCTCGGCACCCGTGGCTTCGGCGAGTCCGCCTACGCCGACCGCGCGGTGCGCCCGATGGGCGAGACCGTCACCCGCTACCACGTCAGCCTCGACGTGGCCGACAAGGCCGGCGTGCTCGCCGCCGTCGCTACCGCCTTCTCCGAGCACGGCGTCTCGATCAAGGCCGTACGCCAAGAAGGCAGGGGAGAGGACGCCCAGCTCGTCGTCGTCTCCCACGAGGCCCCCGATGCCGCGCTCGCGGCGACCGTGCAGCACCTGCGCGAGATGGAGTTCGTCCGCGACGTCGCCTCGGTGATGCGCGTAGAAGGAGCAGTCTGATGACCAACGGCCAGTGGCGCGGTGTGATCGAGGAATATCGCACGCTCCTCGACATTCCCCAGGACACCAAGGCGGTCACGCTCGGCGAGGGCGGCACTCCGCTGGTCCACTCCGAGTGGCTCTCCGCCGCCGCCAAGGGTGAGGTGTGGCTGAAGGTCGAGGGCCAGAACCCGACCGGCTCGTTCAAGGACCGCGGCATGACTGCGGCCATCTCCGTCGCCGTCCATGAGGGCGCCAAGGCCGTGGTCTGCGCCTCGACCGGCAACACCTCGGCCTCGATGGCCGCCTACGCGGCCAAGGCTGGGATCACCCCGGTCGTGCTCGTCCCCAACGGCAAGATCAGTGCCGCCAAGATGGCCCAGGCGCTGGTCCACGGCGCCGAGGTGGTCAAGGTACGCGGCAACTTCGACGACTGCCTCAAGCTCTCCCGCGCCCTCGCCGACAGCTACCCGGTCGCGCTGGTCAACTCGGTCAACCCGGTCCGCCTCGAGGGCCAGAAGACGGCATCGTTCGAGGTCGTCGACCGTCTCGGCGACGCCCCCGACTACCACCTCATGCCCATCGGCAACGCCGGCAACCTGTCGGCCTACTGGCTCGGCTACGAGCAGTACGCCGCGGCCGGCCACGCCACCAAGACCCCGGTCATGCGGGCCTTCCAGGCCGAGGGTGCGGCGCCGCTCGTGCTCGGCCACCCCGTCGAGCACCCCGAGACCAAGGCGACCGCGATCCGCATCGGCAACCCGGCCTCGTGGCAGCTCGCTGAGGCCGCGGCCGCCAAGTCCGGTGGCCGCTTCCGCGCGCTCTCCGACGAGCAGATCCTCACCGCCCAGTCGCTGCTCGCCCGCAACGACGGCGTCTTCGTCGAGCCGGCCTCGGCGGCCGGTGTCGCCGGGCTCCTCGCCGACCTCGAGGCGGGGGAGACCTACGCCGGCGCCACCACGGTCATCACCGTCACCGGCCACGGGCTCAAGGACACCGCCACGGCGCTGGAGTTCTTCGGTGAGCTGCCCGAGATCATCATCGACGCCGACCTCGAGGCCGCGGCGGCAGCAGCAGGACTCGCGTAACACCCATGACGTTCGTAGAAGGCCCGGTGACCGTCACCGTCCCGGCCACCTCCGCCAACCTGGGCCCCGGCTACGACTCGCTGGGGCTGGCGCTCGACCTGCGTGACGAGCTCACCGGCGAGGTGATCTCGACAAGCTCGATCCACCGCGTGCCCGGCGGGGACCTGGAGATCACCGTCGAGGGCGCGGGCGAGGGCACGGTCCCGCTCGACGAGTCCCACCTCGTCGTACGCTCCATGCGGGCCGCCTTCGACATCATCGGCAAGCAGCCGGCCGGTCTGCGGCTGCACTGCCGCAACCGGATCCCGCACGCGCGTGGGCTGGGCTCGTCCTCGGCCGCGATCATCGGCGGCCTCGTGCTCGCTCGCGCGCTGGTCGCCGGGGGAGAGCTGATCCTCGATGACGACACCCTCTTCCAGAAGGCCGCCGAGATCGAGGGCCACCCCGACAACGTGGCCCCCGCCTTCCACGGCGGCTTCACGATCGCGGGTGACGACGACGGCTTCTTCGCCGTGCGCACCGCCGTCGACCCGAGGGTCAGCGTCGTGGTCTTCGTCCCCGCGACCGGCGTCGAGACCAAGGCCGCCCGCGGGCTGCTGCCCGACACCGTCCCGCACTCCGACGCGGCGGCCGATGCCGGACGTACGGCCCTCCTGGTCGCGGCGCTGAGCGATGCGCCCGAGCACCTGCACCGCGCCACCCGCGACTTCCTGCACCAGGAGTACCGCCGGCCAGCCATGCCGGAGTCGCTCGCCCTGGTCGACGAGCTGCGCGCCGACGGCGTCGCCGCGATCGTCTCCGGCGCCGGGCCCACGGTCCTGGCGTTCAGCAGCGGGGTCGAGTCCGCCGAGACGAGCAAGCTCTCCGCCCGCTGTCCCGAGGGCTGGACGTGCCATGCGCTGAGCGTCGACATGGACGGCGTACGCATCCTCTGACCCGCCTTCCGGGCCCCTGCTGTGAGGGGTGCCATGCGTGTTAGCCTGGGCATACATCCGTTGGGCCGTTCAGGCCTGTGAATGTGCTATCCCCCTTTCGCGCCGTGCCACTTCGTTTGGCGCGCATCGGCGCGTCAGGGGTTCTGACAAACGAGCCGTCGGCGTCGTACGCCGATCGGCGATACGTGGGAAAGGACTCACGTGACTGAAACCATGGAATCCACTGCGCCGGAGCCGAACGCAGCCCCGAAGAAGCGCGGTGGCCTTGGCGGAATGCTCCTCGCCGACCTCAAGGCGATGGCGAACGGTATGGGTATCACCGGGGCGAACTCGATGAAGAAGGCCCAGCTGATCGACGCGATCAAGGCTGCGCAGAGCAGCCGGGCACAGTCGGCGCCGGCGGAGAGGGCCGAGAAGCCTGCCGCCGCCGAGAAGCCTGCTGCCGAGAAGCCTGCCGCTGAGAAGCCTGCCGCTGAGAAGCCTGCGGAGAAGACCGCAGAGAAGCCGGCCGAGAAGGCCGAGAAGCCCGCGGAGAAGTCCGCCGAGGCTGCTGACGCCGGCAACGAGGGCACCCAGCGCCCGCGTCGCCAGCGCAACCAGAACCAGAACAAGAGCGGCGGCCAGGGTGGCCAGGGCGGCCAGCCCGGTCAGTCCGGTCAGCCCGCCGGGGGTGGCCAGAGCAAGGGTCCGGCGAAGGCCGGCCAGCCTGCCGCCGAGAAGAAGAACGAGGACGCCCAGAAGGAGCGGCCGGCCGACTCGGCCGACGACGCGGGCGATGACGACGGCGAGGGTGGCAGCCGCCGCAACCGCCGGCGCCGTGGCCGCGACCGCGACCGCAACCGCCCGGGCCGCGGCGAGCCGGACACGACCGTCCTCGAGGACGACGTGCTCGTGCCCGCGGCGGGCATCCTGGACGTACTCGACAACTACGCCTTCGTCCGCACCTCGGGCTACCTGCCCGGTCCCGACGACGTCTACCTCTCCCTGTCGCTGGTCAAGCGCCTCGGCCTGCGCCGTGGCGACGCGATCGTCGGCCAGGTGCGCCAGCCCCGTGAGGGCGAGCGCAAGGAGAAGTACAACCCGATGGTGCGCATCGACTCGGTCAACGGTGCCGACCCCGAGGTCGCCAGGCACCGCGTCGAGTTCGACAAGCTCGCCCCGGTCCACCCCGACCAGCGGCTCCGCCTCGAAGGCGGCTCCGACCCGGTCACCGGGCGGGTCATCGACCTGATCTCGCCGATCGGCAAGGGCCAGCGCGGCCTGATCGCCTCGCCGTCGAAGGCTGGCAAGACGACCGTCCTGCAGGCGATCGCCGGAGCGATCACCGCCAACAACCCCGAGTGCCACCTGATGGTGGTGCTCGTCGACGAGCGCCCGGAGGAGGTCACCGACTTCGAGCGCAGCGTCAAGGGCGAGGTCATCGCCTCCACCTTCGACCGTCAGCCCGCCGACCACACCGTGGTCGCCGAGCTGGCCATCGAGCGGGCCAAGCGCCTGGTCGAGCTCGGTCACGACGTGGTCGTCCTGCTCGACGGGCTGACCCGCCTGGGCAAGGCGTACAACCTCTCCGTCCCGGCATCGGGCCGGATCCTCGGTGGCGGCGTCGACTCCGCGGCGCTCTACCCGACCAAGCGGTTCTTCGGTGCGGCCCGCAACGTCGAGGACGGCGGCTCGCTGACCATCCTGGCCACGGCCGCGGTCGAAACCGGTTCCAAGACCGACGAGATCATCTTCGACGCGTTCAAGGACACCGCCAACTCCGAGCTGCGCCTGAGCGAGGACTACGCGGAGGCCGGGATCTTCCCCGCCGTCGACGTCAACGCCTCCGGCACCCGCCGCGACGACCTGCTCTTCGCCGGTGGCGAGGGCGACGCGGTGCGCAAGCTGCGCGCCTCGCTGGCCACGCTCGACGGTGCCAAGGCCGCCTCGGTCCTGGTCGAGAAGGTCGCCGGCTCCGCCACCAACATGGTGCTGCTCAACGAGGTTGCGAAGAGCTGATCGCTCAGCACGCCTGGGGCCCCGGGAATTATTGGCGGCCCCAGGCGTTCACATACACTGAATCCTCGGTGCCGGTTCACGTCCCGCAACCTGCGGTGGCGACCCGGAACCCCATGTCTTGAGAGGAACCTCATGAAGTCCGACATCCATCCGACTTACGTCGAGACCCAGGTCACCTGCACCTGCGGCAACTCGTTCACCACCCGCAGCACGGTGGCCGAGGGCGCCATCCGCGCCGACGTGTGCTCCAACTGCCACCCGTTCTACACGGGCAAGCAGAAGATCCTCGACACCGGCGGCCGCGTGGCTCGCTTCGAGGCTCGCTTCGGCAAGCGCAACAAGTAGCTGCTTCTCAGCGCCGGCCCCCGCATCCGCGGGTGGCCGGCGCTGGCGTGTTTGGAGGGTTTCACAGGCGTACGAAGCGAGGCGGAGATGTCACAGTTTGAAGCAGTCGAAGGGCTGATCGAGGAGCACCAGGGGCTGGAGAAGCGGCTCGCCGAGCCCGAGACCCACGCCGACGCGCGCCTGGCGAAGAAGCTCAATCAGCGGTACGCCGAGCTGAGCTCGATCATCGACGCCTACCACTCCTGGCAGCAGCTCGGTGACGACATCGAGGCCGCCCGCGAGCTGGCGGGGGAGGACCCCGCGTTCGCCGAGGAGGCCGACGCGCTGGTTCCCCAGCGCGAGGAGGCCGAGGAGCGGCTGCGCCGCCTGCTCGTGCCGCGTGACCCGACCGACGACAAGGACGCCATCCTCGAGGTGAAGTCGGGGGAGGGCGGCGAGGAGTCGGCGCTGTTCGCCGGCGACCTGCTGCGGATGTACACGCGCTACGCCGAGCGCCAGGGCTGGAAGCTCGAGTTCCTCGACGCCAACGAGTCCGATCTCGGTGGCTACAAGTCGGTCACCGTCGCGGTGAAGGCGAAGGGGACCCCCGAGCCCGGCCGGGCGCCCTACGCGCTGCTCAAGTTCGAGGGCGGCGTACACCGCGTCCAGCGGGTGCCGGTCACCGAGTCGCAGGGCCGCGTGCACACCTCTGCCGCCGGTGTCCTGGTGGTTCCCGAGGCCGAGCCGATCGATGTCGAGATCAACGACAACGACCTCCGCATCGACGTCTACCGCTCCTCGGGTCCCGGCGGCCAGTCGGTCAACACCACCGACTCGGCGGTCCGGATCACCCACATCCCCACCGGCATCGTCGTCTCGATGCAGAACGAGAAGTCGCAGCTGCAGAACAAGGAGCAGGCCATGCGCGTGCTCCGCTCGCGCCTCCTCCAGGCAGCCCAGGACGCTGCCGACGCGGAAGCATCCGACGCCCGCCGCTCGCAGGTGCGCACCGTCGACCGCTCCGAGCGCATCCGCACCTACAACTTCCCGGAGAACCGCATCTCCGACCACCGCACCGGCTACAAGTCCTACAACCTCGACCAGGTCCTCGACGGCGACCTGGAGCCGGTGATCGGCAGCGCCGTGGACGCCGATCTGGCGGCCCGCCTGGCCTCCCTCGACTCCTGAGGACAGCCACAACGCCGAAGGTCGCAGTCACCGAGTGACTGCGACCTTCGACGTCTGTCTGTGCAGGTCAGGCGTTGGCCTTCTTCTTGAAGCCCACGACGAAGCCGGCCGCCTTGGCCGACTCCTCGGAGTCGAAGTAGACGGCTGCCTTCGTGCGGCCGTAGTAGGGGCTCGCCGTCGTGTGGTACTTCTTCCCGCTGCTGCCCTTGATGTCGTACGCAGCATCCGAGCTGCTTCCGTCAGCGGCCGGCAGCACGGCGCCGGCGTAGGGAGCGCCGTTGGTGCCGGCGGGCGCCTCGGCGGCCGGGGCTGCCTCCGGCTCGGCCGCCACGTCAGCCTCCGCGGCCGGAGCCTCGGCTGTCTCGGGCTCAGCGGCGGCAGCGGCGGTGACGCTCTCGGCCTCCGCGACGACAGCAGCGGTGTCCGCCTCGGTCACGTCGTCGGTGGCCGTCTCGGCGACCTCGGCCTCGACAGGAGCCTCGGTGGACTCTTCGGCCGCGGGCTCCTCAGCTGCGGGAGCCTCAGCCACGGAGGCCTCGGCCGGGACGGCGGCAGCGGCGACGGGCGCAGTGGTTGCCTCGGCTGCCGGGGTCTCGTCGTCCGCTCGGTGTGCGACCTTGGCGTCCTTGCGGACTGGCCGTCCGAAGAAGAACCAGATCAGGAGGGCGAGGACGAGGATGAGTGCAAGCAGCAAGAGCCACTTCATGGGGTGATGTTTCCTTCCGGGGGAGATCTCGGGTGTGATGGTGGGGCAGCACGGCGCCCGACGAGGTGTGGCGGCCAGTCCCGCGTCCCCCGATATGACCGGAAGAACCGTCGAGGCGCCCGAACGTTACCCTCAGCCGGGTAAAGCATGACTAACACATTCAGGAGCAGTTGCCCATGACCGCCCCGCGCACACTTCTGGCAAGTGCCCGAAAGCAGCTCGCAGAGGCCGGAGTCGCGAGCCCCGACGCCGATGCGGCCATCTTGTTGGCCCACGTCCTCGACACCGACCGCAACCGCCTCTTCCTCGTCGACGACGTGGCAGAGCATCACGAGAAGGCCTACGCGGACCTGCTCGCCCGCCGCGCGGAGCGCGAGCCGTTGCAGCACCTGACCGGGGTGGCGTACTTCCGGCACGTCGAGCTCACCGTCGGTCCTGGCGTCTTCGTGCCCCGGCCCGAGACCGAGCTGCTCGCGGGCTGGGCGATCGACCGGGCGGCGACCATCGACCAGCCCGTCATCGTCGATCTCTGCACGGGATCGGGAGCGATCGCGAAGAGCATCGCCGATGAGGTCCCGGGCGCCGAGGTGCACGCGGTCGAGCTCTCCGAGGACGCCTACCCCTGGGCCGTACGCAACCTGACCGGCACCGGTGTGGACCTGCGACAGGGCGACATGGCCGAGGCGTTCACCGACCTGGACGGCAGCGTCGACGTGCTCGTCTGCAACCCGCCGTACATCCCCCTCGAGGCCTGGGAGTCGGTCGCGGCCGAGGCGCGCGACCACGACCCGGACCTCGCGCTCTTCTCCGGGCAGGACGGGCTGGACGCGATCCGCGTGCTGGAACGGCGGGCCGCCGAGCTGCTCAAGCCCGGGGGAGTGGTCGGCTTCGAGCACGCCGACGAGCAGGGACCGGACGGTCAGAACGGTGGAGCCCCGGCGGTCTTCGCCGCCACCGGACGATGGCAGGACGTACGCGATCACCTCGATCTGGCAGGCCGTCCGCGCTTCACGACCGCACAACTGGCAACATGAGCACTGTGACTGAGCGCTACCCGATCGCGACCGAGGACGAGCAGACCGAGGCGATCGATGCTGCTGTGGCTGCCCTTCAGGCCGGCGAGCTCGTGGTCGTACCGACCGACACGGTCTACGGCATCGCCGCCGACGCGTTCGACAAGGGCGCCGTGGCCGGTCTGCTCGCTGCCAAGGGCCGAGGCCGCTCGATGCCGCCGCCCGTGCTGATCTCCAACGTCGCCACCCTCGACGCCCTCGCGACACGGATCCCCGACTGGGCGCGCAGCCTCGTCGAGGAGCTGTGGCCCGGTGCGCTGACGGTCGTGTTCCACCAGCAGCCGTCGCTGCAGTGGGACCTGGGCGAGGCCCGCCAGACGGTGGCCGTACGCATCCCCGACTCCGACATCCTGCGTCGCATCATCGACCGGGTCGGTCCGCTCGCGACCAGCTCGGCCAACCGCACCACGAAGCCCGCCGCCACCAACGCCGACCAGGCCGACGAGATGCTCGGCAAGATGGTCAAGGCCATCATCGACGGGGGCGAGTCGCCGGTCGGCGAGGCGTCCACGATCATCTCCGCCACCGGTGACGAGCCGAAGGTCCTCCGGGAGGGCGCGATCAGCATCGATCGGATCAACGAGATCCTCGCCCCGCACGATGTCGCCATCCGCCGACCGGGTGATCCGGACCCGTCCGTGACCGACACCGACACGCCCGCCACGGACGCTGACACAGAAGCCTGATGCGCGCCTACGTCCTCCTCTTCCTGGTCGCCGCCGTGGTGACCTACCTGCTCACGGTCGTCGCCCGCGAGTTCGCGATGCGCACGGGGGCCGTCGCGAAGGTCCGCGACCGCGACGTACACGCCGTTCCGATCCCCTACATGGGTGGCGTGGCGATGCTGGGTGGCCTCGTCGCCGCCTACCTGGTCGCCCGCGAGCTGCCGTTCCTGGCCGATGCGCCGGACTTCGTGCTCCAGGACACCGGCGTGGTGATCCTCGCCGGCGCGCTGATCTGCATCGTCGGCGTCGTCGATGACATCTTCGAGCTCGACGCCCTCACCAAGCTGGGTGGTCAGGTGCTGGCGACGGCGATCCTGGTGGGCTTCAACCTCCAGTACAGCCTGATCACGTTCCCCGACGGCACCCAGTTCTCGATCGACCCCGCCCAGGGCGCGCTGCTCACCGGGCTCGTGGTGATCACCGTGGTCAACGCCGTCAACTTCATCGACGGACTCGACGGTCTGGCCGCGGGGGTCGTCGGTATCGGCGCCCTGGCGCTCTTCCTGTTCTGCTACCAGTTCACCCGGATCAACGACATCGGCCGCGCTTCGACCGCGGCTCTGCTGACCGTCGCCCTCGCCGGGGCCTGCGTCGGCTTCCTCATCCACAACTGGCATCCCGCCCGGCTGTTCATGGGGGACAGCGGCTCGATGCTGATCGGTCTGATCCTCGCCGCCAGCGCGGTCACCCTCTCGGGCTCCTACAACGCCGGCGGGCTGAACGTGAACGCCTTCGACGCCTCCACCGCGCTCCTGGTGACCTTCCTGCCGCTGCTGCTACCCCTGACGATCCTGGTGGTCCCCCTCGTCGACCTCGTGCTGGCCGTCGTACGCCGCACCCGCGCCGGCCGGTCACCCTTCGCCGCCGACAAGAAGCACCTCCACCACCGCCTTCTGGAGATCGGCCACTCCCAGCGCCGTGCCGTGCTGATCATGTGGCTCTGGGCCGGCCTGATGTCCTTCGGCTCCGTCTTCGTGACCCTCTACCGCGGCCCCGTCGTCATCGTCGGCGTCGTCGTCGCGACCGCCCTCATCGTGCTCCTCACCTTCGTCCTCCCGAAGATCCGCGGCGAGCGCACCGACAAGCTCCTCGAGGTCCCCGAGGACCTCACCCCGCTGGAGAACCAGCCCCGGTAGCGGAGCCTTGATCGATCAATTAGGGCACCCAAAGACGCTTGTGATAGTTTTCACGAGCGTTCAGGACACGCTCCTGAACACGTGAAATGCCCCCAGAGAGAACGGCCGCCGACGATGACGACCGCAACCAGCAAGTCCAAGGTGCTGCGAGGTTCTGCCGCAGTGTCCGCAGTTGCTGTGCTCGCGGCCCTCGCGGTGGCCTTTGTTCTTGCCGGGACCGATGGTCTGACCGGTGCTGCGATCGGATCGATCGCCACCGTTGTCGTGCTGGCGGTCGGCTCCTGGGCGATGTTCTGGATCGCGGCGAAGTCGCCCGCGCTGTCGTTGCCCGCCGCTGTCGGTGTTTTCACGCTGTCAGGCATGGTTCTCTTCGTTGTCCTGCTGGTCGTCTCGCAGACCGGGGGAGACGCTGTCGTACGTCCGGCAGCCTTCTCGGTCATGGCGCTCACCATCGCTTGGACGACCACGTTCGCGTTCCTGGTGCGACGCGAGCGAATCCCGCTCTTCGACCTGCCCGGGGCAGACTCGTGACCCGTCAGTAGCGCCTGATATCGTCCGGGCCGTCGGGGGCGGCCGCCGGGATGATGCCCGAGCCTCAGAGGCTCGCCACCCAGAATCGTAAGTTCGAACAAACAGGAGACAGCGTGAAGTCGCTTGCCGCCACCGTTATGGCGTCGGAGTCGGGGCCTCATATCCCGGGGCCCGCGGACTTCTTCCTTCCGCCGATCGTCGGGTCCGGCGACTGGGCCCTGACCAAGGTGAGTCTCCTGGTCCTGCTGTCCGTCGTGATCGGCTTCGGCTTCTTCTACGCCGCCTCCCGCAAGGCCGCCGTGGTTCCGAGCCGTCTGCAGTTCGCCGGTGAATACGTCTACGGGATGGTCCGCAACTCCATCGCCCGCGACATCATCGGGTCGAAGGACTACATGAGGTTCGTGCCGTACCTCTTCACGGTCTTCATCTTCATCATCATCAACAACTTCTACGGGATCATCCCGTTCGTCCAGTTCCCCACGATGTCGCACATCGGCTACACGGCGGCCCTGGCGGTCATCACCTGGCTGATCTACAACATCGTCGGCATCGCGAAGCACGGTTTCGTCGGCTACCTCAAGCTCCAGACCGTGCCCAGCGGCGTGAGCGGCCCGATCCTTCTCATGATGGTCCCGTTGGAGTTCCTCTCCAACATCGTGGTCCGCCCGTTCACGCTGGCGATCCGTCTCTTCGCGACCATGTTCGCCGGCCACCTGCTGGTGGCGCTCTTCTCCATCGGCGGCGCCTGGCTGATCCTGCACTACACCCCGGTGTGGCAGGGCATCACCGCCGGCGTCTTCGCCTTCCTGCTCGGCATCTTCGTGTCCTTCCTGGACATGCTGATCATGTTCCTGCAGGCCTATGTCTTCACCCTGCTCTCGGCGATGTACATCGCCGGTGCAGTCGCCGACGAGCACTGACGCCTCGTCTAAACAGCCAACCCAAGTCGACGCACAACAACTGACGCAGATCGCGTCACAACCGGAAGGAAATCCCATGGAACTGTCGGGACAGCTCGGAATCATCGGCCTCGGCCTCTCCGCCATCGGCCCGGGTGTCGGTGTCGGTCTGATCTTCGCCGCGTACGTCGCCGGTGTTGCCCGTCAGCCGGAGGCCCAGAGCCGCCTGCAGGCGATCGCGATTCTCGGCTTCGCGCTCTGTGAGCAGTTCTTCATCATCTCCCTGGCTCTCGCCTTCGTCCTTCGCTGACGTAGGGAACTACTGAAGGTTCCGACATGATCCTTACCCAGGTAACCGCTGCGGAGACCGAGATCAACCCGTTGGTCCCGCACGTCCCGGAGATCATCCTCGGTTTCATCGTCATCGCCCTCCTCTTCGTGGGAGTTGCGAAGTTCATCGTTCCGAACTTCGAGAAGGCGTACGCCGATCGAACCGCGGCGATCGAAGGTGGCATCGAGAACGCCAACGCCAAGCAGGCCGAGGCAGATGCCAAGCTCGCCCAGCTGGAGGCCCAGCTGGCCGACGCCCGCCACGAGGCTGCCCGCATCCGCGAGCAGGCTCGCGAGGAGGGCGCCGCGATCAAGGCCGAGCTTCGTGCCGAGGCACAGGCCGAGGCCGAGCGCATCATCACCGCCGGCAAGGCGCAGATCGAGGCCGAGCGCCAGGCGGCTGCTACGTCGCTGAAGACCGAGGTCGGCTCGCTGGCCACCGGTCTCGCCGGTCGTATCGTCGGCGAGTCGCTGGACGACGACGAGCGTTCCAGCCGTGTGGTCGAGCGGTTCCTCGCTGACCTCGAGGCAGGGGTTCACTGATGGACTTCCGTGGAGCGTCGGCCGACGCCGTTGCCGCCCTGACCGAGGAGCTGAAGACCGCTGTCTCCGCCTCTCCCGAGGCGGCGGCGAAGGCGGCCGACACCCTCTTCGAGGTCTCCCAGACCCTCCGCGGCGAGGCAGCTCTGCGCCGCTTCGTCACCGACGCGTCGGTGCCGAAGGAGGCCAAGACCGGCCTCGTCGCCGAGCTGTTCGGCGGGAAGGTCGACGCGACGGGACTCGGCGTGTTCGAGTCGGCGGTCAAGCACCGCTGGACGCACGCCGGCGACCTGAGCGATGCGATCGAGCGACTGAGCGAGATCGCCGCGGTCCGCAGCGCCGGCGGCGAGGCCAAGCGCCTCGCCGACGAGCTGTTCGCGGTCCAGCAGGCCGTGCAGGAGACGCCGGAGCTGCGCGACGCGCTCTCCGACCCGGCTCGCACCACCGAGGACAAGGTCACGCTGGTCGATGACCTTCTCGGCGGCAAGGCGCTGCCGGCGACGGTCACCCTGACCAAGCAGGCGCTGGCGGGCACCTACCGCACCGCCACGGTCGCGCTGGGTGAATACCAGAAGGTCGCCGCCGCGGTCGCGGGCGAAAGCACCGCGGTCGTCCGCGTGGCCGCCCCGCTCTCGGAGGCGGACACCACCCGCCTGGCTGCGGCCCTCGCGACGAAGTACGGCCGCGAGGTCCACCTGAACATCGTGGTCGACCCGGCCATCGTCGGCGGCATCAAGGTCTCGATCGGTGATGACGTCATCGACGGCACCATCTCCAGCCGCCTCGACGGGGCGCAGCGAGCACTCGCCGGCTGATCCGGCATCACGGCCCCAACTGGCCGTATGACCCCTGTGTGACACAGACTTCGACGTAAGAACGAGAGAGAAGGCAGAGATGACGGAGCTCACCATCCGTCCCGACGAGATCAGGGACGCGCTGGCAAAGTACGTCGCGGACTACAAGCCCGAGGCGGCGAAGACCGAGGAGGTCGGCACTGTCGCGCGGACCGCCGACGGCATCGCCCAGGTCTCGGGCCTGCCCTCGGCCATGGCGAACGAGCTCCTCGAGTTCGAGGACGGGACCCTCGGTCTCGCCCTGAACCTCGAGACCCGCGAGATCGGTGTCGTCGTCCTGGGCGACTTCGACAAGATCGAGGAGGGCCAGTCGGTCCGACGTACGGGCGAGGTTCTCTCCGTCCCGGTCGGTGACGGCTACCTCGGCCGCGTCGTGGACCCGCTGGGCAACGCGATCGACGGCCTCGGCGACATCGAGACGGTCGGCCGTCGCGCCCTGGAGCTCCAGGCTCCTGGCGTGATGCAGCGCAAGTCCGTTCACGAGCCGCTCGCCACCGGCATCAAGGCGATCGACGCGATGACCCCGATCGGCCGCGGCCAGCGCCAGCTGATCATCGGTGACCGCGCGACCGGTAAGACCACGGTCGCCATCGACACGATCATCAACCAGAAGCAGAACTGGGACTCGGGTGACCCCGACAAGCAGGTTCGCTGCATCTACGTCGCCATCGGCCAGAAGGGCTCGACCATCGCCTCCGTGCGTGGCGCCCTCGAGGAGGCCGGCGCGCTGGAGTACACGACCATCGTGGCCGCTCCCGCGTCCGACTCCGCCGGCTTCAAGTACCTCGCCCCCTACACCGGCTCGGCCATCGGCCAGCACTGGATGTACGAGGGCAAGCACGTCCTGATCGTCTTCGACGACCTGACCAAGCAGGCCGAGGCCTACCGCGCCGTGTCGCTGCTGCTGCGCCGCCCGCCGGGCCGTGAGGCCTACCCGGGTGACGTCTTCTACCTGCACTCCCGGCTGCTGGAGCGTTGCGCGAAGCTCTCCGACGAGATGGGCGCGGGCTCGATGACCGGTCTGCCGATCATCGAGACCAAGGCCAACGACGTCTCGGCGTTCATCCCGACCAACGTCATCTCCATCACCGATGGTCAGATCTTCCTGCAGTCCGACCTGTTCGCGGCCAACCAGCGTCCGGCGATCGACGTCGGCGTCTCGGTCTCCCGCGTCGGTGGCGCGGCGATGACCAAGGCGCTCAAGGGCGTCACCGGCTCGCTCAAGGTCGACCTCGCGCAGTACCGCGCGATGGAGGCCTTCGCGATGTTCGCCTCCGACCTGGACGCGGCCTCGAAGCAGCAGCTGGCCCGCGGTCAGCGGCTGATGGCGCTGCTCAAGCAGCCGGCCTACTCGCCCTACCCGATCGACGAGATGACCGTCTCGCTGTGGCTGGGCACCACCGGCCGCCTGGACATCGTCCCGACCGCCGACGTGCTCAAGTTCGAGCAGGAGTTCCTCGACTACCTGCGTCGCTCGCACGAGGGCATCCTGTCCGCGATCCGCGAGTCGCTGAAGTTCGACGACTCCACCGAGTCCGCGCTCAACGATGCCTACAGCAGCTTCCTCGACCAGTTCGAGACCTCGGACGGCGCCTCGGTCAAGCCGGGTTCCGCCAAGGAAGAGGCCCTCGCTGACGAGGACGTCGAGCAGGAGCAGATCGTCAAGCAGAAGCGGGGCTGACCCATGGCCGTGTCAGTGCGTGAACTCCGCGCGCGGATCAAGTCGACGGAGTCGATGAAGAAGATCACGCGCGCCATGGAGCTCATCGCTGCGTCCCGGATCATCAAGGCGCAGCAGAGGGCCAATGCGGCCGCGCCGTACGCCCGTGAGCTCACCCGCGCCGTCTCGGCGGTGGCGACCTACTCCAACGTGGACCACCCGCTGACCACCGAGCCGGAGGCGCCCACCCGCGCCGCCGTGCTGGTGGTCACCAGCGATCGTGGCCTGGCCGGCTCCTACTCCTCGAGCGTGCTCAAGGAGGCCGAGGGTCTGGTCGAGAAGCTCAAGGCCGAGGGCAAGGAGGTCGACCTCTACGTCACCGGACGCAAGGCGGAGGCCTTCTACAAGTTCCGCGGTCGTTCCGTGTCGCAGGCCTGGACCGGCTTCTCCGACCGTCCGGACTACGAGGCGGCCAAGGAGATCGGCGAGAAGCTGATCGAGGTCTTCGTCGAGGGCACCGAGGCCGAGAAGGCCGCCGCTCCCGGCGTCGACGAGGTCCACGTGGTCTACACGCGGTTCATCACCATGATGACGCAGAAGCCCACGGCCGTACGTCTCCTGCCTCTGGAGGTCGTGGAGGGCACCGAGGCTCCGGCCGAGGGCGACGTCCTGCCGCTCTACGAGTTCGAGCCGTCGGCCGAGGCCGTGCTCGACTCGCTGCTCCCGCAGTACGTCGTGAGCCGGATCTGGTTCGCGCTGCTGCAGGCCGCCGCCTCCGAGCTGGCCCAGCGTCAGAAGGCGATGAAGTCGGCTACCGACAACGCCGACGAGCTCATCAAGAAGTTCACCCGGGTTGCCAACCAGGCTCGCCAGGCCGGCATCACCCAGGAGATCAGCGAGATCGTCGGTGGCGTGAACGCGCTCGCCGACGCCCAGGCTGCGAACGACTGAGAACCCACAGAAAGACTGACTAGAAAATGACCGCACAGGTTGACGAGAAGACCACGACGGGCCGCATCGCCCGCGTGATCGGCCCGGTCGTCGACGTGGAGTTCCCCGTCGACGCCATGCCGGACATCTACAACAAGCTCGAGGTCGAGGTCACCATCAACGGTGAGACCTCCGTTCTGCCGCTCGAGGTTGCCCAGCACATCGGTGACGGCATGGTCCGCGCGATCTCGCTGAAGCCGACCGACGGCGTCGTCCGCGGTGCCACCGTGAGCGACACCGGCAACCCGATCACCGTGCCCGTGGGTGACGTCACCCTCGGCCACGTGTTCAACGCGACCGGCGACATCCTCGATGTCGACCCGGCCACGGTCGAGGTCAAGGAGCGCTGGGGCATCCACCGCAAGGCTCCGGCCTTCGACCAGCTCGAGTCCAAGACCCAGATGTTCGAGACGGGCATCAAGGTCATCGACCTCCTCACCCCCTACGTGACCGGTGGAAAGATCGGCCTCTTCGGTGGTGCGGGCGTCGGCAAGACCGTCCTCATCCAGGAGATGATCGCCCGAGTCGCCAAGAACCACGGTGGTGTCTCCGTGTTCGCCGGTGTCGGCGAGCGCACCCGTGAGGGCAACGACCTCATCCACGAGATGCAGGAGGCCGGCGTCTACGACAAGGTCGCCCTGACCTTCGGCCAGATGGACGAGCCGCCGGGCACGCGTCTTCGCGTGGCCCTCTCGGCGCTGACGATGGCGGAGTACTTCCGTGACGTCCAGGGCCAGGACGTGCTGCTGTTCATCGACAACATCTTCCGCTTCACCCAGGCGGGCTCCGAGGTCTCGACCCTGCTGGGCCGGATGCCTTCGGCCGTGGGTTACCAGCCCAACCTCGCCGACGAGATGGGTCTGCTCCAGGAGCGGATCACCTCGACGCGTGGTCACTCGATCACCTCGATGCAGGCGATCTACGTGCCGGCCGACGACTACACCGACCCGGCTCCGGCGACCACGTTCGCCCACCTGGACGCCACCACCGAGCTCTCCCGCGAGATCGCGTCGCTGGGTATCTACCCGGCCGTGGACCCGCTGACCTCGACGTCGCGAATCCTGGACCCGCAGTACATCGGTCAGGATCACTACGACTGCGCCGTCCGCGTGAAGCAGATCCTCCAGCGCAACAAGGAGCTGCAGGACATCATCGCGATCCTGGGTGTCGACGAGCTCTCCGAGGAAGACAAGATCATCGTCTCCCGCGCTCGCCGGATCCAGCGGTTCCTGTCGCAGAACACCTACGTCGCCAAGCAGTTCACCGGCATCGAGGGTTCGACGGTTCCGGTCAAGGACACCATCGAGGCGTTCAACAAGATCGCCGACGGTGAGTACGACCACGTCGCCGAGCAGGCGTTCTTCATGTGCGGTGGCCTCGACGACGTCGAGGCGAAGTGGGCCGAGATCCAGAAGAGCCTCTGATGACGGACGCACTTCAGGTGGAGCTCGTCGCTGCAGACCGCGTGGTCTGGAGCGGCGGGGCCACCATGGTCATCGCCCGAACGGTCGACGGTGATGTCGGCGTCCTGCGCGGTCACGCGCCGGTGCTGTCGGCTCTCACCGAGGCGGTCGTGGAGATCACTCCGGAGGAGGGCACCGAGGTCATCGCGACCGTCGACGGTGGCTTCCTCTCGGTGGCCAACGACCGCGTCTCGATCCTGTCCGAGCACGTGCTGCTGGCCCACGAGATCGACCTCAGCCAGGCTGAGGTCGAGCTCGAGGAGGCCCGTCGCCTGCTCGGCACCAACAACGACGCCGAGAAGCGCATCCGTCGTGCCGAGGCACGCATCCGCGCTGTCGAGAAGGCCTCCTAGGGAAAGAGGGGCGATACCCGGATGGCATGGTGGGAGCTGCTCTTGGCCGTTGTGGCCGCATTGCTTCTGCTTGTCCTCGCCTATGGCGTCGGGATCGCTGTGCGCCGCCGTCTGCTCGCTCGCAACGGCGGCGTCTTCGAACTGAGCCACCGCGTCCGGGACACCAGTCCCGGGCGCGGTTGGGTCATCGGCATCGGCCGCTACTCCGGCGATGCGCAGCTGGAGTGGTTCCGGATCTTCTCCCTCTCGCCCAAGCCCAAACGGGTCTGGCGCCGGGTCGAGATCGTCTATGTCTCCAGCCGCTCTCCTGAGGGGATCGAGGAGCTCGTCCTCTACCCCGAGAGCCTGATCGTGACCTGCGACGTCAAGGGCGAGCACATCGACCTGGCCATGGACCAGCAGACCCTGATCGGCTTCCAGGCCTGGCTGGAGTCTCGCCCGATGCGGTCCACCTGGACCGTCTTCTGACGTCTTCCTCCGACCGTCTCCGGCACAACACCGGGGTCGGTCGGTTTGCTTTCGGGGGCTTCCCTGATTGTCCGGAAGGCATTCGCGGCGGATCGTAGAGGTATGTCCTCAACTGCCCCGATCCCGACCCCGCCCACTCCACCTGCTTCGGTCGCCGGCGACGAGCTTCGCTGCACCGATGCCGATCGCGACCGCGTGATCGACGTCCTCAAGTCCGCCTACGCCGACGGCCGGCTCGACCAGGCCGAGTTCGACCTCCGCTTCGACCTGACCATGAAGTCGAAGACGTACGCCGCCCTGGAGCCGATCACCCGCGACCTGATCGCGCAGCCGGCCCCAGCTCCGGCTGTGGCAAAGCCCGCCCGCGACCTGCTGCCGCCGCCCACCACCGAGGAGCGGCTTCTGGGCGCCCTCGCCCAGGCCACGACCCTGGTGCCGATCGTCGTCGGCCCGGCGATCCTCTACTACACGGTCGGCAAGCGTTCCGAGTTCGTGAAGCACCACGCCGCCGGTGCCCTCAACCTGCAGCTCACCCTGCTCGCCGTCACGATCGTGACCTTCGGCCTCGGCGGCGCGCTCTACGGGATCGCCTGGGTGCTCGCGGCTGCCTTCGCGGTCGTCGCGCTCGCCGGCGCCCCGCTGCGCCAGCCGTGGGTGCTGCCGATCTTCGGCCGCGGCGGGCCGTACGAGAAGAAGCGGGACTGATCCCCGCACCTGGACGCGGCCCGGGGCCTACTAGCCTTTACTTGTGACGCCTCTCCGCCGTGCCCAGGCCGGATCGGTGGTGGCGTTCGCCACCAACGGTCTGCTGTCCGCGACCTTCATCTCCCGCATCCCCGCGCTCCGCGAGAGCCTCGGCCTGAACAACTCGGCCGTCGGCCTGATGCTGCTGGCGATGGGCATCGGCTCCGTCGCCGCGCTGCCGCTCGCCGGGGGACTGGTGATGCGTTGGGGCGCTGCCCGGGTCGTACGCCGCTGCGCGCTGCTCTGCGTCGCCTCCCTGACCCTGGTGGCGATCTCCGGCAGCTGGCTGGAACAGGCGTGGCTGGTGGCGCTGTTCCTGGTGACGTACGGGGTCGGCTACGGGGTCTGGGACGTCGCCATGAACGTCGAAGGGGCCGCGGTCGAGCGGCTCGGCGGCAAGACGCTGATGCCGCAGCTGCACGCCATGTGGAGCGTCGGGACCGTGCTCGGCGGACTGCTGGGCATCGCCCTGGTGGGCACGCTGCCGACGGTGTGGCACATCGCCGGGGTCGCGGCGATCGCGCTGGCGGTCTGCTGGTGGGGGACCCTGGGCTTCCTCCCGGCCGGGGCGCCCCCGGAGGGGCACTCGCCGCGGCGTGAGCTGATCGCCGCCTGGCGCTCACCCCAGACACTGCTGCTGGGGCTCATGGTGCTCGCCTTCGCCGCCGCCGAGGGGAGTGCCAACGACTGGGTCTCGCTGGCGATGATCGACGGCTACGACGTGAGCCACCGGGTCGGGGTGGCGTGCTATGCGGCGTTCGTCTTCTGCATGAGCCTCGCCCGTTTCGCCGGCGCGAAGGTGATCGACCGGGTCGGCCGGCAGCCGGTCCTGATCACCTCGGCGGCGCTGGCGGGCATCGGGATCGTGCTGACGGTGTTCGCCGGCTCGTTCGGGCTCGCGCTGGCCGGGATCGTCCTGTGGGGCTTCGGCGCGGCCCTCGGCTTCCCGCTGGGGATCAGCATCGCCGCCGACGACGAGACCCGGGCCGCTGCTCGCGTCTCGGTCGTCTCCACGCTGGCCTACGGGGCCTTCCTCGGCTTCCCGCCCATCCTGGGTGCCGTAGGGGACCAGATCGGCACCCTGAGGGCGCTCCTGGTCGTCGCCGTCCTGATGGTTCCTGCGGCGGCGTTGGCTGCGACGGTCGCAAGGCGGCGTAGGTGATTTCGAGCCGAGTCGGCGCATCCGCACGCCTCGCTCGCTTCGCTTCGCTCCAAGGCGTGCAGATGCGCCGACTCGGCTACAACAGACGGGCTGCGCCCGCTTCGCTCCAAGGCGAGCAGATGCGCCGACTCGGCTACTCGAAGAGGGCGCGGATGTCGTCGGCGCCGATGGTGGAGCCCATGGCGCCTTCGCCGTCGACGACCTTCGCGAAGAGCTCGGCCTTGCGCTCCTTGAGCTCCATGACCTTCTCCTCGATCGTGTTGGTCGAGACCAGCCGGTAGACCATGACGTGCTGGGTCTGGCCGATGCGGTGGGCGCGGTCGACGGCCTGGGCCTCGGCGGCGGGGTTCCACCACGGGTCGAGCACGAAGACGTAGTCGGCCTCGGTCAGGGTCAGACCGACGCCGCCAGCCTTCAGGGAGATCAGGAAGACCGGGGCGTCGCCGTCGCGGAAGCTCTCGATGACCGCGCCGCGGTCGCGGGTGGCGCCGTCGAGGTAGGCGGCGTCGATGCCCGCCTCCTTGAGCCGGGTGCGCGCCCGGCCGAGGAACGAGGTGAACTGGCTGAAGACCAGCGCCTTGTGACCCTCGGCGGCGAGTTCCTCGATGTGGTCGACAAGCGTGTCGAGCTTGGCGGATCCGACATCGTCGTCATCGGGGTCGACGAGGCCCGGGTCGAGGGAGAGCTGTCGCAGCCTGGTCAGCGCACTGAGGATCGCGACCCGGTTGTCGTTGAAGTCGTCGAGCAGGTGCAGGATCCGCTGCCGCTCCTTGGCCAGGTGGGCGTCGTAGATCTTGCGGTGCGCCGGGTTGAGGTCCACGCCGAGGACCTGCTCCTGCTTGGGCGGCAGGTCGTCGGCGACGAGCTCCTTCGTACGCCGCAGCAGGAACGGACGCAGCCGGGTCCGGAACCGGCGCAGCGCCGCGTCGTCACCGGACTTCTCGACGGGAGAGACCACCGTGTCGCGGAACAGCCGCGGGCTGGGGTAGAGCCCCGGCGCCGTGATCGAGAGCAGCGCCCACAGCTCCATCAGCCGGTTCTCGAACGGCGTGCCCGTCACCGCGAGACGCCAGCGGGCATCGATGCGGCGGGCCGCTGCGTACGTCTTGGACTGGTGGTTCTTGACCTGCTGGGCCTCGTCGAGGACGAGACCGGCCCAGGGGCGCCCGGCGAAGGCGTCCTGCTCGAGCCGGAGGATGGCGTAGGTCGTGACGACGACGTCGGCGTCCTCACGGGCCTCGGCGACGGAGTCGATGCGCTTGCTCACGGTGCTCACCCGGAGGCCGGGGGTGTGGCGGCGGGCCTCCTGGACCCAGGCAGGTACGACGCTGGTGGGCGCCACCACGAGATAGGGGGCACGGGGGCCCGGCTGCGTGTGCACCGCGTGGGAGATCGTGGCCAGCACCTGGAGCGTCTTGCCCAGACCCATGTCGTCGGCGAGGATGCCGCCGAGACCCTGCTCGTGCAGGAACGCCAGCCAGTGGAAGCCGTCGAGCTGGTAGTGGCGGAGCTCGGTCGCCAGTCCGGTCGGCTCCGGCCGGGGGATCTCGCGCAGGTCGCGCAGCGCCTGGGCGCGCTGGACCCATTCAGCGGCCTGCTGGTCGACCACGCCGAGCTCGGCGAGCTCGGCCCAGACGCCGAGGTCGTGCTTGCCGACCGCGATCCCGTCGCCGGTGCGCTCGTGGAGCTGCCCGGCGGCCTCGACGACGTTGCGCAGTCGGTCGAGCTCGGGGCGGTCGGTGGTGATGTAGGTGCCGCTGGGGAGGATCAGGTGGTCGTCGCCGCGGGTCAGCGCTCCGAGCACGTCGGGAAGCGGCACGGCCTCGGAGCCGATCCGGATCACGACCTGCAGGTCGAGCCAGTCCTGCCCGGCCACGGCGGCACCGTCGGGCGAGGTGATCTCGAACGAGATCTCGGGGTCCTCGTCGGTCTCGCGGAAGTCGGGCCGCTCGACCTCGGTGACCTCGACGCCGTCGACCTCACGCAGTGCCGGCAGGTCGTGGATGGCGAGCGCGAGCGCGTCGCCGTCGCGTACCTCCTGCTTGCGGAGCAGCTCGGTGGAGACCTTCGCGCGCAGCGCGGCCTCCTCGGCCGGGTTGCGGACCAGGCCGAGGTCCTCGCGGGAGTCCACCGGGTAGTGACGTACGCCGTAGGCCCAGGTCCAGCCGAGCGTGGCATGCGTCGAGCTGCGCCAGGTGACCGTCAGGGTCAGGCGCGGCGCGGGAGGCTCCGGGATGTCGAGGGAGTCGTCGGCCGAGCGCAGCGGGACCAGCCGGGCCAACGGGCCCAGCAGGGCGCTCAGCGTGCCGATCTCGGCCTCGGGGACGGTCAGCGGGTCCCGGGCAGTGACCAGGCGCTGAGCGTGGGTCGAGAGCGGTCCGGAAAGGTCGGCGAGATGGAGCACCCCGGCATCGAGCACGCCCACCGAGCGGGTCGGGCGACCGATCGGGAGCACCGTCGGGCCGGCGTAGACCCGGTCACCGTGGGCCAGCCCGAAGCGGAGGACCGCCTCGCCGTCCTCGCGGCGCAGCTCGCCGGCGAGCGAGAGCGGCTCCTCGAAGATCACCACGCCGCGTACGTTCTCACCGGGCAGGACGGTCACACCGCCGCGGATCGCGTCGCGGAGCAGGCTGACCGCGTGCTCGCCGAAGTCGGCGAGGCTGAGCGAGGAGCCTCGGGCGTAGAGCAGCCGGTCGGACCGTAGCTGGCGGGCCAGCTCCTGCAGGGGGAGCAGCTGGCTGCGGGGGAAGTCCTTGCCGGGCACCGCGTTGGGGATGTTGGCCCAGTCGGCACCGGTCTTCGCCCAGCGCTCGCGGTTGCCCATGCGCATCGGGCGCAGCTCGACGGTGGGGGAGCCCGCCACGGCCGACCGAGGGCTGTGTACGTCGATCTCGAGCGCCAGCGCGGGCAGGTCGTCCTCGGGCTTGTTGTCCTCGGCGAGCTGGCCCAGGAGCGTACGCAGCTCCGTCTCCCACGACGGCCCCATCGGCGCCGCCGCGGCGCGCGAGCCGGCGAGGACCAGGCCGAGCGCGGCACCGTGCTTGCAGTTGTTGTGCACGGGGCAGCTGCACGAGCTGGTCGCTCTGACGACGCCGTTCCTGGAGTCCAGGTTGAGGGTCACGCGGTAGGGAGCCGGGCTGGTGCCTCTGACCTCGGCCGCCGCTCGCAGCGCACTGCTGCCGATCTCGGTGACCCGGGGCTCGCCGACCCGGCCCTGGGCCGCGTAGGCCTCGGCACGCTCGATGGTCTGGGGGTCGAAGGTCTCGCGGAGCAGGTCGTTCGTGAGAGCTTCGAGCAAGGGCACCCGATCTATTCTTCCAGCATGAGGCGGGTTCTGCGACTTCGTGGACGCTCGTGGTGAGCAGCGCCTCGTTCGGTGCGGTGGCAGTGGTCTAGACCAGCGGCGCATCGGCACGGGGTTGCGGTGCATTCATCGGCATGCATAGACGCACGCCCGACATCCCGTCCCGGACAACCGGATCCGAACCGATCGCGACAACTTTGTCGCGGAAAAGTAAAGCCACCTCGATCCGAGCGGGGGGATCCGGACCGAGGTGGCGATGAATACTTTCGGCCAAGTTGCCGGTGAATGCAAGTCGAACCGCCATGGCGGGAATGTGACGTGTCGTATATCTGCCATGATGACCGTCGTTCGTTGCCCCGCCACGGAAAGGCATGTCGGATGCTCGATGCGCTCGGTCTCGACAATCTCGAGGAGACGGTCTACCGCCAGCTGGTCGCCGCGCCGTCGGCCAACCTCGAAGAGCTGGCCGAGGCGGCCGAGCTGGACACCTACGCGGTCTCGGCGGTGCTGTCCGCGCTGGAGGGGAAGGGCCTGGTCGCCCGCGCCTCGGCCGGTCAGGATCGCTACGTCGCCTCCCCGCCGGCGGTGGCGCTCGGGGCGCTGCTCGTCCAGCGCCAGGACGAGCTGCGCCGCGCGCAGGTCGAGATGACCGAGCTCGCCGGGCTGTATCGGGGCTCGGTCGCTCGCCGGGACGTGGCCGACGTCGTCGACGTCGTGCACGGGACCGAGGCCATCGCCCAGCGGTTCGCCCAGCTGCAGTACTCGGCGAAGAAGTGCATCCAGGCGCTGCAGAAGCCGCAGGCCGCGGTCGTCACCCGGGAGGATGCCGACGAGGCCGAGCGGGCCGCGATCGAACGCGGCGTCCGGCACGACATCGTCCTCGAGCGCTCCGTCTTCGACACCCCCGGCATCTACGAGACCATCGACTCCGGCCTCGAGATCGGGATCGAGCTGCGGGTCGTGCCGACGGTGCCGCTGCGAGCCTTCATCGTCGATCGGGAGATCGCCCTGATCCCGCTGATGAACGGTGAGCACAACACGGTCCAAGACGCCTTGCTGCTCCACCCCAGCGGCCTCCTCGACGCGATCATCGCCCTCTTCGACCTGATCTGGACCTCGGCCCCCAAGCTCGTCGCGACGCCCGAGGGCACGGTCGAGACGGCCGCCGATCGCCTCGAGCCCCTGGACACCAAGGTGCTCTCGCTGCTGCTCGCCGGCCTGACCGACGCCTCCATCGGGGCGCAGCTCGGGCTGTCGCTGCGTACGGTCCAGCGGCGGGTGCGCCAGATGATGGACCGCGCGCGGGTCGACACCCGCCTCCAGCTCGGCTACGAGGCGGGCCGTCGCGGCTGGCTCTAGCGTTCGCCGCCCGGCACCCACAGGACGTCGCCCTGCTCGCGGTTGGCGTGCCGGGCGAGGATGAAGAGCAGGTCGCTGAGGCGGTTGAGGTAGGTCAGGGCGAGCTTGTTCATGGTCTCGCCGTGGACCTCGTACGCAGCCCAGGCCGCCCGCTCCGCGCGGCGCACGACGGTGCGGGCCACGTGCAGGTGGGCCGCGGCCACGGTGCCGCCGGAGAGGATGAACGAGCGCAGCTTCTCCAGCGGCTCGTTGTAGTCGTCGCACCAGGCCTCGAGTCGGTCGATGTAGGCCTGCTCGACGCGGAGCGGCGGATACTCGGGATCGTCGACGACCGGGGTCGACAGGTCGGCGCCCACGTCGAAGAGATCGTTCTGGACGGTCGTCAGCACCTTCACGACGTCCTCGTCGATGCCCCCGTGAGCCAGTGCGACACCGATCGCCGCCCCGGCCTCGTCGGTCGTCGCGTACGCCTCCAGCCGCAGATCGGTCTTGGCGGTCAGGCTCATGTCGCCGAGCCGGGTCTCACCGGCGTCGCCGGTGCGGGTGTAGATGCGCGTCAGGTTGACCATGCGCTGAGCCTATGCGGAGGGGCCATTTTCGGCGAACGTGGTCAATTGACAGAAAATTGGGACAGATGTGACGAATGAGGCTGGTGAGGTGCAACCAATCGGATTCGCCGAGCGTCATAGTGGGCGAGAGGGAGCGTCATGTGATGCGTAGAGCTTCTGTGTAGGGGCAATCCACTTCCTGGGGGATGGAGGCAGGGCATGGAGATCTTGATCGACGGGCCGACGCTGGTGCTGAGCGGAGATTTCGACGTACGCAGCACCTGGATGGCACGCAGCGTGATCTACGACCATCTCGACTCGGTGGAGGGTGACGTCGTGCTCGACGTCTCCGGTGTGAGCAGTGCCGATGTGACGGCGCTGAAGCTGCTCGCCGTCGCGACCCGGCAGGCCCATGCCGAGGGTCGCCGCCTCACTCTGCAGGGTTGCACTCCGGCGGTGCGCCGGATGCTCCACCTCTCCAGGCTCTATCGTGTTCTCGAGGTGGAGAACTCGCCGCTCATCGCCTAGCGGCGCGATGGGTAAAGGAGTGGCCCGGTGAGTGACATCTTCCACACCGGAGCCGGTTACTGAGCGGTAACCGAGGGGCTAGCATGCCTCTTATGACGGACACCACGCCTTCCGAGCAGAGCCGCCCGGCGAAGGATCGCTCCTGGCTGATGCGCACGTACGCCGGCCACTCGACCGCCGAGGCGTCCAACGAGCTCTACCGCACCAACCTCGCCAAGGGCCAGACCGGTCTCTCGGTCGCCTTCGACCTGCCCACGCAGACCGGCTACGACCCCGACAGCGTCCTCGCCCGCGGCGAGGTCGGCAAGGTGGGCGTGCCGATCATGCACATGGGGGAGATGCGCAAGCTCTTCGACCAAATCCCGCTCACCGAGATGAACACCTCGATGACGATCAACGCGACCGCCATGTGGCTGCTCGCGATGTATCAGGTCGCCGCCGAGGAGCAGAACCCCGGGATGGACCCTGCCGAGGTGGCCGCCAAGCTGGCCGGCACCACCCAGAACGACATCATCAAGGAGTACCTGTCCCGGGGGACGTACGTCTTCCCGCCGGAGCACTCCCTGCGGCTGATCAGCGACATGATCGCCTACACGGTCCACCAGATCCCCAAGTGGAACCCGATCAACATCTGCAGCTACCACTTGCAGGAGGCCGGGGCCACGCCGGTGCAGGAGATCGCGTACGCGATGTGCACCGCCATCGCGGTGCTCGACCAGGTCAAGGCCTCCGGTCAGGTGTCCGAGGAGGACTTCGGCAAGGTCGTCGGCCGGATCTCGTTCTTCGTCAACGCGGGCGTGCGGTTCGTCGAGGAGATGTGCAAGATGCGCGCCTTCGTCGAGCTCTGGGACGAGATCACCCGTGAGCGCTACGGCGTCGAGGACCCGAAGATGCGCCGGTTCCGCTACGGCGTGCAGGTCAACTCCCTCGGCCTGACCGAGGCGCAGCCGGAGAACAACGTCCAGCGGATCGTGCTGGAGATGCTCGCGGTGACGCTGTCCAAGAACGCGCGGGCCCGCGCGGTGCAGCTGCCCGCCTGGAACGAGGCGCTCGGCCTGCCGCGTCCGTGGGACCAGCAGTGGTCGCTGCGTCTGCAGCAGGTGCTCGCCTACGAGTCCGATCTGCTGGAGTACGGCGACCTCTTCGACGGCTCCCCGGTCGTCGAGGCCAAGGTGGCCGAGCTGGTCGCGGGCGCCAAGGAGGAGATCGACCGGGTTCAGGCCATGGGCGGGGCGATCGCCGCGGTCGACACCGGCTACATGAAGTCCGAGCTGGTCTCCTCGCACGCGCGCCGTCGCGCCGCCATCGAGTCCGGCGAGGAGATCATCGTCGGCGTCAACAAGTTCACCACCACCGAGCCGAGCCCGCTGACCGCGGACCTGGACGCCGCGATCATGGTCGCCGACCCCCGCGCCGAGGAGGCCGCCAAGGCCTCCCTCGAAGCCTGGAAGGCCGAGCGTGACGAGGCGGCCGTCTCCGAGGCGCTGGCCGCTCTGGCCGCCGCCGCGAAGACCGATGCCAACCTGATGTCGGCGACGTTGGAAGCCGCCCGTGCGGGCGCGACCACGGGGGAGTGGGCCGGCACCCTGCGCGAGGTCTTCGGCGAGTTCCGGGCGCCCACCGGCGTCTCCGGCGCCGTCGGTGCGGCGGAGGCCGGCGCCGAGCTGTCGGCCGTACGCGACCGGGTCAAGGCCACCGGCGAGGAGCTCGGCGTCAAGCTGCGCATGCTCGTCGGCAAGCCGGGCCTGGACGGTCACTCCAACGGCGCCGAGCAGGTCGCCGTCCGCGCCCGTGACGCCGGCTTCGAGGTCATCTACCAGGGCATCCGGCTCACCCCGGAGCAGATCGTCGCCGCGGCGGTCGCCGAGGACGTACATGTCGTCGGGCTCTCCATCCTCTCCGGCTCGCACATGTCGCTCGTGCCGTCGGTGGTCGAGGGGCTGCGCGAGGCGGGTCTCGGTGACGTACCCGTCATCGTGGGTGGCATCGTGCCCGAGTCCGACGCAAAGACGCTGATCGAGTCGGGGGTCGCGGCGGTCTACACGCCCAAGGACTTCAGCCTCACCGAGATCATGGCCGACATCGTCGAGGTCATCCGCAAGGCCAACGACCTCTCCTGAGCAGAGGTTCGACACGGCTTCCGAAAAAAGTTCGGGAGCCGTGTCGATCCGGTGTCGTGGCCATTCGTGAAAGGGGCAGAGGGAGGCGGACAGCGCCTCCCGCCACTTCACGGGAGTACGAGATGTCCACGATCACCACCGCCCAGCAGACCACCCGCTCGACCCGCGCTGCCCGCAAGCATGTCTGGCTCCATGGCCTCGGCGCCACGGTCGTAGCCAGCGCGGTCGTCACCGTCCTCGCCATGGCCGCCTCGGCGGCCGGGGTGAGCTTCGAGACCGCCAGCGGCACGATCCCGCTCGCCGGCTACGCCCAGCTGACCGCCCTCTTCTCGCTCATCGGGGTCGCGATGGCCGCGGTGATGGCCCGCGTGGCCCGCCACCCGCGACGTACGTTCGTGGTCACCACCGTCGTGCTGACCGTCCTCTCGCTCGTCCCCGACGTCACCTTCGGCTTCGACGCCGCCAGCGCGGTCGTCCTGATGCTGCTGCACGTCGTCGCCGCCGCCATCGTCATCCCGGTGCTGGCTCGTCGCCTCGCCCGGTGATCAGGCCTAGTAGCCTGCCGCGCATGCGAGTAACGGTGGTCGGAGCCGGAGTCATCGGGCTCTCGTGCGCGGTACGGCTGCTTGAAGCCGGTCACGAGGTCACCGTGATCGGCCGGGAGCGGACGAGCGGGACCACCTCGGCGGTGGCCGGCGGGTTCTGGTTCCCCTACCTCGCCGAGCCACGCGACCGGGTGACGGCCTGGGCGGCCGAGACCTTCCGAGAGCTCGCCCGGCTGGCCGAGGAGGAGCCGGAGGCAGGCGTACGCATGGTGCACGGCACCCAGCACAACCCCGAGGCCGACCTGTGGTGGGCCGAGCCGCTCACCGACCTGACCGTGACCGAGGGCCGTGCCGAGTTCACCGTCCCGATCGCCGAGATGCCGGTCTACCTGCCGTGGCTCGAGCGGCGGATCACCGAGGCGGGCGGAACTATCACGACCGGGACCGTCGACGACCTGGCGAGTCTGGACGCCGACGTCGTGGTCAACGCGACCGGACTCGGTTCGCGCGAGCTGGTCGGCGACACCAGCCTCTACCCGGTCCAGGGCCAGATCGTCGTCCTCGGACCGGGCGCCACCGAGGAGTGGTTGGAGGCCGAGGGCGACGCCCCCTCCTACGTCTTCCCGCGCGGTGGCGACACCGTGGTGGGAGGTACGTCGGTGCCGCACGCCTGGGACCAGAGCCCGGATCCGCGTACGGCTGAGCGGATCCTGGCTGACGCCACCGCAGCCGTGCCGGAGATCGCGAACGCCGAGGTCAGGGCCCATCTGGTCGGCCTCCGGCCGGCGCGGCCCTCGGTCCGGCTGGAGCGCGAGGGGCGGGTGGTGCACTGCTATGGCCACGGCGGCGCCGGGGTCACGCTGAGCTGGGGCTGTGCCTCCGAGGTGGCCGCGCTCGTGGAAGTAAGGCACGCCTAACCCTGCTGTTACCCTTCGAGCGTGGGCAAGAAACAGAAGCCTCCCAAGACGGAGTGCTGCGTGTCGAAGTCGCGCTGCAAGCGGTGCCCGATCCGCATGCTCAAGGAGGGCACCCTGCCCGAGGGGATGACGGTCAAGAAGCGCCGTCTGGTCACCCTCGACGGCAAGCCCGTCAAGAAGAAGCATCTGGCTGCTTGACGGAAGGCGCCGCCAAGTTGCGTCCGAGGTGGTAGGAATTGCCTTGCATTCGACTACCTACTCGCGCAAGGACGTTACCGATGCCTCACGCCACCCGCCGCTCTGTCCTGTCCGGTGCTGCTGTCACGGGCGCCGCGGCGCTGAGCGCTGCCGGTTACACCGCCGCCCCGGCACACGCGGGCAAGCCCGACACGGTTCGGCTGACCGTGCTCGGCACGACCGACCTGCACGGCAACGTCTTCAACTGGGACTACTACAAGAACGCCGAGTTCTCGAACAGCGCAGGCAACGAGATCGGCGTCGCCAAGGTCAAGACCTTGATCGACGCCGTCCGCGAGGATCGTCGGGGCGAGCCGATCCTCACCATCGACGCCGGTGACACGATCCAGGGCACCCCGCTGGCCTACTACTACGCCCGGATCGACCCGATCACCGAGGGCGCGATCCACCCGATGGCGCGGGCGATGAACCTGGTCGGCTACGACGCCGCCGCGCTCGGCAACCACGAGTTCAACTACGGCATCGACACGACCCGGAAGTTCGAGGAGCAGGTGAACTTCCCGATGCTCGGCGCCAACGCGGTCGACCCGTCGACCAAGCTGCCGGTCTTCCCGCCCTACATCATCAAGGACTACGACCTGGGCCGCGGCCGCCGCCTCCGCGTCGGAGTGCTCGGGCTGACCAACCCCGGCATCGCGATCTGGGACAAGGCCAATGTCGAGGGGAAGATGGAGTTCCCGGGGCTGGTCGAGCAGGCCAAGATCTTCGTGCCCGAGCTCAAGAAGGCCGGCTGCGACCTGGTCATCATCAGCGCCCACTCCGGCGCCGACACCTCCAGCTCCTACGGTGACGAGCTGCCCCCGGAGAACGCCTCGACCCTCGTCGCCGAGCAGGTGCCGGACGTCGACGCGATCCTCGTCGGCCACGCCCACCGGGAGATAACCCAGCGTTACGTCACCAACACCGCGACCGGCAAGCAGGTCCTGCTGACCGAGCCGCTCTACTGGGGCATGCGCGTCTCCGTGATGGACCTGGTCGTACGCCGCGAGAAGCGCCACGGCCGACCTCGCTGGGTCCTGCAGTCGGCGACCTCGCATACGCTCAACTCCAACACCGTCGACGCCGACCCGGAGGTCTCGGCCGCCGTCCAGGAGCAGCACGACGTCGTGATCTCCTACGTCAACTCCGTCGTCGGCACCTCGGCGATGGAGATGCTGGCCGCGCGGGCGGTCGTGGAGGACGTACCCATCATCGACTTCGTCAACTACGTCCAGGGCGACGCGGTCAAGGCGGCGTTGACCGGCTCCGACGCCGACCTGCCGGTCATCTCGATCGCGGCCCCGTTCAGCCGTGCCGCGGCCTTCCCCGCGGGCGAGGTGACCGTACGCGACGTGGCCGGCCTCTACATCTACGACAACACCCTGATGGCGGTGCGCATCACCGGCGCCCAGCTCAAGGACTACCTCGAGTTCAGCGCCCGCTACTTCAAGCAGGTCAGCGGCACCGGCCCGTTCCCGATCGACGCCGTGACCAACGCGCCGACCGACACCGCGCCCAACGGCACGCCCGACTACAACTTCGACACCATCGCGGGCCTGGACGCGGCGCTGACCTACGACATCGACATCTCGGTCGCGGTGGGCTCGCGGATCACCGACCTCGCCTACGACGGCGTCGCGGTGACCGACGCGCAGGAGTTCGTGCTCGCGGTCAACAACTACCGCCAGTCCGGTGGCGGCGGCTTCCCGCACGTCACCGACGCCACCGTGGTCTACAACCAGCAGGTCGAGATCCGCCAGCTGCTCATCGACTGGGTCACCGCCCACCAGGTCATCGACCCGGCCGCCTTCGCCTCGGTCGACTGGCGCCTCGTCTCCGGCGGCGAGCCGATCACCGTGCAGTAACCGCTGGTCGAAGGCCACTTCGTTCAGACCTCGGAGCCGCTAGGCGGAGGCGTGTCGAGGCCAACACGGTCTGCTGTCGCGGAAGACGGGATGTGTTGGTCTCGACACGGACTCGCTGGCGCTCGCCCGGCTCGACCGACGGGGGTGGTCTCAGCGGGGGTTTGCCCAGTTGAGCAGCTGGCTCATCGAGATCAGCAGGTCGTCCAGCCGCCGCTCCACGCTGTCCAGGCGCGCGTTGACGCTGTCGATCGCAGCGTCGGTGCGCTCCATCCGGTTCTTGATCGCATGGAACTCCGCCGTGTGCATCTGCTGCATCGTGAGTAGATCGATCATGATCGCCTCGACGTCGCTCACGGACAGGCGGCCCCCAACGCCATGCCCCGAGTAGTTCATGGACATGGCGTGAATCTTGTCACGCAGTTCCTACTCAAAGGTAGGGAATGGGGTTTCCCCGACGTGAACTTGCCTGACCGTGCACCAACTGTTGGTCAGAAGAGTCTCTCGGTCGGATCGTCGAGGCCGCGGAGCGCGTCGTAGTCGACGATTGCGCAGGTGATACCGCGATCTTCGGCCAGCACACGGGCCTGGGGCTTGATCGCCTGAGCAGCGAAGATGCCGCGTACCGGGGCCAGCATTGGGTCTCGGTTGAGGAGCTCGAGATAGCGGGTCAGCTGCTCGACGCCATCGATCTCACCGCGCCGCTTGATCTCGACCGCGACCGACTTCCCGTCGGCGTCGCGGCACATCAGGTCGACCGGCCCGATCGCGGTCGGGTACTCGCGGCGTACGAGGGTCAGTCCCTCGCCCAGCGTCGCCGGGTGGTCGGCGAGGAGCTCCTGGAGATGCTTCTCGACGCCGTCCTTCTGCAGGCCGGGGTCGATGCCGAGGTCGTGGGACGTCTCGTGGTGGATCTCGTCGATCAGGATCCGCAGGGTGTCGTCGGTCTTGGAGGTGACGGTCCATTCGATGCGACCGTCGTCGGACTTGCCCTCCGAGAGGGTGCAGGGCGGCGACATCCAGTTGAGGGGCTTGTAGGAGCCCCCGTCGGAGTGGACCAGCACCGATCCGTCGGCCTTGAGCATCAACACCCTGGTGGCCATCGGAAGGTGGGCGGTGAGCCGCCCCGCGTAGTCGACCTGGCAGGTGGCAACGACGAGTCTCACCGGGAGAACGTATCGCATGGCCCCATGTGAGCAGCGTCACGCCACCAGGGGTTACTCATGGGTAATAAATTTGGCAGTCTTCCGTCGCATGACGGTTTCGACCCAGGGTTCCATCCACGACGTGCTCGTGCTGCCCTACCTCAACCACGCCATTCGCATGCTCGAGTCGGGCTACGCCACCGCCACCGACATCGACAACGCCATGTGCTTCGGCTGCGGCTACCCCCAGGGGCCGCTGGCCACGGCCGACGAGATCGGCGCCGCCGCCGTACGCGACGCGCTGCTCGCCCGCTTCGAGGAGACCGGCGACAACCTGCACAAGCCCGCCGAACTGCTCGCCAAGGTCGCCGGCGAGGCGGGGACGTTCGCCGCGGTGGCCGGGGACCACGCCAAGGCTCCGGAGCTGCGCCACACGATCGAGAAGATCGGCGTGGTCGGCACCGGCACGATGGCCTCCGGCATCGTCCAGGTCTTCGCCCAGGCCGGGTACGACGTCGTCTTCGTGGGCCGCTCCCAGGAGAAGCTCGACGGGGTCGTCGCCGGCATCACCAAGTCGCTCGACAAGGCCATCGCGAAGGGCCGCTCGGACGAGGAGACCAAGGCCGCGGTGCTCGGCCGCCTCACCGGCAGCACGTCGCGCGAGGACCTCGGCGAGGCCGACCTGATCGTCGAGGGCATCGCCGAGGACCTCGAGGTCAAGACCGAGCTCTTCAAGGACCTCGACCGGATCGCCAAGCCCGGCGCCATCCTGGCCACCACCACCAGCTCGATGCCGATCACCGAGCTCGCCAAGGTCACCGCACGCCCCGGCGACGTCATCGGCATGCACTTCTTCAACCCCGCGCCGGTGATGAAGCTGGTCGAGGTGGTCACCACCGACCTCACCTCGCCCGAGGTCGACGAGACCGTGCGCGCACTGTCCACCGCGGTCAAGAAGGTCCCGGTCTCCTGCGGCGACCGCTCCGGCTTCATCGTCAACGCGCTGCTGTTCCCCTACCTCAACGACGCGGTCAAGCTGCACGAGTCCGGCGTCGCCATCGCCGAGATCGACGCCGCGATCAAGGAGACCGCGGGCTTCCCGATGGGCCCCTTCGAGCTCCTCGACGTGGTCGGCAACGACGTCTCCCTGGCCATCCAGACCGAGCTCCGCAACGAGTTCGGCGAGCCCGGCTTCGACCCCGCCGCCCTTCTGGTCCAGAAGGTCCAGGAAGGCAAGCTCGGCCGCAAGACCGGCGAGGGCTTCCACACCTACTGATCCCAGCCCCGCCGATCCCAGCCCCCGCCGAGAAGTCACGTACGTCGGCCGAGGCGTCACCTACGCGAATCGAGTCGGCACTTCGGTGCCGGCTCGATTCGCGCGAGTGACGCCTCGGCCGGCGGGGGTGACGCTTCGGTCAGGGCTTGGGGTAGCCGCGGCGTACGGCTCGTTCCAGGATTCCGAGGGTGGCCCGGATCGACTTCTGGTCGATCACCGGGAAGATCGCCTTCCACTCGGGGAGGGCGGTGGACCAGTCGCAGTACGAGGTGACGCGGGTGTCGCCGGAGTCGAGCTGCTCGAGCTCGTAGCCGAAGCGGTGGCCGATCGGCGGCTTGATGGTGCCTTCGATGGTCCACTCGATGGACCGATCGGGTTCGAACCCGGTGATGATCACGGTGACGTCGTACTTGCCGAGCGGGTAGTCGCCCAGGGCCTCGCGGTCCATGTGGACGACGAACCGGTCGCCGACCGCGCCCACGGGCGATCCCTCCGCGGACTGGAGCATGCCGGCGGCGTCGATGGCCACATGGCCGTCGGGGTCGATGAGAACGGCGAAGATGTCGGTGGGGGAGGCGGGGATGATCCGCTCGGCGTCGATGCGTTCGGCGTCGATGCGCTCGGTGGTCTGGGTCTGGTCGGTCACAGTGCCCGAATCTAGCGACGTCCCGGCGTGCCGGGCATCACACCGTGGCAGGATGCGGGGCATGAGTGAGCGCACGATCGAGACAGTCGGAGTCGTCGGCCTGGGCACCATGGGTGCCGGGATCGCGGAGGTGTTCGCCCGCAACGGGTTCACCGTGGTCGGGGTGGAGCGTGACGAGGAGGGCCTCGAGCGTGGCAAGGCCCACCTGGCGCACTCGACGGGCCGCGCGGTCAAGCGCGGCAAGCTCAGCGAGGAGGAGCAGGAGGCGCTGCTCGGCCGGATCTCCTTCGCCACCGACCCGACGGCGCTCAAGGACGTCGACATGGTCGTCGAGGCGGTCGTGGAGTCGCTGGAGCTGAAGAAGTCGATCCTCGCCACCCTCGACGAGATCGTGGCTCCCGAGACGATCCTGGCGACCAACACCTCGTCGCTGTCGGTCACCGAGATCTCGACCGCCTCCAACCACCCGGGCCGGGTCGTCGGCGTGCACTTCTTCAACCCCGCTCCGGTGCAGAAGTTCGTCGAGATCGTACGCACCGTGGTGACCGAGCCGGACGTGCTCGAGGATGTGCGCGAGGTCGTCGGCAAGGTCGGCAAGTCGCCGGTGGTCTGCGGTGACCGGGCCGGGTTCATCGCCAACGCGCTGCTCTTCGGCTACCTGAACCACGCGGTCTCGATGTTCGAGGGCCACTACGCCACCCGCGAGGACATCGACACCGCGATGCGGCTGGGCTGCGGCTACCCGATGGGGCCGCTGGCGCTGCTGGACCTGATCGGCCTGGACACCTCCTACGAGATCCTCGACACGATGTACCGCCAGGGTCGCGACCGGCTGCACGCCCCCGCGCCGATCCTCAAGCAGATGGTCACCGCCGGCATGCTCGGACGGAAGTCGGGCCGCGGCTTCTACACCTACGAGGCGGCCGACTCGCCGGTCGTCGTCCCGGACGCGCTGACCCCGAGCGCCGACGCCACCCATGAGCTGCGCCGCACGATCGCGAAGATCGGCGTCGTCGGCACCGGCACGATGGCCTCAGGGATCGTCGAGGTCTTCGCGAAGGGCGGCTACGACGTGACGTACGTCGGGCGCAGCGCCGACAAGGTCGACGGTGTCGCCGCGCGGATCACCAAGAGCCTCGACAAGGCGATCGGACGCGGCAAGCTGGAGGAGTCGGCGAAGCCGGAGATCCTCGGCCGGCTCACCGGTACGACCTCGCTGGACGACCTGGCCGACGTCGACATCGTCGTAGAGGCGATCGCCGAGGACCTGGCCATCAAGACCACGCTCTTCGAGAACCTCGACGACATCTGCAAGCCGGGCGCGATCCTGGCGACCACGACCTCGAGCCTGCCTGTCATCGAGCTGGCGAAGGTGACCAAGCGGCCCTCCGACGTCGTCGGGATGCACTTCTTCAACCCGGCGCCGGTGATGAAGCTGGTCGAGGTCGTCTCCACCGTCACCACCGCCGAGGAGGTCGCCGAGACCGTACGCGCCCTGTGCTCGAAGGTCGGCAAGTCGCCGGTCTCGTGCGGGGACCGGGCCGGCTTCATCGTCAACGCGCTGCTCTTCCCCTACCTCAACGACGCAGTCAAGATGCTCGAGGGTCACTACGCGACCGCCGACGACATCGACACCGCGATGAAGCTCGGCTGTGCGCTGCCGATGGGCCCGTTCGAGCTGCTCGACGTGGTCGGCAACGACGTCTCGCTGGCCATCGAGCGCGAGCTCTACCTGGAGTTCCGCGAGCCGGGCTTCGCGCCCGCCCCGCTGCTGGAGCACCTGGTCACCGCCGGTTACCTCGGCCGCAAGACCGGCAAGGGTTTCCGCGACTACTCCTGAGAAGAGGTCCCTCCCGGCCCGACCACCGTGGCAGTACGCTGAAAGACGTGGGACTTCTGATCGCACTTCTCATCGTCGTCGCGGTGATCGGGACCGTGGTAGTGACCAGCAAGCGTTCGCAGGCGCGAGCGCTGGAAAAGCAGCGCGCTGACCTCGAGCCGGTCAAGCAGCTCGCCTTCGAGGACGTGACCGCGTTCGGTGAAGAGCTGCAGAAGCTCGACCTGGACATGGCCGGCAAGGAGCTCGACGAGGGCGCCAACGCCGACTACCAGCGCGCGCTGGACGAGTACGAGACGGCCAAGCGCACCGTCGACAAGATGACCGAGCCCGACGACGTCAAGAAGATCACGACGATCGTCGAGGACGGCCGCTATGCGATCGCCTGCGTCGAGGCGCGGGTCGCCGGCGAGCCGTTGCCGAAGCGTCGCCCGCCGTGCTTCTTCGACCCCCGCCACGGGCTCTCGGTCGAGGACGTGGCCTGGGCGCCGCCGGGCGGCACCACCCGTGACGTACCCGCCTGCGCGCTCGACGCCGAGCGCGTCAAGGTCGGCGCGGAGCCCGACACCCGCAAGGTGATGGTCGGCAACGAGCGCGTTCCCTACTGGCAGGGTGGCCCGGCCTACCGGCCCTACGCCGCCGGCTACTTCGGCAGCTTCGGGCCGATGGACTGGATGTTCGCCGGGCTGATGTTCAGCGCCTTCGGCGGCTTCGACGCCTTCGGTGAGATCGGCGAGGGCATGGGCGACGCGATCGGCGGCATCGGTGAGGGCATGGGCGACATGTTCGGCGGGATCGGCGACGGCATCGGCGACATGTTCGACGGCTTCGACTTCTGAGTTTGTACGCTTCCCCGGTGCCACCACTTCATACGCTCGAGCTCGGCGACGCCGGAAGTCGTGTCGTCTTCCTGCACGGACTCTTCGGCCAGGGACGCAACTGGAACACCCTCGGCAAGCAGCTGGCCGACAAGCATCGGGTCACGCTCGTCGACCTGCCGCACCACGGCCGCTCCCCGCAGCCTGACACCTTCGACTACCTCGAGGTGACCGCGGCCGTCGCCGAGCTCCTCTCGGCCGACGACCCCGCGACCGTGGTCGGCCACTCGATGGGTGGCAAGGTGGCGATGCTGCTCGCGATCACCCGGCCCGAGCTGGTCGCGAGGCTCGTCGTGGCCGACATGTCGCCGGTCGTCTACGACCGCGTCGGCGGCTTCAAGACGTACGTCGACGCCATGCGGAGCCTCGACCTGGACCGCATCACCCGCCGCGAGGAGGCCGACGCCGGGATGCGGGAGGCGGTCCCCGACGCGACCGTCCGCGGCTTCCTGCTGCAGAACCTCCGCCGCGACGGCGACAGCTGGCGCTGGTCCATGAACCTCCCCGTGCTCGGCCGCGACCTCGACCGTCTCGGCGCCTGGCCGACCGAGGAGCTGAAGGCGTACGAGCCGTACGACGGCCCCGTGCTGTGGGTGGCCGGCGAGCTGTCCGACTATGTCACCGACGAGTACGCGCCGGCGATGAAGGAGTGGTTCCCGCGCTACCGCAAGGTGACCATCAAGGGGGCCGGTCACTGGGTGCACTCAGAGAAGCCGGAGACCTTCCTCGCGGCCCTGCGTCAGTTCTTGGGCGACTGAGCCACCGCGGCGTCTACGCTGTGCGGCATGGAGCGTGACAGACCCGTCATCGTGCTGGTCGGCGGCGAGCATGCCGACGTCATCGAGCGGGAGTTCCGGGCGCGGTACGACCGCGACTACCGGGTCGAGACGGTGGTGGGTTTCGACGCGGGCCTCGACCGGACCAGCGGGCTCGTGGCCGAGGGTGCGCAGATCGCGATGGTCGCCGTCGAGCACGTGCTCGACGAAGGCACCTCGATCGACTTCCTGCGCCGCGTACCGGGCATCGTGGCCACGGCACGCCGGGTTGCGCTGGTCTCGTGGGAGGACTTCTCCGGCGCTCTGGACGACCTGCGTGCGGCGGCGCTCGAGCGAGAGATGGACACCTACGTCCTCATCCCGCGCGGCCCGCGGGACGAGGAGTTCCACACCGCGCTGATCGAGCTCCTCTCGGAGTGGGGATGGTCGGTGGGCAGACCCCTGGTGACCGTGACAGACGTCGTCGCCGAGCCGGGTGACCGTGACGCGGCGGCGATCCGGGACCTGCTCGAACGAATGGGGTTCCCGCATCGCGCGCTCGAGCCGAGCGACGACGAGGCGAAAGAGATCATCGAGGCCGCAGGTCCGGGGGCGCAGCTGCCCCTGGTCCATACCTTCACGGGCCGCGTGGTCTCCGGCGCGACGGCGGCGACGGCCGCCGAGGCCATCTACGGCGGGTTCGACGAGATCCCTGAGGGAGTGATCGCCGACGTCGCCATCGTGGGTGGCGGGCCAGCGGGCCTCGCGGCGGCCGTCTACGCCGCGTCGGAGGGTCTGGCGACGGTCGTCGTGGAGCGCGACGCGATCGGCGGCCAGGCAGGGTCGAGCTCGATGATCCGTAACTACCTCGGCTTCCCACGTGGCATCTCGGGCATGCGCCTCGCCCAGCGATCCCGCATCCAGGCCAGCAGGTTCGGCGCGCGATTCTTCACCGGGCGTCCGGTGACCGGGATCGAGCCCGGTCCGGTCGACGAGCCCGAGCACCAGCACGTGCACGTGCGCGGCGCGCAGTTCTGCGCCCGTACGGTCGTGCTAGCGATGGGCGTGACCTATCGCCGGCTCGGGGTGCCCGCGGTGGACGACCTGGTGGGCGCTGGCGTGTACTACGGCGCCGCGACGTCGATGGCGCGCGAGATGCAGGGCCGGGACGTGTTCGTGGTCGGTGGGGGCAACTCGGCCGGACAGGCAGCCATCCACCTCGCCAAGTTCGCGAGCACGGTGACGATCCTGGTCCGGCGAAACGACCTCGCGGAGACCATGTCGGCCTATCTCGTACGTGAGATCGACGCGACGTCGAACATCCAGGTCCGGCCGCGCACGATCGTCGGCGACGGCGGTGGCGACGGTCGGCTGGAGTGGCTGCGACTGGAGAACCTGGACACCGGCGAGGACACCAAGACGTCCGCCGACGGCCTCTTCTGCCTGCTCGGCGCGGAACCTGACTGCTTGTGGCTGGCGGACGGGGTCGCGCTCGACGAGCACGGGTTCGTCCTGACCGGACGCGACGTACCCCGCGAGGCGTGGGTCGACGGGAGCCCGCCCGCGAGTCTGGAGACGACGGTGCCGGGTGTGTTCGCCGTCGGCGACGTACGTGCCGGGTCGATGAAGCGGGTTGCCTCCGCGAGCGGCGAAGGTGCGTCGGTGCTTCCGCTGGTGCACGCCCACCTGGCGAAGCTGCGCGCCCGGGAGTTCGGCGCCTGACCCCCTGGGACGGTGGGCGGAGAGTGGGCTAGCTGCCCGACAGGAGCCGCCGGAACACCTCGACGATCCGATCCGCATCCGCCTCGGACGTACGCCAGTTGCTGAACGCCAACCGCAGGGCCGGGATGCCCTGGTGGACCGTGGGGGTCACGAAGGTGACGCCGGTATCGGCGACACGGCGGGCGAGGTCGGCGGGATCGCCGGGGACCTTCAGGCACACGATGTTGAGTCGGACCGGGGCGAGCAGCTCGACGCCGTCGATCTCGGCGAGCAGCCGCCCGGTGCGGTGAGCCAGGGCGATGGTGCGCTCGACGATCTCGCGGTGGCCGTCGCGGCCGTAGGCGTACAGGGTGAACCAGGCGGGCAGGGCGCGCAGGCGCCGGGAGCTCTCCGGGGTCAGGTGTACGAAGTCGGGGGAGGCCCCGGGGAGGCCGATGTAGGCCGAGGCGTTGCTGAAGACCCGGGCCTGGAGGTTCTGGTGGCGGCTGAGCTGGATCGCGGAGTCGTAGGGGACGTTGAGCCACTTGTGCAGGTCGACGCAGATCGAGTCGGCGCGGGAGAGGCCTGCGACGAGGTGGGCGTGGGCGGGGGAGAGGGCAGCGAAGGCTCCGAAGGCGCCGTCGACGTGCAGCCAGAACGGGAACTCGTCGCGGAGGTCGGCGATGGCGTCCAGGTCGTCGAAGTCGCCGGTGTTCACGGTGCCGGCGTTGGCGACGACGATCACGGGCCGGCCGCCCTGGTCGCGCAGCGCGGTCCGCAACGCCTCGACGTCGACCGCATCGCGGTCGGGGAGGAGAGCCACCGGCTGGAGGCTGTCGCGGCCCAGGCCGAGCACGGAGAGCGCCTTGGAGACGGTGGAGTGGGCGGCGCCCGACAGCACGACGACCGGACCGAGCGCCGCGACGCCCTCGGTCGAGACCGATACTCCGCGCCGGTCGCCGAGCCACTCGCGCGCCAGCGCCAGCCCGGTGAGGTTGGACATGGTCGCGCCGGTGACGAACGCTCCGCTGAAGTCGCCAGGAAGGCCCAGCAGGTCGAGGAGCCAGCGCACCGTCTCGCGCTCCAGGTCGCTGGCGGCGGAGTCCTGGACCGTGATGGTGTTCTGGTCGAAGACCGGGGTCAGCCAGTCGCCGGCGACCGCGGCCGGGGTCGCCCCGCCGGTGACGAAGCCCAGGTAGCGGGGGCCGGCGCTCGCCGAGAGGCCCGGTGCCCAACGGGTCTCGAAGTGACGCAGAGCGGCTTGGCCGCCGGCGCCCCGGGCCGGTAGCCGCTCGACGGAGGGTGGCCGGAACGGAGACGTCACCGGTCTGCCGTCGAGTCCGGCGATGATCTCTTGTGCGTAGTCCTGGATCGCGCCGAGGAGATCGGTCATCCCGGCGAGGTCTGCGTCGAGCCGTGGGTCCATCCTTCGACGGTAGGCCTTCTCAGGGCTCGATGAGACCCGCTCTGATGGCATATCGCGTGACCTGGGTGCGATCGCGGAGGCCCAGCTTGGCGAGGATGTTCTCGCGGTGCCGCTCGACGGTCTTGTAGGAGATCGTCAGCTCGCGGGCGATCTCCCGGGTCGAGTGGCCCTCGGCGATGAGCTTGAGCACCTCGTCCTCGCGCTCGGTCAGCACCGTGCGCGGCAGGCTCTCGCCACGGTTGAGCCGGTCCAGATAGTCGCGGACCAGCGCACTCATCGCGCCGGGGTAGACGAAGGCCTGGCCGCTCATGGCGGTGCGGCAGGCCTTGACCAGGTCCTCGTCGGCGACCGACTTGAGGACGTACCCGCTGGCGCCGACCTTGAGCGCCTCGAAGAAGTACTGCTCGTTGTCGTGCATCGAGAGCATCAGCATCTTCGGAGGCGTACGCATCCGGGCGATCGTGCGTGCGGCCTGCAGCCCGGTCATGCGGGGCATGGCGACGTCGAGGATCACCAGGTCGACCGCGACGTCGCGCAGCGCCGCGACGGCTTCGGCTCCGTCGGCGGCCTCGGCGACCACCTCGAGGTCCGGTTCGGCGTCGAGGATGAGGCGGACGCCGCGGCGTACGAGGGTGTGGTCGTCGGCCAGCAGGATCCGGATCTTCGCGGGCGTGGGCGTCACAGCGGCACCTCCAGGCGGACGGTGGTGCCACGGCCGGGGGCGCTGGTCACGCTCAGGTCGGCACCGACGAGCAGGGCCCGCTCCCGCATGCCGCTGATCCCGGCGCCGGCCACGAGGGCGGCGCTGCCGCGGCCGTCGTCGGAGACGGTGAGGACGACCGTGTCGCCGACCTTGCACAAGGAGAGCTCGGCGGTGGCGGCGTGGGCGTGACGTACGACGTTGGTGAGCGCCTCCTGGGCGACCCGGTAGATCACCAGCTCACGGTCCTGGGGCAGCTCGGGAAGCCCGCGGCCGATGGTGCGGCGTACGGTCGTGCGGCCCAGGGCGCCGACGTCGGTGGCCAGGGAGGCGAGGGCGGCGTGCAGGCCGAGATCCTCGAGCACGCCCGGCCGTAGCTGGCGGGCCACGCGGCGTACGTCGTCGATGCCGGTGCGCGCGGACTCGCGGACGGCGGCGAGCTCGGGGCGTACCTCCTCCGGCACCTGTCGCTCCAGCCCCTTGAGCCCCAGGAGTACGACGGTGAGCGACTGTCCCACCTCGTCGTGGAGCTCCTGGGCGATCCGGTGTCGCTCCGCCTCCTGCGCGGCGAGCGCCTTGGCGTTGCTGGTGCTCCGCTCGGTCTCCAGCCGTTCGAGCATCGCGTTGTAGCTGGCCACGAGCCGCGCGCCGGCGCCCTTGCCCGGGGTCGGCAGACGCTGGTCGGGGGAGAGGTGGTCGACGGAGTCCATGGTGCGGATCACCCGGTCGATCGGCGCCAGGCTACGCAGCAGCAGGAGCGCGTTGAGGGTCGCCATCACCACCAGCCCGACCGCCAGCACCACCGCCTCCGAGGCCAGGACGCGCTCCGAGACCCGGGCCGGGGACAGCGCCAGGACCAGGGTGCCGACGCAGAACACGGCCCAGTTGGTCAGGCAGACCCGCCAGTAGAGGGGTAGGTGGCTCATGCCCCAACCCTGACATGCTCGGTGGCCTGGCCTTATGGGTGGCAGCACCCATTCGGATCGAGTCTCCGGTAACGGAGGGTCGATGGCATGGAGCTCAACGCATGATCGTGTACGCAGCGGTGGCCGTCTTCATCGTCACCTACGGCCTCATCGCCACCGAGCGCGTCCACCGCGTCGCCGCCGCTCTGGGTGGCGTCGCCGCGATGGTCGCGCTCGGGATCATCAACGCCGAGTCGGCCTTCTTCAGCCACGAGACCGGGGTCGACTGGGACGTCATCTTCCTGCTCTTCGGGATGATGGTGATCGTCGGTGTCCTCAAACAGACCGGCTTGTTCGAGTTTCTCGCGCTGTGGGCGGTCAAGCACTCCGGCGGCCGCCCGGCGCGCCTGGCGACGCTGCTGATCCTGGTCACCGCGGCGCTCTCGCCGATCCTCGACAACGTGACCACCGTGCTGCTTGTCACACCGGTGACGCTCTCGGTCTGCGAGCGGCTGGGCCTGCGTCCGATGCCCTACCTGATCTCGCTCATCCTGGCCGCCAACGTCGGCGGCACCTCGACCCTGATCGCCGATCCGCCCAACATCATCGTGGCCAGCCGGGCCAACCTGACCTTCGACGACTTCCTGATCCACTCCCTGCCGCTGTGCCTGATCCTGCTGGTCGTGCTGATCGGGCTGGTCCGGGTGCTCTTCCGGCGTGACTTCCGTGGCCGGGTCGACCTGGACGGCCTGATCGAGCCGCCCGCCTCGGCGATCCCGGACCGTGGGCTGCTCTACCGCTGCCTGGCCGTCCTGGCCCTGGTGATGCTCGCGTTCGGGCTGCACACCGAGCTCCACCTGGACCCGTCGCTGGTCGCGATGCTCGGTGCCGGCGCGATGGTGGTCGTCTCCCAGACGCAGACCGAGGCGTTCCTGGAGGAGGTCGAGTGGTCGACCCTGGCCTTCTTCATGGCGCTGTTCGTGCTGGTCGGCGGGCTGGTCGAGGTCGGTGTGATCGGGTCCCTCGGGACGTACGCCGCCGAGCTGATGGGCGACAACGAGCTCGCCGGGGTGACCGGGTTGATGATCGGCTCGGCCGTCGTGGGCGGCTTCGTCGACAACATCCCCTACACCGCGGCGATGGTGCCGATCGTGGAGGAGATGGTCGCCGCGACGCCGTCCTCGGGCGCAGACAGCCCACTGTGGTGGGCCCTCGTCTTCGGCGCCGACCTCGGTGGCAACACGACCGCCGTCGCCGCCGGCGCCAACGTGGTGGTGCTCGGCCTCGCCGCCAAGGCCGGCCACCCGATCAGCTTCTGGAGGTTCACCAGGTACGGCATCGTGGTCACGATCGTGACCCTCGCCGTCGCCTGGGTCTACGTCGCGCTCCGCTACTTCGTGCTCGCCTGACGCTCCCGATAGGCGGCGACCGCGTTGCGGTTGGTGCAGGTCGGTGAGCAGTAGCGCTTGGAGCGGTTGCGGGAGAGATCGACGACCACGCCGGCACAGTTGTCGTCGGCGCAGATCGAGAGGCGGGACAGCTCGCCGGCGCGGATGACGTCGACCATGGCCATCGCCGTCTCGACAGCGATCCGCGTGGCCAGCGGGGCGTCGGGCTCGGTGGCGTGGATGTGCCAGTCGTAGTTCGTGTGGCGGACCAGCTGAGGAGTCGCGCGGTGCTCGGCGAGCATCTCATTGGTCAGCCGCACGGCCTCGTCGCGCTCGGCGGTGAGCAGATCGCGCAGCCGGACGCGGAGCGAGCGGACCTCGTCGAGCTCGGCTCGGTCGCGGTCGTGCCGCCCCGTGTAGTCGTACGTCACGAAGAACTCGTCGAGGGCCGCCACGGTCGCCAGCTCGTCGACCGAGCCGGGGGAGAGGGCAAGGGTGTTCGCCAGCGCCGCGGCTGCCTGGAGGGCTACGTCCGTGTCATGGGTGAAAACCATGTTGACACATTACCGCGCCGGTGGGATTGTCATGTGTCATGACGACTTTGACCAATGACGAGGCGGTGCCGCAGAGCACGCAGAAGACGCCGCTGGTGGCGGCCGGGCTGCTCATGGCGGTCGTGTCGGCGGTCACGTTCAGCCTCTCGGGCCCGCTGGGACGCGGCCTCTTCGACACCGGCTGGTCGACGGGCGGCGTGCTGATCTTCCGCGTCGGCATCGGCGCGGTGGTGCTGGCCCCCTTCGCGCTGCGCGCGCTCGCCGGCCGGTGGCGGGGTGCGGCCGCGAGTTGGCGGGTCGTGGTGGCGTACGCACTGCTGGCCATCGTGGTGCCGCAGTTCGCGTTCTTCTCGGCGGTGCAGTGGATGGCCGTCGGGCCGGCGCTGCTGCTGGAGTACATGGGGGTGGTGCTCGTCGTCGCCTGGATGTGGCTGCGGCACGGCGAGCGGCCCTCGCGGCTGACGATGGTCGGTGCGCTGGTCGCGATCGCCGGGCTCGTGCTCGTCCTCGACCTGGTCAGCGGTGCGAACGTGCACCCGTTCGGCATCCTGTGGGGCTCCGCCGCCGCCGTCGGGCTGGCCGGCTACTACGTGCTCAACGCCCACTCCAGCACCACGCTGCCGCCGCTCGCGCTGGCCTGGCTCGGTCTGACCGGCGCCACGGTCCTGCTCGCGCTGCTCTGCCTGGTCGGAGCCATCCCGTTCGCGATGGAGACCGCGCCGGTGGTCCTGGCGGGCCTGGAGATGCCGTGGTGGGGCCCGCTGATCGGTCTCGGCGTGCTGACCTGCTCGGTCGCGTACGCCACCGGCATCGCCGCCACCCGCACCCTCGGCTCGCGGCTCTCGTCCTTCGTGGGGCTTCTCGAGGTCGTCTCGGCGGTCGTCGTCGCCTGGCTGCTGCTCGGCGAGGCGCCCGGCGTCATTCAGCTCATCGGCGGGCTGGTCGTGCTGGTCGGCATCATCGCGGTCCAGCAGGGAGAGCAGTCGACGACCGCCTCCTGACATCGCGAAGCGCCGCACGCATCGGCTGCGTGCGGCGCTTCACAGGTGGGTGGAGCTAGCGCTCGTCCTGCGCCCTGACGTAGACCTCGCGGACCAGCATCAGGATGGCGGCCGCCGTCGGGATCGCCAGCAGGGCGCCGACGACACCGAGGAGCGAGGCACCGATGAGGGCCGCGATCACCGTGATGACGCCGGGGATGTCGACCGAGCGGGACATGACCCGCGGATAGACGACGTAGTTCTCGAACTGCTGGTAGGCGATGTAGAAGATCACCGCGATGAGGCCGGTCTTCAGGTCGGTCGTCGCGAAGGTGATCGCGCAGACGATGACCGCGCCGATGGTGGCCCCGATCATCGGGATCACGTCGGTGATCATGACGACGAAGGCCAGGGCGACGGCGTACTCGCCCATCCCGATGACGAAGAGCAGTACCAGGGTGGACAGACCGGCGCAGAGCGCGACGACGAACGCCCCGGAGACATAGCCCCCGATGCCTTCGAAGACCCGGTCACCGAGCTTGCTGACCCGCTCGCGGCGCGAGGCCGGGGCGAGACGGTAGATGGCGTTCTTCGTCTGGTCGTAGGCGGCGATGAAGTACAGCGTCAGGACGATGACGATGAAGCCCGTGACGAGCACGTTGATCACCGCCAGGCCCACCCCGAGCGCTCCGCCGAAGGCACTGCTGACGAAGTCGCCGCTGGCGACGTAGTCCTGCACCTTGTCGAGGATCTGGTATTCCTCGTTGAGCTGCTGGATGCGCTGGTTGCGCTGGAGCTCATCGACCCAGTCCGGGACGTTGGCCGAGATCTTGGCGACCTGGTCGCTGATCACCGGCACGAGCGCCACGAAGAAGAGCACGAGGGCGCCCAGCACGCCGAGGATGACGCTCAGCACCGCCCACGGCCGTGGGAAGCCACGCCGCTGCAGGAACACCACCATCGGGTTGATCCCCGCGGCGATGAAGAGCGAGACCACCACCTGGAGGATCACGCTCCCCATCGTGGTGAGGAGGTTGCCCGCTGCGTAGGCGGTCAGCAGACCGAGGCCCAGGAGCAGCCCGAACAGGTAGGGCGACCTCCGGTCGAACGGCGGTCCGGGCTTACCGAACCGCTTGTCCCGTTCGCTCTCCTGCTCCGGCTCCTCCACGTCGATCGCGGCCTCGCTGTCGACCGTCGCGTCGTCGGCGGAGTCGGTCTGGGCAGACGTCGTCTCCGGACCGTCCGCAGGACGGTCGGCAGCGGCCCCGCTCACCGGCTCTCGGTCGCAGTCTCGGGCTCGCGGATGGCGGTCTTCTCGGAGGGCTCGTCGTAGTCGTCGTAGTCGTCGTCGAGGTCGTCGTCCGAGTCGACCAGGGTGACGCTCTCGTCGACCACCAGCTCACCGTCGACGATGTCCTCGTCCTCGGTGATCGGCTTCGGCGCTTCCAGCTCGGCCGGGTCCTCGGTCTTGCCGAACCCGGAGACCAGGTCGGTGAGCGAGGAGAGCTGAGCGGCGATCGCGTCGCGACGCTTGGTGAGGCGGTCGACCTCGGCCTTGATGATCGCGTGGCCCTTCTCGGCCTCGACGGTCGCGGTGGAGGCGAGGTGGTCTGCCTCGGCGCGAGCCTTGGACAGGATCGCCTCGGCGTCGCGGCGGGCGCGAGCGATGATCCCCTCGGACTCCTTGGCCAGCTCGGCGCGCTGGTCGGCGACGTGCTGGGCAGCGATCCGGGCCCGCTCCTCGGCGTCCGCGGCGCGGGTCTCGCCCTCGGTCACGATGCGAGCGGTCTCGGCCATCGCCTGGTCGTGGTGGTCGGCGGCCTCGCGGGCGAGACGCTCGCGCTCGACGGCGAGCATCCGCCGGGCCTCCTGGACCTCGCGGTCCGCGCCGGCGCGTGCCTTCTCGACCTCACGCTGGGTCGACGTACGCAGCTGGGTGACCTCCTGCTGCACGGCGAGCCGGATCTGGTCGGCCTCGCGCTTGGCAGCGGCGAGCAGCTCGTCGCTCTCGGCCTGCACCATCTTGCGGGCCTGCTGGACCTCCGAGGTCACCTTCTCGCGGTGATCGTCGATCTCCTTGTAGTGCGTCGTACGCAGCGCCTCGATGTCGCGCTGGGCGGACGCCTTGGTCGCGGCGGCCTCACGCTGGGCGGCCTCGCGGATGACCGCGGCCTCCTTCTCAGCGGACTCCTTGACCGCGGCGGCCTCCTCCTCGGCCAGCCGGAGCATCGCGCTCGCGCGACCACCCAGGGAGGCGTAGGACGGGGCTTCGTTGCCCTGGGTGGCAGCTGCCTTGAGGTCGGTGACCTTGCGCTCGAGCTCGGCGATGCGGCGCTGGGCGTTGCGCAGCGCCGACTGACCCTGGCCGTTGGCCTGGAGCAGCTGCTGCACCCGCGCGTTCACCGTGCCGGGGTCGTATCCGCCACGCCGCACGACCGGGAAGGCTGGGAGTGAGCCAGGAGCCGGTGGAGCCGAGTTGTGGCCGGAGCTGGGCGATCCGGAAGCGCCAGGAACCCGTGGGAGAACCTGCGTCTCCGTCGAGTCCTGGTCAGGCTTCTTCCGAGGCTCTGAAGCCTCGTTGAAGATGGATAGTCCCTCATTCGTCATTTGTGGCGGATTCCTCACACTTTAGGGGGGTTTGTGTCTTGCCCTCTGCTCCCAAAGGGCAAGACTACGGCCGGTCACCCCTCGCGCAAGGGGAGACCGGCCGTGAATCCAGTCTCAAATGGGCTATTTACCCGGGCTGGCTGTCTCAGATTCCGCGGAACAGGTTGATCTTGTCGATGTGAGCCGCGCGCTTCTCCTCGTCGAGGACGCCGAGGCCCTCCTCGGGAGCGAGACAGAGCACGCCGACCTTGCCCTGGTGCTTGTTGTGGTGGACGTCGAGCGAGGCCTGGCCGACCTCTTCGAGGGTGTAGGTCCGCGACAGCGTCGGGTGGATCTTGCCCTGGGCGATGAGGCGGTTGGCCTCCCACGACTCGCGGTAGTTCGCGAAGTGGCTCGAGATGATCCTCTTGAGGTTCATCCACAGGTAGCGGTTGTCGTACTCGTGCATGTAGCCCGAGGTCGACGCGCAGGTCGTGATGGTGCCGCCCTTGCGGGTCACGAACACCGAGGCACCGAAGGTCTCGCGGCCCGGGTGCTCGAAGACGATGTCGATGTCCTCGCCGCCGGTGAGCTCGCGGATGGCCTTGCCCAGGCGCAGCCACTCCTTCGGGTTCTGCTGGGTGCCGTCCTCGTTCCAGAACTTGAAGTCCATCTCGGAGCGGTTGATGACCATCTCGGCGCCCATGTTGCGCACGATCTTGGCCTTCTCCTCGTTGGAGACCACGCAGACCGGGTTGGCGCCGCCGTTGAGGGCGTACTGCGTCGCGAAGCCGCCGAGGCCGCCGGAGGCGCCCCAGATCAGGACGTTGTCGCCCTGCTTCATGTTGCCGCCGTTGGCGGAGACGAGCTGGCGGTAGGCGGTGCAGTTGACCAGGCCGGGGGAGGCGGCCTCCTCCCAGGTCAGGTGCTCGGGCTTCGGCATCAGCTGGTTGGCCTTGACCATCGCCACGTCGGCGAGGCCGCCGAAGTTGGTCTCGAAGCCCCAGATGCGCTGGGAGGGGTCCATCATCGTGTCGTTGTGGCCGTCGGGGGCCTCGAGCTCGACCGAGAGGCAGTGGGCGACGACGCGGTCGCCGGGCTTCCACTTGGTCACGCCGGCGCCCACGGCCAGCACGACGCCGGACAGGTCGGAGCCGACGATGTGGTAGTCGAGGTTGTGGCGGGCGCCGAGCTCGGACTCCTTGCCGTAGCGCTCCAGGAACCCGAAGGTGGAGACCGGCTCGAAGATCGAGGTCCACACGGTGTTGTAGTTGATCGCCGAGGCCATCACCGCGACGAAGGCCTCGCCCGGACCGAGCTCGGGCAGGGCGACGTCCTCGACGTGGAGGGACTTGCGCGGGTCCTTCTCCTTGGTCGCGACGCCCTCGAACATGTCGACCTCGTCCTTGTGGACGGTGGCGGCACGGTAGTGGTCGGGGATCTCGAGGTTCGCAAACTCCTCGCCGGGCGTATCGCCGGCGAGGATCGCGTCGAGGATGTGTTGCATGGTCGGCTCCTGCGTCGTCGTAGGGGTCGCGGTTGACTCTAGTTCGGTGGACATTACTGGTGAGTAACCGCAATGACCAGCCTGATGTGACACATGACTCTTGGATCGTTCACGTGCCGTGGTTAGCTCTCGGGCTCAGTGCGCGGCGTCGGCGGCCGGCTCGACGAGCTCGACCAGAACGCCGCCTGCGTCCTTGGGGTGGATGAAGTTGATCCGGGAGTCGGCGGTGCCGCGTCGCGGTGCGTCGTACAGAAGACGTACACCGCGCTCCTTAAGGATCGCCGAGACGTGCTCCACGTCGGTGACCCGGTAGGCGAGCTGCTGCATGCCGGGGCCGTTGCGGTCGAGGAACTTGGCGATGGTGCTGTTCTCGTTGAGCGGGGCGAGCAGCTGGAGCTTGTTGTCGGAGTCGCCGATCGCGATCATCGCCTCCTCGACACCCTGCTCCTCGTTGGTCTCGCGGTGGGCGAGCTTCATGCCGAAGGTCTTCTCGTAGAAGTCGATCGCCGCGTCCAGATCCGCGACGGCGAGACCGACGTGGTCGATCTGGGTGAACAGGTGCGGTGGGATCTCTACGGATGTCATGGGCCTACTCTCCTTGAGGTCAGGGTCAACGGGCACAATGTGTGATGACAGCCACACCGGGCTGCGCTCAACACTCTTCCAACTGAGGTTACTAATTAGTAACCTCGGAGCAGATCAGCACCACCAACATTTGGAGGACCCATGTCCAACGTCATCGTCGCCGGGGCGCGCACGCCGATCGGCCGCCTGCTCGGCGGGCTCAAGAGCCTGTCCGCGGCCGATCTGGGCGGCATCGCCATCAAGGGCGCCCTGGAGAAGGCGGGCGTCTCCCCGGATCAGGTCGACTACCTGATCATGGGCCAGGTCATCCAGGCCGGTGCCGGCCAGAACCCGGCGCGCGCCGCGGGCATCGCCGGCGGGCTGCCGATGAACGTGCCCTCGATCACGATCAACAAGGTCTGCCTCTCCGGCCTCAACGCCATCGCCACGGCCGACCAGCTGATCCGCGCCGGTGAGGCGGAGATCATCGTCGCCGGCGGCATGGAGTCGATGACCAACGCGCCGCACCTGCTGCCGAAGTCCCGCGAGGGCTTCAAGTACGGCGACACCACGCTGGTCGACTCGATGGCGTACGACGCGCTCTACGACCAGGCCACCCAGCAGGCGATGGGCGGGCTGACCGAGCAGATCAACTCCGAGGGCGTGAAGCTCACCCGTGAGGAGCAGGACGCCTTCGCCGCCACCTCGCACCAGCGCGCCGCCGCGGCCCAGAAGAACGGCGTCTTCGACGACGAGATCGTTCCGGTCTCCATCCCGCAGCGCAAGGGCGACCCGATCGTGATCAGCGCCGATGAGGGTGTGCGCGGCGACACCACCGCCGAGTCGCTCGGCAAGCTCCGTCCGGCGTTCTCCAAGGACGGCACCATCACCGCCGGCTCCGCCTCGCAGATCTCCGACGGTGCTGCCGCCGTCGTGGTCATGTCGAAGGAGAAGGCCGAGTCGCTCGGTCTGGAGTGGCTGGCCGAGATCGGCGCCCACGGCATGGTCGCCGGCCCCGACTCCTCGCTGCAGCTGCAGCCGGCCAACGCCACCGCCAAGGCCCTCGAGAAGGAGGGCATCACCGCCGCCGACCTCGACCTCGTCGAGTTCAACGAGGCGTTCGCGGCCGTCGGCATCGAGTCCACCAAGAAGCTCGGCCTCGACCCCGAGATCGTCAACGTCAACGGCGGCGCGATCGCCCTCGGCCACCCCGTCGGCATGTCCGGTACGCGGGTCGTGCTCCACCTGGCCAACGAGCTCAAGCGCCGCGGCGGTGGCACCGGTGCTGCCGCGCTGTGTGGCGGTGGCGGTCAGGGCGACGCCCTGATCGTGCGGGTCCCCAAGGCCTGAGCCATCGCTGAAGTGAGCGACCTGGTCGCGCGCGCCCGGGGCGGTGAGCCCCGGGCGGTCGCGCGGCTGGTGTCGTACGTCGAGAACGCCCCGGTCGGCGGGGGAGAGCGGCTCCGTGAGGTGATGGCCGCGCTCGCGCCTCACGGCGGGAACGCCCACATCGTGGGGCTCACCGGCGCGCCCGGGGTCGGGAAGTCGACCACCACCTCCGCGCTGGTCCGCGAGCTGCGCTCGGAAGGGCGCACCGTGGCGGTGCTGGCGGTCGACCCGTCCTCGCCGTTCTCCGGCGGCGCGCTGCTGGGCGACCGGATCCGGATGACCGACCACGCCACCGACCCGGGTGTCTTCATCCGCTCGATGGCCTCCCGCGGCCACCTCGGCGGCCTGGCCTGGTCGGCACCGCAGGCGATCCGGGTGCTGGACGCCGCCGGGTTCGACATGGTGTTGGTCGAGACCGTCGGTGTCGGCCAGTCGGAGGTCGAGATCGCCGGGCTCGCCGACACCACCGTGGTGCTGCTCGCGCCCGGCATGGGTGACGGCATCCAGGCGGCGAAGGCCGGAATCTTGGAGATCGGCGACCTCTACGTCGTCAACAAGGCCGATCGTGACGGCGCGACCAAGGTCCAGCGCGACCTGCGCGGGATGCTGCGCCTGACCGACCGCACCGAGGGGGCCTGGACCCCGCCGGTGCTCACCGCCGTCGCCCAGTCCGGCAAGGGGCTGGCCGAGGTCGTCGGCGCGCTCGACGAGCACCGCGAGTGGCTGCGCTCCAGCGGGACGCTGGAGCTGCGGCGTACGCGTCGGGCTCGGGCCGAGGTCGAGGCCATCGCCGTCGAGACCCTGCGCGCGCGATGGTCGAGCGTCGGCTCGGACGGCGACCTCGACGCCCTGGCGGCAGAGGTGGTCAAGGGCGTACGGGACCCGTACGCCGCGGCCGACACCCTCCTCGACGACTAGAGTTGTCCCGGCGTACGGCCTGTTCTCTCGCCATGGGTTCGGCGGAGTCACTATCGTGGGCGGTGTGAACCTCTTCGGTGTCGACATCTCCAAGCACCTTCTGCGTGACGAAGGTGAGGTCGTGGTTGACGAGGTCACCCATCACTGGGTCTCCTACATCAAGCCGGTCGTCTACGCGATCCTCGGGCTGGCGCTGATGATCGTGGCAGCGACGATCAACATGAATGTCGCCTGGATCCTGGTCCTGCTCGCGTTCGGGCTCGTCGGGTACGCATTCTGGCGGGCTCTCGTGATCAGCCGGGACCGGTTCGTGGTCACCAACATGCGCATCTTCCGCGTCCACGGCGTGCTCTCGAGCGAGCTGGCGACCATGCCGCTGGCGCGAGTCCTCGACATCACCGTGAAGCAGTCGTTCACCGGCCAGATCTTCAACTACGGCCACTTCGTCTTCGAGTCGGCCGCCCAGGAGCAGGGCCTCAACAACATCTACTTCGTCGGCCGGCCGAACGAGCGAGACCTGACCATCCAGCGCGTCGTCCAGCGCGCGGGTCTCCGCGGCAGCGTGGGTTAGGCCACCCCATAGGATTGACCGCATGACGCAGCAGCCGTTCTCCCGTCCCGGAGCCGTCGACCTCTCCGGGCTCGCCAGCACCACGCCCGCACAGGACGCCCCCTTCGGCGGTCCGGCCGATGCGGCTCCCGCCCAGGGGCGGAGCGCCGGCTCCTACACCGTCGAGGTCGACGAGCAGATCTTCCAGTCGGTGCTCGAGGCGTCGATGACCGCTCCGGTCGTCCTGGTCTTCTACTCGGCCTCCCGCGCCCCCGAGAGCGTCACCTACGCGCGCGACGTGTCGACGGTCGTGGAGGAGTACGACGGCCGCTTCCTGGTCGGCCTGGTCGACATCGACAAGAACCCGCAGATCGCGCAGGCGCTGCAGGTTCCCCAGGTGCCGCTCCTCTACATCCTGCTCGATGGCCGGCCGGTCACCCAGCCGATCCCGGGCGCGCTCAACCTCGAGGAGCTGCGTACGGTCTTCCAGCAGCTCGGCCAGCAGCTCACCACCCAGGGGATCGGCGGGCGGCACAAGCCCAACGCCCTCGGCGGTGCCGTGGCGTCCGAGGACGGGGACGAGCCGGCGATGGATCCGCGCTACGCCCCGGCCCAGGACGCCTTGGAACGCGGCGACATCGACGCCGCCGTGGCCGAGTACGAGAAGCTGATCGCCTCCAACCCCGCCGACTCCGAGGCCGCCGCCGGGCTGGCGATGGCCAAGGTGCTGCAGCGTACGCAGGGGGTCGACCTCAACGCTGCCCGTGCCGCCGCCGCGGCCGCGCCCGACGACGTCGACGCGCAGACGCTCGTCGCCGACCTGGACCTGCTCGGCGGCCACGTGGAGGACTCCTTCCTCCGGCTGGTCGAGCTGGTGCGCCGTACGTCGGGGGACGAGCGCAACAAGGCGCGCCAGCACCTGCTGGGGCTCTTCGCCGCGGTCGGCAACGACGACGAGCGGGTGCTCAAGGGCCGTCAGTCGCTGGCCTCTGCCCTGTTCTGATCTCGATCGTTCTCAGCCGCGAGGGCGGTCAGCACGGCGGTGACCGCCGGTGAGGCGGCCATCGTGCGCCGGTGCAGCGCGAGGATCTCGCGCGTGGGGACCGGGTCGACGACGCGTACGGCGACCAGGTCCTCACCCAGCGCCGCCCGGCCCATGCGTGGGATGAGCGCGATCCCGAGCCCGGCTCGCACCAGGGCGAGATGGCTGTCGAACTCCATCGACACGTGAGCGATCCGCGGCAGCTGGCCGGTGCCGGCGTACATCCGGTTCAGCCACTGCCGGCAGATCGTGCCCTCCGGCGTCGCGATCCAGTCCTCGGCGACGAGGTCGTGCGGGGTCACCTTGGCGAGCTGGGCCAGCGGATGGTCGCCATGGGCGATCATGTCGGCGATGTCCCGGTGGAGCTCGGTGGTGACGAGATGGTCGGGGATGGAGAGCGGCACGTCGCCCCAGGAGTGCACGACGCCGATCTCGCTGTGACCGGTGGCGACCAGGTCGACGGTGTCCCACGGCTCGCGCTCGGAGAGCGTGAGGGCGAGGTCGGGATGGTCGACGCGGAGGCGGCCCGCGACCGGTGCGACCAGTCCGCGCATCGCGGTCGAGAAGGCGGTCAGCCGCAGCCGACCGGCCACGGTGGTGGCCTGTTCGTGCAGTCCTGACTCCAGCGACTCCATGTCGGCGAGCAGCCGAGACCCCTCCTCGACCAGGTGCCGGCCGGCGTGGGTGAGCATGACGCCGCGCCCGATCCGCTCCAGAAGAGGTACGCCGACCTGCCGCTCGAGCCGCTTGACCTGCTGTGACACGGCGCTGGGGGTGAAGCCCAGGGCGTCGGCGGCCGCCACCACCGAGCCGTGGGTGTCGACGGTGCGGAGGGCGACGAGCGAGGCGAGGTCGATCATGAAGAAATGCTACGTCATCGGATGAAGAATCATTCGCTGGTGCTTCATGTTCTTGGGGGTCATCGTTGAGGGTGTGAACCGTCGTGACTCGCTGCTCGCCGTGCTCGTCGCCGTCCTGTGGGGCTTCAACTTCGTCGTCATCGACTGGGGCCTCGAGACGCGCGACGGGCATACGGTGCCGCCGCTGCTCCTGCTCGCGGTGCGGTTCGTCCTGGTCGCCTTCCCGGCGGTGTTCCTGCTCCCGCGGCCGAAGGCCTCGTGGCGGGTGGTGGCGGCGGTCGGGATCTTCATGAGCCTGGGCCAGTTCGGGCTGCTCTACACGAGCATGGCGGCCGGGATGCCGCCTGGGCTCGCCGGACTGGTGCTCCAGGCGCAGGTCGTGCTCACCATCGTCCTCGCGGCCGGCGTGCTGCGCGAGCGGCCCACCCTCATGCAGGTGGTGGGCGTCGTCGCCGGCGCTCTGGGGCTGGTCGTGGTGGCGCTCGGACGGGGCGGTCACGTGCCCGTCGTCGCGCTGGTGCTCTGCCTGCTCGCCGCGCTGTCGTGGGCGATCGGCAACGTGATCTCCCGGGCGGCCAAGGTGCCCGGCGGCCTCTCGCTGACGGTCTGGTCGGCCCTGGTCGTCCCGATCCCGCTGCTCGCGCTCTCGCTGGTTCTCGACGGACCCGAGGGGGTTCGCGAGGGGGTGGCCGCCTTCGGCTGGGAGGCACTCGTCTCCACGGCCTACACGGTGGTGCTGGCCTCGTTCGTCGGCTACGGCATCTTCAACTCGCTGCTCGCGCGGCACCCGGCGTCGTCGGTGGTGCCGTGGATCCTGCTGGTGCCCCCGGTAGCGATCGGCTCGGCCTGGCTCCTGCTCGGGGAGGTGCCGAGCGCGGGCGAGCTCGCCGGCGGTGCTCTCCTGGTGATCGGGGCGCTGGTCGCTCAGGGAGTGGTACGCCTGCCGCGGTCCGGTGGGGTCGCCGGGCCGCTCCCGGATCTCGTCGAGAGCGGGAAGCGCAGCTGAGCGCTCTCCTGGCCTGAGTGCCGGACTGGCCGCATGCGGCCAGTCCGGCATTGGGCCTCCCGTCATACGTGTGACGTGCGCCATACTGAACCTCCGTTGGAGTTGAATCGTTTCAGGAGGTGCGATGAGAGCCCTGGTCACCCTGGCATTGGTGGCGTCAGCAGTCGGTCTGATGCCGTCCGCGGCGGTCGCGAGCGACCCGTCCGGCGGGGTTTCCGCCCCGGCCCGACTCAGCGTCGGAGGGGTGAGCGACCCGATCGGCATCGACGACCTCACCCCCGATCTGCAGTGGCGCAACGGTGCCGGCGTCGCCCGGCAGACGGCCTACCAGGTCCGGGTCGCATCCACCCGCAGCAGGTTGGGCGACCCTGACCTGTGGGACAGCGGCCGCGTCCGCTCGGCCGCGATGGCGACGTCTTACGCGGGCGACCGCCTCGGCTCCCGCGACAAGGCCTTCTGGCAGGTCCGGGTGTGGGACGCCGACGGCCAGGTGAGCGAGTGGAGCCGGCCGGCCTCCTTCGAGATGGGTCTGCTCGACGAGTCCGACTGGCAGGGCCGGTGGATCACCGACGAGCGCTGGGCCGCTCCGCTTCACCAGGACGTCAGCATCGGCGCCCAGCAAGCCCGCTACGTACGGCTGACCGTGATCGACCTCGGCCGACCCGGCGAGCCCCTGGACGACCCGGACTGGAAGCCGCGCCTCGAGCTCGGCGAGATCGAGGTCACCCACGGCGCCGACGGGGCCAACCTGGCCGAGGGCGCCACCGTGACGGTCTCCGAGGAGAACTCGGAGCCGGGCGTGTGGGATCCCGCCTACCTGACCGACGGCAAGGTCACCACCGCGGACGACCCGCGCGGCTACCGCAGCGACTACCACCCCGAGACCGACGTCCAGGACCAGCCGATCGTGATCACGATCGACCTCGGCGAGCCGACGGCGATCGACACGGTCCGGCTCTACTCGTTGTGGGACGCGCCCAGCGACTACGGCACCACGCCGAACTTCCCCCGCGACTTCCAGGTCTCGGTCTCCGCCGATGACACGACCTTCACCAAGGTCGGGCCGCGGACCAAGGTGACCGCGATCTCCAACCTGCACGCCTCTCCGGACGGACTGCCGGTGCTGGCCCGAGACTTCACCGCGGGTGACGACGTCGCCTCCGCGCGGCTCTACGTCACCGGCGAGGGCGTCTACGACGCCTCGCTCAACGGCGAGCCGGTCTCGCCCGATCTGCTGCAGCCCGGCAACACCGAGCACAGCGTCCGGGTCCCCTACGCGACGTACGACGTGACCCGGCTGCTCCGCAGGGGCAGCAACACCTGGGGGATCGAGCTCGGCAACGGGATCTACAACGTCTTCAACACCCCCGAGATCCCCAAGCGGTACATGAAGGCGGCCGCCGGGCACGGCGCCCCGCGGGCGATGGGACAGCTCGAGATCACCTACCGCGACGGCCGGCGCCAGACGGTCGCGACCGGCTCCTCGTTCAAGTCGACCCTCGGCGAGGTCACCTTCTCGAACTGGTACGGCGGCGAGGACCACGACGCCCGGCGCGACCTCGGCGCCTGGAACGAGCCCGGCGCGGACCGTGACGGCTGGCGCGACGCGGTCGACATCGGCGCCCCGGCGGGCGACCCGGCGCTGGTGGCTCAGCAGAGCCCGCCGATCCGCCAGGTCGACACCCTGGAGACCGTTGCCGTCAAGGAGCCGAAGGCGGGGACGTACGTCTTCGACCTCGGCACCAACTTCGCCGGCTGGCAGCAGCTGACGACCAGCGGTCCGGCCGGGACCACGATCACGATGCGTCCGGCCGAGAAGCTCAAGGCCGACGGCACCGTGGACCAGGGCAGCGTCGGTGGCGACATCCGGGACCGGTTCACCCTGGCCGGCACCGGCGAGGAGACGTTCACCCCGAGGTTCGTCTACCACGGCTTCCGCTACCTCCAGGTCGAGGGGCTGACCACCGCACCGACCGCCGAGACGGTGAAGGGGCTGGTGCTGCGCGCGAGCGACCGGGCGGTCGGCTCGTTCACCACCTCCGACCCGCAGATGACCGGGATCCACCGGATCATCGACCGCTCGGTGCAGTCCAACATGTACTCCGTCTTCACCGACTGCCCGCACCGCGAGAAGCTCGGCTGGCTCGACCAGACCAACCTGGTCTTCGACACCCTGGCCTACGGCTACGACGTCCAGGCGCACTACCGCAAGATGCTGCAGGACGTCGTGGACGCCCAGCAGGGCAACGGGCTGATCCCGACCACGGCGCCCGAGGACGCCCTCTTCGCCGGAGCCTTCCGGCACGACGCCAACTGGGGCGCGACCCTGGCGGTCTCGTCCTGGCAGATCTACCAGTGGTACGGCGACGACAGCGCCATGCGTGCCCACTGGCCGCAGATGGTGGAGTACGCCGACTACCTGACCTCGATCTCGAAGGAAGGCATCGTCCCCGGCGGCCTCGGTGACTGGATCACCCCGGCCTCGCCCGCCACACCGCCGGCGCTGACCCAGACCTGGGCCTACCACCGCATCCTCACCCACATGAGCCGGATCGCGGGCGCCCTCGGGCGCGACGCGGACGCCGCTGCGTACGAGCAGAAGGCGGCGGAGGTGGCCACGGCCTTCCACGCGACCTTCTACCAACCGGAGACCGGTCTCTACGGCAACGGCGACCAGGCCAGCCAGGCCCTGGCGCTTCAGGAGAACCTCGTCCCGGCCGACCTGCGTGCCGGCGTCCTGGACAGGTTCGTCCAGCAGATCCGCGCCGCGGACGACCACATCGTCGTCGGCGAGGTGGGTCTGTACGCCGCCGTCGACCTGCTCTCCCGGGAGCGGCTCGACGACGTGCTCCACGACTGGGTGCAGCGCGACGACGGGGTCAGCTACGGCAAGTTCCTCGCCGCCGGCGCGACCTCGCTGCCGGAGAGCTGGACCAGCTCCGGCGCCTCGCAGAACCACTACATGCTCGGCGCGATCGACGCCTGGTTCACCGGTGGGGTCGCCGGCATCACCCAGGCCGACGACTCGGTGGCCTGGAAGAAGGTCGTCATCGAGCCCGCGCTCGTCGGCGACGTCGAGTCGGCAGCGTCCTCCTACGAGTCGGTCCGGGGCACGATCTCCAGCTCGTGGGTCCGGGCGGACGGACAGGTCCGGCTCACCGTCACGATCCCGCCGAACACCACCGCGACCGTCCGCGTCCCGGCAGCCGAGGGCGTCCGGGTCACCACCCCGACCGGCGCCCGCCGGGTGACCTCGACGGTCCCCGGGTTCGCCGAGTTCGAGGTCGGGACCGGCACGTACACGTTCATCACCAGGTAGGGAGCAGAAAATGATCCGACTCACCGGCGTTCTCGCCGGCACCGTGGCCCTGGCGACCTCGCTCGCGCTCGGGGCCGTACCCACCGATCCTGCGGTGGCGACCCAGGCGACGGAGGCGGCGACCGAGGCGCGCGGCTTCGATCCGGCGGCCTTCGCCGATCCGCCCAGCGACAGCCGCCCGGCGTTCTACTGGTACTGGACGGGCAACGTGACCCCGGACGTCGTCGACGCGCAGATGGCGGAGATGCGCGACAAGGGCGTCTACGAGGCGGTCCTCTTCCCCTACGGCGGCGACAAGATGCAGCCGGCGTTCTTCACCGACGCCTGGTTCGACATCGTCGAGCACGTCCTGCGGGAGGCGCAGCGCACCGGGATGAGGATCTGGCTGTTCAACGACAGCAACTTCCCCAGCGGCAAGGCCGGCGGAATCATCGCCAACGGCGGCACGGTGGGGGACAAGACGTACGAGCCGAGCCCCGAGCTGCGGCTCAAGGCCCTGCAGCGCTCGACGCGGGTCGTCGAAGGCCCGGCGACGATCGACCCGGCCGAGTCCAGCGGTCTCAGCGTCGAAGGCGGACGGCTCGTCGTGGACGCGGCCATCCGCGAGGGCGCGCACCCGATCAGCTCCGGTGCGACCTGGGGCGACTACACCGCGACCGGGAAGGTCACCCTGACCGCCTCCGGCGCGCAGCTCGTCGTACGCGCCTCCGAGGACGGCAGCCGCGGCTACCTCGTCGACGTCGACGTGAAGGGCAAGGCCAGCGTCTGGCGCCTCGATGGCGGCTCGCGGACCCGGCTGACCACCGGCGTGAACACGCCGGGATTCTCGCCACGTCGGGAGCAGACGATCAGCGTCACCGTCGCCGGTGACCGGATCCAGCCGGTGATCAACAAGACCGTCCAGCCGGTGGCGGTCGACGCGACGTACGCCGCGGGTGCTCCGGCGGTCAGCGCGGAGTTCGGTGGCGTCGGGATCGAGGACGCGGTCGAGGGCCTTCAGCGCGTGCAGTGGAACGACCTGACCGTGACCGACCCGGCCGGGGCCGCGCTGTGGTCGGAGACCTTCGACGACAGCGAGGCGATCGGCGACTTCGGCGGCCCGCTGGTCAGGCTGAAGGACACGGTCGCGGCAGCGGCTCGCCCGACGGGATCGCCCGACGGCGGCGACCTGGTCGAGCTCACTCCGAACCTCGAGGACGGCTCCTGGTCGGTGCCGGCGGGGCGATGGCAGGTCGACACCTTCGCCCACACGACCTTGGTCGACGACACCAGCGGCTACCACCGCGGCTACCTCAATCTGCTCGACCCCGACGCGACCGACCGGCTGCTCGAGGTGGTGCAGGGCGAGACCTGCGCCGCTTCGGCTGGGCGATGGGCTCGGTGGTGCCCGGCTTCTGGGACGACGAGCCGTTCATCTCCTCGGCCGAGCCGTGGCCCTTCAAGCGGCTCGCCTGGTCCGATGGTCTCGCGGACCTGATCGAGGACGCGGGTGGGTCCCCGGGCGTCGCGTACGCCGCCGCCTCCGATCAGCTCGGCCGCACCGGTGAGCAGCACGCCGGAACCTACTGGCGCGCGGTCAACGACGCGTTCGCGACCAACTACTACCAGCGCCAGGCCACCTGGATGGGCGAGCACGGGCTGCAGCTGATCACCAACCCGCTCCTCGACGAAGAGGGCCCGCAGCAGCGGATGCACAGCACCGGCGACCTGGCCAAGAACAACCAGTACGCCCAGGTCCCCGGCACCGACATGATCACCACCGACTACACCGCGGGCAAGCAGACCACCCTGATGCGCAACGCCGCCTCGGCGGCCCACCAGAGCGGCGCCGAGCGTGCCCTGGTGGAGGTGTTCGGCAACTCCGGGTGGGGTGTCGCGCCGGAGTACATGCACGCCACGATCGGTGCTCTGGCCACCCGGGGAGCCAACTTCACCGCGCTGCACGCGATGTGGACCGACGAGAAGCAGGTCTACTTCGCGCCGCCGTTCGGGCCCGCCAGCACCTACTGGGACGCGATGGGCGACGTCGACGCCTGGATCGGCCGGGTCATGGAGCTCGGCCGGGGCGACTCGCTCGCCCGGACCGCCCTGGTCCAGCCGCAGCGGGCCGCGGAGCAGACCAGGTCGACGGACGCGGAGCACGAGCTCGACGACCACCTCAGCGGCGCCGCCTTCGCGCTCGAGCGCGGCCAGGTCGACTTCGACCTGGTCAGCGACGGTTCGCTGTCCGGTGATCCGGGCACTCGCTATCAGGCGCGCTCCGACGACGGCGTGCTGAAGGTCGGCGAGGCGAGCTACCGGATGCTCGTGCTGCCGACGACACCGGTGCTGGACCTGGAGACGGCTCGGACCCTGAAGAAGTTCGTACGCGGCGGCGGCCGGGTGGCGGCCGTCGGGCCGTTGCCCGAGCTCGAGGCCGGCGGTCGGAGCGCGGAGCTGGAGCGGGAGCTGCGCTCGCTGTTCGGTGGCGCCTCGGCGGGGTGGACCCGTCACGGCGAGGGCCACGTCGCCCTCGTCGCGGACGCGGACGCTCTCGGTGGGCTCGCGGCTTCCGCCGGTGTCTCCGCCGCCGAGCTCAGCCCGGCCGCACCGGCGGTGCGGGTGCTGCGTACCAGCCGGGACGGGGACGTCGCGTTCCTGGTCAACAACGAGAGCGACCAGGCCGTCACCACCTCGGCGACCCTCCCGGTCGACGGTGTGCCGGAGATCTGGGATCCGCGGGACGGCAGCACCGAGGTCGCCGCGACGTACGACGAGGGCGGGAGCAAGGAGACCACCGTGCCGTTGCGCCTCGACCCCTACGAGACGCTCGCGATCGTCTTCCAGAAGGGCACCACGGCAGGCGCGCACCTGGTCGGTGACCAGGTCGCCGAGTCGGTGACCCGGAGCGGGAAGGCGCTCGAGGCGACCGTCTTGGTCGACGAGCCCGGGACGACGGCTCTCACCGGCAAGGACGGGCAGCGGACCTACCGCGGCGAGGCCACGACGACCGACGCGCTGCAGCCGATCGCGCTGGACGGTCCGTGGACGGTGAAGCTCGAGCGGGAAGGCGAGACGGAGCAGACCCGGCCGCTGGGATCGTGGACGACCATCGACCCCCGCTTCTCCGGGAGCGCGACCTACCGCACCTCCGTCGACGTCACCGCCGCCGACCTGGCCGGACGGCGGATGCTGCTCGACCTCGGCGAGGTGCGCGACATCGCGCAGGTCACCATCAACGGGGTCGTGCTGCCGCGGGCGCTGTGGCGTCCGTACGTCATCGACGCCACCGAGGCGCTCCGTGCCGGCGCCAACACGATCGAGGTCCGGGTCACCAACACGCTGCTGAACCAGCGCGGCAAGGCCAACCAGGTCCCGCCGACCTCCGGTCTGCTCGGGCCGGTCAACCTCCGTCCGAGGGCGGTGGTCGTCGCGGAGTTGACCGCGTCGAGGTGAGCCAGAGCTAGGGGCGGCCCGACTCGGTATAGGTCGGGCCGCCCTTCAGCGCCGCCAGGGCGGCCTCGACCCGGCGCGCGGTGAAGTCGGCGGCCCGCTCGCGGACCTCGTCGAGGGTGCAGAACGCCACGGAGCGGATCTCGCGAGGCTGGAGGGTGGTGCGCTCGACGATCGATGCCGGGTGGACGCCGCCGTCGAAGACCAGGCAGACGGCGTCGTCCCAGCCGCCCCACGGCGGCAGCCAGTCGGTCAGCAGCAGGTCGCCGGCGGGGAGGACGAGGGCGAGCTCCTCCTCGATCTCGCGGGTGGTGGCGAGCTTCGGCGACTCGCCGACCTCCACGATGCCGCCGGGCAGGTCCCAGTCCTTCTTGTAGGTCAGCTGGCACATCAGGACGCGCTCCTCGGCGTCGCGCACCAGCATCTGCCCGATCGCGCGCTTGCGCGGGAGGAACGAGTTGAGCAGCGCCCGGAAGCCCTCGGGCGCCTCCACCGGGGCATCGCTCGCGACCCGGGCGTAGATCATCCGGTCCTTGCCGCCCGCCACGCCGCGGAGCAGCCCCTCGCGGTGAAGTCCCGACCAGGTCGCGGTGCGCTGTTCGGACGGGTCCTCCGGGTCGACCAGCGCCTCCACCCGATGATGGGTGAGCAGCGCGGCGGCCACCTCGCGGCGTACGACATCGACGGCCTCGCCCGCGGCCCACTCGATCCGGGCAACGCCCTCCGCCACCGTCGTCGTCTCTGGCTCGCTCACGCGACCACCCTAGCGAGGCGGACCTGTCACAGCCCGGGGGTCGTCGGTGTCTGGATGGGTGACGAGACGATCCCACGACACAGGAGGGCACCGATGCCCAGCACGTTCAGGATTCCGAAGGCAGCGAACCCGCTGACTCCCGCGTCGGTAGGGTCGGGCACATGAGTGAGTCCGAGGGGGCGAGCGCGGGCGCCGCGACCGAGGTCTTCGTCGCCCACCGCAACCTGCTCTTCACGGTGGCGTACGAGATGCTCGGCTCGGCCGCCGACGCCGAGGACGTGCTCCAGGAGACCTGGCTGCGCTGGGCCGAGGTGCCGCTGGAGGAGGTGCGCGACCACCGCGCCTATCTGGTGCGGATCACGACCAGGCTCGCGCTCAACCGCATCCGGACGCTCTCGCGCCGCAAGGAGACGTACGTCGGCCCGTGGTTGCCCGAGCCGCTGCTGACCGCGCCCGACGTCGCCGAGGACGCCGAGCTCGCCGACTCGCTCTCGACCGCGGTGCTGCTGGTGCTGGAGACCCTCTCGCCGACCGAGCGCGCGGTCTTCGTGCTGCGCGAGGTCTTCGCGCTGGGCTATGACGAGATCGCGGCTGCGGTGGACAAGTCGCCCGCCGCGGTGCGGCAGATCGCCCACCGGGCGCGCGACCACGTCGCCGAGCGGCGGCCGCGCGAGTCGGTCTCGGCGGCCGAGGCGCGGCGCGCGTTGGAGCGGTTCCGTGACGCCGCGACCGGCGGCGACCTGCAGTCGCTGCTGGACGTGCTCGCCCCCGACGTCGTGCTCTTCTCCGACGGCGGCGGTGTGGTGCAGGCGGCCCGCAGGCCGATCCACGGCGCCGAGAAGGTGCTCCGGTTCTTCGAGGGCCTGGCCACGAAGTTCGGCATCCCCAGGTTCGAGCTGACCAGCGTCAACCGTGCCCCCGGGATGCTGGTCTACTTCGGCGACGAAGTCGACGGCGTCGTCACTCTGCACGTCGAGGACGGCAAGGTCACCGGCCTCTACTACGTACGCAACCCCTCCAAGCTCAGCGGCGTCGTCGAGCAGGTCCAGCTGGAACGCTGAGGCCGACGCCGGCCCCGAGGTGGCGCGTGCAAGGGTGACGACCTACGTGCTGCTGCTGGGAGGTCGGCGATGGAAGAGCGGGTCGAGGGTCGGCCACTGCTCGCGGTGCTGGTCACGCTCTGCGTGACCGTCACCGCGGCGTACGGCGTCCTCTACTACGCCTTCACCGTCCTGCAGCCGCGGATCGTCGACACCACCGGATGGTCGGCGGCCGCGATCACGACCGCCTTCTCCGCCGGGACGCTGGTGGGCGCCGTCGCGGGCATCCCCGTCGGGCGGGTCATCCAGCGTTTCGGGCCGCGGTGGGTGATGGCTGGGGCCAGTCTGCTGGGGGCGGTGTCGCTGCTCGTGGTCGCTGCCGCGCCCTCGTACTGGATCTTCGCGCTGGGCTGGCTGCTGGTGGGGCTCTCGACCGCCGGCACCTTCTACCCGCCGGCCTTCGCGGCGCTGACCCACTGGTTCGGTACGCGGCGGGTCGATGCGATCACGACGCTCACCCTCGCCGGCGGATTCGCCTCGACGATCTTCGCGCCGCTCACCGATGCGCTGGCGGGGTGGGTGGAGTGGCGATGGACGTACGTGATCCTGGCCGGCGCCTTCGTCGTGCTGACGTTCGTGCCGAGCATCGTCGTGCTCGATCTCGCCTGGAAGCCTTCTGCTCCGGCCAAGGACGGCCGTCCTGTGCGGGACCGGGACGTGCTGCGCAGCAGCCGGTTCGTGCTGCTCACCCTCGCGGGCACGCTGGTCTCGTTGGCCGTGTTCGCCTCGATCGTCCACCTGGTGCCGTTCCTCGTCGAGCACGGGCTGAGCGCCACCACCGCCGCCTGGGCTCTCGGGCTCAGCGGCGCCGGCCAGGTCGCGGGGCGTGCGTTCTATCCGATGCTCGCACGGCGCTTCGGTGTCCGCGCCCGGATGCTCGGGGGAGTGCTCTGGTTCGCCGCCTCGGTTGCGCTGCTTCCGTTGTTGCCTGCGGTCGGCTGGGTGATGATCGTCGTCGCGGTGCTCACCGGCACCGCTCGCGGGCTCTACACGCTCATCGCTGCGACCGTCGTCAGTGACGTGTGGGGGCCGGAGAGGTACGCCGCGCTCAACGGTGTCTACTCGGCTCCTGCTGGGGTTGCTGGTGCGCTTGCTCCTGCTGTGGGGGCTGCGCTGGCGACGGTGTTGGGCGGGTATGACGCGCTCTACTGGGTGCTTGCTGGGACTGTGGTCGTTGCTGCGTTGCTTGCTGGAGCCGCGTTTGCGGCGAGGCCGGACTAGGGGACGACGACGGCGCGGCCGCGAAGCGTGCCCTCGTGAAGTCGCCGGTACGCCTCAGGTGCCTCGTCCAGGGAGAACCGCTCCGTCTCCACGTGCACGAGCCCGGCGCGGGCGAGGTCGAAGACCTCCATCAGCTCCGAGCGCGAACCCCAGTAGGGAGCTCGGATCACCGCGTCGTACGGCTTGGAGAGCGTGCCCACCTGAGCGCTGGCGGTGTTGACGCCGACGATGACCAGGTCGCTCTCCACACCGATCACGGACGAGGCCAGGTCGACGGTCGGCTGGGCACCGACGAAGTCGAAGACGGCGGTGACGCCGCGCGCGCCGACTACCTTGCGGATGTTGTCGGCGGCTGTCTTGTCGGACAGGAAGGCGTGGTGGGCGCCTACGTCGGTGGCCAGGGCGAGCTTGTCCTCGTTGAGGTCGAGTGCGATCACGGTCGCGGGGGAGAGGGCTCGCAGCAGCTGGATCGCGACGTGGCCGAGGCCGCCTGCGCCGATCACGACGGCGGTCGAGCCGGCGACCAGCTTGGGCAGGGAGCCCTTGATGGCGTGGTAGGGCGTCAGGCCGGCGTCGGTGAGCGCCACGTTGGCGACCGGGTCGAGGTCACCGAGTGGCAGCAGGTGGCGGGCGTCCGGCACGAGCACGTACTCGGCCATGGTCCCGTCGGTGCCGAGCCCTGGCGGGCTGATGTGGAGCTCGGCGGCGCGCTCGCAGTAGTTCTCCTTGCCCTGCGCGCACGGGTAGCAGCGGCCGCAACCCTGCGGACCGTAGATCGCGACCGGCTCACCGGGCTCGATCCCGTGCGCCCCGTCGCCGAGGGCGTCGACGACCCCGACACCCTCGTGCCCGAGCGTCATCGGCAGCGGGTAACCGAACGAATGCCAGGCATCCTCCGGCAGGCCCATCAGGAAGGAGTCGGAGTGGCAGGCGCCGGCGGCGGTGATCTTCACCCGCACCTGGCCCGGTGCCGGCTCGGGCACCGGAACCTCGCTGATCTCCGGCGCAGCGCCGATCGTGACGTACCTCAGAGCCTTCATCGTCGATCTCCAGACCGGCAGGACCCCCGCCCGCCTGCGTCCCGTTCTACCCTGGCGTCCGTGCGGGCGCCAGGGTAGATGCGGGTCCGGCTACAGCCCGAAGACCTGCAGCTCGGCGGCGTGGACGATGGTGCCGCGGTCGGAGCCGGTCTTGCAGTCGGTCGTCGTGAGCGGGTCGGCGTCCTGCTCACCGGCGTAGCCTGCATAGCCCGTGCACTGGTTCTCCAACGCCACCAGACGGACCGCCGCGGCGGAGGTGTCGGGGACGTCGAAGGTGCGCAGGTTGAGGTTGGGCGCGACCGGCCTCGGGCGCTTTCCGGGGAAGGCGTCGTCGGCCGAGGTGTAGAAGCGCTTCCAGGTCGCCCCGGCCGTGTCGCACGCGGAGACGCACGCCTCCAGGGCGAACTTCCGGAGCGCGGTGAAGCGCGATCCTGAGTCGGCGTCGGTGTCGGTGGCCGGCGACAGGTAGGCGCTGACGTTGACCGTCTTCACCGTGCGCGTCCCACCGGCGAGGTCCACGGCGATCGAGGGCGTGGTGGCGTCCACGTTGTCCGCGGTCACCCCGCCCCAGTTGGTGCCCTCGGTGCCGTCGATCAGGGCGGCCGGGTTGCGCGAGCCCTCGGTCGAGGTGAGCACCTTGGCCCCGTTGGCGGCCGCGGCCAGGTTGGTCCCGGTCGTGAACGAGACGGTCTTGGTGATCTCCGCGGGGGAGACCGTGACCGTCTTGCGCTGGGCGCCACCGGTGGCGGAGACGTAGAGGAGCTCGTACGTCCCCGGCACGAAGTGAGCCACCGACCCGAGCGCGGTGTTGGAGAGCGTGTCGGCGATCGGGGTCGCCCGCGCCTCGAAGCGGCCGACGTAGACCTTCCCGGGCGCCGGTGCGGTGAAGGTGACCTTGACGTTGCGCGAGGCCGGCGAGGCGAAGCTCGGGGTCGGCTCGTGGTCGTCGGCGGTCGTGGTGGCGTACTGGCCCATGCCGCGTCGGGCGAACGCGTCGGCGATCACCTGGCGGTTGGCGCCGCCGAAGCGCATCTGGTCGGCGGCCAGGAACGCGTCGCGGGCGTCCAGCATCGAGGTCGCGCCTTGCTGGAGCAGGAACGAGTCGAAGACCAGCTGGATCCAGCGGCGGTTGCCGGGGCACTTGTCGGCGGCCAGCGGCGAGGCGGTGGTCGTCCCGACCGAGCAGCGCCGCTGCAGGGCCTTGTCGGCGTAGGGGTAGGTGGCGTCGTACTTGTCGACCAGCGCCTTCCGTACCGACCACATCGTGCCGTTCCAGATCTCGCCGTCGGCATGGACCTCGGGTCCGGTGCTGTCGAAGCCGTAGTCGGAGAAGTTGAGAGGGTTCTTGTCGATCGCGAAGTCACGGATCGCGACGTCGGTGTTGCCGGTGGCGTAGGAGCCGACGGCCCACGGGCTGCCGCCGTTGTAGAGGTCGTGGGCGAACATGTGCTCGGCCGCGGCCAGGTCGCTCCACGACTCACCCATCGCGCCGCCCTGCTCCGAGGTCAGGCCGTCGTCGGGCCCGCCGACCATCCGGTTGGAGATGGCGTGGGTGTACTCGTGGCCGACGATCCCGAAGTCCAGCGAGCCGTCGGTGCAGGGCGCGTAGAAGGCGCCGGCGGCGGGCTGGAAGAGGTACTGGTTGGTGATGCCCGGGACGCCGTCCATCAGGGTGAGCTGGTTGGCGTTGTTGCGACCGGTCAGCAGCCCGGTCTGCTCCACGACCTGGGAGTCGGCTGCTGCGGCCTGAGCGTTGCCGACCTCGGCGTCGAGGCCACGTCCACCGCGACCCAGGTTGTCGGTCTGCAGGTTGTAGTTCGCCTCGGTGAAGCCGAGGAAGTAGGACCAGTCGTGCATCCGGTTGTGGCTCGCGAACAGGTTGCCGACGACGTAGTTGACGTCGTTGCCGCCCGGCACCATGTTGGTGGGCGCGCACTTGGAGTTGTTCCAGGCGTCGGTGAACGTGCCGGTGTAGTCACGCACCGGCGAGATCGGCGCCTGCTCGAGGCCGCCGGCGGCCAGCGGCGAGAGCCAGCCCTCGTGGGTGTTGGCGTTGTTGCCGATGGTCGTCAGCGAAGGCACGCCGACGGTCGTGTTGAGCAGCGTGTCCCACGGGCCGGCGTTGGCCAGGCTCTTCAGCTCCGGCCCGCTGCACTCGGCCACCTTGGTCCAGCACGCGATCACATCGTTGGCCGGGACCGCATCACCGCCGGTCGAGGCGGCGTCGGGAGTGCCGGGGAAGTAGGACCAGCGCGGGTTGCTGCCCGGCAGGTCACCGGTCTCCGCGCTGGCATCGGAGGACGCGACGGTCACCGTGTAGCTGCCGACGAGGAGCGAGTCGTCGAAGGGACAGACCTGGACCGCGTACGTCCCGGGGTCGATCCTCTCGGCGGTGTAGGTCGCGGTCTCAGGGCTGGTGAGCAGGTCACCCTCCACGAGCAGCTTCCCATCAGGAGCGAACAGCTTCACGGTGAAGTCGTCCGTCGGCAGCCCGATCGCGACCGCGGCCAGGGTGCGGGTCTTGTCGTCGGAGATCTCGAAGGTGTGCTTCGGGCCGCAGGCCCCGAGCGCGGTGCCGGTGAACGGGCCCTCGACGTCGTTCTCGTGGTCGACGTTGTCGCGGCGCAGGAGCACCTCGCCGGTGACCGCGTCGACCAGCACCGTCTGCCCCAGGAGGGTGGCGGCGGCGGAGTCGACGACGGTGGCCTGGAAGACAGGACGTACGCCCTCGCCGGGGACGGGGAGTGCCCGCAGCCGCACCAGCTGGTCGGTCGCCAGGCCGGGGACCGTCAGCTTGGTCCAGTCGGTCAGCTTCGCGGCGGCGTCGGTGACGATCTCGCCGACCTTCGACCCGGAGATCGGGCGTCCGGCCGAGGCCGCCGCCTTCAGCCACGCCTCGGTCGGGGTGAGCTCGGCCTTCGCCGGGGAGCCGGTCACCTTGGACAGCGAGGAGGAGACATAGGTGATGGCGCCGTCGGCGACGCCCACGGTGACCATCCCCTCCGTGGCGGCGGACAGGCCGTCGTAGGTCTGCCGGAAGAGCACGGCATGACCGCCCCCGTCGGCCAGCTTCTGGTCGCTGACGAGCTCGAGGTCACCCAGCTGAGCCGCGGTGAGCCCGAAGACCGCCGCGTTGTCGGCGAGGAAGCCCCGGGCAGCGGTGACCGGGTCCGAGGAGCCGGCCGTGGCCAGCACGCCGTCGGCGGTGATCAGCGAGGTCGGCGTCCCGTGGGCGTTCCAGCGGATGTCGACGGCGTCCAGGGCCTGGGCCGCGGACTCCTGGGCTGAGGTGGGCAGCACGCGGTCGCGTACGTCCAGGCCGGCATCGGCCTCGTGACCGAGCAGCCCGCCGGAGCGGGACACGTCGGCCGTGGTGGCAGTGTCATCAGTGGTGGAGAGCGCGGCACCCGAGACCGGCGTCACCAGCACGAAAGCGCCGAGGGCGATGCTCAGCGCGGCACCGAGGCTCACCCTGGCGCGACTGGAACGAATATCGGTCATGTTATTGAAACGTCCCTTTACCGGCGCGGGTTACGCGATACACGCAACGCCTGTACCGCGAACCGGCAGACAAGAGGCGGAAGGCACCCGATAGTGTTCCGGACACATGTAACCGCCTTCACAGACAGGGGAGCGCCACGATGGGTGACTTCGTCAACCTCGCCGTCGAGGACGGCGTCGGCACGATCCGCCTCGACCGGCCGAAGATGAACGCGATCAGCTTCCAGGTGCAGGCCGAGCTGCTCGAGGTCGCGACCGAGGCGGCAGCCGACGATGACGTACGCGCGGTCGTGGTCTACGGCGGCGAGAGGCTCTTCGCCGCCGGCAACGATGTCAAGGAGATGGCCGGCCTCTCCTACTCCGAGATGGCCAAGCGGGTCGCGGGCGTGCAGGCCGCGGTGACGGCCGTCGCGGAGATCCCGAAGCCGGTGGTGGCCGCGGTGACCGGCTACGCGCTGGGTGGAGGCTGCGAGCTGGCGCTCGCGGCCGACTTCCGCATCGCCGCCGACGACGCGACCTTCGGTCAGCCGGAGGTCCTGCTCGGAATCATCCCCGGTGCCGGCGGCACCCAGCGGCTGGCACGGCTGGTCGGGCCGTCCAAGGCCAAGGATCTGATCTTCTCGGGCCGCTTCGTCAAGGCAGACGAGGCGCTTGCAATCGGCTTGGCCGACCGGCTCGTACCGGCGGCCTCGGTCTATGAGGAGGCGCTCGCGTGGGCGAGCCAGTTCAAGAAGGCGGCACCGTACGCTCTGGCGGCGGCGAAGACGGCGATCGACAAGGGGCTCGGGGTGGACCTCGCCACCGGGCTGGCCATCGAGCAGCAGCAGTTCGCCGGCGTGTTCGCGACGAAGGACTCCCAGACCGGGATGGCATCGTTCCTGGAGAACGGCCCCGGCAAAGCCAACTTCGAAGGGAAGTGAACCGCGTGTCCGACACCAAGACGTCCACCGGCCCGGGCATCGTCCACACCATCCGTTCCTACGCCTCCAGGATCGTCTGGGCGATCGCGCTGCTCGCCGCGCTGGCGCTGGCGATCGGAGCGCTGCTGATCGCGCTCAAGGCGAACCAGGACAACACCCTCGTGGCGTTCATCCTCGACCTCGCCGACATCGCCGACCTCGGCCTGTTCTCACGGGAGAACGGCATCAAGCAGTTCAGCGGTGAGGACGCCGAGATCAAGAACGCGCTCTTCAACTGGGGCATCGGTGCGCTGGCGTGGCTGATCGTCGGCCGCATCGTGGCCGGTGTGATCCGGCCCTGAGCCCATGTGACATTCTCAACGCGTAGGCACCTGTCATCCGTATGTGACTGACGGGTAACATCGCTGGCGAACTACGACCATTCCAGGAGGGGCCGGCAAGGCCGCACCATCATGAACATTGTTGTGCTTGTGAAGTACGTGCCGGACGCGACCGCGGACCGGCAGTTCGAGGACGACTTCACCGTCGACCGCGTGAACGTCGACGGTCTGCTCTCCGAGCTCGATGAGTACGCCGTCGAGCAGTCGTTGCAGATCAAGGAGAAGCGCGAGGGTGAGGAGATCACCGTCACCGCGCTGACCGTTGGTCCGGAGGCCGCCGAGGCCGCTGTGCGCAAGGCGCTGCAGATGGGTGCCGACAAGGGCGTCCACGTCGTCGACGACGCGATCGCCGGCTCGGACTCCATCGCCACCTCGCTGGTGCTGGCCAAGGCGATCGAGAAGCTCGGTCCGGTCGACCTCGTGGTCGGCGGTCTGGCCTCGACCGACGCCGGCATGAGCGTCGTCCCGGCGATGCTGGCCGAGCGCCTCGGTCTGCCGCAGGTCACCCTGGCCTCGGTCGTGGAGACCCAGGGCGACCAGATCCGGATCAAGCGTGACGGTGACGTGGCCACCGAGGTCATCGGCGGCACGCTGCCGCTGGTCCTCTCGGTCACCGACCAGTCCGGTGAGGCGCGTTACCCGTCGTTCAAGGGCATCATGGCGGCCAAGAAGAAGCCGCTGGAGACGTGGTCGCTGGCCGACCTCGGTGTCGACGCCGCCCAGGTGGGTCTGGGTGCCGCCTACACCGCGGTCGAGGAGACGGCGGCCCGCCCGCCGCGCACCGCCGGCGAGATCGTCACCGACGAGGACGGCTCGGGCGCCAAGGCGCTGGCCGAGTTCCTCGCGTCCAAGAAGTTCATCTGAGGCCGGGAAGGATTCTGAATCATGGCTGAAGTTCTCGTTCTCATCGACCACGTGGGTGGTCAGGTCAAGAAGCCGACCTACGAGCTGCTCACCCTGGCCGCCAAGCTCGGCGAGCCCTCCGCCGTCTACATCGGTGGCGCCGACGGTGCCGCTGGTGCCGCGGAGGCCGTGAAGGGCTACGGCGCCGAGAAGGTGTACGTCATCGACGACGCCCAGATCAAGGGCTACCTGGTGGCCCCGAAGGCCGAGGCGCTCGCGCAGCTGGCCGGCACCGCCTCCCCGGCCGCGATCCTGCTGCCCTCCTCCGCGGAGAACAAGGAGGTCGCCGCCCGGCTGGCGATCAAGCTCGACTCCGGTCTGATCACCGACGCGGTCGACCTGGATGAGTCCGGTGTGGCGACCCAGTCGGTCTTCGCCGGCAACTTCACGGTCAAGGGCAAGGTCACCAAGGGCACCCCGATCATCACGGTCAAGCCCAACTCGGCCGCCCCGGTCGAGAAGGCCGGCGCCGCCGCGGTCACCCCGTTCGAGGTGACCATCTCCGACGCCGCCAAGACCGCCCAGATCGTGGCCTCCCAGCCGCGTAAGGCCTCCGGCCGCCCCGAGCTCACCGAGGCCGCGATCGTGGTCTCCGGTGGTCGTGGCACCGGCGGTGACTTCTCCGCCGTCGAGGGTCTCGCCGATGCGCTCGGTGCAGCTGTCGGTGCCTCGCGTGCCGCGGTCGACTCCGGCTGGATGCCGCACACCTTCCAGGTCGGCCAGACCGGTAAGACCGTCTCCCCGCAGCTCTACGTGGCCAACGGGATCTCCGGTGCGATCCAGCACCGTGCCGGTATGCAGACCTCGAAGACCATCGTCGCGGTCAACAAGGACGAGGAGGCACCGATCTTCGAGCTCGTCGACTTCGGTGTGGTGGGCGATCTGCACACCGTCCTCCCCGCCGTCACCGAGGCTGTGAAGGCGGCTAAGGCCTGAGGTTGTCCGGCGCTTGCGCCGGACAAACCCGAAGGGGTCGAGCGAGCGCACAGCCGAGCTTGCGAGGCTGTGACCGCGGGTCGAGACCGACCTCATGTGCGTGTGACGTACGTCCCGAAAACCCGCCTCCGAGCACGGCTCGGAGGCGGGTTTCTTTCGGTTTGGCATCTTGTTCTGGGAATTGTCGTTGCGGGCCATACGTCGCTGGGTATAGTCCGGCCGCATGTGGGTGAATGCGCTGAGGTCGAGGACGACCCGGAAGATCTCGATCGCTTCGGCTGTGGCTGGCTGCGTGGCGGCCATGGTCATCGCGACGATGTCCGTGGTCTCGACACCGGCGACCGCGGCGACCTGGACGCCGCCGGCGGGGCCGTTCTTCAACAACCCGACCGGCGACGCGACGCAGCGCAACTTCATCGTCCACCGGATCAACAACAGCATCCGCTACGCGGCCAAGGGCTCCTACATCCGGTTCGTCACCTACAACCTGGACCGCGCCGACACCGTCAAGCACCTCATCGCCGCGCACAAGCGCGGGGTGCACGTGCAGATCCTGGTCAACCGGAAGATGTGGAGCAGCGGGGAGCGGAATCTGGCCGCCCAGCTCGGCACCCGGCGCTCCCGGCCGAGCTTCATCTACGGCTGCGCCGGCGCCTGCCGCGGCTATGACACCGGCAACCTGCACATCAAGATCCACTCGTTCACCCAGATCGGCGCCAAGCGCAACGTCATCATCAACAGCTCCGGCAACCTCGGTGGCGGCGCGGCCGGTTCGCAGTGGAACGACGCCCAGACGATCTACGCCAACGACAGCCTGTGGAAGACCTGGCTGCGGATGTTCAGCGAGCTCAAGGCGGACCGGAAGGCCACGCCGCGCTACGTGTCGTGGTCCGGTGGCGGCACCTCCGTCGGCTTCCAGCGCACGCGTCCAGGCACCACCAGCGACGAGATCTACGCCCGCGGCACCGGCGACCGGGTCATCGACCGACTGCGGCTGATCGGCTGCAGCGCGCCGAGCGGCTACGGCACCAAGGGCAAGACGATCCTGCGGATCCACATGTACGCCTGGTACGGCCGCCGTGGTGAGCGCATCGCCGACGAGGTCGTCCGGCTGAAGAAGCGCGGCTGCGTGGTCCGGGTGATCGGCTCGGTCACCAGCAACGTGGTCTACCGCAAGCTGAGGGCGGTCGGCATCCCGGCGCGCGACGCCGCCTGGGACTGGGGCCAGAAGAAGTCGACCAGCGGCGACAACATCGTCTACGGCTCGCGCTGCTACTCCCACTACAAGTGGATGAGCGTCAACGGCCGATTCGCGGACCGGGGCACCTACAGCGTCTGGACCGGCTCGGAGAACTGGTCGCCGCCGTCGTTCAGCAACGACGAGGTCACCTTCCGGTTCACCTCGAAGAGCTACTACACCGCCTACACCGCCCGATTCAACAAGATGTGGGACAGCCCGCGGGCCACGCACCGCATCTACCTGGAGCCGAAGACCCGCCCCTGCGCCTGACCGTCGGGCCGCTACCCTCGCCGGGTGAGCTTCGGTGAACTCGGTGGGGGCCTTCGGCCGCTCGACGGCGGCTGGTCGGGCGAGACGTTCCTGGCAGAGGCAGGCGGGGAGAGGTCGGTCGTGCGGGTCTTCGCCGACCCGCGCCACCACCCGCAGGCCGCGGAGGTCCACGAGGCCCTGCACCGTCTGGTGCGGGGCCTCGTCCCGGTCCCGGACGTCCTGGAGGTACGCCGCGCCGACCCGGCCACGGGCACGCCCGCGCTGCTGGTGACCGAGTTCGTCGAGGGCGTACGCGGCGACCTGCTGCTCCCCGACCTGGACGACGCGCAGCAGGGCAGGCTCGGGCGTGGCTTCGGAGAGGTCGCGGGCACCCTCGCCGGGATGCCCTTCCTGACCGCCGGGACCTTCGCCGACAAGGACCTGCGGGTCGAGACGTTCGCCCTGGACCTGACCGAGTGGGTCGAGTCGTACGCCGAGCGTCTCGACTGGTCACCGGCCGACCTGGAGGGTCTGCGGGACGTGGCCGCCGACGCCCAGGACCTGCTCGACACGGTCTCCCGGGTGAGCCTGGTGCACAGCGACCTCAACCCCAAGAACCTCATCGTGGACCCGGAGACGCTACGCGTGCGCGCGGTGCTGGACTGGGAGTTCGCCCACGCCGGCTCACCGTTCGCCGACCTCGGCAACCTGGTGCGCTTCGATCGTGGGGTGGCGTACGTCTCGGGGGTGCTGGAGGGCTACGTCGCGGTGCGTGGGGGCAGCGCCACGGATGCTCTCGAGCTGGCCCGGGCCGCGGACCTGGTCGCGCTGGTCGAGCTCGGGGCGCGGCGTACCGCCAATCCGGTGGCCGCCCGGGCACACGACCTCCTGCTCGAGATCGCCCGATCCGGGGATGTCCACACCGCCCCGGAGGGCGCCGATCGCGGCTAGGATCGGAGCGCGCCGGACGGTGCCGGCGCAACCTGGGGGATGGTTGTGGGAGTGAGTGAGTTCGACGGGGCTCGGGGCCCCGCCGGAAGTTGGTGGCGTGGCTGGACGCCCTGGATCTCGGCGCTCGTGCTGTCGGCGCTGTTCGCAGGTGCGACATCGGGGATCGCGTACGTCCGGAAGTCCTACCGGCCGCCGGTGGACTACCCGGCGATGACCGAGTCCGAGCCTGCGGCGAGCACCTCGCCGTCCGCTGCGGCGAAGCAGGACAGGCGCGAGTCACCCTCGGCGCGACCGACGGGCGCGCCCGAGCCGACGCCGGTGAAGGCGCCGCGCAAGGTTCGGCCCTCGGCCTCCGGATCGGGGAGCGGCGAGCCGATGGCGACGCCTGAGCCGTCCGAGAGCCCGTTCGACCCGCTCGGAGGTCTCGGCGTCCTGCTGGGACTCGGTGACGAGGACTGACCCCGGCCCTGCGGTCCGCACGGCGAAAGGGTGATGGCTGCGTGCCGCCGACGGCATAGGCTTTCTCGCATGAGTGCAGAGGCAGTGATCCGAGAGGTGGCGGCGAAGGCACGAGAGGCGAGCTACGAGCTCGCGGTCGCGCCGCGCAGCGTGAAGGACGCGGCGCTGCACGCGATGGCCGACGCCCTCCTGGCGCGGGCCGACGAGGTGCTGGAGGCCAACGCGGACGACGTCGCCCGGGCCGAGGCCTCGGGCAGCCCGGCCAACATCATCGACCGCCTCACCCTGACCCCGGAGCGTCTCGACGGCATCGCTGCCGCGCTCCGCGAGCTCGCCGCGCTCCCGGACCCCGTCGGAGACGTCGTACGCGGCAGCACCCTCGCCAACGGCCTCGAGCTGCGCCAGGTGCGGGTGCCCTTCGGCGTCGTCGGGATGATCTACGAGGCGCGTCCCAACGTGACCGTGGACGCGGCCGGGATCTGCCTGAAGTCCGGCAACGCGGCGCTGCTGCGCGGCTCCTCCAACATCGCGTCCAGCAACGTGGCGATCGCCGCGGTGCTGCGCGACGCCGTCGTCTCCGTCGGGCTCCCGGCCGACGTGATCCAGGTCGTGCCGGGTGAGGGCCACGACTCGGTCAAGGCGCTGATGCGGGCCCGCGGCCTGGTCGACGTGCTCATCCCGCGTGGTGGCGCCGGGCTGATCCGTAGTGTCGTCGAGGAGTCGACGGTGCCGGTCATCGAGACGGGGGTGGGCAACGTACACGTCTACGTGGACAAGGCCGCCGATCTCGAGAAGGCGGTCTCGATCGTCATCAACTCCAAGACCCAGCGCACCAGCGTGTGCAACTCCGCCGAGTCGCTGCTCGTGCACGCCGACATCGCCAAGGAGTTCCTGCCCATGATCGTTCCTGCCCTGCAGGAGCGTGGGGTGCAGATCCACGGCGACGAGGCCTTCCAGGCGTACGACCTCGTCGAGCCCGCCACCGACGAGGACTACGCGACCGAGTTCCTGGCGCTGAAGATCAGCGCCGCGGTCGTACCCGACCTCGACGCCGCCATCGCCCACATCCGGCGCTGGTCGAGCGGTCACACCGAGGCGATCCTGACCGAGGACCTGGGCGCCGCCCGGCGGTTCACCGCCGCCGTCGACTCCGCGGCGGTCATGGTCAACGCCTCGACGCGGTTCACCGACGGCGGCGAGTTCGGCTTCGGCGCGGAGATCGGGATCTCGACCCAGAAGCTGCACGCCCGGGGCCCGATGGGTCTGCCCGAGATGACCTCGACGAAGTATGTGGTCACCGGGGACGGGCACGTGCGCTAGCGGCAGCAGCCACAAGGTAATCTGTGCGCCATGTCGAACTCTGTTGTGTCGAGCATCATCACCTCCGCTGAGCACGGGGCCGAGCACGGCACCTCTGGCATCGAGTGGGTCATCGGTGGCGGCGCCCTGGCGATCCTGGTCTTCGCGCTCCTGGTCCTGGTCTGGTTCGCCGGTGGCCGTGAGCACTCCTGAGCGCTGATCCGATGGGCAGCGGGGGAGCGCCCGAGCCAGGTCTGGAGGGCCTGACCGGCAAGCGCCGCGTCGGGGTGATGGGTGGCACCTTCGATCCCATCCACCACGGCCACCTGGTGGCGGCCTCCGAGGTGCAGTCGTTCTTCGACCTCGACGAGGTCGTCTTCGTGCCGACGGGCGATCCGTGGCAGAAGGCCGACCGGGATGTCTCGCCGGCCGAGCACCGCTACCTGATGACGGTCATCGCGACCGCCGCCAACCCGCGCTTCACCGTGAGCCGGGTCGACATCGACCGAGCCGGCCGCACCTATACGCGGGACACGTTGCGCGACCTCGCCAAGGCGCTTCCTGACGCCGAGCTCTACTTCATCACCGGGGCCGACGCGCTCGCCGACATCTTCACCTGGCGCGACACCGACGAGCTCTTCGAGCTCGCCCAGTTCGTGGGGTGCACGCGCCCGGGCTACGCCATGGATCCCGAGGTCATCGCGAAGATCCCCTCCGACCGCATCACCATGCTCGAGATCCCCGCTCTGGCGATCTCCTCCTCCGACTGCCGCGAGCGGCGTCGCCGTGGCGAGCCGGTCTGGTATCTCGTCCCCGACGGCGTGGTGCAGTACATCGGCAAGCACGACCTCTACCGGCCCAGGGAACCCGGGGCCCCTCAATCCAAGACTCTCCACAATAAGGACCGCGTATGACCGCGACCGAGCACGCCATCGAGCTCACCATCACCGCCGCCCGGGCGGCCTCGGACAAGAAGGCCGGGCACATCCTGGCCTTCGATGTCAGCGACCAGCTGGCCATCACCGACGCCTTCGTGCTGGCCTCTGCCCCCAACGAGCGGCAGGTGCAGTCGATCGTGGACGAGGTCGAGCTGAAGCTCCGCGACCTCGGCTCCAAGCCGCTGCGCCGCGAGGGGCACAAGGAGGGGCGCTGGGTGCTGCTCGACTACGGCGAGATCGTGGTGCACGTCCAGCACGAGGAGGAGCGCCAGTTCTACGCCCTCGAGCGGCTCTGGCGTGATTGCCCATCGATCTCGCTGCCCGCCGACATCGTCTCCGAGGGCTGAGGTCCGGTGGTCGAGCCTGCGGAGATCCGTCGCATCGTCCTGCTCCGCCACGGAGTCACAGGCTGGAACGCCGACGGCCGCTACCAGGGCCAGACCGACATCGAGCTGGCCGAGACCGGCCACCAGCAGGCCAAGGCCGCCGCTCGCGCTCTCGGGACGACCTTCGCCGTCACCCGCCTGGTCTCCTCGGACCTGATGCGGGCCCGGCAGACCGCTGCGTACGTCGCCGAGGAGACCGGTCTCGAGGCCGCGTACGACCCGCGTCTGCGGGAGGTCTGCGCGGGGGAGGCCGAAGGGATGAACCGCGCCCAGATCCTCGAGCGCTTCGGTGAGATGCCGGCCAGCTGGGAGCCCTACGGCGGCGAGTCCTGGCCCACCGTCGCGGCACGCTTCAGCGGCGCGCTCCACGACGTCGCCGAGACCGTCGCGCCCGGCGAGACCGTCGTGGTCGTCGCTCACGGCGGTGCCATCCGGCAGGGCTTGGCCGCCTTCCTCGGCTGGGACCCGTCCGTCGTCACCACCCTCGCCCCGCTGACGAACTGCGCCTGGATCGAGCTCACCGCCCGGGAGTCCGCCCACGGGCTCATCCCGTCGGCGCCCTGGCGACTCGCGACGTACGGAATGGGCACCCCGATTTCGTGATCGCGGGAGCATTCCGCTACTGTTCTTCTCGTTGCCCGGGGTGATCAACCGGGACAACGCCACGGGGGTGTGGCGCAGCTGGTAGCGCATCTGCATGGCATGCAGAGGGTCAGGGGTTCGAGTCCCCTCACCTCCACCGAAACACCTGATCAGAGCCGCGTTCTGAACCTTCACCGAAGGTTGAGAACGCGGCTCGATCGCTTTTGAGGCACATTGTCGTTCCGCTCTCGGAGCCTCTGTGCGACGTCATGGGCGGACTCGGATCGTTTCGCTCCGATGCGCGCACCTCCGGTGCGTCGCGCTGACGCCGGCCGTCGGGGCGCCTGGCAGCGTGCTGCCCATGTCGGAGCCGGCGAGGCATCGTCAACGTAAAACTAATACCTATAGAAAAAAAACCTAAAGCCATACGGATTTTCCCGTAACCTGCATCACATGACCTCGTTGAGTGTGATGCGCGTCGCATCCCGATGCGCCGAGCTGGAACCCGCCTCGGGTGGTGTTCCTGCCCGTCCCATCAAGTTGCACGAGGAGCGCAGACAGGTATGAGCACAGGTGCCGCTGCCCCGCCGATCGTCAGGCGTGGTCCTTACGACAACCCGTTGTCCAACTCGCTCAGATGGTTGCCGCCGAAGGTTCGGCGACCGGTGGTCGAGGCGGGCGGGATGGTCGACCTGCTGGTGAAGATCGTGAAGAGCGCGGTGCTGCATCCGCGCGGCTACTGGGTCGACGTCGCCGACGACATGTACCAGACCCTGAAGCAGGCTTCGCTCCCCATCGCCGCGGCGATCTTCGGGTTCCTCATCTTCATGTCGATCCTGACGGTCCAATTCTTCGCGATGGCCGGAGCCACACAGCTCTTCGGCCCGCTGCTGCTGTTGCAGGCGATGCGGACCTTCACGATGTGGATCGTGTCCATGGTCGTCGCGGGCGTGATCGGCTCGGCACTGACCGCCGACATCGGGGCCCGGAAGGTCCGCGAGGAGATCGATGCCATGGAGGTCATGGGCGTCGACCCGATCCGAGACCTCGCCGTTCCCCGCGTGGTCTCGCTGACCCTGCTCACGACCCTGATCTCGGTGCCGTCGATCATCGTCACGATCGTCTCGATGCAGGTCGGCGCCAACTATGTCGCCGGCCAGACCAGCGCCGACTTCCACAGCAACCTGTTCGCCAACGTCTCTCCGGTGCAGGTGCTGGCAGTGGTCGCCAACTGCTTCCTGGTCGGCCTGCTGATCGGCACGATCTGCTGCTACAAGGGCCTCCACGCCTCCGGCGGCGCGATCGGCCTCGGTCGCGCGGTCAACCAGGCGGTGGTGCTCTCCTTCGTGGGGGTCTGGGTGCTCCAGCTCGCCTTCAACGCGCTGCTGCTCGGCCTCTTCCCGAACCTGGGGAACTTCCGATGACCGCCGCCGAGCCCGTACGCCCGGTACGCCCCGTCGCGCCCGTCGCCACCCGGCGCCGCCGACCGGCCGCACCGCCGAAGGACCGCCTGGACGGGGTGGGGGAGTTCGTCGGTTTCGTCGGCAAGGTCTTCGCCGAGATTCCGGTCGCGATCCGTCTCTACCCCTCGGAGATCGTGCGGCACGCCAGCGCCATCGTCCGCGAGAACAGCCTGGTGATCCTGGCGATGCTGTTCATGATGGGCGCGGTCATGGGCCTGACCGCCAACTTCCTCTTCGCCAGCATCGGCATCGACTCCTACATCGCCGCGGTCAACTCGGTGGCCGGGGTCCGCGGGATCATCCAGGTGGTCTTCGGCTGGATGGTCGCGGCGAAGATCGGCTGCGGCATCGTGGCCGAGGTCGGCGCGATGCGCATCTCCGAGGAGATCGACGCCATGGAGGTCATGGGTATCCGGTCGATCCCCTACCTGGTCAGCACCCGGGTGATCGCGGGAGCCATCACCATGCCCCTGATCTTCGTCACCTCGATGGTGGTCAACTTCTTCGCCGGGTTCCTCTTCAACGTCCAGCTGCTGCAGACGGTCAGTCCGGGTGGCTTCCAGTACTACCTGTTCTTGTTCCAGAACCCGCGGGACTTTGTCCTCGCTGTCATCTGGGGCACGGTCCTCGGCGTCGTGATCCTCACCGTCGCCTCGTACTTCGGCTACACGGCCAAGGGCGGCCCGGTCGGCGTCGGCCTCAACACGGCGCGGTCGATGCTCGTCAACCTCGTCCTCGTCAGCCTCATCGGCATGGCTCTGGTCCAGCTCTTCTACGGCAACACCCCCAACGCACCGATCGGCAACTAGATGACTCGCGCGCCACGTCCACGGGAGGAAAAGATGACCGCGAATCTCACGATTCCGCACACCGACTTCGAGCAGTCGCCGAACAGCCCCCACAGCATCGAGCTGGTCGGCGTCCGCAAGTCGTTCGGCTCCGGCAACATCCTCGATGGCATCGATCTCACGTTCGTCCACAACGCCATCACCACCGTCCTCGGTCCGTCCGGCACCGGCAAGAGCGTGCTGCTCAAGCACATCGTCGGCCTGCTCGAGCCCGACGCCGGCGAGGTACGCGTCTTCGGCAGCGACATCTGGGGCGTCTCCGAGCACGAGCGCTACGAGCTGCGCAAGCGGTTCGGCGTGCTCTTCCAGGACGGTGCGCTCTTCGGGTCGATGAACATCTACGACAACATTGCGTTCCCGCTGCGCAAGCACACCGACCTCTCCGAGGCCGAGATCCGCGACACGGTGATGTTCCACCTCAGCGAGGTCGGCCTCGAGGCGGCCGTGGACAAGGCGCCCAACGAGATCTCCGGCGGCATGCGCAAGCGTGCCGGGTTCGCGCGAGCGCTGGTGATGCGGCCTGACGTGGTGCTCTTCGACGAGCCCGACTCGGGTCTGGACCCGGTCCGCACCAAGCTGCTCGGGCGTCTGATCCAGAAGGTCCACCGCCAGCACGGCGGCACCTACATCGTGATCACGCACGACATCCCGACCGCCCAGGAGGTCAGTGACCACGTGGCCGTGCTGTGGAAGGGCCAGATCGTCCACGCCGGCACCGCCGAGGAGACCTTCGCCTCCGACGATCCGTTCGTGCGTCAGTTCCTGGCCGGAGCCGCCGACGGCCCGCTCGGGATGGATTGAGGAGCCACGATGAACGCGATCCGTCAACGAGCCGGTGTCAAGGGCGTCATCGCCCTGGTGATCGTCGGCTCCCTTCTCACCTGGGGCGTCGTCAAGCTCACCTCCGGGCCCGACTACAGCCTGACCCTGCTGATGCCCTCGGCCGGCACGACCTTCGAGGACGCCGGTGTCATGATCAAGGGCCAGCGCGTCGGGAAGGTCACCTCGGTCGGCGTCCGCGATGGGCAGGCCGAGGTCGAGGTCGCCATCGAGGACGAGTACGCCCCGCTCCGCGCCGGCACCACTGCGCGGATCAAGTGGGCGTCCGTGCTCGGCACCCGGATGATCGAGCTCGTCCCCGGCGCGAGGACCAACCCGGAGATGCCCTCAGGGCACCTGGTCACCGGCAACGCCGAGGCCGTCGACATCGACGAGCTGCTCGCCACCCTCGACGCGCCCACCCGCAAGCAGCTGCAGACCCTCGTCGCCCAGCTCAACAAGACACTCGCCGGCACCCAGCCGGACCTGCGGAAGACCCTGGCCGACGCCGGACCGACGGTGAAGGCGATCGCCGATCTGCTCAGCGCGATCGCCCAGGACGGGCCGGCGCTGAAGAAGATCATCAAGGAGCTGCACGGCGTGACCTCCAACGTCTCGGCCAACGATGCCGAGCTGGCGGCCAGCATCAACAACCTCAACACGCTCACGACCCAGATCGCGGCGCGCCAGGCCGAGCTCTCCCAGAGCATCGAGAAGCTGCCCGAGACGATCGACTCGGCCACCACGGCCCTGGAGGCGGTCCCCGAGCCGGTCGACTCCACCCGGAAGGTGCTCCGCACCCTGCGGCCGTCGACCGACCGGCTTCCGGCGATCGCGAAGCAGGCCAATCCGGTCCTTGCCGACGTACGTCCCGCTCTGGCCATGTTGCCCGGCACCCTCGCGGATGCCCAGGAGCTGCTGCAGTACACGCCGGGGCTGGTCAACGACGCCAACGCCATCCTGCCGACCGCGACCAGCGCGCTCGAGCAGGCCGGCCCGATGGTCTCCTACCTGCGGCCGTACACGCCAGAGCTCGTCGGCTGGCTCAGCAACTGGAACGGCGTCTTCGGCAGCCGGGACGCCTCCGGCCACTACGCCCGTGCGCTGATCACCGCGTCGGCGAGCAGCTTCGACCAGAACCCCGGCGTCATGCCGCCGGGCATGAAACAGGACGCGCGGCCGCTGCCGGGCTCGATCGCCGGCCAGCCGTGGACCGATGCAGAAGGGGACGGGCTCAACTGATGATGCTCTCGAAATTCACCGTCATCTCCGCGACCGTCGTGGTCGGGGCAGCGACGGCAGTCACCGGCACCAACTTGATGGGAAGCTCCGTGAGCCGGTCCGAGCTGGTGGGCTACTTCGAGGATGCCAGCCCTCTCGAGGTCGGCAACGAGGTCCGCACGTCCGGTGTCCAGGTCGGCAAGGTCAAGTCGATCAAGCTCGAGAAGGGTGTCGCCCGGGTCACCCTCGATCTCGATGAGGACGTACTCCCGGTCCACGAGGACGCGAAGCTGCTCATCCAGCCGATCAACGCCCTCGGTGAGAACTACGTCTCCATCGAGCCGGGCAAGGAGTCCTCGCCCTACCTGAGGAACAACACGGTCCCGCTGAAGCAGACCGACTCGGCCGTCAACCTCCAAGACGTCTTGGACACGCTCGACGACCCGACCTCGACCGCGCTCGCGGCGCTGGTCAGCACGCTGGGCGAGGGCACCATGAACGGCGGCGGCCAGAAGATGGCCGATGCTCTCAAGGCGCTCGCACCGTTGATGAAGGATCTCGACCAGGTCGGCGCCATCCTGCGGAGCCAGAACGAGGTGCTCAACGACCTGATCGCCAAGGCGGACCCGGTCGCCGCATCGCTCACCGGCGAGAACGGGAAGCAGCTCGACCTGCTGATCTCGCGTGCGCGACAGACGCTGGACGCTCTGGCCGATGAGCAGGCGGCGCTCGAGGCGACCATCGCCGAGCTGCCGGCCACGCTGAAGGAGGCCCAGCGCACGCTGACCTCTCTCGAGACCGTCTCCGAGACGGTCACCCCCACCCTGAAGAAGGCCCGCCCGGTCACCCGCGACCTGGCCGAGATCGCCGACGAGATCAACCGGTTCTCGCCCTACGCCGACCCGGCCTTCGACTCCTTCGGGCCGCTCTTCGCCGAGCTCGACGCGCTGCTGAAGCGGATCAAGCCGATCACCGAGGACCTGCGCGCCTCCGGCGACAACCTGCGTACGACCGCCTCGGAGCTGCGGCCCGTGGGTGACGAGCTCCTGGACGAGCACCTGGGTGACCTGATGTCGTTCGTCACCAAGTGGGCGCTGAGCACCAACTCCCGCGACGGGCTGAGCCATTACTTCCGCGGGCTGGTCCACGTCACGCCCGAGGCGCTCAACTCGCTCGTCGGTGCCGAGGTGCTGCCGAACATCGGCACCGTCGGCGGGGAGAAGCCTGCGAAGGGCGCCGACAAGACCGACGAAGCGCTCCCGGACCTCACCGGCCCGCTGACCGAGGCAACCGATCCCAACAGCGCGACCGGACTCACGTCCTCGCAGGAGCAGAACCTCCTCGACCAGCTCATCGGAGGCCACTCATGAGCGCACGACTGCACCGACAAGACGCCCGGCGACTCCTGATCGGGATCGTCGCGATCGCCGCCGGCGGCGTGATCGCCTACGTCGGCACCCTGGTCCAGGGCGGCGGTGCGCTGCCCCTGAAGGACCACACCGAGGTGTCTGCGTACTTCGACGACGTCGGCACCCTGAAGCCCCAGCAGAACGTCACCCAGAACGGCATCCGCATCGGCGTCGTCACGAACATCTCCTACGAGAACGACCAGGCGCTGGTGAAGATGCGCCTGGACGGCGACCGAGAGCTGTACGCCGACGCGACCGCCGCGGTCGGCAACGCCTCCGTCCTCGGCCGCAAGTTCGTCTCCCTCGATCCCGGCACGGCGAGCTCCGGCCTGCTCGGAGGGAAGCCGATCGCGGCCGAGAAGACCACGAGCTCCGCCGACCTGAACACGGTGCTCTCCGCGCTGCCACCCAAGGCTCGCAAGGGCTTGCAGGTCGGGCTGCGCGAGGTCGGCGGTGGGGTATCGGGCCACCAGAAGGACCTCTACAGCGCCCTCCAGGTCGCGCCCGGGATGATGGACGACGCCACGCTCGTGCTCGACACGGCATCCGATCCGAAGACCGACCTGGACGGCCTGCTCGTCACTGGGGACCGGCTGGTCTCACACATCCACGGGCACGAGCGACAGATCCAGACTCTTGTCACCACCACCAACACCACGCTCGGCGCGGTCAACACCGACGACACCGAGCCACTCCGCCAGACGGTGGCCCAGGCGCCCACGACGCTGGTGACCGCCCGCCAGGGTCTGTCCGAGATCAACCCGGCCCTCGACGACACCGCGAATGCGGTCACCGAGCTGCGCCCAGGCGTCGACGACCTGGTCGAGTCGGTGCCGAACCTGCGCGACTTCCTGGTGGAGGCGCCTCCGGTCGCGGTCACCGTGAAGAAGTTCGCCGAAGGGTCCGCGGAGCCGGTCGGGACGCTGGTGCCCGCCGTCACCAAGGTGGAGCCGACCGTCGGCCGCGCCCGCGAGACGCTCGGTAGGACCGCACCGACGCTGGAGGTGCTCAGCCCGTACGCCCCCGACGCCGGCACGCTCTTCTGCGAGCACGACCTGCTCAGCGGCAATTACGGACCGGACAAGCACTACTTCAGCGCGATGCTCGTCTTCCCGGGCGTCTACGTCGCCAGCCAGCCCGACCCGCTCGCGAACGTCGATCCGTACTCCGGTCCGGGCAAGGCGTTCTCCCACGGTCTGAAGTACGGAAAGGGGAAGTGCTGATGTCTGTGTTGACTCGTCGGGCGGTGGTGCTCATCGTCGTCCTGCTCGCCGCCCTCACGGCGCTGGCCTTCAAGACCCAGCTGTCGCTGCTGGTCCGCTCGGGCGACACCATCCACGCGACCTTCGACCAGAACTACGGTCTGGTCTCCGGCAAGACGAAGGTGAAGGTCGCCGGGCTTCAGGTCGGTGTCGTCTCGGACGTACGCCAGGATGCCGATGGCACCACCCACGTCGACATGAAGATCGACGACGGTGTCAAGGAGCGGCTCGGCGCGAAGCCCAGCGCCCGGGTGGAGCCGCTGACCGTCCTCGGTGGCCAGTACGCCCTCAACCTGGTGCCGGGCGGATCGGGGGAGTACTCCGAGGAGACGATCCCGAAGAGCCGCACCCATGTTCCCGTCGAGCTCGACGCGATCCTGGCTGCGCTGCCGACGGAGACCAGGAAGGACCTGCAGGGGACCATCAAGGAAGCCGGTGCGACCCTGTCGAACAAGAACCAGAAGCCCATCCGGTCGTTCACCCGTCAGGCGCCGCAGGTCCTCGACCCCTCCACGAAGCTGCTGACCTCGGTCCAGGGCACCCGGCCGCAGCGCGACCTGCCCGAGCTGATCGGCAATGTGGAGAGTCTCGCGGCCACCCTCAACGAGCAGGACGCTGCGCTGGCCCGCAGCCTGGTGAACCTGAACACCACGACGACCACGATGGCCGACCACAGCGACGACCTCTCCGCGACCGTCGCCGGCCTGCCCACGGCCCTGGACGAGACGAAGGCCGCGACCGACCAGCTCACCCCGACGCTGCGTCAGCTCGACCGGACCGCGGTCGGCCTGCAGCCCACCGCGGAGGAGGTCGGCCCGCTGGTCAGGACCCTCGAGCCGATGCTCGCCGACACCAGGCCGGTCGCAGCCAAGCTGCCCGGGCTGCTCGAGGACGCCCAGCCGCTGGTCCAGGACCTGGTGCCGACGGCGAGGACCACCAAGCCGATCCTGAAGGACATCAAGGGTCCGGTGATCGACCGCGTCAACGGCCCCGTCCTGGAGTCGCTGGGAAGCACCTACCGCGGGACCGGCCCGTTCAAGGACACCGGCGGTGGCGTCCAGGCGGACAACAAGTTCTATCAGGAGCTCGCCTACATGGTGACCAACCTCGACCGGGCCTCGATGACCCAGGACGCGCAGGGCAGCCTGCTCAACTTCCAGGCCGGTGTCAGCGCCGGCAGCGTCGCGCCGCTCAACCTCGACGACGCCCTCGCCCAGCTGATCCCGCAGCTGAAAGGTGAAAACTGATGGTAAGCCTCAGCACCCTCGCCGACCGGATCCGGAACACCCCCGGGCTCAAGCGCGACACGATCGCGGTGGCCATCGCGCTCGTGGCCGGCCTCGCCGCGACCGTCTACGTTCTCGGCAACCAGCACATCCGGCTGCCGTGGCAGGACCGCCAGTCGGTCGCCATCGAGTTCACCGCGGCCCCCGGCGTACGTCCCGAGGCGGTGCAGGAGGTCCGGATCGCCGGTGTGCCGGTCGGCCGGATCACCGCGGCCGACCCGACCGACTCCGGCACCGCCCAGGTCACCGTGGAGTTCGAGAAGGAGCAGCGGATCTACCGCAACGCCACCGCGATCCTTCGCACCAAGGCCCCGCTCAACGTCATGTACATCGAGCTCGATCCGGGCGGCCCGCCCGCCGATCTGCTCGAGGACGGGGGTGCGCTCCCGGTTGCGCAGACCAAGCGAGCCGTCCAGCCGTACGAGGTTCTGGACAAGCTCGACGCGCGCACCCGGGCGGCGCTGACCTCGCTGATCGACCAGACGCAGATCGGCCTGAAGGATGCGCCGACCACGCTCCCGGCGGGACTGGACGCGACCACCGCGACCATGAAGCAGTGGGAGCCGGTCATCAACGCCCTCAACGAGCGGCGTACGAACATCTCCCAGCTGGTCACCTCGCTGACGACCATCTCGGAGGCCGTCGGCCACGACAGGCAACGGCTCACCGAGCTGACGACCTCGATGGACAGGACCCTGGGCGCCGTCGCGAAGCGTGACAAGCAGCTCTCCGAGTCGCTGGACACCCTGCCCGGGTTCACCGAGCAGCTCTCCGGGTCGATGGGCGAGGTCAACGATCTCACCGGTCAGCTGGACCCGACCCTGAAGGACCTCGACAAGGCCTCCGACACGCTGCCCGAGGCGGTCGAGAACCTCGACGGCACCGTCGGCTCGGTCCACAACTTCGTCAACGGAGCAGCTCCCGTCGTCGACCGTGCCGGGCCCGTGGTCGACGACCTGCGGCCCTTCGTCGCCGACGCCAACCCGGCGCTCGCCGACCTGAAGCCGGTCGTCGGCTACCTGCCTCAGGCCACGAAGGAGCTGGTGCCGTGGATGGACGACCTGGCCGCCTTCACCTACCAGACCTCGTCCTCGTTCAGCCTCTACGACGCCAACGGCGGCATGGGCCGCGCCAACCTCCACGTCGACCTGACCAACCCCACCGGCGGACTCGCCGACGAGGGCATCGACCAGGGCAAGAAGGGAGACACCCCATGAGTGTCACGCTGCGCACGATCCCGACCACCCGCTCCCGGTTTCGGCCGCGTACGTCGGTCGTGGTGATCCTGGCCATCGCGCTGCTGTGCGTGCTCGGGTTCGGCTACCTGTGGAAGGGTGCCGGCGGGACGCTCCCGGGCGGCGACCGCGCCTACCAGGTCTCCTTCGAGTCGGCGGACCTGAAGAACCTCCAGGAGGCCGGTGAGGTTCGCGTCGCCGGAGTCATCGTCGGCCGGGTCGCCTCGACCGAGGTCGAGGGCCGCACCGCACGCGTCGTGCTGGATCTCGACGACGAGGTGGCGCCGCTGCACGAAGGCGCGACCGTCCGCGTGGGCGTCAAGTCCGTCATCGGCCAGTCCTTCGTGGACATCAAGGACGGCACCGGCGAGGAGATCCCGGACGGGACCACCCTGTCGCCGGAGTCGGTCCAAGCCGCCACCGACATCGACGAGGTCGTGCGTACGTTCACGCCGCAGACCCGCAAGCAGCTCGCCGCGGCCCTCACCGACCTCGGCACGACGACCGACGGCACCCAGCAGAGCATCACCCAGGTGATGGAGGGGCTGGGCCAGATCGGCGGCACCGGCTACACCGCGGTCGACGCGCTGGCCGCGCAGAACGACGACCTGCAGTCGCTGGTGCAGGAGACGAACGCGATCCTCGCCGCCGCCGACACCAACCGCGGGGCGATCGTCTCGGTGATCGACAACACCCAGCGGATCACCCAGGCGACCGCCGGGCAGCAGGAGGCGCTGGCGGCCACGATGCAGCGCCTGCCCGGACTGATGAGCAGCGCGCGGGTGGCGACCGGATCCCTCGGTGAGCTCTCCGGCGACCTCAGCCCGGTCGTACGCTCCCTGGACCAGGCGGCGCCCGACCTCAACGCGGCGCTGGTGAACCTGCCCTCGGTCACCGCCAGCCTCGAGGCGCTGCTTCCCTACATGAACGGTGCGCTGAAGATCGCGCCGGAGACCGTCAACCAGCTGCCGGCGCTCTCGCGCAACCTGATCGCGATCACGCCCTACCTCGACCTGCTGCTGCGCAACATCAACCCGATGCTGACCTACATCGAGCCGTACGCGAACGACATCGGCTCCTTCTTCGGCAACTTCGGCGGCGCGTTCGACATCCCGCTCGAGAACGGGGTCGCGCCGGCGCGGCTGGCGACGATCTTCAACGAGTACTCGGTGCGCGGCAACCCGCTGAACCTGCAGACGATCAACCCGTTGCACTGGAACAACCCCTACCCGGCTCCGGGGCAGGCGGACGAGCCGGCACCGTTCAGGGGCAAGGCTCCGCGGGTCGAGGAGGACAAGTGACCTGGAGGTCCGCGCTGCTGGTGCTCCTCGTCCTCGTGGCGGTGGGATTGGGGATCTCGCGCGTGGAGGTCGACACCAAGGTCGACTCCTTCGTCCCCGCCGGGGACAGCGCCGACCGGCAGCTGCGGGCCTATCAGGAGACGTTCGGCGGCGACGCCGTCGTCGTGGAGATGAAGGGCACCACCCAGCTCGGGCTGGTCCTGGACCCGACCGAGCTGGTGCGCCTGATCCGCCTCGAGGGGTCGCTGTCGGGCCTGCCGAACGTGCACAGCGTCTACGGGCCCGGCACGGTGCTCAACCAGACCGCGGGTTCGGTCAAGGGGATGCTGGCCCAGGTCGCCGGCGCGCGTGACCAGATCCGCAACGTCGCCGAGGCCAAGGCTCGGCGCCAGCACAAGAGCAAGGCCGAGATCACCGCGGCCGGCGACGTCGCGCTCGCCCCCTTCGACCGCCGCTACGGCAAGCTTCTCGCCGAGGCGCTGCCGGTCGGCCTCCCGACCGTCCAGAACCAGAAGTTCGTCGCCTCGGTGCTGATGGACCGTGCCGGCAACCCCCGCCCGGAGTGGCGGTTCCTGGTGCCCAGCGCCAAGTCGGCCACCCTGCTCGTCCGGCCTGAGCCCGGCCTGGACCAGGAGCAGACCCGGCGCCTGGTGGCGGAGATCCGCAAGGCCGTACGCGGCTCCGGGCTGAGCATCGAGCGGCCGGTCGTCTCGGGCGTGCCTGTCGTCGTCTCCGGTGTCGCCGACCGCGCTCACACGGAGATCCTCCGGCTCGGCGCGGTGGCGCTCGGCGCGGTCGCGCTGGTGCTCGTCTGCGCGGGCTGGAGCCGGCGGCGCAGGCACAGCCTGCTGCCGCTCGGCTGCGCGCTGCTCGGGACCGCGACCACCGTCGCGGTCTTCGGCCTGCTCGGGGTGCCGCTCTCGCTCGGTGCCGCCGCGTTCCTGCCGGTGCTGCTCGGCGTGGGCAGCGACTTCCCACTCTACCTGCTGCAGGCCGAGCGGCTGCGCGGCGTGCTCGTCACAGCGGGCGCGGCGGCCGCGGCCTTCGCCAGCCTCGCGCTGACCCCACTGCCCTTCGTGCGCGAGTTCGGTCTCGCTCTCGCCCTGGGCCTGGTGCTGACCGTGGGCTGGGCCCTGGTGCTGCGCCTGATGATCGGACGGGTCGAGCCGCGAGCCGCGGCGAGCAGGACGCGCCGCGCGCTGAGTCTGTCGCCCAAGGTGGCCAAGGGCAGCATGGTCGTGCTCGCAGCGGCCGCGATCGCGGGCTGGGTGATGCTGCCGGGGATGCGGATCCAGTCCAGCCCCGAAGAGCTCGCCCAGGGCGTACCCGAGCTGGCCGACGCGGCTCGCATCGAGCAGACGCTGGGCTTCTCCGGCGAGCTCGACATCGTGCTGCGCGGCAAGAACGTCGCCTCGCCCGAAGCGATCGCCTGGTCGCAGCAGGCCCAGAGCCTCGTCGTGCGCGAGCACGCCGACCAGATGCGGCCGCTGCTGACGTACAGCCAGCTGCTCGCCTTCCTCGGGGGCAGCGCCACCGCGGCACAGGTCAGCGCGGGCACCGAGGTCGTCCCGGACTATCTCGCCGACGCCGTGCTGTCCCGCAACCACCAGGCCGCGGTCGCCACCTACGGCATCACGCTCGACGACGTACGCGCCCAGCGCCGGCTCATCGAGTCGCTGCGCCGGGAGCTGCCGGAGCCACCGAAGGGCTACCGCGTCGAGATCGTCGGCCTGCCCGTGCTCGCCGCCGACGGCCTGAGCGCGATGGAGGATGCCCGCTACACCGTTAACGCGGTCGGCATCCTCGTCGCCGCGCTCCTGGTCGGGCTCGGGCTGCGCTCGTGGCGTGCCGGCGTACGCGTCCTGGCCACCGCCCTGCTCGCCGCCGGCTGGCTCTTCGCCGCCGTCCGGCTCGCCGGCATCGACCTGAGCCCGCTCACCCTCGCCATCGGGGCGCTGGTGACGGTCACGTCGTGCGAGTTCGTCACCATGCTCGGAGAGCGAAGACTGCTGGCCTCGTCGGGCCGGACGGTCCTGACCGCGGCGATCGCCGGCGCGGTCGGCTATCTCGCCCTCGGGCTCTCTGGCCTCACCGTGCTCCGCGACTTCGGGCTCCTGCTCGCCGCCGGCGTCATCAGCTCGTACGCCGCCGCCCATCTGGTTGCCCGCCTGCTCGGCACGACGGAGCACCAGGCTCCGGAGCCTGAGTCCGGCGAACACCCACCCACACGAGAACTCCAGGAGGTCAGCGCATGACCAAGCTCGCCATCAAACCTCTCCACCTACGCTCGATGGTCCCGATCTGGTGGCCTCGGCTGCTCGCCGCCGTGGTGGCGGTTGCGGTCGTCGGCGCGGGCGCGTTCCTCGTCGTGCAACGCGCCAACGCGCTTCCCTCCGACGCCGTGATGCAGGTCGGCGACCGGACGGTGAAGATCTCCGAGCTCGACAAGCGGATCAAGGTGCTCGGCGGGCTCTACAACGTCAAGCAGCCCACGGAGGGGGCGAAGAAGGCCTCCTTCCGTCGCGACGCCGCCAAGTCGATGGCCGTCAGCCTCATCCTCGAGCGGGCCGCGAAGAAGAAGGACATCACGGTCACCCGCACCCAGGCGCAGCAGCAGCTGGACAAGGTGATCGAGTCGCAGATGCTCGGCGACCAGAGGACGTACGAACAGTTCCTCGCCACCGCCGGGGTCACCGAGACCGAGGTCCTCGCCGAGATCACCCGCGTCATCGCAACCAGCCGGCTCTACTCCGAGATCACCTCGAGCGTCCCCGAGGTCACCCAGGCCGAGGTCCAGAGCTACTACGCGGACCACAAGGCCGAGATGGTCACCCCGGAGCAGCGCTCGATCAGCAACATCGTGGTCGCTACCGAGGACGAGGCCGAGCAGGTGCTCGCCGAGCTCGGCAAGGGCACGGCGTTCGCGACGCTCGCGAGGACCACCTCCCGCGACTCCAGCACCGCGGCCAAGGGTGGCAGCCTCGGCGCCGTTCAGGCCTCCCAGCTCGAGGACACCTACGCCAAGAGCGCCTTCGCGGCTCCGCGTGGCAAGGCCTTCGGCCCCGTCCAGACCAGCAACGGCTGGAACGTCGGCCTGGTCACCGAGATCACCGAGCCGATCCCGGTCAGCCTCGACCAGGCCGCCCAGACCCTGACCCAGACACTGACGACCCAGGCTCAGACCAAGGCCTGGAACACGTGGCTGGGCCGCCAGATCAAGGCTGCCGAGGTCGAGTACGCCGACGACTACCGTCCCAAGGACCCGGACGCTCCGCCGAGCACCCCGGCCGGCTGAGCTCAGGGGACGAAGACGACCTCGCGGGCCAGCAGGTCCGCGAGGTCGTCCTCGTCGAGCCCCAGCAGGTCCCGGCAGATCGACTCGGTGTCCGCCCCCGCCAGCGGGGCCGGCCCGAGGGTCGGCACCTCGAGCCGCTCGTACGCCGCCGTTGGGTCCTCCGCCGGCAGCGTCTGCTCCAGGAGCGGGTGGCTCAAGGTCGTGTAGGTCCGGCGATGGATCAGCTGGGGGTCCTCGCGCAGCTCGGGCAGCCGGAGCATCGGTGCGGCCGGCAGCCCGCGCCCCTGGAGCTGCTCGCTGATCTCGGCCGGCGAGCGTACGGCGGTCCAGGCGCCGACCGCGTCGGCGAGCCCCCGGTCACCTGCCTGCACGGCGTCGCGGAGCGTCTCGACCTCGCCGGGGGTGCGCGCGTCGATCACGCACCACTCGTCGTCGCCTGCGCACGCGAAGACACCGCCGAAGATCTCCCGTCCGCGGTTGCCGACAGCCGAGACGGACCCCGGTCGCAGGCTCTCCAGCAGCGCCAGGTCGGCGAGCTGGTGGAGGACGACGTCGGACTGGGCCATCCGCAGGTGACGCCCGCGTCCGTCGCGGCTGCGCGCGAGCAGAGCGGCGGCCACGGAGAGAGCGCCGAGGCGGGCGGCGACATGGTCCGGGAAGACCGTGACGCCGTCCCAGGACGCGGTGTCGCCGGCGGCGTACTTCCACAGGCTGGTCACCCCGCAGGCCGCCCGTACCAGCGGGCCGTAGCCGAGGCGCTGAGCCCACGGCCCGTCGGCGCTGAAGGCCGAGCTCTCCAGGACGACGATGCCCGGGTTGGCGGCGGCCAGGGCCGTGAAGCCGATCCCGAGCGAGTCGAGCGTGCCCGGCTTGAAGTTGGAGAGCACCACGTCGCTGTGCCGGGCCAGGTCGAGGAAGAGCCGTCGTCCTTCGTCGGTGCGCAGGTCCAGCCCGAGGCTGCGCTTGCCGCGGTTCCCCCACGCGAACGAGGCGTTCATCGCCTCGCCGTGCCGGGTCTGGCGCAGCCCGTCTGGGTAGGTGCGGCTCTCGACCTTGATCACGTCGGCGCCGAGATCGGCGAAGGCGCGTCCAGCCTCGGCGCCGAAGACGATGACGCCGAGGTCGAGGACGCGGAGACCGGCGAACGGAGCATCGTCCGCGTCCGGGCTCAGGTGGACCCGCTCTTCGCGAGGCGTCCACGCGTCGGCTGTGGCGACCTGCGTCGGCAGGTCCGGACTCGGCGTGCGCAGGCCGAGCAGGTGTCCGTCGGCGGTGAGGTAGCCGATCGGCAGGTTCGCGGTCAGGCCGGGAGCCACCTCCGTGCTCGAGACGGTCCCGGCATTGGTGAAGTGGTCCGCGGCGAGCGCCTCCCCGAGGGAGAGCACCTGGGCGAGCGGGATCCCGCGCGTGGCCGCCTCATCGACCAGGTCGGCCGCGGTGCGGTCGGCGAAGAGCGCCTCGATGAGCGGCTCGAGCCGGTCGGAGGCGGCGACACGAGCGGTGATCGAGTCGTAGCTGGGGTCGGCGAACTCGGCCGGCTCGCCCAGCCAGCCGAACATGCCCCGCCACTGGCGCTTGGACAGCAGGCACAGGCGTACGAAGCCGTCCGCGCAGCGGTAGATCGGATAGGAGTCGGCCGGCGGACGTCCACGCCGGAACTTCCCCGAGCGCCCGGCAGCGGCCGATCCCTGCACTCCGAACGCCGGGTCGAGCCCGGTCGCCACGGCCTCGTGATGGGACAGGTCGATGGTCTGTCCCTGGCCGGTTCGCGTCCGCTGGGTGTGGGCGACGATCGCCAGCCAGGCGGCCTGAGCGGTGGCCGTCGCGGTCGCGAGCTGCGCGGGCGGAACCAGCGGTGCCGCGCCCGGTCTGCCGGAGCGCGACATCGCGCCCCCGAGGGCGAGCAGCGTACGGCCGGTCGCCTGCCAGTCGCGTCGCGGACCGGTGAGCCCGAACGGTGAGGAGATCACCGCGACCAGGCCTGGACTGGCCGCGCGCAGCTCCGCCAGACCGATGGCATCGGCCGTGGCGGGGGAGAGGAAGACGATGTCCGCCTCCGCGACCAGCGCGCGAGCATCCGCCCGGCCCTCGGCGGTGGCGAGGTCGGCGACCAGCGCCGACTTGTTGGCGTTGCGGACGCTGTAGGGCAGCGAGCGGCCGTCCACGACGGGTTCGTCGGTCCGGGTCCGGGCACCTTCCGGGGGTTCCAGCTTCAGCGTCTCGGCGCCGAGATCCGCCAAGAGGCGGGCGGCGCCCTCTCCGACGGCGTCTCCCAGATCGGCGACGCGGACTCCGGTCAAGAGCAGTTCAGCAGCCATGTTGTTTCCTCCTGGTTTCAGATTAACCTAATGCCGTACGGTTTATCTGCCAATGTCAGGAGCTTTGAGATGACTGCTGGTCCCGTGGTCGACTACCAGGTCGAGGGAAGGGTGGCGACCATCGCTCTCGACCGCCCTGAGCAGGGCAACGCCATGACGCTGCGCCTGTGCAGCGAGCTGGTCGACGCGATCGACCGGGCCGAGGCCGACGACGAGGTCGCGGTGGTCGTGCTGACCGGGCGGGGCCGCAACTTCTGCGTCGGCGCCGACCTCGACGAGGGGTTCCATCACGGCGACCGTGACCCCTCGCCCGAGCATGCGGCCTTCGTGGAGCGCTTCGGTGCTCTGGGTGGCGTGCCCCGCGATGCGGGCGGCGTGGTCACCCTTCGGATGGCTGCGATGCTCAAGCCGGTCGTGGCAGCGGTCAACGGCGCCGCCGTCGGCGGGGGTGCCTCGATGATCCTGCCCGCCGACATCCGGGTGGTGGCGGAGTCGACCCGGGTGGGCTTCGTCTACACCCGGCGCGGGATGCTCATCGAGTCCGCAGCAAGCTGGTTCCTGCCGCGACTCGTGGGCACTGCCCGTGCCACCGAGTGGGTCCTCACCGGCCGCCTGCTGTCCGCCGGCGAGGTGGTCGCCGGCGGACTGGCCGGACGCGTCGTTCCTGACGCCGACCTCCTCGACGCCGCTTACGCCATCGCCACCGAGATCGCCGAGCGAGCCTCGACCGTCGGGGTCTCGCTGTCGAAGCAGCTGATGTGGAGCATGTGGGCGGCGCCGAGCCCGTGGGAGGCTCACCGGATCGAGTCGCGCGGCGTCTACGAGCTGCCCGGCCTCGGCGATGTCGGTGAAGGGGTCGCGGCCTTCCTGGAGAAACGCGACCCGGCCTTCCCGCTCCGGGTGCCCCGCGACTACCCCGAGTACGGCCCGCGCTGGCCCGGCTCGGGATCGACTCAGTAGGACGTGAGGCCGCCGTCGACGGTGAGGGTCGTGCCGGTGACGTACGTCGAGGCCGGGCTGATCAGGAAGAGCAGTGCGGCGTCGAGCTCGTGCTGCTCCCCGAAGCGTCCGAGCATGCTCTGCTCGGCGACCATCTCGCGGAGAAGCTCACCCTCGCCGGCGGTCATCTCGGAGTCGAAGTAGCCCGGGCACAGCGCGTTGACCCGGATCCGGCGGCGGGCTGACCACTCCCCGGCGAGGTTGCGGGTCAGGCCGATGACGCCGGCCTTGCTGGCGGCGTAGGCGGCCTGCGGGTAGCGCGGCGCCACTTGGCCGAGCACGCTGGCCACGTTGACGATGGAGCCGCCGTGCTCCATCCGCGCGGCGCAGGCGCGGGCCATCCAGAACGTCCCGTTGAGGTTGACGTCGATCAGGCGGCGGAAGCCCGCAGGTGTCTCCTTCAGGGAGGAGACCGCGGACCCCAAGCCGGCGTTGTTGACCAGTCCGTCGATGCCGCCGAACGCCGAGACCGCCACCTCGGCGACCCGCTCGCAGTCGTCGGGGTCGGCGACGTCGGCGACAGCGATCGCCGGCTCCGGGCCGATCTCGCGCAGCTCGTCGGCGAGGGTCTTGAGCCGGTCCTCGCGCCGAGCGGCGATGACGACGTTCGCTCCTGCGTGGGCGAGGGCGCGGGCGAAGCCGGCGCCCAGGCCGCTGCTCGCGCCGGTCACGACGACGGTGCGCCCGTCCATGCGGAAAAGGTCGAGCGGGTTCATGGCCACCTCCGGGGGAATCTATGCGTTGTGGTTCACAAACCTAACATGATTAGATAAAGTGACGCATCGGAAGAGAGGTGAGACGGATGACCGAGGAGTGCAGGCGAGTCCGGGTCGTCGAGCGACAGGACCTGGCCGACGGGGTCGTCGGCCTGGTGCTGGAGCCGCTCACCGGCGAGCTTCCGTCATGGGATCCGGGCTCGCACGTCGACGTCCTTCCTGATGGCGGTGAGATCCGGCAGTACAGCCTGTGCGGCGAGGTCGGCGACCGCACCCGTTACCGCGTCGCGGTGCTGCGGGTCGAGGACGGTCGCGGCGGTTCGGTCCGCATCCACGACAAGCTTGTGCAGGGAGACGAGCTCGACCTCCGTGGCCCGCGCAACCACTTCCGCCTCGAGCCGGCCGAGCGCCACATCTTCATCGCGGGCGGCATCGGCATCACGCCGATCCTGCCGATGATCGCTGCTGCGACGGCCGCCGGCTCCGACTGGAGCCTGGTCTACGGCGGCCGCTCGCGTGGATCGATGGCGTTCCTCGATGAGTTGGAGGCGTACGGGGATCGGGTCGACCTGTGGCCCCAGGACGAACGAGGGCTGCTCGACCTGCCCGCGGTCCTTGGTGAGCCGGTCGACGGCCGGCGTGTCTACTGCTGTGGCCCGGAGCCGTTGTTGTCGGCGGTCGAGCAGGAGATGAGTTCGCGGCCGGGGGAGACCCTGCACACCGAACGCTTCGCGCCGAAGGAGCTGGTCGAGACCGGCGGGGCTGCGTTCGAGGTCGAGGTCTCCTCGACCGGCGCGCGGGTCGAGGTCGCCGAGGACGAGAGCATCATCGACGCTCTCGCCGGTATCGGGATCGAGGTCGACTTCTCCTGTCGCGAAGGCACCTGTGGGACCTGTGAGACCGGCGTCCTCGGCGGGGTTCCCGACCATCGCGACTCCGTGCTCAGCGACGACGAGCGGGCCGCCAACGACTGCATGATGATCTGCGTCGGCCGCTGCCGCACGGGTCCGCTCATTCTTGACCTCTGAATCGCTCTCGGGGCATTGACAGTGACGCACGTCACGGGTTACAAATCTGTTATCTACAACCAATAGGTTTATTGAAGGAGATGCCATGAGCGCCACCATCGGTTCTGCTCTTGCTTGGTGGGCGCGGACACAGCCGCACGCACCGGCCTTCGTCTTCGAGGACGAGACGCTCGACTACGCGACAGTCGAGCACTGGTCGAGCCGGTTCGCGCTCCGCCTCCAGGCCGACGGTGTCCGACCCGGCGACCGGGTGGGCCTGATGGCCCCCAACGACGTCCCGTGGCCGGTTGCGGCCTTCGGGATCCTGAAGGCCGGCGCCGTCCTGGTGCCGCTCAACAGCCGGTTCACCGCCACCGAGCTGCGCAAGGTGCTCGACGACGCCGGCGCGACCACCGTGGTGACCGACGACTCGCTCGTCGCCACCGCCACCGAGGCCGGCGCTAGCGGGTCCCCGGTGAGGGTGGTCCCCTTCGCCGACCTGGTCGCGCTGCGCGACGGAGGCCCGGAGACCTTCCGCATCGACCGTGGCGATGAGGATCCGATCTCGGTGATCTTCACCAGCGGGTCCACCGGGCGCTCCAAGGGTGTCGTGCTGACCAACCGCACGCTGCTCAACATCGTCTTCGAGGCCAGCCTTGTCGAGCAGGGATTCCATCGCGGATCGACCGCGCTCCTGGTGCTGCCGCTGGCGTTCACGCCGGGGCTGGTGTGGGGCATGCTGATGTCGACCGTGCTCGGCGGCAAGCTCGTGATCGAGAAGCAGCTGGTGCCCTCGCGGGCGGTCCGGCTCATCGAGGAGCACAGCGTCGAGGCCATCTTCGGCGTGCCGCTCATCTACCAGGCGATCGCCGGGGCCCCGGAGTTCGCCGACGCCGACCTCTCGTCCCTCTCCACCGCCGTCGTCGGCGGCGCGGCCGTGCCGGGCGCGCTCCTGGAGGCGTGGGCGAAGAAGGACGTCGCGCTGCGCCAGATCTACGGCATGACCGAGGCGGGCGGCATCGCCACGTCGACCCCGGTCAGCGAGTTCCGCGACCACCCCGACAGCTGCGGTGCCGGCCACATCTTCACCGAGGTCGCCGTGATGACCGCCGACGGCGAGTTCGCCGCTCCCGGCGAGACCGGTGAGCTGGTGATCAAGGGGCCGGGCGTCACCCCCGGATACTGGGAGTCGCCGGAGATCAACGCTCAGGTCTTCCGGGACGGCTGGCTGCACTCCGGCGACCTCGGCGTCTGCGACGAGGATGGTCGGATCAGGTTCGTCGACCGCCTCAAGGACCTGATCATCACCGGCGGGATCAACGTCTCGCCGGTCGAGCTGGAGCAGGTCCTGGCCGCGATCCCCGGGGTCGGTGAGGTCGCCGTGATCGCGGCCACCGACCCGAAGTTCGGCGAGACGCCGGCCGCGATCATCCAGGCCTCCGGTGACCTCACCGAGGAGGACGTGATCCGGGAGGCGTCGAAGGTGCTGGCCGACTTCAAGGTGCCCCGCTACGTGGTGCTCCGTGACGAGCCGCTGCCGCGGCTGCCCAGCGGAAAGATCAGCAAGACCGACATCCGCACGGAGTACGCCGACCTGGTCGAGCAGTACCAGAAGGTCCGCTGACCCGTCCGCCGCCAGCCCGCCCATGCACGACGACGTATGACGAGAAGGAAGCCATCCATGAGCACAGCCCCGGTCGAAGCCGACAACCAGATCGTCACGCTGGAGCGCAGAGGCCACGTCGCTGTGGCGACCATCCGTCGGGCGGAGGCGATGAACGCGGTCAACTCGGCGGTCTCGGTCGGACTCGGCGCGGCGCTGGCCGAGGCCGACGCGGACGAGGACGTACGCGTGCTCGTGGTCACCGGAAGCGGGCGGGCGTTCTGTGCCGGCGCGGACCTCAAGGCGCTCTCGCGGGGCGAGCGGGTCGACGACCCCGACCATCCGGAGCGGGGCTTCGCCGGCTACGTACGTCACTACGTCTCGATCCCGACGATCGCGGCGGTCAACGGGTTCGCGCTGGGTGGGGGCACCGAGATCGTCCTCGCCTCCGATCTCGCCGTGATCGACGAGGGGGCCAAGCTCGGTCTGCCGGAGGTCAAGCGTGGCCTGATGGCAGCGGCCGGCGGCGTCATCCGTACCCAGCGGCAGGTGCCGCTCAAGCACGCCCTCGAGATCGCGCTCACCGGTGACCCGGTGAGCGCGGAGCGGGCCGTCGAGCTCGGCCTGGCCAATCGGGTCGCGCCCGTCGGCACCGCTCTCGAGGTCGCCCTGGAGCTTGCCGACCGCATCGCCGCGAACGCGCCGCTGTCGGTGGCCGCGACCAAGGAGGCCCTCCACCGGACTCTCGCGGCCGGCTCCGACTGGGACCAGGGGCCCTGGGAGATCAATGACCGGGCGATGGCCCGGATCATGCGCTCGGAGGACTTCAGGGAAGGCACTCGGGCATTCGCGGAGAGACGCGATCCCGAGTGGAAGGGTCGCTGACATGGCCGACGTCGAGCTGGTCGACGGGATCCGCCGGCTCGTCATCGTCGGCGCGTCCCTGGGGGCCGCGCGCGTCGTGGAGGAGGCCCGCCGGATCGGCTTCGACGGCGAGATCACCGTGATCGGCGAGGAGCCGCACGGACCCTACGACCGGCCACCGCTCACCAAGGAGTTCCTAGCCAAGGAGTCCGGGACGGGGGAGGAGGACCCGGCGCCGTTCTGGCACCTGCCCGACCCCGACTCGCAGGACGTGAAGCTCTTCACCGGCACGAAGGCGATCTCGCTGGACTCGCGCAACCGGCGGGTCCGCACCGACAAGTGGGACATCGACTACGACGCGCTGGTGATCGCCGTCGGTGCCCAGCCGCGACCGCTCGAGGTCGACGGTGCCGAGCTCGACGGGGTCACCACGCTGCGTACCCTGGACCAGGCGCGAGCCATCCGAGCCTCCCTCGAGCCCGGCGCACGTGTCGTGGTGGTCGGGGCCGGGTTCATCGGCGGCGAGGTCGCTTCCAGCGCCCGCGCCCGTGGCGCCGAGGTGACGCTGGTCGAGGCCCGGGAGCTTCCGCTGGTCGACGCGGTCGGTTCGCTCGTCGCCGAGCGTCTCGCCTATCTGCACCGGCAGTACGACGTCGAGCTCCTCACCCACACCAAGGTGCGCCGGATCCGTGGCCAGGGCCGGGCGGAGAAGGTGTCCCTCAGCGACGGCACCACGGTGCCGGCCGACCTGGTGATCGTGGGCATCGGCGTCGAGCCCGCAACCGCATGGCTGCGCGGCTCGGGGGTGGCGATCAGTGACGGCGTGGCCTGCTCTCCCTACCTGGAGAGCACGGTTCCCGGGGTCTATGCCGTGGGCGACGTCGCCCGCTGGGTCAACCCGTGGAACGGGCGGTCGACCCGGATGGAGCACTGGACCTCCACCGGCGAGCAGGCCGAGTTCGTGGTCCGTAACGCGCTGACCACCGACCGCCGCCCGTGCAGCATCACTCCGTACTTCTGGTCGGAGTGGTACGGCCACAAGCTCCAGCTCCTGGGTGAGCCGGCCGATCAGGTCGAGCTCATCGGTCACGGGGGCGCCACCGACCCGTTCCTCGCCCAGTACCGCTACGACGGCCAGCTGGTGGGCGCCTTCGGATTCGACCGCACCGGGCCGCTCATGAAGCTGCGCGCCGCTGTCGCCGAACGGCTCTCGTGGCAGTCGATGCTGCGCCGCCCCGAGGGCACCGCACGGACCTGACCCGCTGCGCCAGACCGGCCGGCGGCGTACAGTCATCACTTGAAATATCTAAAATCATTAGTTAAGAGGAGGTACGTCATGACGGACGACGTCCATACCGACCGCGAGGCGCGGATCAGGCGTGCTCTGGACCACCTTCGTAACGACACGACGGACCAGTTCGAGAAGGTCGAGCCGTTCGAGGCGCACGAGTTCACCGACCCCGACCTGGCGGCCCGGGAGCGCGACCTGATCTTCGGGCGGGTGCCGACGATCGTCGCCCACGGGTCCGAGATCCCGAAGACGTACGACTTCAAGACCGTGCGACTGCCACGCAACAACATCATCATCACCCGTCAGCGCGACGGGGGTGTCAAGGCCCTGGTCAACCTCTGCCGCCACCGCGGCGGGCTGCTGGAGGGTGATCCGTGCGGCAAGCGCCGGCTGTTCTCGTGCCCCTATCACCGCTGGTCCTACGACATCGACGGCACGCTGCGCACCATCACGCGGGACACCACCGTCGGTGACCTCGACCAGGCCGACTACGGCCTCGTCGAGCTCCCCGCAGAGGAGCGCCACGGCTTCATCTGGGTCGTCGACAACGCCGACGCGGAGATCGATGTAGCCGCCTGGCTGGGTCCGGAGATGGACGAAATCCTCGCCGGCTACGACCTCGGCGGACTCGGCTGCATCCGTGCCGAGGGCTTCGAGGAACCGGTGAACTGGAAGGTGATGCAGGACGCGTTCCTCGACGGCTACCACATCCAGTACGCCCACCCGAACTCCGCCGCGAAGTACATCCACACCAACGTGATGGTCTTCGAGGACTTCGATCGGCACTGCCGCTTCATCGCCCCGCGTAAGAGCATCGACCGCTGGCTCGAGGAGGAGCCCGGTGACCGCAGCCTCGTCGAGGACGTGACCGAGACCCACTTCCTCGGTCCGAACAGCACGCTGCTCAAGCAGCCCGACCACTTCCAGCTGCTCACCTTCCGCCCGCACCCGACCTCGCCGACGCACTCGGTCATGGAGATGCGCCTGATCGTGCCGTCCGCGGACGAGGCCGGCATCACCCAGGAACGCTGGGAGTACCTGTGGGAGAAGAACTGGCAGATCCTGCTCGCGGTACTCCACGCCGAGGACTTCCCGGTGCTGCGCGACTCCCAGAGCGCGATGGGCAGTGCCGATGCCGGGTCGATGGTGCTCGGTCGAAACGAGGTCGCCAACCAGGTGTTCCGACGCCTGCTCAAGCGCCTCCTGGCCGAGACCCCCGAGACGGACGAGACGGGCCAGGCATGATCACCTACGCGTGGCGTACCGAGCTGGCCGACAACGAGCTGGCGGACGTCGAGAGCCTGCTCGAGCATGCGGTCGAGTACGACGCCGAGGCCGGCTTCTCGACGGCCACCCCGACCACGGCGGATCGCGGAGAGGTCCGCCACCTGCTGGTCTCGATCGCGCCGCCCGGCGAGCGGGGCAGCGTCGCGCTCGACCGGCTGCCGGATGTGCCCGTCGTGGCGTACCTGCGTCTCGATGTGCGGGGGGAGATCGCCGACGTTCAGCTCGTGGTGCGGCCCGAGTTCCGCTCTCATGGCATCGCCACGCTGCTGGCCGAGCTCCTCGACGAGCAGCCGACCGGCTGGTCCTCCGTCGAGGGCGTACGCCGCCTGAGGGCGTGGGCGCACGGCGCCCACCCCGCCGCCGAGCGGATGGCACGCCGGTTCGGCGCGCGGGTCGACCATGCGCTCTTCAAGACCCTGCGCTTCATCGGCGGGTCCCGTCCGTTCGTCGGTGAGGACCTGAAGCCGGCCGTCGAGCCTGACCTCGACGGTCCGGACGAGACGGTCGAGGGTCATCTGGCCGCGATGGCGCCTGGGGAGCGGTCTGTGCTCGCGCGGGCGCGGACCCGTCTGGTCGCGCCCGCCGGAAGCGTCCTCGTCGGCGTCGACGAGAAGGATCCAGCGGGCCATCCGGCCTGCATCGCAGTCGACACCGCGGGTGTGGCCGCCGACGACCTCCGGGCTCTGCTCGCGACAGCGCTCCTGCGGGTCCAGGCCGATGGCGCCCGGGTCGCCCAGATGTACGTCGATGCCCTGTCCGAGGCCTTCGTGGGTGCCTCCCGGGCGCTCGGATTCCAGCATGACCAGTCGGACCTGCTCTACGTCAGGGCCCTCTGAGGACTGGCCGCCACGCCGTGTGCGGGGTAGGGCATTGACCGCGTAAACCTAATTGTATAAGTTTTGCGACTGTGAGGGGCGCCACACCGGCTCCCTCGTGCGGCAAGTGAACGAAGGACATGTGATGCGTGCATTCCAGAACTTGATCGGCGGCGAGTGGATCGACGCCGAAGGCGTGATCCCTGCCGATGACCCGTCCACGGGCGAGGTCTACGGGCTGGTGCCGGACTCCGACGCCGCTGCCGTCGACGCCGCCGTCCGGGCTGCGCGGACGGCCTTCGAGGGCCCCTGGGCCCGGATGTCGGTCGGGGACCGCGCCGAAGCGCTGCGCCGGCTCGCGGGCGCGCTGGAGCAGCGGTTCGACACCCTGGTCGAGGAGCTGATCATGGACAGCGGCGCAACCGCGCGGTTCGCCCCGATGCTCCAGGTCGGTGCACCGCTCGCTCACCTGCGCGACTTCGCCGACATGGCCCATCACCTGGAAACGCCGGAGTCCTTCCCGCTCCAGGCCGGGCCGGCGCTGGGACAGTGGGAGCTGCACCGCGAGCCGATCGGCGTGGTCGGGGCGTTCACGCCCTACAACTTCCCGCTCTTCATGACCGTCTGGAAGGTCGCCCCCGCACTGCTCGCCGGCAACACGGTGGTCCTGAAGCCCTCACCCCTGACCCCGATCGGGCCCGAGGCACTCGCCGCCGCCAGCCTGGAGGCCGGCATCCCGGCCGGCGTGATCAACCTGGTCCATGGTGACAGGATCGCCGGTGAGGCCCTGGTCGCCCACCCCGACGTCGACATGGTCAGCTTCACCGGCAGCACCGCGGTCGGCACCCAGGTGATGGCCTCTGCGGCCGCCACCGCCAAGGACGTGATCCTCGAGCTCGGCGGCAAGTCGGCCGGCCTGGTGCTGCCCGACGCCGACGCCGAGCTGGCCGTACGCGGCATGCTCTTCTCCAGCATGATGCACGCCGGTCAGGCCTGCGTGGCGCTGACCCGGATGCTGGTGCCGGACTCACGCTACGACGAGTTCGTCGACCTGCTCGAGCAGCGCGCCAAGGTGCTCACCGTCGGTCCGGCAGCCGACTTCACCACCGACGTGGGCCCGGTCATCTCCGACGCCGCCCGCATCAAGGTCGAGAAGTTCGTCGCCGCCGGGCTGGAGGCAGGCGCCCGGGCGATCGTCGGCGGCGAGGCCCCCACCGGGTTGCCCGCCGGAGGCCATTACGTCAGCCCGACCGTCCTGGTCGACCTCGACAACGACAACCCGGCCGCGCACGAAGAGATCTTCGGGCCCGTGCTCTCGGTGATCCGCTACTCCGACGTCGAGGACGGGATCCGGATCGCCAACGACACCCGCTACGGCCTCGCCGCCGCGGTGTGGGGCACGGACCTGGTGCGCGCCCGCGAGGTCGCGCTGCGGATGCGTGGCGGGCTGACCTGGATCAACGACGCGGCCCAGGCCGACGTCACCAAGACTCCGCTCGCCGGGCGCGGGATGAGCGGCGTCGGACAGGAGAACGGCCGCGACGGCCTCCTGGCCTACACCAAGGTCCGCAGCCTCTACACGGCGCTGGACACCGACATCGACCTGCGCGCGTACGGCGTCGTGGGCAGCGAGTGGGAGTGACCATGACCAGCCAGGCATCGATCGACCGCACGATCTGCAAGGGCCACGGACGCTGCTACATGCTGGCGCCCGCCGTCTTCGACGCGGACGACGAGGGCTTCGGCGTCGTCGTCGGTGAGGCCACGACCCCCGGCGACACCGCCGCCCTCGAACGCGCCGTCAACAACTGTCCGGAGCGCGCGATCGCGTTCGCGTCCTCCGCAGCCACGCACTAGCCACCGGAAGAAGGAGACACCGTCATGAGCGAGCTCAAGGACGCCGAGAGCCCGGAGATCCAGACCGACTTCGACATCCACTCACCCGACATCGCCGACACCGTCTATGACGTCTACGACGAGATGCGCAGCAAGTGCCCCGTCGCGCACAGCAAGCACTACGGCGGGCACTGGGTCGCGACGAAGTACGACGACATCCAGGAGGTCCTCAAGAACCCGACGGTCTTCTCCAGCGAGTCGGTCAACGTGCCCGGCACCATCGGGCAGGACGGACCGATGATCCCGATCGAGGTCGACCCGCCCGACCACGGCATCTACCGCAAGCTGATCAACCCGCTCTTCTCGCCGAAGCGGATGGCAGCGCTCGAGCCGCAGATCCGCGACATCGCCAACGAGCTGATCGACCAGATGCTGGAGAAGGAGCAGGTCGACTTCATCCAGGCGTTCGCGAAGGAGTTCCCGAGCCGGGTGTTCCTGGCGCTGATGGGCTGGAACCTCGAGGACAGCGCCCAGTTCAACCACTGGGCCGACACCATCGTGCTGGGGGAGCCCGGTGCCAGTGAGGAGCGCGCCACCGAGGTGCGCATGGCGGCAGCCATGGAGGTCTACGCCTACTTCGGCGAGATGATCGACGAGCGCGCCGAGTCCGGTGACGCCGACGACATCACCCAGATCCTCATCAACGGCACGTTCGAGGACCGCGAGCTGACCCAGTTCGAGGTGCTCAACATCCTGTTCCTCTTCCTCATCGGCGGGCTCCACACGGTGCAGGGCCAGCTGGCCCACTCGGTCATCTATCTGGCCGAGCACCCCGAGGTACGCAAGCAGCTCGTCGACGACCCCGGGCTGGTGCCCACCGCGGTCGAGGAGATGCTGCGCTGGGAGTCGGCGGTCTGCCCGGCCCGGGTCGTCAAGGAGGACTACGTCCTCGACGGCGTACAGCTGCGGGCGGGCGACAAGATCCTGATCCCCTTCGGCGCGGCCAACCACGACACCAGCGTCTACCCCGACGCCGACGTGGTCGACCTGACCCGCGACCCCAACCCGCACCTCGCCTTCGGCGCCGGCAACCACCGTTGCGTCGGGTCGCACCTGGCGCGGCTCGAGCTGCGCGTCGCCTTCGAGGAGCTCCACCGGCGGATCCCGGACTACCGCCTCGACCCCGACAACCCGCCGGAGCGTCACCTGAGCCAGGTCAAGGGCGTGGTCTCGCTCCCGCTCTTCCTCGGCGAGTCGATCTGACCCGTCGTACCCGGAATCTCGCATCCCAACCAAAGGAGTACCCAAGATGACCGTCAAGTTCGGAACCGTGGAGTTCTACCAGGCGATGGGCGATGCCCTCAACAACGACCCGGTCTGGGCCGACAAGGGCAAGAACATCGACTTCGACATGGCCTACAAGTACGAGGCGCCGCTCGAGGGCCAGTTCTTCGTCAGCTTCGACAAGGGCCAGGTGACCAGCGTCCGCGACGCTTCCCAGGAGGATCTCGACAACGCCGACTTCCTGATCAGCGGCTCCAGCGACACCTGGAAGGGCTGCTTCGACGGCAGCATCAACCCGACGGTCGCGATGACCCGGGGCAAGCTGCGCGTGCGCGGCAAGATGGCGCAGATGCTCAAGAACATGCCTGCGTTCATGTACATCCAGGAAACCATGGCGAAGATCGACTTCGAGTGAGGAACTGAACGATGAAGTCACGAGCAGCAGTTCTTCTCGACGGCCCCGGCAAGTGGGACGTCATCGAGGTCGAGGTCGACGAGCCCAAGGAGTTCGAGGTCCTGGTGCGGTTCTCGCACGCGGGCCTGTGCCACTCCGACGACCACTACGCCCAGGGCGACGTCCCCGCGATGGCCTACCCGTTCGCCGGTGGCCACGAGGGCGCCGGCGTCGTGGAGAAGGTCGGTCCCGGCGTACGCGATCTCGAGGTCGGTGACCACGTGGTCGCCGCCTTCATCCCCGGCTGCGGCCGGTGTACGTGGTGTGCGCGGGGCATGCAGAACCTGTGCGACAACGGCGCCTACATGATGCTGGGCACCCAGCTCGACGGCACCTTCCGTCTGCACACCGAGGACGGCACCGACGTCGGTCAGTGCTCGCTGGTGTCGACGTTCTCCGAGTACTCCATCCTCCCCGAGTGGGGCGCGATCAAGATCGACAAGGACATCCCGCTCGAGATCGCCGCGCTGGTCGGCTGCGGGGTGCCGACGGGCTGGGGCTCCTCGGTCAACGCGGCCCAGGTCCGCCCCGGTGACGTGGTCGTCATCATGGGGATCGGCGGCATCGGGATCAACGCGGTGCAGGGCGCCAAGTTCGCCGGTGCGTCGCACATCCTCGCCGTCGACCCGGTGGAGTTCCACCGGGAGAAGGCGCTGGAGCTCGGTGCGACCGAGGCGTTCGTCAACATCGCCCAGGCCACCGACCGCGCCCAGCAGCTCACCAACGGTCAGGGCGCCGCCTCGGCGATCGTCACCGTCGGTGTCGCCAACGGCGAGCACGTCGCCGAGGCCTTCGCGGCGACCCGCAAGGCGGGCACCATCGTGCTCACCAGCATGTGCAACGTCACCGAGTACGGCATCCCGGTGAGCCTGTTCGAGCTGGCGATGTACCAGAAGCGGATCCAGGGGTCCCTGTTCGGGATGATGCAGCCCACCCGTGCGGTGCCGGACATCCTGCAGCTGTGGCGCGAGGGCAACATCAAGCTCGAGGAGCTCATCACCCGCCGCTACGCCCTGGAGGAGATCAACCAGGGCTACGAGGACATGCACGCCGGGCTCAACCTCCGCGGCGTCATCGACTTCAAGGCCTGACGAGTCGCCATGACCCACGTCGTCACCCGAGCCTGCTGCAACGACGCCAGCTGCGTACCGGTCTGTCCGGTCAACTGCATCCATCCGACACCGGACGAGCCGGACTACGGCACCGCCGAGATGCTCTACATCGACCCCGATGCGTGCATCGACTGCGGGGCCTGCGTCGAGGTGTGCCCGGTCGGAGCGATCAGCGCCGACTACGACCTCGCCGCCGACCAGGAGCCGTACGCACGGATCAACGCCTCCTGGTTCGACGGCGACGGGCGTCGCGACTATGCGCAGGAGCCCGTTCCGTCCCGGCCCACCACCTGGGCCGGGCGGAGCGGGGAGCAGCTTCGGGTGGCGATCGTGGGGTCCGGTCCAGCGGCGTCGTACGCGGCTGAGGAGCTTCTGTCGAAGCGCGGTCTCGATGTCGCCGTCGACATGTACGAGCGGCTCCCGATCCCTGGCGGACTCGTCCGTTTCGGGGTCGCCCCCGATCACCAGGACACCAAGCAGACCTCGGTCGCCTTCGCGCGCACGCTGAAGCGCAAGGGACTGCGGCTCTTCCTCAACACCGAGGTCGGCCGGGACATCTCCGTCGACGAGCTGCGTGCCAGCTACCACGCCGTGATCGTCGCGGTCGGCGCCCTGGACGACCGTCGCCTCGGCATCCCGGGGGAGGACCTCCCCGGCAGCCACTCGGCGACCGAGCTGGTCGGCTGGTACAACGGCCATCCCGACTTCGCCCACCGCACCTTCGACCTCTCCAGCGAGCGTGCCGTCGTCGTGGGCAACGGCAACGTCGCCCTCGACGTCGCCCGGATCCTCGCCTCGGACCCGGAACGGCTGGCGGGCACCGACATCGCCGACCACGCGCTCGCGCAGCTGCGGGAGAGCAACATCCGCGAGGTCGTCGTGATCGGACGGCGCGGACCGCAGGAGGCGGCGTTCACCACCAAGGAGCTGCTCGGCCTGATCCAGACGCCCGGGATCGACGTCGTCGTACGCAGCGAAGAGCTCACCCCGGCCGAGGCCGAGCCCGGATCGGCCGCCGCCGAGAAGCAGCGCCTGCTGCAGGAGCTGGGATCGCGTCCTCTGACCGCGCCCCGGCGGGTGGTTCTGCGCTTCCTGGCCTCGCCCGAGGCCGTTCTCGGCGAGGACTGGGTATCGGGTATCCGTCTGCAGCACAACCGGCTCGAAGCGGACTCCTCCGGCGTGGTCCGGCCGGTGCCCACCGACGATCTCGAGGAGCTCGCCTGCGGCCTGGTCTTCCGCTCGATCGGCTACCGCGGGTCGGCGGTGCCGGGCGTCCCCTTCGACGAGGTACGTGCCGTGGTGCCCAATACCGGCGGCCGCGTCCACGAGGCAGGCGAGCCGGTCCCGGGTCTGTTCGTGACCGGCTGGATCAAACGGGGCCCGAGCGGGGTCATCGGCACGAACAAGCAGTGCGCCCGGGAGACCGTGGCACACCTGCTGGCCGACTTCGACGCGGGCGCCTTGCCCGCGCCCCGGCAGGCGTCCGACGACATCGAGTCGCGGCTGCCCGGCCACGTCGGGCTGGAGGGCTGGCGGCAGATCGACACCTACGAGACCGGTGCCGGCCGGGCGGCCCGGCGCCCGCGCGTGAAACTGGTCGACATCGAGGAGATGCTCACCGTGGCGCGTTCAGGAGCCGATGCATGAGTTTGGACCCACGTACTCCTGTGCTCGTCGGCGGCGGGCAGTTCAACCAGCGCCCGGAGATCGGGGTAGAGCCTGAGGAGCCGGTCGACATGATCGCCCGCGCGGCCCGGCTCGCCGCGGCAGACGCGGGTGCTGCCGAGCTGGTCGAGCGGATCGACTCGATCCGCGTCGTCGGCATGCTCTCCTGGCGCTACCGCGACCCCGGCCTGCTCGTGGCCCAGCGGCTGGCGGCCTGGGTGCGGCACACCGTCTACACCGGCAACGGCGGCAGTCATCCGCAGGCGCTGGTGAACGACGCCGCCGAGGACATCGCGGCCGGTCGCTGCGACGTCGTGCTGGTCGGTGGCGCCGAGGCGTGGCGGACCCGGATGGCGCTCAAAGCCCGTGGCGAGCGCCCGGACTGGACCCGGCAGGACGACTCCGTGCCCGCGCCCGAGACCCGTCCCGACGTGCCGATGCGGGACCCGAGCGAGGTCATGGCGGGGCTCGACCGCCCGGCGTACGTCTATCCGCTCTTCGAGCAGGCGATCCGGATCGCCTCGGGGTGCACTCCCGACGAGCACCGCGATGCCATCGCCGCGTTGTGGGCGAGGTTCAACGAGGTCGCGGTCGGCAACCCCGACGCCTGGGTGCGGCGGCGCTGCACCGCCGAGGAGATCGCCACCGCGTCGCCGGCCAACCGGATGGTCTCCTCGCCCTATACGAAGCTGATGAACTCCAACAACAGCGTCGAGCAGGCGGCTGCGGTGCTGGTCTGCTCGGTCGAGGCGGCCCGACGCTACGGCGTGCCCGAGGACCGCTGGGTCTTCCTCCGCTCGGGGAGCGAGGCCTCCGACACCGCCCAGATCGCGGCGAGGCCGCGGCTCGACGCCTCGCCCGCGATCGATGCGGCCGCGCGCACCGCACTGGAACTGGCCGGTCTCTCGCTCGACGATCTGGGGCCGGTCGACCTCTACTCCTGCTTCCCGTCGGCGGTGCAGGTCGCGGCGAACGCGATCGGGCTGCCGCTGGACGACCCCGGCCGCCCGCTGACGGTCACCGGCGGGCTCACCTTCGCCGGCGGACCGTGGAACAACTACAGCACCCACGCCATCGCCACCATGCTGCGCGAGGTGCGCCGGACCCAGCGACCCGGGCTGGTCACCGCCAACAGCGGCTACCTGACCAAGCACGCCGTGGGCATCTACGCGCCCACCCCCGGCGACGGCTTCCGCCGGGCCTCGGCGCAGGCGCAGGCCGACGCGGTCGCGCCCACGCCGGTGGTCACGGCCTACACCGGGCCCGCCGAGATGGAGGCCTGGACCGTCGCCCACGACCGCGACGGCCGGCCGACGACGGCGATGGCGGCGCTGCGTACGCCCGGAGGTGGCCGGACGCTGGCGCGGTCGGACGCACCCGAGATCGCCGAGCGTCTGGCGGCCGAGGACCTGGCCGGGGCCAAGCTCGACGTCGCGGCCGACGCCACCTTCGAACTGCCCTGAAACCCCTACCCGAGGAGAGTCCCATGACCGCATCCACCTCCGACTTCGAGGCGACCTATCGCCGGCACGTCGACGGCGTCGTCGCCGGCGACATGAAGGCCGTGCTCGCCGACATGGCCCCGGGCTCGGTCCCGGGAGTCTTCGAAGGGGTCCAGGTCCCAGGTGCCCAGGTCGACGCCGCCGAGATCCGCTCCGCCCGCGTGGACGGCGAGGGCGAGCGCGGCGTCGGCGAGGCCGTCTACACCACCCCCGACGGCACCATCGGCCTCCGCTCGGGCTGGGGCCTCGTCGACGGCGTCTGGAAGGCCGACTCGCTGGAGAACTTCGACCCGGCGAGCCAGGGATGACCGCAGCCACGACCGAGGTCCTCCCGACCGGCCCCGCAGGCGACGACAGCGACCGCCCCTTCTGGGAGGGGCTCCGCGAGGACCGTCTCCTGCTGCCGCGGTGCGGCGCCTGCGGACAGAGCCGTGCGCTCGGCCGGGTCATGTGCTCCGGTTGCTGGTCCTTCCGGACCGAGTGGTCGCAGGTCAGGCCCGAGGGCACCGTGCACACCTGGGTCCGCAGCGCCCGCGCGTTCATGAGCGAGCTCGACGTCCCCGTCCCGTACGTCACGGTCCTGGTGCAGCTCGACGACGCTCCGGTGCGGCTGCTGGGCATCCTCCTCGGCGAGGACCCGCGGCCGGCGATCGGTGACCGGGTCACGGGCGTGATCCAGCAGCCCGCGAACGCCGAGTGGCCGGTGCTCCGCTGGCGCTCGACCGGGGAGGAGGGGCGATGAGTCTGCGCGGAACCACGGCGATCGTGGGGGTCGCCGACATCCACCACCCACGCGGCAAGGCACAGGTGGGCGAGCGCGAGCTCGTCCTCCAGGCGATTCTGGAGGCGTGCGCCGACGCGGGGATCTCACCGCGCGACATCGACGGGTTCACCTCCTACGCCGGAGGCGACAACAGCGGGCCGGTGCTCGCGGCCGACCTGGGTGTGCGCGAGCTGCGCTGGTCGAGCATGGTCTGGGGCGGGGGAGGAGGCGGCGCGGCAGCCGCCATCGGCGCGGCTTCGGCCGCAGTCGCCACTGGCCAGGCCGAGTGCGTCGTCGCCTTCCGCGGGATGTCCCAGCGCGAGACCGGTCGTCTCGGCTACGCCAAGTACTACTTCGACAACAACTACCTGCCGCACGGTGTCGCCACCCCGGCCCACGTGTGCGCCCTGCGTACGCAGCGGATGCTGGAGCACGACGGCGTGCCCCGATCGGCGATGCGCAACCTCGTCCTGGCCGCCTACCAGCACGCCCAGAACAACCCGGGCGCCGCGGGCTACGGCAAGCCGCTCGACGAGGCCGGCTACGACGCCTCGCCATTCATCGTCGAGCCGTTCCACCTCTTCGACTGCTCACGGGAGAACGACGGCGCGGTCGCGCTCATCGTGGTCTCGGCCGAGCGCGCTCGCGCGCTGGGCCGCCCCGCGGCGTACGTCCTGGGTGCTGCCCAAGGGGCACCGGGCGGCTACTCCGCGCTGAATGAGAACGACGAGCCCTACACCTCGGCGGGGTTCGCCGATGCCTCCTCCGGGTCGGGCGTCGCGTCCCGGCTGTGGGCGGAGGCCCGGGTGAAGCCGGCCGAGGTCGACGTCGTCCAGGTCTACGAGAACTTCAGCGGCCCCGCGGTCGCCTCCCTCATCGACCACGGACTCTGCCCGCCCGGCCCCGCGGCCGCCGAGGTGATGACCGTCGAGAACCTCACCGCCCCTGGCGGCTCGCTGCCGGTGAACACCTCCGGCGGCAACATCGCCGACTCGTTCGTCAACGGCATGGGCCTGGCCGTGGAGGCCGTGCGGCAGATCCGCGGCACCTCGACCAACCAGGTCGACCGAGCCGACACCTCGCTCTTCATCGGCGGACCGATGGCACCGCTGGTCAGCTCGGTGCTCCTCGGCAGCGAACAGACCCTCTGAGAAGGAGCTCACGATGTATGACCGCCCCCAACTCTTCATCGACGGAGAATGGACCGATCCGGCGAAGGGGACAACCTACGAGGTGATCGAGGCCGCTACCGGCGATCCCTTCGCCACCACGGCTCTCGCCACCGCCGAGGACGTCGATGCCGCCGTCGCCGCGGCGCGTGCGGCACTGTCCGGTCCGTGGAGCCGGATGACGCCGTCCGAGAGGGCCCAGCTCCTCGGCGCGTTCGCCGCCGCGCTCGGTGCTCGCCGCAAGGAGACCGCCGCCCTGGTCACCCGGGAGAACGGCATGCCGATCTCGCTCTCGCACGTCGTCAACGGCATCGCTCCCGGCTTCATCACCGGCTACTACGCCGAGCTGGCCGCGTCGCTGAGCCTCGAGGAGACCCGGCCCAGCCCGACCGGCGGAAGCACCCTGGTGGTCCGCGAGCCGGTCGGCGTGGTCGCCGCGGTGACGCCTTGGAACTATCCGCAGCCGCTCGCGGTGATGAAGATCGCCCCGGCGCTCGCGGCCGGATGCACGGTGGTGCTCAAGCCGGCGCCCGAGACCGCCCTGGACGCCTTCGTCTTCGCCGACGCTGCCGCGGGGGTCGGGCTGCCGCCGGGCGTGCTCAACGTACTTCCGGGTGACCGTGACGCCGGCGCCCACCTGGTCGAGCATCCCGGCGTCGACAAGGTCGCCTTCACCGGCTCGACAGGTGCCGGCCGGGTGATCGGCGCGACGGCCGGCCGTCTGCTGCGCCCGGCCACACTGGAGCTGGGGGGCAAGTCCGCATCGCTCGTCGCCGAGGACGCCGACCTCGACCTGGTGACCGCGAAGCTGCTCGAGGTCTCGCTGCCCAACAACGGACAGACGTGCCACGCCGCCACCCGGATCCTGGCACCGCGCAGCAGGTACGCAGAGGTCGTCGACGCGGTCACCGAGACGGTGCACGCGCTGAGGGTCGGCGATCCCCTGGACCGCACCACCCAGATCGGTCCGCTCGTGTCGCAGGCCCAGCAGCAGCGGGTCGCCGGCTATATCCGGCAGGGCCGCGACCTCGCCCGTCTCACGACCGGCGGCGGCATCCCCGACCGCCCAGGCTGGTACGTCGAGCCGACCGTCTTCGCCGACGTCGACAACGACAGTGTCATCGCCCAGGAGGAGATCTTCGGGCCGGTCCTGGTGATCACCCCGTACGCGGACGAGGACGAGGCCGTCGCGCTGGCCAACGCCTCCGACTTCGGGCTCGGGGGAGTGGTGTGGAGCGGGGACGACGAGCACGGCCTCGCCCTGGCCAGGCGGATCAGCAGCGGCACGGTGGGTGTGAACCACTACGAGCTGCACATCAACGCGCCCTTCGGTGGGGTCCGCTCGAGCGGCCTGGGCCGCGAGCTCGGTCCGGAGGGGCTGGATCCCTACCTGGTCGCGAAGTCGATCTACCGCCGCTGACCCAGCTCGCTGCTGGTCGAGCCCCGCCGGGGCTCGACCAGCAGTTCTGCTCTTCAGCGCAGCAGGTCCTTGGCGACGATGTCGGTCATGATCTCGTTCGCACCGCCGTAGATCCGCTGCACGCGGGCGTCCACGAACGCCCTCGCGACGGGGTACTCCAGCATGTAGCCGTAGCCGCCGTGCAGCTGAACACCGGCATCGATGACCTCGTGCTGCAGGTCGGTGGCCCAGGCCTTGGCCTTGGCCGCGTCGACCGGCGAGAGCGTGCCGGCGTTCCACTCGCGCACGCAGCGGTCGATGTAGGCCCGAGAGACCTCGACGGCGGTACGTAGGTGCGCCAGCTTGTGCGCGGGCACCTGGAAGTCGGCGATCCGGCGACCGAAGGCGGTCCGCTCCTTGACGTACTCCACCGTCCAGCCGAGCACCGCCTCGGCGGAAGCCTGTCCGGCGATGGCGATGCCGAGCCGTTCCAGGGGCAGGCTCTGCTTCAGGTACGCCAGTCCCTGACCCACCTCGCCGAGCAGGTTGTCCGCGGGGACGTGCACCTGGTCGAAGGAGAGCTCGGCGGTGTCCTGGGCACGTAGCCCGACCTTGTCGAGCTTGCGGCCGCGGGTGAAACCGGGTGTGCCGTCCTCGACGACGAAGAGGCTGAAGGAGTCACCGGCGCGGGCGAAGACGATGACCAGGTCCGCCAGGATGCCGGAGGTGATGAACGTCTTGGAGCCGTTGATCAGCCAGCCGTCGCCGTCCGGCACCGCGCTGGTGGTGATCCCGCGCAGGTCGCTGCCGGCGCCCGGCTCGGTCATCGCGATCGCGCCGATCGTCTCGCCGGTGACGAACCCGGGCAGCCAGCGCTTGGCCTGCTCCGGTGTCGCGTGCCTCAGCAGGTAGTTCAGCACGATGTCGTCGTTGGTCGAGAAGCCCGACTGCAGCGAGCTGGCACCCACCCGGGCGATCTCGAGCTGCAGGATCATCCGGTAGCGGTAGTCCGTCTCGCCCGGGCCGCCGTACTCCTCCGGCACGGCCAGACCGAGAAGCCCCTGGCGGCCGGCGGCCAGCCAGGTCTCCCGGTCGATCTCACGCTGCTCGTCCCAGCGTTCGAGGTTCGGCTGGACCTCGCGGGAGACGAACTCCCGGACCACCTCCCGGAACTCCTCGTGGTCCGTCTCGAACAGGTCGCTCTCCATGTCCATCCCCTTCCAGTAAACCTATCGACAGTAGGTTATTGGAAGACGTACGTCTCCGCCAGGGGTGACCGCGGGGCAGGATCGGGCGGGCCGGGCCTGGGTCAGGCGGTCTGGGCGAAGTCGGCGTCCGACGCGGGTGCGTCGGTGCCGGCGGCGGAGTCGATGCTGCCGAAGTGGGCGACGCCGAGGAGGTAGCTGCGAACGGTGTGCTCGAAGATCTGCTTGGTGTTGAGCTGGTTCGCCGCGCCGGCCGCCGTCAGTGCCGGGAACCGTTCGGGGTCGGCGTGCTCGAAGCGGACCCGGGCGCGCGAGGGTGGACGCATCGCCTCGGCGATCGCGGCGCCGAGCGAGACCTTCTCCAGGCCGTCGAGGATCTGCACGTGCAGGTCGACCGGTACGCCGCACTCGCTCAGGTAGAGGGCCGCCTGCTCGTACATCTCGGTGAGCAGGTCGCGCGGCATGAACCGGAGGAGGATCGGGGCGGCGTTGCGGTGCCGCAGCACCGAGGCGCGGAAGTTCAGGGCGAGCTGGGTGAACCACTCCGCCCAGTCGTTCTGGCCGGGCTTGCGGGGCAAGGGGGTCTTGGCGACGATCGCGTGAGCCACCGCGGCGAGGATCTCGTCCTTGTCGCTGAAGTGGTGGTAGAGCGACGGGGCCTTGACGTTGAGCTCACGGGCCAGTCGCGGCAGGCTCAGGGCATCGATGCCGTCTCCGTCGATGATCTCCAGGGCGGCCTTGACGGTCGCCTCTCGGCTGATCAGCGGTGTGCTCGGTCGTGCCATGGTGCCCTCCTTGGTCCTGCGGCCCTCGATAACCGCATCACTTTAGATTCTCGCATGTCTTTACCGAATCGCCGACGGCTCGGGCGTGATTTGCTGGTTACACTCTTGTAAACCTAACGACAGAAGGTTTAGTGTGATCGCGATCCCATAGCTGTGAACATCAGGAGAGCCCCTATGACCAACGCCGTGATCGTCGACATCGCCAGGACAGCCTCCGGCAAGGGGAAGCCAGGGGGTGCGCTCTCCGGAGTCCACCCCGCCGACCTCTTCGCAACGGTCCTGCGGGCACTGGTCGAGCGGAACGATCTCGACCCGGACCTGGTCGACGACGTCATCGGTGGCTGCGTCATCCAGTACGGCGACCAAGCGCTCAACATCACCCGCACCGCGCTGCTCGCGGCGGGGTTGCCGGTCGAGGTCCCGGGCACGACGATCGACCGGCAGTGCGGCTCCTCTCAGCAGGCTGCGCACTTCGCCGCCCAAGGTGTGATCGCCGGGGCGTACGACATCGTCATCGCGGGCGGTGTGGAGTCGATGAGCCGGGCGCCCATGGGCACCTCGGTCGGCAACGGTGACCCCTTCGCGCCGCTCGCGGCCCGCTTCCCGAGCCTGCCCAACCAGGGCATCGGCGCCGAGCTCGTCGCCGCGCGCTGGAAGATCGACCGCGACCAGATCGACGCGTACTCCGCGGAGTCGCACCGCCGCGCCGCCGCGACCGCGCTGTCCGGCAGCTTCGGCCCCGAGGTCGTCCCGGTGACGCTGCCCGACGGCAGCACCCACGTCGTCGACGAGACCGTCCGGCCCACCACGACCGCCGAGGGGCTGGGCGGGCTCAAGCCGTCGTTCCACAGCGAGGAGATGGCCGCCCGCTATCCCGAGATCGGCTGGCACATCACGCCTGGCAACTCCTCGCCGCTGACCGACGGTGCCTCGGCCGCGCTCATCATGAGCGAGGAGAGGGCCGCCGAGCTCGGCCTGACCCCGCGGGCGCGCTTCCACACCTTCGCGGTCTCCGGGTCCGACCCCGAGATCATGCTCGCCGGCCCGATCCCGGCCACTCACAAGGCGCTGAAGAAGTCCGGCCTGAGCATCGCCGACATCGATGCGTACGAGGTGAACGAGGCCTTCGCGCCGGTGCCGCTGGCCTGGGCGCAGGAGTTCGACGCGGACCCGGTGCGGCTGAACCCGCGCGGCGGTGCCATCGCGCTCGGCCACCCGCTGGGCGGCTCCGGCACGCGCCTGATGACCACCCTCCTCAACCACCTCGAGGAGACCGGCGGCCGCTACGGCCTGCAGACGATGTGCGAGGGCGGCGGGATGGCCAACGCGACCATCATCGAGCGCCTCTGACTCTCCGCACCACAGGCCCGAACCACTGGAAGGAACAGCATGAACATCACCGACAAGTCCGCCCTCGTCACGGGCGGTGCCTCCGGACTCGGCCTCGCCACCGTACGCAGGCTCCACTCGGCCGGGGCACACGTCGTGATCCTCGACCTGCCCGGCAGCGACGGCAAGCAGGTCGCCGCCGACCTCGGTGAGCGCGCCGTCTTCATGCCGGCCGACGTCACCGACGAGGAGCAGGTGCAGGCAGCCGTCGACGCCGCCGTCGCCGAGGCACCCCTGGCCGTGACGGTGAACTGCGCGGGCATCGGCAACGCGATCAGGGTCGTCGGGAAGGACGGCTCGCCGTTCCCGCTGACCGACTTCACCAAGATCGTCAACGTCAACCTGGTCGGCACCTTCAATGTGCTCCGGCTCGCCGCTGCCGCGATGGTGGCGGGCGCCGAGATCGACGGCGAGGAGCGCGGCGTGGTCGTCAACACCGCCTCGGTCGCCGCCTTCGACGGCCAGATCGGCCAGACGGCGTACTCCGCCTCCAAGGGTGGCATCGTCGGGATGACCCTGCCGATCGCCCGCGACCTGGCCAACCATCGCATCCGGGTCAACACCATCGCGCCCGGCCTGTTCCACACGCCGCTGTTCAACGCGCTGCCGGAGGAGGCCATCGACTCGCTCGGCGCCCAGGTGCCGCACCCCAGCAGGCTCGGTCGGCCGGAGGAGTACGCCGGCCTGGTCGCCCACATCGTCGAGAACCCGATGCTCAACGGCGAGGTGATCCGGCTGGACGGCGCGATCCGGATGGCGCCGCGCTGAGGTGGGCGGCGAAGCTGATGGCACGGTGACCGACCACGCCGAACCCTGGGGGACCCGCATCGGCGTACCCGAGTCGTTCACCGTGTCCCCGCCCGGGACGGAGTCCGAGCTCCCGGGCGGGGAGGCGTGGGGGTCGCTCGTCGAGGCGGTACGCGGGTTCCTCGACTACCTCGCGGGCTCGCTGCCCGACCAGGAGCGCATCGTCGCGCTCACCCGCCAGGTCGAGGAGTGGTCGGCCCGGCTTCGGCAGCATCAGGTTCCCGAGGCGCGGCAGGCGTTCGGCCACCGCGTCGACCTGGACGGCCGCGGTCAGGTGATGGCGCCTGCGTTCGTGCTCACCAGCCGCGGCCAGGACAGCGTCGAGGGAACCGTCACCTTCGGGCGCTACTTCCTCGGCGGCCACGGCGCCGTCCATGGAGGAGCGGTCGCGCTGCTCTTCGACGAGGTGCTCGGACGTCTCTCCGACACCTGCGGGCGGCCACCGGGGCGCACTGCCGGCCTGACGGTGAACTTCCGGGCGGTGACGCAGGTCGACAAGTCGCTCACGGTCCGGGCCCGGTTCGAGGAGGAGTCGGGCCGCAAGCGCTACCTGGTGGGCGAGATCTGGGACGGCGACGTCCTCTGCGCCGACGCCCGCGCGCTCTTCCTCGGTCTCCGGGCCGGCCAGGACTGAGACGCCATGAATTCAGACAGCTCGGATCAACCAAGGAGCAGGCGATGACCCAAGTGGCCGCGATCGCGGAGACCACCCGGAAGCTGGTGGAGACCCACGTCCTCCCGGTGGAGGACGAGCATGACGGCGACGTCGAGGCCGCGGGCGGTGAGGCCCTGCGGGCCCGGCTGCAGGCCGAGGCCCGCGCCGCAGGAGTCTTCGCACCGCATGCGCCGGTGGCGTACGACGGGCTGGGGCTCGGCATGGTCGATCGCGCCCAGGTCTTCGAGGCTGCCGGGCGGGGGCTGTTCGGCCCGATGGCGCTCAACATCAACGCACCCGACGAGGGCAACATCCACCTGCTCGCCCACGTCGCCGACGAGAGGCAGCAGGAGCGTTTCCTGGCGCCGCTGGCCCGGGGCGAGGTGCGCTCGGCCTTCGCGATGACCGAGCCCTCGCCGGGTGCGGGCGCTGACCCGTCGGCGCTGGTCACCCGCGCCGAGCGCACCGCCGCGGGATGGCGGCTCAACGGCCACAAGTGGTTCATCACCGGAGCCGACGGGGCCGCCTTCCACATCGTGATGGCGCGTACGTCGGGGGAGCCCGGTGGAGCGGGCGGGGCGACGATGTTCCTGGTGGCCGCGGACGCTCCCGGCGTCGACCTGGTGCGCCACGTCGGCACCCAGGACCGCTCGATGCTGGGCGGGCACTGCGAGATCACCTACACCGACGTCGAGGTGGGCGAGGACGCGGTGCTGGGCGAGGTCGACGAGGGGTTCCGCTACGCCCAGGTGCGTCTCGGCCCGGCCCGGATGACGCACGTGATGCGCTGGACCGGCGCCGCCGCCCGCGCTCACGAGACCGCCGTACGCCACGTCGCCGGCCGCCGCGCGTTCGGGTCCCGGCTCGCCGAGCAGGGGATGGTGCAGCAGATGATCGCCGACAACGAGATCGACCTGGCCGCCACCAGGGCGCTGCTCCTGGCGGCCTGTCGCGAGCTCGACGACGGCGGCCGGGCCTCGGAGTCGACGTCGATCGCCAAGACGTTCGCCGCCGAGGCGCTGTACCGGGTCGCGGACCGGGCGGTCCAGATGTGTGGCGGCCTGGGGGTCTCCCGCGACCTGCCGGTCGCGCGGATCGCCCGCGAGCTGCGCCCGTTCCGGATCTACGACGGTCCCTCCGAGGTGCATCGCTGGTCGATCGCCCGCCGCGCGGTGCGCCGGATCGCGGGAGACCTGTCATGACGTCCGTGCTCACCGACTTCGAGCTGGCCGCGGTGCGCACCCGGATGCTGGCCGCCGGCGCCGAGGTCGGCCCCCGCCTGGGCGGCAGCCTGATCTCCGGCGGCCGCTCCAACCTGACCGTCCTCCTCCACGACGGCGTACGCCGCTGGGTGCTGCGCACGCCCCCACGGCACGGCCGCACCCCGTCGGCGCACGACGTCGGCCGCGAGTTCCGGGTCACCAGCGGTCTCGCAGGCACCGACGTGCCGGTCGCGGCCCCGGTGGTCTTCTGTGACGACGAGGCGCTCCTGGGCGGCCCGTTCTCGGTGTGGGAGTTCGTCGACGGGGTGACGGTCCAGTCTCGCGACCAGCTCGAGGGCCTGGACCAGAACGTCGTCGACGGCATCGTCGATGCCCTGGTGGAGGCACTGGCGGCGCTGCACCGGGTGGACCACGTCGCGGTCGGCCTGGAACGCTTCGGCCGCCCCGACGCGTACGTGCGTCGTCAGATCACCCGTTGGTCGAGCCAATGGGAGCTGGTCGCTCCGGCCGGCGCCGAGATGTGCGACGCCGCGGACGAGGTGCGCGCACTGCTCGAGAATCAGGTCCCCGATCAGCGGCACACCTCGATCGTCCACGGCGACTACCGCATCGACAACGCGCTGCTGGACCTGTCCGGCGCGACGCCGAGGGTCGCGGCCGTCGTCGACTGGGAGCTCTCCACGATCGGTGACCCCATCGCCGACGTGGCCACCATGTGCGCCTACCGGCACCCCGCCTTCGACCACGTCCTCGGCTTCCCCACGGCGTGGACCAGCCCGCGACTCGCCGACGCCGAGACCCTCGCCCACCGCTACGAGCGTGCCGGGGGGATCGAGCTCGAGCACTGGCCGGTCCATCTCGGTCTGGCCTACTACAAGATCGCCGTCATCGCCGCGGGCATCGACTACCGCTGGCGAGCCGAGGGCGCACCAGAGGACGGCAACGACACCGCCGGGTTCGCGGTCAGCCCCTTCTTGGAGGCGGCGCTGAACACCCTGACAGCCGACCGGACAGCCCGAGGAGCACGATGTTCGACCACCTGCTGAGCCCCCTGCGCCTCGGCACCCTGGACCTGCCCAACCGCGTCGTGATGGGCTCGATGCACACCGGCCTGGAGGACGCCGACGAGGACGTCCCACGGCTGGCCGGCTACTTCGCCGAGCGTGCCCGCGGCGGCGCGGGGTTGATCATCACCGGCGCGTACGCGGTCAACGCCGAGGGCCGCCTCGAGGAGGGCTCCGGCGACATCGCCACCGACGACCGGATCGACGCCCACCGCCCGATCACCGACGCGGTGCACGCCGAGAGTGGCCGGATCGCGCTGCAGCTGATCCATGCGGGCCGCTACGGCCGCCACACCGCCAGCGTCGGCGCCTCCGAGATCAGGAGCCCGATCAACCCGTACCAGCCGCGGGCGCTGACCAGCGAGGAGGTCTGGCAGGTCGTGGACGACTTCGCCGCGGCCGCCGCGCGAGCTCGGGCCGCCGGCTACGACGCGGTCGAGATCATGGCCTCGGAGGGCTACCTGATCAACCAGTTCCTCGCGCCCCGGACCAACGACCGCACCGACGAGTGGGGCGGCACGGCCTACGCCCGGAGGCGGCTGCCGGTCGAGATCGTGCGTCGGATCCGGGCCGAGCTGGGTCGGGACTTCCCTATCCTCTACCGGATCTCGCTGCTCGACCTGGTCGACGGCGGCCAGACCTGGCAGGAGACCATCGAGCTCGCGCAGGCCCTGCAGGAGGAGGGCGTGACGGCGTTCAACACCGGGATCGGCTGGCACGAGGCGCGGATCCCGACGATCATCACCCAGGTGCCACGCGGTGCGTGGCTGCGCTACACCCGGCTGCTGAAGGCCGCGGTGGCCGTCCCGGTGTGCGCCTCCAACCGGATCAACACCCCACAGCTGGCCGACGACATCGTCGCTGCCGGCGACGCCGACCTGGTCGCGATGGCCCGGCCGCTGCTGGCCGACCCGGCCTTCGTCGCCAAGGCCGCTGCCGGGCGAGCCGACGAGATCAACACCTGCATCGCCTGCAACCAGGCGTGCCTCGACCACGGCTTCTCCGGGCTGGAGACGTCCTGCCTGGTGAACCCGCGCGCCTGCCGGGAGACGGTGTGGACCATCCAGCCCGCGCCCCGGCGCCGCAGCGTCGCGGTCGTCGGCGCCGGACCGGCCGGCCTCGCCGCCGCGGTGACCGCCGCCGAGCGCGGACTCGCGGTCACCCTCTTCGAGCGCGAGCAGGAGGTCGGCGGACAGTTCCGGCTCGCGATGGAGGTGCCTGGCAAGGAGGACTTCGCCGATACGCTGCGCTACTTCCGGCGTCGTCTGGAGGTGCTCGACGTCGACCTACGCCTCGGGTCTGCCGCATCGCCGGCCGACCTCGACGGATTCGACGAGGTCGTGGTCGCCACCGGCGTCCGGCCGCGGATCCCGCGGATCCCGGGTATCGACCACACCAAGGTCGCGAGCTACGCCGACGTGCTCGCCGGCCGGGTGACGCCCGGCGAGCGGGTGGCGGTGGTGGGAGCCGGCGGCATCGGCGTCGACGTCTCCCACTGGCTCACCCACGATCCCAAGGAGGACCTCGACGGCTGGCTGGCGCGGTGGGGCGTTGACCCCACCCTGACGCAGCCAGGAGGGCTCACCGAGCCGCGACCGCACGAGCCGTCCCGCAAGGTCACCCTTCTGCAGCGTAAGGCGACCGCTATCGGCAGGGACCTCGGGAAGACCTCGGGCTGGGCCCATCGAGCGGTGCTCGGCCAAGCTGGCGTCAAGCTGGTCCCGGGCGCGTCCTACGAGCGCATCGACGACCGCGGACTCCATGTCGTCGTCGACGGCGTCTCCCGCACCATCGAAGCCGACACCGTCGTGGTCTGCGCCGGCCAGGAGTCGGTGCGTGACCTCTACGACGCCCTGATCGCCGTCGGTCGTACGCCGCACCTGATCGGTGGCGCGGACCTGGCGGCCGAGCTCGATGCGAAGCGCGCGATCGCCCAGGGCACATCGGTCGCCGCGGCGCTGTAGCTGGGCGCAGGTCCGTTTCAGCTCACGTCGGTCGCCGGACCGATCGGCAAAATGTGGCGCACGCCACTCTCTTTAAACCTAATGATGGTAGATTTAGTCCAACGTTCAGCCTAGGAGGAGACCTGATGACACGGATGCAGCGTGCTGAAATACCGACATCGGGAACGAAGGTGTCCAGCCATGGCGTCCCGCTCGTCCATCTGTTCGCTGTGTCGGTCGTCTGCGCAGTCCACCTGGTGATCCCGTCTGCGTTCGCCGGCGGGGACAGGCCGGGCTCCGCGCCTCCTGGCGGCGTCTCGGTGCCGACAGCGGCGGTCCGAGACCCGGCGAGCTATTCGCAGCCGGCTGTCGTGGCGGCCGGCGTCCCGCAGAGGCACGTCAACCAGGTTCCGTCAGAAGCTTCGACGGAGGGGGTCCCGAACGCTGCGCTCGCCGCCTACCAGCGCGCCGAGACGGTCATCAATGCTGCGGACAGCACGTGCAACCTCGACTGGCAGCTGCTCGCGGCCGTGGGCCGCGTCGAGTCGGACCACGGCCGCTTCGGCGGCAGCAGTCTGGGGGCCGACGGCGTCTCTCGCCCGGGCATCTATGGCATCCCTCTCGACGGTACGAACAAGACCCAGGCGATCGCGGACACGGACTCCGGGCAGTACGACCGGGACACGGTCTGGGATCGTGCTGTCGGTCCGATGCAGTTCATCCCCGCCACCTGGTCGGCCGTCGGTGTGGATGCTGACGGCGACGGGCAGAGGGATCCTCAGGACATCAACGACGCCGCGCTGGCGGCAGCGGTGCACCTTTGCTCGGGTCCCCAGAGCCTCGGCGATGATGCTGGGCGCCGCGCCGCGGTCCTCCGCTACAACCACTCGGGGTCCTACGCCGACCAGGTGCTGCAGACCCGCGTTGCGTACCTGAAGGGCGACTATGCCGCCGTGCCCGGTCAGGCCCTGCCGGTGTCCTATGGCCCCGGCTCCAGCCGGCGGGCTTCAGCTGGGGTCGACGGCGAAAGGGAGGCGCCGAGACCAAGGCGGATCGCACGGGGTGACGACGGTGCCACAGGTCGTCCGGGCTCCGCTCCGGAACCCGAGGCTGGTGGTCGGAACAGCGGGAAGGACGCCACGGGGTCCAACCCCAGATCGCCTGCCCCGGAGAAGGCTCCCGCTTCGCCGCCCGAGCAGGAACAGAACGAGGCCGACGGGACTCTCGAGAAGGTCGCCGAGCCGCTTCCGACTCCTGTCCGTGAACCCGTCGATCGTGTCTTGACCCTGACCCAGGCGGTCACCCGATGCACGGCGAACGGTGTGAGTCGGCTCGATCTCGTCGCCTGGAACCGCTGCATCGACGACCTGGTCCGATGAGCTCCCGACTCGCTGCGGACCCGGCGCGACCGTCGGTCGAGCGTCAGCTCGAGAGGTAGGCGCGCAGGTGGGCCATCGCGGCGTCGAGCAGGTGACGGAGCGAGGCGTCCTCGTCGGCGAGCCATGCCTGATAGGCGGTCAGCGCGAGGGCGAGCGAGACCTGGCCGATGGTCTGGGGGAGGAGGTCGTCGGGGCGCGTTCCGGTGCGCTCGGCGGCGTACTCGGCGATGACCTCCCGCCAGCTCGCATAGCGGAGCACCGAGTGGGCCTGGAGGGCCGGGGTGGTCAGGATCAGGCGCATCCGGTCGCGGTGGCTGGGGCTGGCATCGGCGGGGAAGTCGTTGAAGGCGAGTACGCCGCGGTGGACCGCCTCGTGCAGCGGGAGCTCGGTCGGCATGGAGCGCAGGATCTCGCGGAAGCCGTCGAGGGTGCGGTCGAACTGGCCCCAGGGGATGTCGTTCTTGGAGGGGTAGTAGCGGGTGATGGTGCGTCTGCCGACGCCGATGGCCTCGCCGATGTCGTCGAGGGTGGTGGCCTCGAAGCCTCTGGTCATGAAGAGCCGGAAGGCGGCCTGCTCGATCTCCGCGTGCGTGGTCGCGGCGGGTCGTCCGCGGAGCGAGCTGCGCCGCGTCGCGGGGGCGGGGCTGGTCGGCATTCGTCGGAATCTATCAGCAGCCTCGGTCGTGCCGAAGCGCAAAAGTGTTGCCGGTTCGGGCGAGCCCCTATCTTTTTGACCCTGAGTGTCATTAATGTGTCCTGCGTCACCCGAGATGAAGGAGAGCTGTCATGAACCCTGAAGAGAACACCCAGGTCGTGGACGAGGTCCTGACCGAGGAGTCGTTGATCGAGGAGGTCTCGATCGACGGCATGTGCGGCGTCTACTGATCCCGAGCTGATGAACGCCGTGAGCCTGGACAGCGCGTGGGCGCTGTCGCCGTCGGTCGAGCTGCGTCCCGAGCCTTTCGGGGCGCTGGCCTATCACTTCGGGAACCGGAAGCTGACCTTCCTCAAGCGCCCGGAGCTGGTGGCGGTCGTGCGCTCCCTGGGGTCGCATCCGGACGTGCGCGGTGCGCTCGTGGCGTCGGGTGTGCCGGAGGGCCAGCACGCTGCGTACGTCGCTGCGCTCTCCGGCCTGGCCCGGGCCGACATGATCCGACCCGCCCGACCCGAATCCGCCTGAGAAGGAGCGTGACGATGAAGCTGGTGGAGCACTTCGAGCTCGGCCTGGATGCGCCGATCTGCCTGACCTGGGAGCTGACCTACGCCTGCAACCTGGAGTGTGCGCACTGCCTGTCGAGCAGCGGCCGGCGTGACCCGCGGGAGCTGAGCACCGAGCAGTGCGAGGCGGTGATCGACGAGCTGCAGCGGATGCAGGTCTTCTACGTGAACATCGGCGGCGGGGAGCCGACCGTACGTCCCGACTTCTGGCACCTGGTCGAATATGCCGTCGCCCACGACGTCGGGGTGAAGTTCTCGACCAACGGCGTCCGGCTCACCCCGGAGCGGGCGCGGTGGCTGGCGGGCAGCGACTACGTGGACGTCCAGATCTCTCTCGACGGCGCCACCGCCGAGGTCAACGACCGGGTGCGGGGGACGGGGTCGTACGACACCGCGATCACGGCGCTGCGCAACCTGCACGAGGCGGGCTTCCGTGACGCCAAGCTCAGCGTGGTCTGCACCCGGGAGAACATCGGCCAGCTGGATGAGTTCAAGGCGATCGCGGACCGGTTCGGGGCGACGCTGCGGCTGACCCGGCTGCGTCCCTCGGGCCGCGGTGCTGATGTGTGGGACGAGCTCCATCCGCTGCCCGAGCAGCAGCGCGAGCTCTACGAGTGGCTGGTCGCCAACGGCGACAACGTGCTGACCGGAGACTCCTTCTTCCACCTGGCCGCCTTCGGCCCCGCGGACGGCAGCGGCGCTCTGCCGGGCCTCAACCTGTGCGGCGCTGGCCGGGTGGTGTGCCTGATCGACCCGGTGGGCGACGTCTATGCCTGTCCGTTCGCGATCCACGACCAGTTCCTCGCGGGCAACCTGCTGACCGACGGCGGGTTCGACAACGTGTGGAAGACCTCGGCGCTCTTCCAGGAGCTTCGTGAGCCGCAGACCGGCGGTGCCTGCTCGGGTTGCTCCCACTACGACTCGTGTCGCGGTGGCTGCATGGCCGCGAAGTTCTTCACCGGGCTGCCGCTGGACGGGCCGGACCCCGAGTGCGTCCAGGGGTACGGCGAGTCCGCCCTGGCCGGAGCGCGGACGATCCCGGCGGTCAGTCAGGACCATTCCCACAGCGCTCCCAGCCGCAACGCACCGGTCCTGCTGACGCTCTCCCGACGGCGTTCGGACTCCGATCTGGCCCCGCCGGTGAGTGCGTGCGCGGAGTCGCCGCTGGCCGGCTTCGCACCCAACTGACCCCAACGAGCAGAAGCGAGAAGCAGAGATGCCCTGGAAGAACCCCTGGAAGCAGAACCCGTGGTTCGAGTCCGTCGCGGTGGCGCAGGAGCGTGCCCGCAAGCGGCTGCCGAAGCCGGTCTACGCCGCCTTGCTGGCCGGCTCGGAGCGCGGCCAGACGATCGCGGACAACCAGCAGGCGTTCGCCGACCTCGGCCTGGCACCGCACGTGGCCGGCCATCACGACAAGCGCGAGCTGTCGACCACGGTCCTGGGCCAGGAGATCGGGTTCCCGGTGATCATCTCGCCCACCGGCGTACAGGCGGTCCATCCCGACGGCGAGGTCGCGGTCGCCCGCGCGGCGGCGGCCCGGGGGACCGTGATGGGGCTGTCCAACTTCGCCTCGAAGTCGGTCGAGGAGGTCGTGGCGGCCAACGCGGCGACCTTCTTCCAGATGTACTGGACCGGCGACCGCGAGGTGATGATCCGCCGAATGCGCCGAGCCCACGCCGCCGGCGCGAAGGCGCTGATCGCCACCCTCGACTGGTCCTTCTCGATGGGCCGTGACTGGGGCAGCCCGGAGATCCCGGAGAAGGTCGACCTCTCGGCGATGCTCCGGTTCGCGCCCCAGGTGATGAGCCGGGGGAGATGGCTGGCGGCGTACGCCCGCAGCGGCGGGATCCCGGACCTGACCGCGCCCAACCTGGCGCCGATCGCCGACGACGGCAGCCTGGGGGAGCCGCCCACGTTCTTCGGTGCCTACTACGAGTGGATGACCACGCCGCCACCGTCCTGGGACGACGTCGCCTGGATGGTGACGACCTGGAAGGAGATCACGGGCGCGAAGCCGCTCATGCTCAAGGGCGTGTGCCGGGTCGATGACGCGCTGCGTGCGGTCGACGCGGGCGTGGACGCGATCTCGGTCTCCAACCACGGCGGCAACAACCTCGACGGCACCCCGGCCACGATCCGGGTGCTGCCCCCGATCGCCGCCGCGGTGGGCGACCAGATCGAGGTGCTCCTCGACGGTGGCGTACGCCGCGGCTCCGACGTCGCCAAGGCGCTCGCCCTGGGCGCACGCGCGGTGATGGTCGGGCGCGCCTACCTGTGGGGCCTGGGCGCCAACGGCCAGGCCGGCGTCGAGAACGTCCTCGACATCCTCCGCAACGGCCTCGACTCCGCGGTCCTCGGCATGGGCAAGGCCTCCATCCACGACCTCACACCAGAGGATCTGGTGATCCCTGACGGCTTCGAGCTCGCCCTGGGTCAACCATCGGGCCAACCATCGGACCGGCCGTGAGCCTGGTCGACCGCCCCTGGCCGGAGATCGTGCCGGGCGGCACCGTCCTGGTGCCGCTGGGCTCCACCGAGCAGCACGGCCCGCACCTGCCGCTCGACGTCGACACGGTGATCGCGACCGCGGTGGCCGACGAGCTCGCCCCGCTCATCGGTGCCTCCGTCGCGCCGGCGGTGCCGATCGGTGCCAGCGGGGAGCACCAGTCGTTCCCCGGCACCATCTCGATCGGCACCGACGCGCTGAAGTCCCTGGTCGTCGAGCTCGGCCGGTCCCTGACCACCTGGGCCTCCCGGGTGGTCTTCGTCAACGCCCACGGTGGCAACCTCGACGGGCTCGGGGCCGGGGTCAGGACCCTTCGCGCCGAGGGGCGCGACGTCAACTGGGTGCCGTGTCAGGTGCCGTACGCCGACCCGCACGCCGGCCTCGCCGAGACCTCGCTGATGCTGCACCTGGCTCCCGAGCGGGTTCGGTTGCGGAACGCCGCCCCCGGCAACACCCGTCCGCTGCGTGAGCTGCTGTCCCAGATGCGGGCCGGGGGAGTGGAGGCGGTCTCGGCCAACGGCGTCCTCGGCGACCCGACGGGTGCGAGTGCGGAGCTCGGGAAGCGGATCCTCGCCGAGATGGTCTTCGCCGCATACGACCGTCTTCAGATCGGCGCGGCCGCCCGATGAGACCCGGCGAGACCGCAGCCGAGGCGACGACCCGAGTGGCGCTGGTGACGGGCGCGGCTCGCGGGATCGGCGCCGCCACCGTCCGCGGCCTGGTGGCCGAGGGCGTACGCGTCGTCGCGCTCGACTGGTGCGCCGGTGAGGACTCCCCGGCGGGCTACCCGCAGGCCACGAAGGCGGACCTCGACACCCTCGTCGACTCGCTCCCGGCCGGCTGGGTCGAACCGGTCGTCGGGGACGTACGGGACCCGGAGGTGCTGGCCGCCGCGGTCGGCGTCGCGACCCAGCGGTGGGGACGGCTCGACATCGCGGTGGCGGCCGCCGCGGTGATCGCCGGCGGACGCCCGCTGTGGGAGGACACCTCCCTCGATCTGCAGTGGCAGATCGACGTGGTCGGGATCTGGAACACCGCGGCCGCGGCCGTCCCGGCGATGCTCGCCGGCCCCGACCCCGGTGGGTGCCGGTTCGTTGCGATCGCCTCCGCCGCGGGCTCGCACGGGCTGTTCCATCTGGCCGCCTACAACGCCGCCAAGCACGCCGTGGTGGGCTTGGTGAAGGGCCTGGCCGCCGACCTCGCCGGGACCGGGGTCACCGCCTGCGCCGTACCGCCGGGCTCGACCGACACCGCGATGCTGGCCGCGACCGCCGGCCTCTACTCGGTCGCTCCGGAGGACCTCGCCGGACACCAGCTCCTGCGCCGCCCGCTCACCCCGGACGAGGTCGCCGCCACCGTCGTCCACGCCTGCTCCCGTGCCGGTGCCGCGCTCAACGGATCGGACGTCGCAGCAGACGGAGGCTTCGGCGGATGACGCTGCTGCCGGACGGTTTCACGGTGCGGGTCCGCGATGACGTACGACTCCTCCCGACACCCGAGGGTGGGTTGTCGCTGGTCGGCGGATCCCCGTTGCGATCCATGCGCCTGGCGCCCGCCGCGGCCGGCCGCGTGGTCGACAGGCGGGTGCAGGTCCGCGACGCCGCCACCGACCTCGTCGCCCGACGCCTGCTCGACGGCAACCTCGCCGACCCCGACGACCTGACGCCGGTCGACCCGGCCGAGCTCACCGTCGTCGTCCCGGCCCACGACCGCCCCGAGCACCTCGACCGCTGCCTGACCGCCCTGAGCGGGCTCGGCGTGATCGTCGTCGACGACGCCTCCGGTGACCCGGCCGCTGTCGCGGAGGTCGTACGTCGCCACGGCGCCACCCTTATCGCGCTGGCCGAGAACCGCGGACCCGCCGGCGCCCGCAACGGCGGCCTCGCCGAGGTCGCCACGGCCTATGTCGCCTTCGTCGACTCCGACGTGAGCGCCGACCCGGCGATGCTCGCGCAGCTGGCCGGCCAGCTCGCGGACCCTCGTGTCGCGCTGGCGGGGCCGCTGGTGCGGGGGCACACCGACAAGGTTCGGCCGTCGTGGTTCGAACGCCACGATGCCGCCGCCTCCTCCCTCTCCCTCGGCGCGAGGGCCTGCTCGGTCCGCCCGGGTGCGGCCGTCGGGTGGCTGCCGTCGGCCTGCCTGGTCGCCCGCACGACGACGATGAGGGAGGTCGGTGGCTTCGCCGCCGACCTCCGCGTCGGCGAGGACGTCGACCTGGTCTGGCGACTGGTCGAGGCCGGCCACGTCGTCCGCTACCAGCCCGATCTCGAAGCACTGCACGAGGTCCGCGGCACGGTCCGCGGCTGGCTCGGCCGCAAGCTCGTCTACGGTTCCGGCGGCGCCGAGCTCGGCCGCCGCCACGGGGACGCGATCGCTCCGGCCGTACTCTCCTCGGCCATGGCCGCCGCCGGAGCCGCGATCCTCGCCTGCCGCTGGTGGTCGGCACCCGCGGCGCTTGCCTCGCTGGTCTGGGGCAGCCGCGTTGTCTCGGAAGCTCTCCCTGACGTGCCCGGCCGCCGTGGCCTCGCCTCCCGCCTCGCCACCCGAGGACTCGGCTGGTCGCTGCGTCAGGAGTCGGCCCTCCTGCTGCGCCACTGGTGGCCGCTCACCCTGGTCGCCTGCCTGTTCAGCCGCACCGTGCGCCGTATGGTCCTCGCCGCGCTCGTCGTCGACACCGCCGTCGCCTTTCACGAGACCGACGTCCGGCCCACGACCCTCCTCGGCCGTCGCCTCGACGACCTCGCCTACGGTGCCGGACTCTGGCTCGGGGTTCTGAGTAGCCGCTCCGTACGTTGCCTTGCCCCGCGCCTCGTGCGCCGGGCACAGCGGTAGGCCCGACCGCCAGAGCACGTATGGTTGCAGCCGTCTGGGTTTCGGACCTAGTAGCAGAGCGGGTGATGTCGCGAGGAACGGCGATCGCGGAGCCTCTCCAAGAGATGGTCCTCGCCGAGGAGCGACTGGTAGGAGCCCGGATATGGCCCACTTTGCGAGTCAGAATTGGCGCGAGCTCGGTCGAGATCACCCGTGTTGTCGGGGTAGAGTCAGTCTCGCAGGTGCCCGCGGTTCAGGGCATCGGCCCAGGTCAGAAGCTGATCGTCCGAGGACGAGCGAGATTTTCCCAACGATCGAGAATCCGCGCAACAGTGCAGAGGGTCAGGGGTTCGAGTCCCCTCACCTCCACCGAAACGCCTGATCAGGGCCGTGTTCTGATTCCTAACTGACGGATTCGAACACGGCCCTGACTCGCATTTATCGCGTTATCGTTCCGGTTTCGGAATCTCTGAGCGCCGTCTCGGAGGGCTGCGAATCGACTCGGAGACGGGCGCGTACCTCTGGTGCATGACGACCTCCAGAGCTTTCACCACGACCGATGCCGGGCGCGACGATGTCCGCGGCGGTGAGGTCGACAACGTCCTCCATGGCGCCTTCGAGGCGTCCTATTCGATCAAGGATCTGGCCGCGGAGCTCGGGGTGAGTGTCCAAACGCTCTACGACCTGCGCACACAGGCTCGCGGATCGATCGGATTCCGGTCGGTCGCTGTCTGCGATTCCGGCACTCCGAGATCTACGCCTGGCTGGCCAGGCTCGAGGAAGAGGACGCCGATCGACACCACGGGGGCGATGCGTGATGCCCGGCTGCCCATGCGTGGCGATCGGCGCTCACGGTGACAGGTGACGCCTGCTGACACAGCCAACCGGTTGAGCTCTTGGTTTCGATCAGGGCGAAGGCGGTGGCTGCCTACCTGGCCAGAGCTGGACCGGCGTCCGCAATGTTGACCGCGGACGCCGGTCCAGCTCAGAGAGCTGCGGTGAAGTCGCAGTCATCGGGGTGGCGCAACGTCCTGTCCCTGTCGGCGCTACCAACTCTGCCGCAGTTGGCGGACGCCGGTCTCTGCGGCGACCAGGGTCCGGGCGACCAGGCGGCTGTTGTGCGCAGCATGCTCGAACCCGGGCGTGAGGTAGGTCCCATTCCGGATATCGCGGGCCAGTGCGGCGTAGACCTCGCCGACGTTGATGGAGGCGCCCTTCCAGATCTCGGCCGCCGTTGGACCGGTGCCGGTCGCGACCGGTGCGTCGGGTGCCGAGAACTCGATGTCGGAGGCCAGGGTCAGGTCGCCGACCTGCACGCCCGCCGGGTGATGGCCGATCAGGGTCAGCCGGCCCTCCGTGCCACGAACCTCTAGCCTGAACTCGGCCTGGTCGGCCGGTACGCCAGCGAGGACTTGGATGCCCACCGAGGCCCCTGACGCGGTCTTGGCGACGGCATCGAGGTGATCGGGGATCTCGCGGGCCGTCGTCGTGTCGGTATCCACCAGCCGAACCTCGGGCCACAGCAGCTCCGTGCGAGCGTCGATCTCGGCAATCTCCCCCAGAACCGCCTCGATGACGTCGAGGACGTGACCGACCGCGATCTGCAGGAATCCAGCCCCGGCCTCTGCCTTGTCGAAGTACTCGTACGCGGTCACCGACTCGGGACCGTTCCCGAACGTGGTCGCGGTGACCCGCGCGGAGAGGACGCGTCCGAGCTGACCGGTGCTGATCATCTCGGCCGCGCGTCGAACGGCGGGGTTCGCCCGGCCCTGCAGGCCGATGGCGGTGTGCAGCCGGCTGGCTGCCGCTGCCATTTCCTCACTCTGCTCGGGCGTCGTGCCAAGAGGGGCTTCACAGTAGACCGCCTTGCCGGCGGCCAACGCGGCGAGCACCAGCTCGCGGTGGGCCGGGACTTTGACGGCGACAGTGACAAGATCGATGTCGGGATCTCGGATCAGATCCATCGGGTCCGCGAACCACCGATCGGCGCCAAACGCCTCGGCCGCGCTACGGGCGCTCTCCTCTCGGCGCGTCGCGACGGCGGCGAGCCGGAACTCTGGCTGAGCCGCCAGTGCGGGGACGTGCGAAGCCCCGGCCCAGCTCGCCTTGGTGTCGGCCCCGATGATGCCGACTCTGATGGGTTCCTTCGACATAGTGCATCTCTCGTTCTTGTTATCAGTCATCAGGTACGGTCTCTCCGCCCTGCGTATGGGGTGGTCAGTGCGCAAAGTTGGCCGGACGCGTCTAGTGGGCGGTTCCGGCTCGCCTCGGTGCCTGGCCGCGACTGCACGCTCGCGATGCCATGGCGGCGATGGTCCGCTCTATATGGGGTAGTGGCTGCTAACGGTCGATAGCGTTCATGTCCGCCGGGCGGTGCCGTTCGCCGACCGGGGTGCCGACCGCGGCGAGCAGATCAAGATGCTCCGCGGTCAGGCGCAGGTCCAGGGCGGCCACGTTCTCGTCGACCCTTGTGGCCTTGGTCGTGCCCGGGATGGGTGCGACGTCGTCGCCCTGCGCCAACAGCCAGGCCAAGGCCACCTGGGCGGGCGTCGCGTCGACGGCGGCCGCGACAGCGTGCACCTGGTCCACGATGCGCAGGTTGTGCTCGAGGTTGCCGTCTGCGAAGCGGGGGTTGGTGCGGCGCCAGTCGTCGTCGGCGAAGCCGTCGAGAGTGCGGATGGTCCCCGTCAGGAAGCCGTGGCCGAGGGGCGCATAGGGGACGAAGCCGATCCCGAGCTCCCGCGTGACGGGGAGAATGGCCGCCTCCGGGTCACGGGTCCACAACGAGTACTCGGTCTGGACGGCGGCGAGGCGATGGACGGAGTGCGCTCGACGGATGGTCTCGGCTCCGGCCTCGGACAAGCCGATGTGGCGTACCTTCCCGTCGGCCACAAGGTCGGAGAGCGCGCCGACGGTCTCCTCGATCGGGACCTCAGGGTCGACTCGGTGCTGGTAGTAGAGGTCAATGTAATCGGTGCCCAATCGTCGCAGGGACCCCTCGACGGCCTGCCGGATGCTCGCCGGGCTGCTGTCGAGTCCAGGTCGACTCGTGTGGGAGAGTGCCCCGAACTTCGTCGCGAGGACGACCTGATCCCGGCGGCGACCGCGCATCGCTCGGCCGATCAGTGCTTCGTTCGTGAACGGCCCGTACGCCTCGGCAGTGTCGAGATGGGTCACGCCAGCATCGAGTGCATGGTGGATCGTTCGGATCGCCTCCGCGTCCGAACGGCCGGCGCCCGTATAGAAGGCCGACATCCCCATGGTGCCGAGGCCGATGCGGGAGACGTTCAGACCGTTGAGCGACGTCGTGATCATAAGAGCCCCTATCTCGGTGAACTTGTAGCTTCAAGAACTACCATAACCGGGTCACCTTGAAGCATCAATAACGCCGTCGGGCTGGGGTCGTCGATGGTCCGCGTCAGGCGGTCGCTCGGGCGGCGGAAAGGTGCGAGCGCACCAGTTCCGCGACGCGCACAGGATCAGGCCGGCGACGAGGCGACGGTGCTTTCGCCGGTCACGGCGGCCCGGACGGCGCTGCCGATGGACTCGAGAGCGGCCAGCTGCGACGGGTCCAGGTGGTCGATGAGGTACTCGCGAACGGCGGCGACGTGTCCTGGTGCCGCGGACACGACCGCCTCGAGGCCGGCATGGGTGAGGACTGCGCTGGTACGTCGACCTGCTCCTGGAAGACGATTCCTCACCAGTAATCCGCGGTTCTCGAGGCGACCGGCGACGTGTGAGAGGCGAGACAATGATGCCGCGGTTCGCGCTGCCAAGGCGCTCATCTGCATCTCGTGGCCGGTCTCCTCCGAGAGGACGGAGAGCACCATGTACTCGAAGAAGGTCAGCTGTGACTCCCGTTGCATGCGCGCATCGAGTGCCGCAGGGAGGCTGATCATGATGGAGGAGGTGGCCAGCCAGGCCGCGCGTTCGCGGCGGTCGAGCCAGTGTGGTTCCACCGCCGGGGCGGAGTCGTCGACACCGGCGCCAGAGGCAATCGAGGAGGGACGGGAGGATTCGCCGAGTGGGCGTCGATGGCGTTCTCGGGCCATGGGGCAAGGCTACTGGCTGGCGTTAGCGGACTCGAAGCGTAGGTCCAACGCGATGTCGATGATCATGTCCTCCGGGCCAGCCAGGCGCAGCGATCCCAGCCGAGGACATCTGCTCCGGGTGCCTTTGAAAGCTGACTTCCGAGCAGCGCCGCCAGCCTGCAACCGAATGGCCACGCCACGCGTGCATGCCGCTATGAGGGCCAGCTGTGCCTTCGCGGCCAGCCGGTGTCGAACGCGGCCTGAGCAGCCCGCGCCGTGGGGGACACATGGGCACGATCGGCGATGCGGATGAGCGCCGCACGGCGCGGGAGAAGCGGTGGGCGAGCGACGCAGTCGGCGCCGCATTGAAGAAGAGGGATGGAGGGCGAGGTCCCGCTGGTCGCCAGAGTACTTCGACACGGTGCGGTCGGTTCTGTGTCATCAGGTCAGGGGTTGGCTCGCGGATCGCCATCTCCTCGGGTCCTGCGGCAGTGTCTCTCCCGGGTTCAAAGATTGGAGTCCATTCGGTCGGGGCGGGACAGATGCTGCCGATGACCTGTTTCAGCGGCCCGTGTGATCGCCTCGAGTACCCGGTGGCGATCGAGTGCGACCGCGAAGTCCGGCGCATCGGCGGTTCCGTCGCGGAGGTCGGTGGCGAACTGGGCGTAGAGGCGGGCTACCCCCGCTGCGGGTGCGTCGAGTTGCAGGTCGGGAGCCGCATAAGCGGGAGGGACCTGTAGCACTTGGACAGGCTCGCTGCCGCGGCGCAGCGTGATGGTGAGATCGGTGAAATGGATGTAGCCCGACGCCGACTCCACACGCACACTGCCTTCGGTGCCCTGGATCTCCCATGCCATCGCCGAGCCGGCAGACCGCCCGGCACTGTAGTGCAGCGAAGTGACGATCCCGCCTTCGAGAACGCCGGCGACGACGATCTCATCCGGCGCGTCCTTCGGCAGTGACGCGCCATCGGAGAGGCGGACGCCGTCACCGCGCTGATTGGCGACGACGGCGGACAGACTCTCGAACGTGCCGAGCACGCGCGCAAGCGGTTCGAGCCCGTGGCCGAGCATGATGCTCAAAAGCGTGGCGCCATGCTTTGCGTGAGCCATGTACTCGACCGGCGGGTCATATCGGCCGACCCACATGTCGTCCGTAAGATGCGCTCGGATGCTCGTGCTGAGCGGCTTGCCGATCACGCCCTGCGCGATGAGGTCGCGAAGGAAGAGGATCGGCGGATGCAGGCCGCCCTGCAACCCGACAACCGTCCGCAGCCGCCGCTCGCGGGCAAACCCCTCGAGCGCTTCGGCCTCCGATAGGTTTCTTGCGAGCGGCCATTCGCAATAGACCATCTTGCCCGCGGCCAGCGCGTCGGAAACAATCTGCTTGTGCTCCGGCACCTTGACCGCAACCACCACCAGGTCGACTTCCGGTCGCACGACCAGAGCCTCATGTGTGTCGAAGGCGAGATCGGCGCCCAGCCGACGAGCGGTCGCGTTCGCGCTCTCCATACGAGTCGTACTGACGGCGCGGATCTGGAACGCGTCGAGCGCCTGGAGCGCCGGGACGTGAGCAATTCCGCCCCAACCCCGATCGGCACTGGCACCGATAAGGCCGACGCCGATCGGGGTAATTGCTGACTTCGTCATGAGGATGCTCCTGCTTTGTACGGCCCCGGCAATGCTCTCCGGGCTGCGTCACGATGATCGTTTCCGGATGAATGCGTGGGCACTCGGGCTCACCATGGCGCGCGAGCAGTCATTGCCGTTCGCGTAGCGGCCGCGGGGAGCCCGAGTGGCCCAAGCGCAGGCTTTACACGCGAGCCCAGTGGGCCTCGAGTTCGCGCGCGACATCGGCCGGACGCTCTATCATCGGCCAGTGCGAGCTGCGCAGTTTGAAGACGGCACGTGCGCGTGTGGCATTACCGAGCTCGTCGGCGAAGCGGTGAGGAAGGAACGGATCGTCCAGGCCCCAGATCACTAGCGCTGGTGCGGTCACGTTGCTCAAACCTGGCTTCCACTCCGCCCCGACCTCGATCGCCGAACGGTAGAGGGCGAGAATGCTTGCTCTCATAGTGGCATCGAGATGCCGGACCGATTCGTCGGCCGCGTCGCGCGGCATCTGCGCCTCGTTGAGGCTTGCTGCGAACGCCTCGAGGTCGAGGTCCGCCATCCATTGCTCGCCCTCGCCTGGCGTTTGCCAGATCTTGGCGAGATAGTGCCACGGATACTCCGGATCGATTGGTCCGCTGATGCCTGTCCATGTCCGCACCAGATCTGGTCGGATAGACGCGAGACGGCCCGTGAGCAGAGACCCCCAGTCATGACCGACCAGGTCGACGGGTTCGCCGATTTCTTCGATCTTCGTGATAAGCCAGTCGAGATACTCTTCCTTCGTCGACGTGAATCCCGCTGGCAGGGGTACGCCAAACCCGGGGAGATCGATCGTCACAATATCATCGCGCTGAAGATAGGAACGGACGGTGTCCCAGAGCCGGTGGGTATCGGGTACACCATGGACGAGGACTGCAGGCATTTCGGATTCTCCAATTGATTGTTGTCGTGGTTGAACGGCCGATCGGCCGAGTCAGGGAAGGAGGATGACTTTGCCGTGGGTGTGGCCCGTGGCGACGAGGCGATGAGCGTCCGCGGCCTCGTCGAGCGGGAAGCTCCGGCCGATGCGTGCGGTCCATGCGCCGGCGGCGATCAGATTCAGCGCTTCCTGGACAGGGCCACGGTCGCGGTTCCCGCTGCCCCCGGGGCTGAATGCGACGCCGTGTTGTGCGGCATCGCGGTCGGCGAGCGTCACGATCCGGTCGGGGCCGCCAAGAAGATCGACGAGGGCGGGAAGGAGCCCCTTGCCGGCGGTGTCGAGCGCGGCGTCGACCCCGCCCGGAGCAGCGGCACGGATGCGATCGACCAGGCCCGGGCCGTGGACGACAGGGGTCGCCCCGAGACTCCGGACGAAGTCCGCGTTGGCAGTCCCGGCGACGCCGATCACCGTCACACCCCGCTGTCGCGCGAACTGCACGGCGGCGCTGCCCAGAGCACCGCTCGCACCGGTGACCACGAGCGTTTCACCCGGGCGAAGGTTCAGAAGCCCGAGAGCCCTCGCCGCGTTGTCGGCGCCGATGACAGTAGCCGCGGCCTCCTCGAAGGAAACGCCGTCGGGGATCGTCGCGAAGTTGCTGCTGACCGTGTACTCGGCGTAGGAGCCCTGGGTGGCGGAGTCCGGCCACCCGGCGACGCGGTCGCCGACCACGCCCTCGTCGACGCCCAGGCCGACCGCCTCGACGACGCCGGCGAACTCGAATCCGATAATGGCGGGAGCACGCAGGCGGAACGCTCCGGCGCGCGCCAAGATCTCCGCCGGGTTCACCCCGGCGGCGTGAACCCGCACCAGCACCTGACCCGGACCCGGCACCGGTCGCGGAGCCTCCGCAACTCGCAACACGGAGGGTTCGCCGAACGAGGCGATGACGGCGGCTTTCATGTTGATCCTTCTCCTTCTCATACCAAGCCGGCGGCACTTCCGCTGCGGCCTGCTTCGGTGTGCTCGCTCACGCAGGCCCGGCAGCGAGGTCACGTCCCTAGGTCCAGTACGTCACTTCAGGACCGATCGGTACGAAAGTAACGTAGGCGGTCAGAGATTTATTCGCAAGCCCTCGACCGTGCGGGCAGGCGTCACGGCCCGGGGCGTCAGGCCTGGGTGTTCGCGCCGTCCTCGGCCCGCGAGCTCGATCGTCAGCGGCCAGTTACTCCACGATGACCGCGCGCTGAACCGGGGCGTCCCTCGTCGCTTTCGTCGCGGGCGCCTCGGCGGCGTTCATCACCGGAGCTGTGCTCACCATCGACGGCGATTTGAACGCCTGATCCTTCGCCTTATCTGGACTGCCTGGTCCGTAAGAGGACATAATGACTGCCATGCCCACATCGCAGACCAAGCTGGGGCGACCCCGCGGGTTCGACTACGACTACGCCCTCGAACAAGCCATGAGAGTGTTCTGGGCCAAAGGGTACGAAGGGGCGAGCCTGACGGACCTGACCGAGGCGATGGGCATCACTCGCAGCAGCATGTATGCGGCGTTCGGGAGCAAGGACGAGCTGTTCCGCCGAGCGGTCGAGCGGTACACGGAAGGCCCAGCCTCCTACGGAATCCGTGCGCTGTCCGAGCCGACCGCACGCGAAGTCGCCGAGTCCATTCTTCGCGGCGCAGCCGCTGCCAGCACGAGTAGCGAGGCACCCCACGGATGCCTTGGTGTCCAGGCTGCGCTGTCCGCCGGCAACAATGGGCTCACTGCCCAGAAGGTCCTCGTCGACTGGCGCCAGGATGGCGCTGCGCGCCTCGAGTCCCGATTTCTGCGTGCGCGGGCCGAGGGTGATCTGCCGGAGACCGAGGATCCGCGCACGCTGGCGGCCTACATCGTGACGGTCGCGTACGGCATCGCCGTTCAAGCGGCGACGGGCAAGAGCGAGGCAGAACTGCGCCGGGTTGCTGATGTGGCGATGAACGCGGTGTCCTGGTCCCACGACTGAGACATCGAACTCTGCGATCGTCCTCATCGATGCCTTCGGCGTCACCGCCGCGTCCGCTCGGCGGTCCGCACCCTGCTGAGGTGATCTACTGTCGCTGCCCGCTGCGAGCGGCTTCCTCCACTCGCGCGACGGCTGACTGTTGTGCAGTGCGTGAGCGAAGCCCGGCGTCGCAGGCATCATCAGCGACGCAAGCGCCGAGATCGCCGAGGCATGGCCACCCAGTCGACTCGCGCATGACGTCGACCACGCCGTCTTCTCCTGCACGTCGGGTGCCGCGAGCCGTCCTCGGTGCTCTACCGAGAAGCCCTCGAACGTCTCGACGCCCGCCCTGAGGAGCTCCATGTCGGTGAAGGCGGTGGCGTCGGGCTCAGGGGAGCACAGGAACAGGGCATCACTCCCGTTCGTGTCGCTCGGCGAGGCAGCGCCAACACCCTGGCTTAAGGCGTGGGGCCCGCGTGGGACGGACTGACTCTTTCAACGGCCGAAGAGACATCGCTGCTGGACGGCTGGTCTGGTTGAGCCAACATACGCTGGGCGGCGAGAAGAGGTGGACCCAGCGGATCCTGCTATCGGTAACTCCTCCACATGGCGTCGAGTCCCTGCTCAAGTAGGGGTCGAGCCGGTGACGCCAATGCGCTCGAACGTTCAGGTTCGTGTCTGAGGTACGCCGACAATCGCGGCTTTGTCGAGGCCCGGTTGGCACCGGTGCTGCTGAGGCTGGCGTCAGCGAGTGAGCTGTTCACTCACTCCAGGTCAGCGGAACCAGGGGGTCCGTGGCGAGAAGCTTGGAGAGCACTCGGGCCCGTAAGGACCAAGACAGTGGCGACCGTGGCGAACAGGCCACCTGCCACAGCGGGGTGCTCTCAGGCCCCAGGCGGCTGGTCACACCACGATCAGCGCGAATCCGCCACGCTGAGCACGATGAATGCGAGCCATCACGGCCCGTCGCTATCGGCAGCCTCAGGCGCTCCGAAGCACAAGAGTGCTGGCTCGGGCGTACCTCTCTTTTCGACGCTGCGTGTCATTAATGTGTTGTGCGTCACTCGAGCTGCGTCGCTGGACGCCGGAGATGAAGGAGAGTCGTCATGAACCCCGGCCACCATCGGGCTGCCCCTGACCGCCACCGCGGTGGGCGATCAGATCGACATCCTCCACACCGTCCTCGGCTCCGCGGTCCTGGTGCCGGTGGCTGGCTCCGGACGAGAGCCGCGGCACGATGACTGTCGAGACGACACGGGTCGCGCTGGTGACCGGCGCCGCGCGCGGGATCGGCGCAGCGACGGTGCGTGGGCTGGTGGCCGAGGGCGTACGCGTCGTCGCGCTCGACTGGTGCGTGGGGGAGGACTCTCCCGCCGCCTATCCCCAGGCCACGCAGGCCGACCTGGACGCCCTCGTTGCCTCGCTCCCGGCCGGCTGGGTCGGGCCGGTCGTCGGTGACGTACGAGACCCGGCGGCGCTGACCGCGGCGGTCGATGCAGCGACGGCGAGGTGGGGACGGCTCGACATCGCGGTCGCAGGTGCGGCCGTGATCGCCGGCGGGCGCCCGCTGTGGGAGGACACCTCGCTCGACCTGCAGTGGCAGATCGACGTCGCCGGGGTCTGGAACACCGCCGCAGCGGCCGTCCCGGCGATGCTTGCCGGCCCCGAACCCAGCGGCTGCCGGTTCGTCGCGCTCGCCTCCGCCGCGGGCTCGCGCGGGCTGTTCCACCTCGCCGCCTACAACGCCGCGAAGCATGCCGTGATCGGTCTGGTGAGGGGGCTGGCCGCCGACCTGGCCGGCACGGGCGTGACCGCCTGCGCCGTCTCACCGGGCTCCACCGACACCGCGATGCTCGCTGCGACCGCCGACCTCTACGCGGTCGGCCCGGACGACCTCGCCGCCCACCAGCTCCTACGCCGCCCGCTCACGCCCGACGAGGTCGCCGCCACCGTCGTGCACGCGTGTTCACGTGCCGGGGCGGTGCTCAACGGCTCGGTCGTCGCCGCCGACGGCGGCTTCGGCGGATGACGCTTCCGGATGGGTTCACAGCGCGAGTGGGCGATGACGTATGGGGGAGTCCATCAAGGGCCCTCATCGGACTTTCGAAAGATACTTTCATACTTTTGCATGACCAGTTTGAACTATTGACGGGTGCTTCGTGGGAACCGTAAGTTGACGATCGCACAACGTGACACAGGTCACAGTTGCGGCTCACTTGGCTTCACCCTCCCGAAGGAGCACTGATGCGCAACCGTCCCACCCCTGCCGCGAACCACGAGGTTCCGGCTATCGCACGCAAGCTCGGGCTCAACCGTCGGCAGCTGTTGGCGGCCACAACAGGCATGGCCGCGGCGGGAATCGCCCTCGGCGGTGTCCCTCTCGCCGGATCCGCCGCAGCCGACGCGCTGCTGATCCCGCGGCCGCGGCGCGGAATCATCCTCTACACGGTGCGCGACGCGATCAGCCGCGACCCGGCGACCAGCCCGTACGCCTCGGGGTTCAAGGCGGTCTTCGAGGAGCTGTCGAAGATCGGCTACCGGCAGATCGAGTTCGCAGGCTACAACCAGAACGCCAACGCGCCCGGCGGCAACGTCAACAACGTCGAGGGCGCACACCTGCTGCGGATGTGGCTCGATGACAACGGTCTCGAGGCCGAGGGCAACCACGGGTCGGTTCCCTCCACGATCACCGATGCGTCACTGGCCGCGTTCGACGCGGCGTGCGAGGTCGCGAACATCTTGGGGATGAGGCACATCGGGACCGGAAGCGATCCCACCGGGTCGGCCTACCTCGCCGACTGGCAGGCCGCAGCCGATCGCTGGAACATCCTCGGTGAGCGCGCTGCCGGGCACGGGCTCAAGCTCTACACGCACAACCACGACGTGGCGTACAGCTTCCTCCTGGACAGTGGGCCGACCGACGCGCTGGGCCGCCCGACACGGTCATCCGGCGTACGCCGGCTGGAGTGGTTCCTGGCGAACACGGACCCCGGCTACGTGTCGCTAGAGATGGACATCTACTGGGCGCACGTCGCCCAGCACAAGCACCACACCTACACCGCCCCGGACGGCAGTCTCGTCGAGGACCGCTTCGACCCGCTCGAGGTCGTCAAGTCCGCGCCGATGCGCTTCCCGCTGTTCCACGCCAAGGACGGCAAGAAGGACGAGACGCAGGCCAACGGCTACGTGATGGCGCCGTTCGGGGAGGGCGACATCGACTATCAGGCCTTCTTCGGTGACATGCCGGCGCGCGGCTACCACAACCCGATGTGGGAGCAGGACACCGCGCCCGGCGGTGCGATGAACCCGGGCCAGTCCCTGGCCCTGGCCAAGCTGAGCTACCAGAACATGGACGAGCTCCGCGGCTGACCGGCCGCCACCTCTCCCTTCGCTGACCGCCGGAGCGCGCCCTCACCGGGTCGCGCTCCGGCCACCGGCGTGCTCGCACGCCCTCCTCCGGCTTCTTTCGCCCTCGCTCTCCAAGGAATCGTCATGCCCACATACAGCTCAGGCGGTGGGGTACCCCGCCGCCGTGCCCGGCGATCACTCCTCGCGGTGACCTCCGGGCTCGCACTCGCTCTCACCTCCGGGCTCGCACTCGCGACGTCCGCTGCCGCCCACGACGGCGTCGACCACGGCACCGAGCCCGGCGCCGGCCTCGCCCTGGACTGGTCCAACTACGAGAAGGTCACTCTCACCAAGGACACCGGTGAGCCGATCGACATGGCCGTCCTGCCGGACCGGCGCGTGCTCACCACCGCGCGCAACGGCGACATCCGGCTCGTCGACCCCGACGCGGGTACGACCCGCGTAATCAACACGATCGCGACGTACAACAACTCCGAGGACGGCCTGCAGACCGTCACCCTCGCGCCGGACTTCGAGGAGTCGGGCTGGGTCTACCTCTACTACGCGCCGCGCACCATGACCGGCCCCTACCCGACGACCACGCCGTCCGGCTCGGCGCCCAACACGCTGCCCGCCGGTCAGACCGAGGCCTACTGGGACCAGTGGAAGGGCTACAACCAGCTCACCCGGGTGAAGTGGGACGAGGCCGCCGACAAGCTGGATCTCGCGACCGAGCAGGTGATCCTCAAGGTGGAGGTACAGCGTGGCCAGTGCTGCCACGTCGCCGGCGACGTCGACTTCGACGACCAGGGCAACCTCTACCTGGCCACGGGTGACAACACCCCGGCCGGAACCCCGGGTGCGAACGGGTTCGCGCCCAACAACGACGCCCCCGGGTTCAACCCCGGCTTCGACTCCCGCCGCGGCGCGGGCAACACGAACGACCTGCGGGGCAAGATCCTGCGGGTCGCGGTCCAGGAGGACGGCTCGTACACCATTCCGGAGGGCAACCTCTTCGCCCCCGGCACGGAGGGCACGAGACCGGAGATCTTCGCGATGGGTCTGCGCAACCCGTTCCGGATCGATGTCGACCCCGCCACGGACTCGGTGAGCTGGGGCGACTACGGCCCGGACGCCGGGGCGCCGAACCCGGAGCGTGGCCCGATGGGGTACGTCGAGTGGCAGACGACCGCGATCGACGAGCCGATCAACGGCGGCTGGCCGTACTGCACCGGCGACCAGTTCAACTACAACGAGTGGGACTTCGAGACCGCGACACCGGGGGACTTCTTCGACTGCGCCGCCGGCGCGGAGAACAACTCGCGGTGGAACACGGGGCTCTCGACCGTCCCGCCGGCCACGGCTGCGACCCTCTACTACGGCGACAACAACACGCACCAGCCGTGGCCGGAGCTGACCGACTTCGGTCCGGCAGGCGGCCAGGGGCCCATGGGCGGTCCGGTATACCACTACGACGCGGACAACCCCTCGCCGACGAAGTTCCCCGAGTACTGGGACGGCAAGGCGTTCTTCGCCGAGTTCTCCCAGGACTACCTGGCGGCGTTCACCGTCGACTGGCCCAGCGGCCCGGTCTCGCACATCGAGCAGTTCCTGCCCAACACCGATCTCGAGACGAACCGGCAGCCGATCACCGACAGCCCGATCGACATCGAGTTCGGGCCGGACGGGTCGCTCTACGTCCTCGACTACGGTGACGGCTTCTTCCGCGCCAACCCGGATGCCGGGCTCTATCGGATCGACTACAGCGTCGGCAACAAGGCACCGCGTGCGGACATCGTCGCCGATCCCATCTCCAGCAGCTCGGCCCCGCTGACCGTCGAGTTCGACGGTTCGGGCTCGGTCGACCCCGAAGGCGGTGCGCTCACCTACGAGTGGGACCTGGACGGCGACGGCACCTTCGACGCGACCGGGGCGACCACGTCCCACACGTACGACGAGCTCGGCCGCTACACCGCTCGGCTCCGCGTCACTGATGCCGAGGGACGTCGCGGCATCACCTCGACCTCGATCAGCGTGGGCAACGTAGCGCCGACGATCGAGGTGGCCACGCCGGCCGAGGGAGGCTTCTTCGACTGGGGTCAGGCGGTGCCGTTCGACGTGACGACCGAGGACGCCGAGGACGGGAACGCGACGGTGTGCTCACGGGTGACCTGGACGTTCGGCCTCGGGCACGACGTCCACGCCCACCCGCTCAGCCAGGGGACCGGGTGCCGATTCGCGATCCCGACGCCCGCCGATGCCACCGAGCACGGCGAGACGGAGAACATCTACGGAGTCGTCGTCATCGGCTACACCGACAACGGCGCCAACGGTGTGCCGGCGGCCAGGTCCGAGGTGTCGATGATCCTGAACCCGAAGTCGCAGGAGGCCGAGTGGGCCGACGCCTCCGAGGGCGTCGCGATCGCTCCGGACGACACGGCGAGCGGCTTGCGGAAGGTCACCTCGCTCGATGCGGGCGACTGGCTCTCCTGGAAGCCTGTGAACCTCGCCGGCATCACCTCGGCGAAGCTGCGCGCCAGCGGCACCGGCAGCGTGAAGCTGCGATGGGGATCGGCCGACGCGACGCCGTTCGCCTCGTTCGACGTCGCCAGCGAGGACTGGTCCGAGACGACGTCCGACCTGTCCGGTGCGCCGTCGGGCAGCGGCGACCTGTTCGTGACCTCCACAGGCGGCGTCACCCTGGATCGGATCAGGTTCGTGGGCGACGGCTTCGCCGACGTCGCGCCTCCGACGGTCTCGGCGACACTCAACCCGGCGGAGCCGACCGGGCAGAACGGCTGGTGGACGGGGAACGTGTCCGTGGCGGTGGCGGCGACCGACAACGGCACCGTCGCTTCCCGGCAGCGCTCGACCAACGGCGGTCAGACCTGGGAGAACGCGAACAACCCGCTCACAGTGTCCGCGGAAGGGGTCACGACTGTGCAGTACCGCGCGACCGACAACGGCGGCAACGTCTCCGAGGTCGGGCAGGTCGTGGTGCGGATCGACAAGACCGCTCCGCAGGTCGCGGTGGACGGTGTCACCGACGGCGCCGCAGCCGGCAACTCCGGGGATGCCTCGTGGTCGGCCACCGACGCCACCTCCGGTGTGGGGTCTGTGACCGCGACCCTGGACGGTGCCGCGGTCGCCGGCGACGAGCTCGCCCTGTGGCGGCTCTCGCTCGGGTCGCACACCCTCGAGGTCACCGCGACCGACAAGGCCGGACATGCGACGACGAGAACGGTGCCGTTCACGACCACCACGTCGCTGACCGAGCTCACCGCCCTGACTGAACGGCTCGCTCGCTCCGGCGAGGTCACGCCGGCCGGGGAGAGTGTCCTCGAGAAGCGGCTCCGGCAGGCCGTCAAGCACGCCGAGGCCGGGCGTCTCGCCTCCGCGCGGTCGCAGCTGCAGGAGTACGCCGACCTGGCGGCCAGCTCGCTCAACGTCGCCGACCCCGAGGCGCGTGCCGCGTTGGTTCGGGACGCGCAGGCGGTGATCAGCCAGCTCTGAGGTGACTCTTCCGTGCGGGTCCAAGGGACATGTCCCTTGGACCCGCACGCGTCTCACTCCGCGTCTATTGCGCCGACCTCGGCGGCCGAGTCAGGGCAAGCCCGGACAAGCGGGCACTTCGAAACCATCGCAGCAGAGACGCGCCTGTAGATTCATCGGTGTGAAGAGGCCTCGAAGTTCCTACCGCTCACCTGGATTCCGATCGGATGGTGAGCGGGCCTGATGGACAGCCAGACATTCCTCAGCCTCGGGCTGGTGCTGGTGTTCGTACTGGTCGGCGGCGTGTTCGCCGCGACCGAGCTGGCGCTGGTGTCGCTGCGGGAGAGCCAGCTGACCGCGCTCGAGCGCAAGGGCCCACGTGGCGCACGGGTGGCCGAGGTCGCCCGCGACCCCAACCGCTTCCTGGCCGCGGTGCAGATCGGCGTCACCGTCGCGGGCTTCCTCTCCGCGGCCTATGGCGGGTCGGCGATCGCTCCCGACGTCGCGCCCTACCTCGAGCGTCTCGGCCTGACCGAGGCACTGGCCGAGACCACGGCGCTGATCGTGCTGACCCTGTTCATCGCCTACCTCTCCCTGGTGCTGGGCGAGCTGGTGCCCAAGCGGCTGGCGCTGCAGAAGGCCGCCGGCATCTCGCTGGCCGTCGCGCCCGTGCTGGACAGGTTCGCCACCGTGATGCGGCCGGTGATCTGGCTGCTCTCGGTCTCCACCGACGCCGTCGTGCGGCTGCTCGGCGGTGACCCCAAGGCCTCGGCCGAGCAGGTCACGGAGGAGGAGCTGCGCGAGATGGTGTCCACCAACACGGACCTCGAGGAGGAGGAGCGCCGGATCCTCCGTGACGTCTTCGCCACCACCGAGACGACGCTGCGGGAGGTGATGCGCCCGCGCGGCGACGTCACCTTCATGCCTGCCTCGATGCCGCTTCCCGCGGCTGCCGAGACCGTGCGTGACCTGCCCTACTCCCGCTATCCGGTGACCGGGGAGGGCTTCGACGACATCCTCGGGTTCCTGCACGTACGCGACCTGCTCGGAGTCGTCGCCACCGACCAGCGCACGATCCGCGACGTCGCTCGTCCGGTGCTCTCGCTGCCGGGGAGCAAGCGGGTGATCCCGTCGGTGGCCACGATGCGCGAGGGCGGCACCCACCTGGCGATGGTCGTGGACGAGTACGGCGGCACCGACGGCATCGTGACCCTCGAGGACCTCGTCGAGGAGATGATCGGCGACATCCGCGACGAGTACGACCACGGCGAGGCCCGCATCCGAGACCACGGTGACCTGTCCCGGATCGACGGCGCGATGACGATCGAGGACTTCGCCGACACCACCGGCATCGAGCTCGAGGACGGCGCCTACGAGACCGTCGCGGGCTACCTCATCGCTCGGCTGGGGCACATCCCGCAGGTCGGGGAGGTGCTGGCGCTCCGGGACGGCACCCTGGAGGTGACCGCCCGGAACGGCAACCGCATCACCGAGATCGCGCTGCGCCCCGAGACGTCACCTCCGGAACCGGAGTGAGGACGGTGCCGTCGGCGAGCCAGCGGTCGAGGTTGTCGAGGGTCAGCTGCTCCATGGCGGCACGCGTCTCGACGGTGCCGCTCGCCAGGTGCGGGAGGAGCACCACGTTGTCGAGGTCCATCAGCTCCGCGGGGACCGTGGGCTCCTCGGTGTAGACGTCGAGGCCGGCGCCGGCGATGCCACCGTCGCGGAGCAGCTCGACCAGCGCGTCCTGGTCGACCACGGAGCCACGCGCGATGTTGATCAGGTAGCCCTCGGGCCCGAGCGCCTCGAGCACCTTGCGGTCGACGAGGTGCTGCGTACCGCTGCCGCCGGAGGTGGCGAGGACCAGGATGTCGACGTCGGCGGCGAGCTGCGCGGGGGAGGCGGCGTAGGTGTAGGGCGAGCCGGGGACCTCGCTGCGGGAGTGGTAGGAGATCGGGCAGCCGAAGGCCTCGAAGCGGGTCGCGATGGCCTGGCCGATCCGGCCCAGACCGAGGATCCCGACCCGCTTGCCCGAGACCTTGCGGGTCAGCGGGAAGTTGCCGGCCTGCGGCCAGTCGCCGCGGCGTACGAACCGGTCGGCCGCGCTGAGCCGGCGCAGGGTGTCGATGGCGAGGCCGATCGCGGTGTCGGCCACGCAGTCGGTCAGCACGTCGGGGGTGTTGGAGACCAGCACGCCACGTGCGGCCGCGGTCTCGACGTCGGTGGTGTCGTAGCCGACCCCGAAGTTGACCACGGCGCCGAGTGCGGGCAGCTGGGCCATCAGCTCGGCCGGTACGCCGGTACGCCCGGTGGTCACCACGGCGCCGATCGAGGGCCCGTGCTCGGCGAGGAACGCGGCGCAGCTGTCGTCGTCGGGCAGCACCAGGGCGTCGTAGCGGTCGGTGAGGGTCTCGGCCAGCGACGGCTTGAGCGGTCCTACCTGGAGGATGCGGCGGGTCACGGTTGCTCCTGTCGGTCGAGTGGCCGTCAGATGACGGTCTTGACGAGTGCGGTCAGCTCCACCAGCTCATCCTCGGTGAGGTCGGTCAGCGGGGGACGTACGGGACCGGCCGGACGGCCGGCGGCGGTGAGACCGGCCTTGACGATCGAGACGCCGTAGCCGGCTCCGCGGTCGCGGATCGCGATATAGGGGACCACGAAGTCGCGGAGCCGGGCGAGCACGTCGTCGCGGTCGCGGTTGCGTACGGCCGTGTAGAACTCGACCGCCCACTGCGGCGCGAAGTTGAAGATCGCCGAGGAGTAGGTGCTGACGCCGAGCTCCAGATAAGGCAGGGCGTACGTCTCGGCGGTGGGCAGGCCTCCGACGTAGAGCAGGCGGTCGCCGAGGCGCGCATTGAGTGTGGCGAGCAGGTCGATGTCGCAGACGCCGTCCTTGAAGCCGATGAGGTTCGGGAACTCCTCGGCGAGACGGACGACGGTGTCGGCGTCGTAGCGGGCGTTGGCGCGGTGGTAGACGATCACGCCGAGCGAGGTCGCCGAGCAGACGCGGGCGACGTGCTCGTACAGGCCACGACCCGGCAGCTCGGTCAGGTAGGGCGGCAGCAGCAGGATGCCGTCGGCGCCGTCCGCCTCGGCCCGCTGCGCCATCGCGACGGCCTGGGAGGTGCCGTAGCCGGCCGCGCCCATCACCGGAGTGCCGTCCCCGACCTCCTCGACGGTGGCCCGCAGGACCCGGGACACCTCGTCGTGGGTCAGCGAGAAGAACTCACCGGTGCCGCCGGCGGCGAAGAGGCCGGCGACCTCGAAGCCGTCGAGGTGCTGCAGATGGGCGCGGTAGCCGTCCTCGTCGAAGGCGTAGTCGGCGGTCGCGTGCGTCACCGGGAACGACAGCAGGCCGGCGCCGAGGGCGTCACGGAGCTCGGTGGGGGAGTAGCGGCCCATGGGGTCTCCTCAAGGGGTTCGACGACGTCGGAGATCCCGAGGCTAGGTAGCGGAAGCGATACGCGTCCAACATCGCAACGGCATCGTTCGATGCCCTATGGGCATTGCCTGACGTGCTTGACGTCACACAAAACTCGCTCGTACGGTTCATCCACGAATGACAACGACGTCCACATATGTAGATGTCGCCGATCGACTGGAGGAACAGTCGCATGAACTTTCGTCCCTCGCTGCGGTCCCGTTTCGGACTCGCAAGCGCCTCGCTCATGGCTGTCTCGCTCACCCTCTCGGCGTGTGGCGTCGCCAACTCCGACAGTGCCGGCGCGGCCGGTGACACGGTCCGGATCGTGCTCCCGCAGGAGCCGCCGACCCTCGAACCGTGCGATGCCAACCTGACCTCGACGGGCGTCGTGGTGCGCTCCAACATCACCGAGCCGCTGGTCGAGCGCGACCCCGCCTCCGGTGAGCTGCAGCCGCTGCTCGCCACCGAGTGGGAGCAGACCGAGCCGACCACATGGACCTTCACCCTCCGCGAGGGCGTGAAGTTCTCCGACGGCTCCGCCTTCGACGCCGAGGCCGCCGCGCACTCCATCGACCGCGCGGTCAACGGCACCTTCGGCTGCAATGTCGAGGGGTACGTCTTCGGTGACGACGACCTCCAGGTCAAGGCCGTCGACGCCACCCACCTCGAGGTGACCACCGCCGAGGCCGACCCGATCCTGCCGCTGCGCCTCTCCTTCATCGAGGTCGTGCCCGCATCGACCAGCGACACCGCCAAGGTGCGCGAGCCGATCGGCACCGGCCCCTACAAGATCGAGGACTGGCAGAACGGCACCAAGCTGACCCTCGCGGTCAACGACACGTACTGGGGAGACGCCCCCGCCTTCAAGAAGGCGGAGTACCAGTGGCGTGAGGAGGGCAGCGTACGCGCCGCCATGATCACCAACAACGAGGCCGACATCGCCACCGGGCTCGCGCCCGAGGACCTCTCCGGGGACGCCGCGGTCCGCTACCCGAACAACGAGACGACCGCGCTGCGGTCTACCGGGACGTACGCTCCGCTCGACGACATCCGGGTGCGCCAGGCGATCAACTACGCGATCGACCGCGAGTCCATCGTCGACAGCCTCTTCGAGGGCTACGCGGACGTCGCCTCCCAGCTGGTGCCCGAGGGCGTCGTGGGCCACAACCCGGATCTGGAGGCGTGGCCGTACGACCCGGAGAAGGCCAAGTCGCTCATCGCCGAGGCGAAGGCCGACGGAGTGCCGACCGACACCAAGATCCGGCTGATCTCTCGCAACGGCCTCTTCCCCAAGGTCGGCGAGACCGTCGAGGTCGTCCAGAAGGCGCTCGAGGACATCGGTCTCAACGTCTCGATCGAGATGATGGACACCGCCGCGTCGGTCGAGTACCAGTCCCGTCCGTTCCCGAAGAACACCGGGCCGTACATCATCCTCGTCCAGCACGGCAACCAGGCCGGTGACGCCCAGTTCTCCGTCGACCAGTACATGCTCAGCGACGGCGCTCAGTCGACGTTCGGCACCCCGGAGTTCGACGCCCAGATCGAGGCCGCCGACAAGGCCGAGGGCGATGACCGCCAGGCCGCTTTCGCCGGCATCTTCGCCGACGAGCCGGAGAAGGTCTCGCAGTTCGCCTACATCGCGCACATGACCGGGATCATCGGCGAGTCGGAGAACGTCGAGTACGAGCCCAACTCGGCGACCGGCGACGAGATGCGCGTGACCGAGATGAAGCCAGCCAAGTGATCCCGGCCGCGACTCACCCAGGAGGTCATCCATGGTGACGTTCCTCCGCAAGCGAGCCCTCACCTCGCTGCTGCCGCTCGTCGTGGTGCTGCTCGGGGTGTTCTTCCTGGCCCGCCTCACCGGCGACCCTGCCAGCCTGTACCTGCCGGAGAACGCCACCGAGGCCCAGAAGGAGACCTTCCGCGCGGTCAACGGCCTCGACCTGCCGGTCTGGCAGCAGCTGATCGACTACCTCCAGGGCATCCTCCGCCTCGACTTCGGCACGTCGCTGAGCACGGGTGAGTCCGCGGCCGCGATGGCGTTGCGGGCCTTCCCCGCGACGCTCCAGCTGGCGATCACCACGATGCTCATCGCGGTCGTCCTCGCCGTCGTGATCGGCTCGTGGGCGGCGTACCGTCCGAACTCGCTGGCCGACCGGTTTGCGTCGTTCCTGTCGATGACGGCTGCGAGCGTGCCCGACTTCTGGCTCGCCATCATGGGGGTCTGGGTCTTCGCGGTGATGCTCGGGGTGCTGCCGACCTCGGGTGTCGACGCCGGGTTGCTCTCCTGGGTCCTGCCGATCGCGACCCTGCTGCTGCGCCCCGTCGGCGTGCTCACCCAGGTGGTGCGCGGTGCGATGGTGGCGGCCCTGTCCGCGCCGTACGTCCGGCTGGCGCGCAGCAAGGGTGCCGACAGCCGTCGGGTCGTCGCGCACCACGCCCTGCGCAACGCCGCCGCCCCGGCGCTGACCGTGGCCGGCGACCTGGCGGTCGGGCTGATCAACGGTGCCGTGGTCGTGGAGTCGATCTTCGGGTGGCCCGGCATCGGCAAGCTGATGATCGACTCGATCACCGGCCGCGACTTCGCCATCCTGCAGGCGGCCGTACTGCTCACCGCGGTGACGATCTTCCTGCTCAACATCGCCATCGACATCTGCTACGCCCTGCTCGACGCCCGTGTGCGCGACAAGGCGATGGTGTGAGAGAGGAGAACTGATGAGCACCAGCTATTGGCGGATGCTGCTGCGCGACAAGGTCGCGACCGTGGCCGCCGTGATCCTCTGCTTCATCCTGCTCGTGGCCGTCTTCGGGCCGGTCCTGCTCGGCAGCGAGGCCAACGCCCAGGACCTGACCCGAGGCAACAAGGCACCGCTCGAGCTCGACGGCTGGCTCTACGTACTGGGCACCGACTCGCTCGGGCGCAGCGTCCTGGCCCGGATCGTCGTCGCGACCCGGACCACCCTCGGGGTCGCCATCCCGGCGGTGCTGATCTCGCTGGTCGTGGGCTCGGTGATCGGCATGTGGGCCGGCTACCACCGCGGCTGGCGCGAGACCCTCGTGATGCGGATCGCTGATGTGATCCTGAGCTTCCCGTCGCTGCTGATGGCTGTCGTCGTCCTGTACGTCTACTCGCCCAGCCCGCGCAACATCGTCATCGTGCTGGCGATCACCCGCATCCCGATCTACCTGCGCACCGCGCGGGCCGAGTCGGCCGAGCTGCAGAGCCGGGTCTTCGTCGACGCGGCCCGTACGTTCGGGGCGGGGAGCTTCAGCATCATCCGCCGTCACGTCTTCCCGATCGTGCTGCCGACGCTCCTGACGGTCGCCACGCTCGACTTCTGCTACGTCATGCTCGCCGAGTCGTCGCTGAGCTTCCTCGGCATCGGCATCCAGGCACCCGACGTCAGCTGGGGCCTGATGGTCGCCCAGGGGCAGAACTACCTGCAGACCGCATGGTGGCTCTCCTTCTTCCCCGGCCTGGCCATCGTGATCGCGACGGTGTCCGCCGCCGTGCTCGCCGCCTGGGTGCGGCTGGCCACCGATCCCGCTCAGCGGTGGCGGCTCACCGTCCCGCGGCGGCAGCGTCGCCGCGCGACCCCGACCGTCGACCCGACCGTCGACCCGCCCGTCACTCAGGCCGTTACGGAGGACGCCCAGTGAACAGCACCCTGACCGAGAAGGCCGTCGCCCTCGACGTCGACGGCATGAGCGTCGACATCCGTACGCCCCGTGGTGTCGTCCGAGCCGTCGACAAGGTGACCTTCCAGGCACGCCGGGGCGAGACCCTCGCGCTGCTCGGGGAGTCGGGCTGCGGCAAGTCGATGACCGCCACCGCGGTCGTCGGCCTGCTGGAGCCGGTCGCCGATGTCACCGAGGGTGCCGTCCGCATCACCGGTGACGGTGGCACCACCGACCTGCGCACGGCCTCGGCGAGGCGCCGGCGTGACATCGCCGGCAAGGAGCTGGCGATCGTCTTCCAGGACGCCCTCACCGCGCTCAACCCCGTCTACACCGTGGGCACCCAGCTGGCCGAGCCGTTCCGGATCCACCGGGGCCTGTCCAAGAAGGCCGCCCGCAAGGAGGCCATCGAGCTGATGCGCCGGGTCGGCATCCCAGAGCCGGAGGCCCGGGTCGACTCCTACCCGCACCAGTTCTCCGGCGGCATGCGCCAGCGGCTGCTGATCGCGATCGGCGTGGCACTGTCGCCGGCCGTGCTACTGGCCGACGAGCCGACCACCGCGCTCGACGTCACGGTCCAGGCCCAGATCATGAGCCTGCTCAAGGACCTGCGCGAGGAGCGGGACATGGCGGTCGTGCTGATCACCCACGACCTCGCCCTGGTCTTCGAGCAGGCCGACCGGGTCGTGGTGATGTACGCCGGCAACGTGGTCGAGCAGGGCCTGGTCGAGGAGGTCTTCGGCTCTCCGAAGCACCCCTACACCGCGGGCCTGCTGGAGTCGGTGCCCGTGCACGCCGAGCGCGGTGCGGAGCTCAAGTCGATCGGTGGTTCGCCGCCGGAGCTGGCCGCGATCCCGGCCGGCTGCGTCTACCAGGACCGCTGCCCGATCGCGCGCGACCGCTGCCGCGAGGAGCGGCCCGCGGCCCGCGAGGTCGCCCCCGGCCACCTGTCCGCCTGCCACTTCCCCGACGAGGTGAACCGATGAGCGCCGATGCACCCCTCCTCGAGGTCCGCGACCTCACCAAGATCTTCCCGGTACGCCACGCCGGCAAGCGCAAGGAGCTGCGAGCGCTCGACGGTGTCACCCTCGACCTGCACCGGGGCGAGACCCTCGGCCTGGTGGGGGAGTCCGGCTGCGGCAAGTCCACGCTGGCCCGCACGCTGCTCATGCTGGAGACCCCCGACGGTGGCTCCGTACGCTTCGACGGGGTCGACCCGACCACGACCAAGGGCGCCGACCTGCTGGCGTTCCGGCGCCGGGTGCAGATGGTGTTCCAGGACCCGTTCGCCTCGCTCAACGCCAGGATGTCGGCGGGCGACATCGTGAGCGAGCCGTGGCGTACCCACACCGGTCTGCACAGGACCTCGCGTGAGCGGGCGGCTCGGGTGCGCGAGCTGCTGGACCTCGTCGGGCTGCGGCCGGGCGACGCCGGGAAGTTTCCGCAGGAGTTCTCCGGCGGTCAGCGGCAGCGTCTCGGCATCGCCCGCGCGCTCGCGCTCAACCCCGACGTGATCGTCTGCGACGAGCCGGTCTCCGCGCTCGACCTGTCGGTGCAGGCACAGGTGCTGAACCTGCTCAACGACCTGCAGCAGGAGCTCGGCGTGGCGTACCTGTTCATCTCGCACGACCTGTCAGTGGTGCGGCACGTGGCCGACCGGGTCGTGGTGATGTACCTCGGCCGGATCGTCGAGCAGGGCGAGACCGAGTCGACGTTCGAGCGGCCTCAGCATCCCTACACCGGGGCGCTCCTGTCGGCGGCGCCCTCGCTCGACCACGAGCGTCGGCGCGAGCAGATCATCCTGTCCGGCGAGATCCCCTCGCCGCTCAACCCGCCGTCCGGCTGCCGGTTCCGGACCCGCTGCTGGAAGGCGACCGACGAGTGCGCCACCGCGCTCCCGCCGCTCGCCATCGACCCGGTCGACGGCGGTCACACCGCGGAGTGCTTCCACCCGTTGGGGGCTGAGGAGCAGGAGCTGGCCGCGGCACAGGCGGGCTGATGGGGCTCTCGCTCGGGTCCTTCGCGCTCGTCGCCGTCGCGGTCGTCCTGGCCTCGGCCCTGCAGGCGTCCATCGGCTTCGGCATGGGGATGCTCGCCGCTCCCGTCGTCGCGCTGGTCGACCCGGCGCTGCTGCCCGGCACGCTGGTGATGCTCGCGTTCGTGGTGACGATCATGGTCGTCGTCTCCGAGCGGCAGCACATCGATCTGGGTGGCACCGGCTGGGCGCTGTTCGGCCGGGTGCCCGGGACGATCGCCGGAGCGCTGCTCGTCGCGGCGCTGCCCGAGCGGGGTCTCGCCCTGATGCTGGCCGCTGTGGTGCTGACCGGGGTAGCGCTCAACTCGCTGGGCTGGCAACCGCGGCCGGTGCGCCGCAACCTCGTGGCCGCGGGTGCGGCCTCGGGGCTGCTCGGCACCGCCACCTCGATCGGCGGTCCGCCGATGGCGCTGGTCTGGCAGCAGAAGGAGGGCGCCGGGCTGCGCAGCTCGATGAGCACGTTCTTCCTCGTCGGCTCGGCCCTGTCGTTCCTCGCCCTGGCCGCCACCGGGTCCGTCGACCAGCGCACCCTGCTGGTCACCGCCGCTCTCGTGCCCGCTCCGTTCCTGGGGTGGGGCCTGTCGCTGCTGCTCAACCGGGTGATGTCGCCGGTGCGGCTGCGGCGTACGGCGATCGCGGTGTCGATCTTCGGCGCCGTCATGCTGGTGGCCGACCAGCTCCTCGGCTAGCTCCTCGCCACCGGGTTGCGCAGTGGCCGGCCCTCGGCGAGCGCGTCGACGTTGTCGGTGATGTCCTGCGCGCGGCCGGCGAACACCTCCGCGGTGTGCCCCGACTGGTGCGGCGTCAGCACGACGTTCGGCAGCTTGGTGAAGTCGAGGTGCGAGGGCGGGGGAGCGTCGGCGTCGCGGGGGTTGCGCCACCACACGTCGATGCCGGCCCCGGCGATCGTGCCGGCGGTGAGCACGTCGTGGAGCGCCTGCTCGTCGACCACGGCGCCGCGGGCGACGTTGACCAGCACGGCACTCGGCCGCATCGCGGCGAGGGCGGCGGCGTCGATGAGCCCGCGGGTCGCGTCGCTCAGCGGTACGGTCACGACGACCACGTCGGAGGCGGCCAGCAGGTCGTGGAGGGCCGAGTCGGGCCCGACCCAGTCCAGCTCGACGCCCGGTGGCAGCGGGGCGTCGGGGTTGCGGCGTACGGCCCGGACCTTCATCCCCATCGCCGACCCGAGCCGGGCGACACTGGAGCCGATCTCGCCGAAGCCGACGATGCCCAGGGTGCGGCCGGCCAGCACGCCGCCGAAGGGGTAGTCGTCGGAGACGATCGCGTTGCTCCACACGCCGCGGCGCATGTCGGCCTCGGACCGCAGGACGCCGCGCAGCAGCATCATCGACACCATCACCACGTGCTCGGCGATGGAGCGGCCGTGGTGGTAGGTGTTGGCCAGACGTACGTCACGTGGCAGCGCGTCGAGCGGGATCCTGTCCACGCCGGCACCGGTCACGTGCACCAGCCGGAGCCGGGGCATCGCGGCCAGCAGCTCCGGCGTCGTCGAGGAGCAGACCAGCACCTCGGCCGTCGCGGCGGCCTCGGCGAGCCGAGGGTCGCCACCCCACGCGAACGTCCACGTGTGCGGCGAGGTGCCTTTCCGGGTCAGTACGTCGGTGAACCGGGCCATGATCGGCTCGGTCACCAGCACGTTCAGCGGCGTGGTGGGAGAGGTGAAGGACACGTCCGCGATTGTGTCATGCGTCTACATCCGTGGACAAGCGTCGCCATATGGGGTTCAGGCCCACGTGAGGGAGTTGCGGATCGGGCCGACCACGCGGACGATCCGGTCCGCTGCCTGGCGCAGGGCGGCGATGACCTCGGCCTCCCGCTCGGGGGTGAGCCGGGCGATCGGGATGGAGGCGCTGATCGCGTCGGTGACCGGCTCGTCGTAGTGCAGGGCGACGGCGATGCAGCGCAGGCCGAGGGTGTTCTCCTCGTTGTCGATCGCGTAGCCGCGCCGGCGGGTCGCCTCGAGCTCGGCGGCCAGTGCGCCCCGGTCGGTGAACGTGTGCGGCGTGAGCGGTGCGAGCTCGGCCGGCAGATGGTCGGCGACCTCGCCCTCGGGCTGCGCGGCCAGGACCGCCTTGCCCAGCGACGTGGAGTAAGCGGGCAGCCTGCGGCCGACGCGGCTGTAGGGGCGGAGGTACTGCGACGACTCGCGGGTGGCGAGGTAGACCACGTCGGTGCCGTCGAGACGCCCGAAGTGGAAGGTCTCGTCGAGCTGCTCGCGGAGCTCGACGAGGAACGGGGTCACCTGGGGCAGGTAGGGGTCGGTGTCGAGGTAGCTGGTGCCGGCCAGCAGGGCCCGGATGCCGATGCCGTAGAGCGTGCCGGTCGCATCGCTGCGTACCCAGCCGTGCTTGGCGAGCGTACGGAGCAGGGCGTGCAGGCTGCTGCGGGGAACCCCGAGCGCCTCGCTCAGCTCGCGCAGCCGCACCGGGCGGTTCTGGCGCGCGGCGAGGAACTCGAGGATCTCCACCGTGCGGGCGGCGGACTTCACCTCGCGAACCCCTCCGGTGGCGGCATCGGGTGCGGCAGCGTCGTTCATGTCCGCAGGGTAATGCGCGGGTCAGATGCCCGTCCACGTATGAAGATCGTCTTCGGGTTCGGGGCCGTTGCGCAGCCGCGTCTGCCATCCGTGCTGATCCCAGATCGCCGGCTTGGTGCTCCGGATGAACTGTTCGACGGCCATCACGAAGCGGCCCGGGTCGGAGCGGAACGGGAAGTGGCCGGCGCCCTCGAAAACCTCGAGCATGGCCTGCGGCATCGCCGACTGGGCCTGCTCGGCGTGGCGGTAGGGGATGACGCCGTCGCGGTCGCCCCAGATCATCATCAGCGGGATGTTCGAGGCCAGATAGGAGCGATCGAGCATCGTGACGACCTGGCCGCGCCAGTCGACGACGGCACGCAGGGTCCGGGCGAACGCCTGGCGGGACTGGTTGTCCGGGAAGGCGTCGACGATCCTGGTCAGGTCCGGCGCATCGACGCCGAGATCGTGATCGAAGCGACGTAGCAGGCCGAGGGAGGCGGACAGCCCGATCCGCGAGATCGGCAGCCGCAGCAGCTTGAGCAGCTCTGGCGCCATCGGCAGGGTCGCGAGTCGCAGCCAGGTCGAGACACCGCGTCCCGAGCCGCCGTTGGAGACCAGCACGATCCGCTCGACGAGCTGCGGGTACTGGTAGGCGAGCTGCATCGCGACACCGCCGCCGAGCGAATGGCCGACGAGGGTGACTCGCTCCACGTCCAGCACGGAGAGCAGGTCGCGCATGCCGTTGGCGAACCCGCCGATCGAGTAGTCGGCGCGGGGCTTGTCGGAGTCGCCGTGACCGAGCAGGTCGGGCGCGATGACCAGATGGTTCTGGGCGAACATCGGCAGGACGTCCTCCCAGGTCCGCGAGCTGTCGCCGATCCCGTGGATGAGCATGATCGCGGAGCCGTCCCCGCCGATGCGGAACGCGCGCCTGTATCCGTGGATCACCCGAGACTGTTGCTCGATCACCCGCGTCATGATTGCACGCTAGTCGCCATGGGTTTCGGTCATGTTGCCGCTGCGCCGGCGGGGTACCCGACGGGGCCGCCCGGTGAACCGGACGGCCCCGCGGTTGGGGTGGAAGTGGGGGATCAGGGATCGATCACGATGGTGCAGGTGACCGTCCGGGGTGACGGGTCGATCGCGATGCCCTCATGGGTGATCGTGTCGTCCCAACCGGTGGCGGTGCCGGTGTCCGGCGTCACGCCGGTGTTCTCGCAGGTCATCGACGTCAGGCTGGTCTCGCCCGAACCGCCGTCACGGAAGTTGACCTGGATGTCGGCGAGCGGCGCGTTGGTGAACGTCGCGACCGCCGCACCGGTCGGCTGGTTGTCGGTGCAGTTCGTCCCGCTGACCACGGTGACGGTCTGTGCGCCGCCGGGGGCGTCGGCGTAGCCGGGAGGCGGCGACGTCTCCGTCACGTCGTAGTCCCCGAGGGAGAGGCCCGATACGCAGACCTCGCCGACGTCGGGATCCTGGTCGCCGGTGCCGTTGTCGGTGACGCTGGTGCCGTCGTAGGAGAAGACCGCTCCCGGGTTGGTGACCGCTCCGCCCTTCGTGCTGTTCTTCAGGATCTTCAGCGCCCCGAGCTGGAGCTCGTTGGTGTAGGTGCAGTCGAGTACGTCGGTGTCCGCGTCGATCGCGAAGGTCACCGTCGCACCGTTGATGCTCGGCGTGACCCCTGTGCTGGCATCGCAGTTCACGCTGACGAAGCTCCAGTCAGACGGGATCACGTCCTCGACGACGGTGTAGCCGGAGCCGAAGAGCACGGTCTTGCCGTAGTCCTTCACCCCGTCATCCTGGAGCGTGAACGTGTTCGCGGAGGTGGGGTCGGTGCTGAACGCCTTGGTGTAGCCGAAGTCGGTGGCGTTGGGGTCCTCGTCCGGGAGCGTCTGCTTGCGGATGATCACCTGACCGCAGTTCTGCAGGTTGATCCCGACGGGTGCCACGAAGTCCTTCAGCTGCGAGGTGAAGGAGTCCGAGGAGCGGCTCTTCAGCATCGCGCTGCCGAACGATGTGCACTTGTTGGGCTGGAACAGGAGCCGCAGGTCGATCTGCGCCTCACCGAAGGTCCGCGCCTGCTTCGAGCCGGAGGCGATCAGCCCGTCGGAGTCCGCGGCCGGGATGGGCGAGGAGTTGATCGTGCCGGCCGCACACGGAGCTCCACCGCAGGTGGCGGAGGGCACGTCCAGGTCGGTCGTCGGACCCCAGGCGCTGCCGGTCCACCGGCGAGCGGTGATGTCGGCCCGGGAGCCACCTTGGTCGATGGCGTACTCGATGAGCAGGTCACCGGCGGTGCGGACGACGTTGGGTCCGGAGGCGCACTTCGTGCTGGACTGGTTGAACTCGAAGTCCATCAGCGTGGTGCCGCTCGGGTCGCTCACCCGGCTCCAGGCGAGGTTCAGGAAGCCGGGGTGGCTTCCGGTGCCGGCCTCCCGGTAGACGTGGAAGCTGAGCAGGTCGCTCTTGTTCGGCGGGATCGAGTCGGTCACCTCACCGGGACAGGAGGTGTCCTCCTTGACGCCGCCGGCGTACGAGTTGTCGCCGGTGCCGTTGACCTTGTCGGTGGCCCGGGTCTCGGTGACGCTCGCCCAGTCGAGCGAGGGGGCCGGGTCGTCGACCTTGAGGTTGGCGTCGACGTCGATCTCGAAGTTGCTGCCCGCGAGGCTCGCCTCGGGATGAGATGCAGCGGCACCGGAGGCCACGAGCGTCGTGGCGACGAGGGCGGTGGCGCTCAGCGCCGCCAACCTCTTGAAGAACCTCGGCTTGGTTGCGCGAGGCAGGAGTGGGCTCGGTATCGAGCGCATGGCGTGTCCCCTTTCAGAGACCTCGCGGTCGCTGTCAACGTGGGAGGGCGGGGCCCGCTTCCCAGATGCAGGGCTCCGTCGGCGCGCGTGGCTGCGGCCTGGACGGATGTTGTCTTCGGCGGGGGAAGGAGCCACCGGTCGTCGGGACGTTCGGTGCCTCGCCCCCGTTATCTGATCGTTATCCCGCCGGGGGTACCGGCGCATGCCGAAGATCGGGTAACTCGGCGCACTTCTCCGCTGCGCCCTCAGAGCACCACGGTGACGGTCTTGCTCTCCGTGTTGGCCAGGATCCCGTCGTACCCGCACTCGCGGCCGACGCCTGACGACTTCAGGCCGCCCCAGGGCAGCTGGGGCATCAGCGGTGACCAGCCGTTGACCCCGATGGCCCCGGCCTGGAGCCCTGCCGACATCGTGTGGGCGCGGGCGAGATCCTGGGTGTAGATCGTGCCGGCCAGGCCGTAGTCGGTGTCGTTGGCCAGCGCGAGCGCCTCCTCGTCCGAGGCGAACGGGATGACGGTGGCCACCGGACCGAAGATCTCCTCGCGGGCGATCGTCATCTCGTTGGTGCCGGCGAAGACGGTCGGCTCGACGAAGAACCCCGCGTCCCCGAAAGCCTTGCCGCCGGCGACCAGCTTCGCCCCCTCCGCCGACCCCTTCTGTACGTAGCCGAGAACCCGATCGCGCTGCTTCGCGCTGACGAGCGGGCCGAGCGTGGTCTCGGGAGCGAACGGGTCCCCGAGCACCTGAGCTCCGGCCGCACCGCCGAGACCGTCGAGCACGGCGTCGTACAGGGAGCGGTGGACGAACACGCGACTTCCCGCGGCGCAGGTCTGGCCGGAGTTCGCGAAGACGCCCATGCCGATCGACGGGAAGACCAGGTCCAGATCGGCGTCCTCGCAGACGATCTGCGCGGACTTCCCACCCAGCTCGAGGGTGGTGCGCTTGAAGGTGTCGGCGGTGACCTTCTGGATCTCCCGGCCGACCTCGGTCGACCCGGTGAAGCTGACCTTGTGCACGCCCCGGTGCCGGACCAGAGCCGCACCGGTGACCGACCCCTGACCGGGCAGCACCTGCACCACACCGGCCGGGAACCCGGCCTCGACGACCAGGCGGGCCAGGTGGAGGATCGACAGCGAGGCGTCCTCGGCGGGCTTGATGATCACTGTGTTGCCGCAGGCCAGGGCGGGAGCGAGCTTCCAGCCCAGGATCATCAGCGGCGCGTTCCACGGCACGATCGCCGCGATCACGCCGACGGGCTGGCGCAGCGTGTAGGCGTGCGTCGGCCGACCGAAGTAGCCATCGTTGCCGATCTGCTCGCCGTTGATCTTGTCAGCCCAGCCGGCGTAGTAGCGCAGCGTGGCGACCAGGTTGGGCACGAACAGCATCTGGGCCAGCCCGTTCGGGACGCCCATGTCGAGCGAGTCGAGGTCGGCCAGGACGGACGCGTCGCGCTCGACGAGATCGGCCAGCCGATGGATCAGGGCGGCCTTCCCGGAGGGAGGTACGGCGGCCCAGTCCCCGTGCAGAGCCGACGTCGCTGCGTCGACCGCGCGGTCGACGTCCCCGGCCGAGGCCGCGGAGACCTCGGCGAGCGTGGCCCCGGTCGCAGGGTTGAGCGAGGTGAAGGTGCCGCCGGTCCCGGCGACGAAGGAGTCGCCGAGGAGGAGGTCGGTGGTGAGGTCGAGGGTGGTGGTCATGTGCGTGCTCCTGGTCGATGCGGGTGAGGGCCGGGTCAGCGGCCGAGGATGATGTCGGCGGCACGTTCGGCGATCATCGCCGTCGGTGCGTTGGTGTTGCCGGTCGTGACCGCGGGCATCACGGAGGCGTCGGCCACCATGAGTCCCTCGACGCCGACGACGGCGAGATCGGGGGAGACGACGGCGTCGGCGTCGGTGCCCATCCGGCAGGTGCCCACCTGGTGGTGGTACGTCTGTACGGACCGCCGGACCCAGGCCGCGACGGCCTCGTCGCTGTCGTCGGTGCCGGGTCCGGGCTGGACCTCGTACGCACCCCACTCCTCCGCGAGCGGACCGACGGCCGCGACCTGGCGCACCTGGCGTACGGAGGCGACGAGCGCGGCGACGTCGCCGGGATCGCTGAGCACGCCGTAGTCGATGAGCGGCTCCGCCTCCGGGTCCGTGCTCGCGATCGACACGGTTCCGGTGCTCTTGGGCCGGATCAGGCCGGCGTGGAGCGTGAACCCGGACGGCGGTCCGGTCATCTCCGGGTCGTAGTAGAACGGGATGGAGAAGTTGATCGGCTGGGTGTCGGGCACAGGCAGGGCCGGATCGGACTTCCAGAACCAGTGGGTCTGGGTGACCGGCTGGAAGGGCTGGGGCGGGTCGATCTCGCGCTTCTCGGTGCCGAAGATGACCGGGACCAGCCAGTGGTCCTGGAGGTTCGAGCCGACGCCGGGTAGGTCGGCGACGACCGGGATGCCGAGTGCCTCGAGACCTCTCGCCGGGCCGATGCCGCTGCGCAGGAGCACCCCGGGGGAGGCGAGCGCGCCCGCGGTGAGCACGACGCGATCCGCCTCGATCGTCCGCGGTGCGCCGTCGACGATGACGACCGCGCCCGTGGCACGACCGTCGGCGACGACGCGGTCGACGAGCGCTCCGGTCAGGAGGGTGAGGTTCGGGTGGTCGAGGACGCCGCGCACGTACGCAGCCCATGTCGAGAGACGCTTGCCGTCGCGCAGGTTCAGCTGCATGCGCGAGACGCCGTCCTGGTCGCCGGCGTTGTAGTCGTCGTTGAGTGGCAGGCCCGCGGCGACCGCGGAGTCGATGATCGCCTCCTGGAGGGGGGAGAGGTCCGGCGTCACCCGGTCCATGAAGCCGTCGCCGGTCTCCAGGTTCGTCTCGATCCGGTCGAAGATCGGGCTCACCTCGTCCCAGGCCCAGCCCTTGTTGCCGGCTTCTGCCCAGCCGTCATAGTCCCAGGCGGCGCCGCGTACCCAGATCGTGCCGTTGAGCTGGCCGGATCCGCCGACGACCTTGCCGCGCGGAGACATGATCCGCCGGCTCTGGGCGTGTGCCTGGGGCGTACTGAACCAGCCCCAGTCCTCCGGGCCGGCCCACAGCTCGCCCACCCGGGAGAGATCGTGGATGGCCGGGTTGGTGTCCATCCCGCCGGCTTCGACGAGGGTGACCCGGAGACCCGCGTCCAGCAGACGGCGGGTCAGGACGGAGCCGGCGGTACCTGCTCCGAGAATGAGAATGTCGGTGGTCAACTGCCGGCTCCTGTCACACGTTCGGATATGGGTCCGAGAGGCGCTGCTGTGCGCAAGGTCACGCTAGAAGTGGTGCTCGGTGGCTCACCATGGGGACAAGGTGCAGCCGGCTAAGGGTTTCCCCGAGCCCGGAGCAGGTACGTCAGTAGAGCTCGATCAGCAGACGTTCGCTGGTGGCGCGCGAGACGCAGAGAGCCAGCTGGCTCTCCCGGTCGGCGGCCGTGAGGCAGTTGTCACGGTGGTCGACGGTTCCCTCCAGCAGGCCGGAGACGCAGGATCCGCAGACGCCTTCCTCGCAGGACTTGAAGACCTCGACGCCGTTGTCCTCAAGGACCCCGAGGATGGAGCGGTCGGCCGGGACCCAGAAGGTCTCGCCGGTGTCGAGCTCGACGGTGAACGCCTGGTCCTCGCTGGTGTCGACCTCGGAGGCGACGAAGTTCTCCAGGTGGACCTGCGCCTCGCCGATCACCTCCGCGAACGTGGTAACGACCTGGTCCATGAAGCCCTGCGGGCCACAGGTGTACACGTGGCTGCGGGGGGTGAGCCGGGGGACGACCGTGGTGAGGACCTCCGGGTGCCTGGCGCGCGGCACGCCGAGGTGGATCCGGACCCGGTCGCGGAACTCGGCCCGGCTCTCCAGGAGGTCGACGAAGGCGGCCTCCTCGCGGGAGCGGGCGAAGTAGTGGAGCTCGAACTCGGCGCCCCGGCTGTGCAGGTCGTACGCCATCGAGAGCAGCGGCGTGATGCCGATGCCGCCCGCGACGAGGAAGTGCCGGTCGGCGTCATCGGCGACCGCGAGCAGGTTGCGCGGCTTGCTCACCTTGAGGTGATCCCCGACCCGGACCTCGTGGATCGCCGCCGAGCCGCCCCGCGACTCGGGCTCCCGCTTCACCGCGATCAGGATCGACTCGGGATCTTCTGGCGGCATGCACAGCGAGTACTGCCGGAGCATACCCGTCGGCCCGACGACGTCGATGTGCGAGCCCGCCGGATAGGGCTTGAGGGCCTGGCCGTCGGCCCGCACCATCCGCAGGGTACGGATGTCCGGTGCCTCCTCGGCGATGTCGACGACACGGAAGACGATGTTCGTCATCGGGTGCTCCTGATGTGTGCGGTGTGCGGGTCAGCGGAGGTAGAGACCGCCGTTGGCGTCCCAGCAGGCGCCGGTGACGGAGGCGGCATCGGCGGAGGCAAGCAGGGCGACCATGTCGGCGATGAAGCGCATGCTCCCGAGGCGGCCGACCGGGATGCCGGCGACGAGGCCGTCGAGGCCGTCGCCGAGGAGCTCGCGGACCATCGGGCTGTCCTGGGGTCCGGGGGAGACGGCGTTGACCGTGACCCCACGGGCCGCCAGCTCCCGGGCGAAGACCTTCGTCGCGGACAGCACCGCGCCCTTGGAGGAGGCGTAGTGACCACCGGTCGCGGTGCCGCCGTTCTGGCCGGCCAGCGAGGCGATGTTCACGATCCGGCCGTAGCCGGCCTCGGCCATCGCGATCCCGAAGACCTGGCAGGCGTAGAAGGTGCCGTTGAGGTTGACCCGCATCACCTGGTCCAGCTCGTCCGGAGTGATCTCGAGCAGCGGCCGGGCCTGGGTGCGGGCGGCGTTGTTGACGAGGACCTCGACGCTGCCGAAGTCGGCCACGACCCCGGCATGCAGCTTCTCGACCGCCTTCCGGTCGGCGACGTCCACGGCGTACGCCTGCGCGGTGGGTCCTTGCGCCGAGAGCTCGGCGGCGAGCTCGGTGGCTGCCTCGGCCGAGATGTCGGCGACCGCGACCCGGTGCCCGCCGGCGTGCAGCCGGCGGGCGATCTCCCGGCCGAGGCCGCTCGCGCCACCGGTGACGACGGCGACGGGTGCCACGGCGCTCACAGCAGGAACCCGGCGGCGGGGACCGCGTCGTCGGCGTCGACGAGGCGTACGACCTTGCGGACGATCCGGTCCTCGGCCGGCGTCGCGCCGAGCCGGATCACGTGGTCGACGTCGCCGGCCCAGAGGTCGTGGCTGCCGCGCTTGTAGGCGACCAGGATCTGGGCGGCACGCAGGGAGACCTCGTCGTCGGAGACGGCGGTCGGCACGAACCGGGAGACGGTGCGTACGGTCGTGGCGGCGTCGACCGCGGCGATGGCGAAGCCCTCGGTCATCCGGGTCACGCGCAGCCGCCGCATCCGGGCGTCGTCGTAGACCATGTTGAGGATGTCGTCGAAGGACTCCGCGTCGCGGTCGATCGGGATGACGTAGACCGCGTCGTCGCTGTAGAGCGCCTGCCAGGTCTCGTAGTCCTTGGCGTCGAGGATCGCGGCCTCGCGCCAGATCAGCTCGATCGCGCGGACCACCCGCGGGTCGGTCACGGAGAGCGTCTCGGTCACGGGAACGGTCAGGGGAACGGTCTCAGTCATCGCTCATCATCTGCTTCCACTGCTGGTACGCGGCGCGCATGCCGGTCTCGTCGGTCACGTGGCTGGTGGGCCAGCCCTGGTCGGACGGCTTCTCGCGGCCGAGCCCGCGGTTGACCATGATCGGCATCTCGGGTGCGCCCCGGGCACCGCGCTGGACGCGGTCCCAGCCCTCGGAGTCGTCCGGAGTGCCGAATCCGAAGGGGCCCTGGAAGTGCTCGTGGGCACGCAGCCGCTCGCGGTTGACCGGGTCGACGATCTCGGCCGGGCCGTCGGGGCCGAGGGCGACGTGCTCGATGTAGGTCTCGTTCACGCTGATCGGCCGGAGCACGCGGAGGAACGAGATCGACATCGACACGTTCGGGAACAGGTTGAGGTTGAAGCCGGTGCCGTGGACGGCACGGACCAGCCGGCGGATCTCGGCCTCGTCGACGCCGCGCTCGCGCAGGTCGGCGACGAGCGGGTCGAACCGGGGCTGCAGCGGCTCGCTGCCGTCGTCGGTCTCGAGGTCGGAGTGCTCGGGCACCATCTGCATCACCGAGTGCCCGTTGCCGAGGTCGTGCGTGACCGCCGTCGGGTCGGTCATGAACGACATCATCTCGGCGGTCTCGGCATCGACTGAGGCCATCCAGGACCGGTGCACGATCGGGAAGTGGTAGCCGTCGGTGGTGTTCTCGAGCTGGATCTTCCAGTTGCCCTTGAACTTGAACTGGTGGGTGCCGATCACCTTGACCGGGTAGCCGCCGCCCTGCGCCATGAAGCGGTCGATCCAGAGCTTCACGTCGCCGAGGAAGTCCTCGAGCGGCTCGATGTCCTCGGCGAACGTCGCGAAGACCATCCCGCCGTAGGACTCGGTACGCAGCTTCTTCAGGCCGAGCCCGGACTTGTCCATGACGCCCTCGTAGCCGTCCGGGTACGGGATGCCGCGCAGCTGGCCGTCGAGGCCGTAGGACCAGGCATGATAGGGGCAGGTGAACCCGTTGGCGTGGCCGGTGCGCTGCTCGCACAGCGAGGCGCCGCGGTGCCGGCACCGGTTGACCATCGTGTGGATGTTGCCCTTGCGGTCGCGGGTCACGATGACCGGCTGCCTGCCGACGTACGTCGACTTGAAGCTGCCGGCCTTGGGCAGCTCGGACTCGTGGGCGACCCAGACCCAGGTGCTCTCGAAGACCTTCGTCATCTCCTGCTCGAAGATCTCCGGGTCGGTGTACATCCGCCCGGCGACGCGGTCCTCGAGCACCAGGTCGGCAGGGGGCAGGTCGTGAACGGTCTCGGCCGTGAAGTCGGTGGTCATCGGACTGCGTCCTTCTTCTCGTACTCGCGTGGGGTGAGGGCGCGGCCGATCCGTGCCTCGATCTTGGCGAACTTCCAGAGCTTCCAGGGGCTGGAGCCGACGGCGATGGTCCGCAGCAGGCCGCAGGCCTCCTTGACGGTCTCCTGGGCGTCGACGTCGCAGAGCAGGTAGCACGTCCAGGGCCAGCCGTCGGAGGGGCCGACCATGTGGGAGTCGTCGTCGATGTCTCCGATGAAGTCGACCCCGGGCAGCGCCTTGATGCCGTCCATCAGGCCGACGAAGGCGGTCCAGACATCGCCTGGCTCGACGCCGCCCTCGGGCAGGTCGAAGAAGTTCTGGTTGATGCCGATGCAGAACAGGACGCGGAGCGGCGGCGTGCTCATGGGCGGTCTCCTCTCGGGTAGGGGCGGGTCACTGGAAGCCGGGGACGGTGGGCGGCTGGCCCATCAGCACGGCGCCGGCGGCGTCGTACATCGCGGGACCGAGGAACGCGTGCTGCTGGGGGACCAGGGCGTCGCCGAGCAGCCACTGCAGGGGATGGGTCGTGCTGATCGCGCCGGTACCGGACAGGTGGATGACCTGGTTCACGACCTCGGCCGACGTCTTCGCGAGGTGCGTCGCGGAGAGCCGCAGGTGAGCGTTCTGCCGGCTCGTGGCCGGATCGCCGGCGAGGACGGTCTGCCAGGTCTCGTCGCTGACCTCGTAGAAGTACGCCCGGGCGGAGCGCAGGCTCGCCTCCGCCTCGGCGAGACCGATCCGGTAGTAGGCGCGGTCGGCCAGCTTCGGCGCCCCGGTGACCCCGGTACGTCCTGCCCCCACCTCGGTGGCGAAGTCGAGCGCGGACCGGGCGACGCCGGCGCCGACGACGGCGAGCACCTGGGCGGCGTACGCGAGGGTGGGGTAGCGGTAGAGCGGCTCGTCCACCGTCGGCTCGCCGCCGCGGATGAAGGTCCACTCGCGCGGCACCTCGACGTGGTCGACCGCGAGGTCGAACGAGCCGGTGCCCTTCATGCCGACGACGTCCCACTCCTGCACGATCTCGACCTGGTCGGGACGCAGCAGCGCGGTCCGCGGCTTGCCGGCCGTCGAGTCGTCGCCGGGGATGCCGACGCCGAGGATGTCGGCGCCCATGCACCCGCTGGCGAACTTCCAGCGGCCGTTGACCAGGAAGCCGGCCTCGGTCGGCTCGGCGTGCTGGACGGGGAACAGCCCGCCCGCGAAGCACACGTCCGGTCCGTCGGCGTAGAGCTCGGCCTGGGTCTCGAGCGGAAGGGCGGCGAGGTAGACCAGCGCCGAGCCGAAGCTCGCCACCCAGCCGGTGGAGCCGTCCACCGCCGAGATCCGCTCGATCCGCTGCAGGAACTCGGCGGGCGGCAGTGGCTCGCCACCGAACCGCTTCGGGGTCGAGGCGCGGTAGATACCGGTCTCCTTGAGCCGGGCCACGAAGTCCCGCGACACGTAGCGCTGGTCGCGAAACTCCTGTCGGCGGCCGGCGAGCTCCACCAGGACGTCCTCGAGCGGGACCGTCGTCGGGCGGCTCTCCTGGGTCTGGACCATCGGTTGCTCCTCATCGATCGGGTCTGCCCCTGACGCTAGGTTCGGGCCCGGGCAGCGTCGATTGGTCATTGCCTGCGGTGCCGGGGGATTCCCTCCCAGGGGCGTAGGGGATTTCTTCAGAGCCCCCGCGGGCCGGGGGCTGCCGCCGACGGCGGGTCGCTCCTACGCTGGCCGGTATGCAGGTCGACTCCGCGGCACCCGAGCTGGTGACCGAAGACTTCGTCGCGATGATGGACGCGTCCAGCACGTGCGTGCTGATCCACGACGCCGGAACGAAGAACATCCTGTGGGCCAACCGAGCGGCCTGCGACATGCTCGAGTTCACGGTCGCCGAGATCCGGCCGCTCAAGGCCAACCACATGAGCAGCTCGGCCCAGCAGTACGACCGGGTCCTCGGCCGGGCCTGGCTCCAGGACGCCGTCGAGCGCGGCTCCAGCCGGATCGAGTGGCACTACCGGTCCCGGTCCGGGCGGATCATCCCGACCGATGCCATCGCCGTCCGGGTCGAGCTCGCCCAAGGCCCGGCCGTGATGGTGCAGTTCCGCGACATCGCCCGGGAGCAGGAGGTCGAGCGCGAGCTCAAGCTCACCACGTCGTACGTCGACGCGCTGGCACGGCACACCTCGACCGTCGCGTTCCTGCTCGACGAGGCGGGCGCCGTCAGGTTCGCGACCGACTCGGCGCTCAGCTACATCGGGCTGACCGGCGACGACGACCCGCCCGCGGGGCATCCGCTGACGACGTACGGAAGGCTGCGGCGGGGTGGCCGGCCGGTCTCCTGGGAGGACACCGCCGCTGGTGCGGCACCGGTCGGGCCCGTCCAGCTCGAGCTGCTCGGCGACGGCGCGAGCACCACCTGGCTGGAGGGGAGCATCGAGCGACTGCGCGTCCACGAGGTCGACGCCTACCTGATGATCCTGCACGACGTCTCCGAGCGGGTCCGCGGCGAGGCCAGGCGTGAGCTGGAGCTGCGCCACGAGAACTACCTCGCCCGCTACAACGCGATGGGCGACATGGCGATGGCGATCGCGCACGAGCTCGGCCAGCCGCTGGCGGCGGCCGGCAACTTCATCGCCGGGATCCGGGGCCGGGCGAGCTCGCTGGCCCAGGCGGGCGAGATGCCGCAGCGTTTCGCCGACCAGGTCGCGTACGGCCTCGACAGCGCGGCCCGGCAGATCGACCGTGCGACGGGGATCGTCAGTGCGTTGCGCTCGTTCGTCGGCCACCTCGAGCAGGTCGAGCAGGTCGTCGACCTCAACGAGGTGGTCTACGAATGCCTCTACTTCATCCGGCTCCGTGCAGCGGCGAGCGATGTCGAGCTGCACATCGAGCTGGGCGGCGAACCCATCCTCGTCCGCTGCGAGCAGGTGCTCACCGGGCAGGTGGTGATGAACCTGTGCTTCAACGCGATCGACGAGATGGCCGCGTGCGACCGGGCCCAGCGGCGGATCGAGGTGACCGTGCGGACCACCGACGGGATGGGTGTCGTCACCGTGGACGACCAGGGCCGGGGCTTCGTACGAGACCCGTTCGCCGAGTCCTTCACCAGCAAGGAGGCGGGCAGCGGGATCGGCCTCGCGCTGAGCCATCGGATCATCACTCGCCAGCACGGCAGCATCTGGGCCGAGCACCGGGAGACCGGAGGGTCACGCTTCGGGTTCGCGCTGCCCCTGGCCGAAGAACCCGAGGCCCGGTGATCTCGGGTCGCTAGACCACGGGTGCGAGGACGGCGGTGAGCACCTTCCGGGCGGTCGTGATTCCGGACTCGATCGCGCCGTCGACGACGACGCCGTTCCATCCCTTTGCGAAGTCGGCGCCCGCGAGGTGAAGCCGGGTGGAGGTCTCGGTGAAGTGGCTCCAGCCATCGATGAATCGGCCCGAGCGCACCGTTGCCCAGGTCTGGCCCGACCACGGGTCGGCGACCCAGTCGTGGCCGCCGCAGTCGATCACCGTCAGGCCTGCGTCCCAGACGTCGACGGCGCGCTGGGCCGACTCGATGTCCTCGAGGTCGATGGTCGTGTGGTCCGACCCGAAGCCGACCAGGATCGTGGCGTCCTCCTCCTCGAGGAAGTACTCGCTGCGCAGCAGCGAGATCGGGTTGTCACCTGGCGCCCCGGCGATCACGGAGTGCCGCCCGGCGACCTTGATCCAGATCTTGAAGCCGACGGAGTTGGTCCCCTCCGCAATGACCTCACGTTGCAGGTCACCCAGCGGCGGAGTGAACTCGATGTTCCCCAGCGCCCCGATCGGCGCGGTCACGATGACCGCGTCGGCCTCGAGCTCCTCGCCGGTCGCGAGGACGACCCGGGCACCGTGCTCGTCGTGGTCGACGGACCGGACCGGCGTACCGAGCGCGATCGGGCAGCGCAGGTCGGCCGCGATGGCCTCGTAGAGTCCGCGCATGCCGCGGGTCAGCTTGAACCGCAGGGTCTGCTCGTCCATCAGGGAGCTGCGGTGGTCGCTGAGCGAGGCCCAGTGCTTCGCCATCAGCGGTGACGCGGTCGTGGTGGAGCCCTGATAGCCGGCTGACCAGTACGAGTCGGCGAGGTCGATGTCCTCCTGGCTGAACTCGCCCGTGCGCAGGCAGTCGAGGACGCTGCCCTTGTCCGCAGCCAGGAAGCGCTCGCGCAGGTCGGGGTCGGTGTCCTCGGACTCGAGCACGAACAGCGGGTCGTGCGGATAGGGGAAGAGCTCCCGCGAACCCTCGAAGATCACCTCCTGCAGCCGCGTGAGCTTCTCGTCGAGCTCGTGCTCGGTGCCACGGCGGACCACGCCCTCGGTGACCCAGTACGCCTCCTCGATGTCGGGGCTGGGGTGGATCTGCTGACCGTAGCGGGTGATCTCGGTCCAGACGAAGGGCTGCATCCAGTGGACCCAGGTGGCGCCCATCTCGAGGGCGTGCCCGCCGAGGCGCTCGTCGGTCCAGGCGCGCCCGCCGATCCGGTCGCGGGCCTCGTAGATGCGGACGTCGACGCCTGCGGCCTCGAGCTCGCGGGCCGCGACGAGGCCGGAGAAGCCGGCTCCGACGACGATGACGGAGGGTCGGGCTGGGGTGGTGGCGCTCGTGGACATGGGTGCTCCTTGGGTCGAGAGGTCGAGACGGGATCGGGAAGGTCGGTCAGCCACGGCGTGCGGGACGCCTGCGGCCGACGAGCGCCCCCAGGACGTACGTCACGACGACGGCGACGAGGAAGCTGTTGGCGAGCGTGGTCGAGCCGCCGATCAGGGTGGTGAAGTTGTCGATCACCAGCACCGAGATGCCGATCAGCCCCACCGCTCCCAGGACCGGCGCGACCCTGGTGTGCCACCACCGGGTGTCGGTGCCCTCGCGCCGGAAGAACACGACGATCGCGACACTGGTGAGGATCATGACGGCGAGGATCGCCACGATCGATACCCCGGCCATCCAGGTGAACAGCTCCAGGACCGGATCGGCGCCGGCGATCGCGAAGGCCCCGACGAGGGCGACGGCGGTCGCTGTCTGGGCCAGCGAGCCGACGTACGGCGACCCGTGCCGCGGGTGGACGCCCATCAGCGGGCGCGGGGCGTGCCCGGCGCGGGCCAGGGCGAAGACGTAGCGCGCGATGGCGTTGTGGAAGGCCAGGAGCGCCGCGAAGAGGCTGGTCACGAGCATCACCATCATCACGTCGGCGGCAGTGCCACCGAGGAAGGTGGCGGCGGCCGTGAAGGTCAAGCCGGCCGGGTCGGCCTGCGCGGCCGCCTGCACCTGGTCGCTCCCGAAGGCGAGCACCAATGTCCAGCTCGCCACCGCGTACAGGACCCCGATCGTGCCGACGGCGACGTAGGTCGCGATAGGCACGGTCCGCTTCGGGTTGCGGGCCTCCTCGCCATAGATCGCCGTGGCCTCGAAGCCGACGAAGGAGCCGATCGCGAACATGAGGGCGATCCCGGGCGAGCCGGACAGGAACGACGACGGGGTGAACGAGCCGACGTCGACGCCGTGCGCCCCTCCCCGGATCAGGACGGCGGCGGAGAGCATCACGATGAGCGCGATCTCGGCGACGAGAAGGATGCCGAGCACCTTCGCCCCGAGGTCGATGCTGCGGTAGCCGAGGAGCGCGACGATGGCGATCAGGACGCCGGCCCACAGCCACCACGGCAGGTCCGGGCCTCCGAACCGCAGGACGACGTCGCGTGTCGTCGCGGCGGCGAGGCCGTAGATGGCCGCTTGGATGGTCGTGTAGGCGAGCAGCGCCAGCGCGGCCGCACCCAGCCCCGGCGAGGTGCCGAGCCCATTGGTGACGTACGCGTAGAACGCGCCGGTGTCGGTCACCGAGCGGCTCATCGCGGCGTAGCCGACGCTGAAGACAAGGAGGACAGCAGCCGCGACGACGTACGCCATCGGGGCGCCGGCCCCGTTGCCGAGGGCGATCATCACCGGCAGGGAGCCCGCGACCGCGGTGAGCGGTGCGGCGGCGGCGATGACGAGGAACACGATGCCGGCGATGCCGATCGAGCCCTTCAACGACGATGCGGTGGCCGGTGCCTCCGACTGAGTGATGTCGACCATGGATACTCCCTGCCATGCGTTATGGTTCAACGGGTGTAGAACCAAGATGTGATGCACGTTACAGCCGCGACGCGGCCACGGACATCGGTAAGACCTTTAGGGCGCCGTCGGAAGGAGCCTGATGCCACGACTGGTCGATCATGACGAGCGCCGGCGCGCGATCATCGCGGCCGCCTGGCGACTGCTGGCCGCACGCGGCGTCGACGGCGTCAACATGCGCGACCTCGCAGCCGAGGCGGGCTACACCAACGGCGCGCTCAGCCACTACTTCGCCGGTAAGGACGAGATCCTGCGGGCGGCGTACGAGCATGTCCTCGACGCCACGAACGAGCGCATCGAGGCGTCGGTCGGCCGCTCCGCCGGACTGATCGCGCTGCGCCGGATGTGCCACGAGATCATGCCGCTCGCCCAGGACACCACCCTCGAGGCGCGGATCGCGATGTCGCTGTGGCAGCGGGCGATGAACGACGCAGCCCTGGCCACGGTCAACAACACCGCGGTCGCGGCCTGGAAGCGGCGCATGACGCGGCACTGGCAGGAGGCCATCGACGCCGAAGAGCTCCCTGCGACCGACGTCGCCAGGTCGGTCGACCTGCTGATGACTGTCCTCATCGGGGCCCAGGTGGTCGCGGTCCTCGACCCCGCGACCTGGTCGAGAGCGGAGCAGGTCGCGATGGTCGACGTGGTCCTGGGTGTCTAGCGATCGAGGTCGGCTAGGGGAAATCCTCAGCGGGCGGGGTGGAACTCTCGATATCTCGGCGCCCGGAGCCGGGCATAACGTCGAGACATGTCCGACGAGCTCACCACGAACCAGCGTGAATTCCGCGCCGCCATGGCGAACCTGTCGGCCGCCGTGAACGTCGTCACCACCGATGGCGTCAGCGGACGGGCCGGGATAACCGTCAGTGCGGTCTGCTCGGTGACCGACACACCGCCGACGCTGCTGGTGTGTGTCAACCAGTCCAGCTACACCCACGACATCTTCCGCACGAACCGCCGGGTCGCCATCAACGTCCTGGGCCGTCAGCACGAGGAGCTCGCGATGCACTTCGCGGGCGCGACGGGGCTCTCGATGGAGGAGCGGTTCGCGCTCCCCGCCTGGGACCACGACCGCCACGGCGTACCGGTGCTGGGCGATGCGGCCGCCGTCCTGGTCGGTCGCGTCGGGGCCGAGTTCACCCAGGGGACCCACACCGTGCTCTTCGTCGAGGTCGACCACGTCAGCGTGCACGACGAGGCCGGCGCGCTGCTCTACTTCCAGCGCGGCTTCCACCGGATCACGCCCGCGACGCGGGTTGCGGCGAGCGCCTGAGGCGGAGAAACAGATGAGCGAGCGTACGACCCTGATGTGCTACAACGACACGCACGGCTACGGCTGGCGCCACGTGGATCTCTTCGTCCGCGACGCCGAGGGCCGCGAGCTCAACTGGGTCCACTGGCAGGTGCCCGCAGACGGCCCCGACGCCGCCGACGACGTGACCGCGCAGATCGAGCCCTCGCTCCGGCGTACGTCGGGGTGGCGGCACGCGGTGAGCGCGAGCGGCATGGACTACTGGGAGGCCGACGCCACCTGGGAGGACGAGGCGTGATCCGCCCCTCGTGGTCGTTGCGTACGCTCGTCGAGGACCTGCGAGCCGGGCGCACCACGTCCGCCGCGGTCTGGGCGCGGTTCCGCGAGCGGGTGGAAACGACCGATCCGGCGTTGCGAGCGTGGGTGGCCCTCGCCGAGCCGCCCTCGTCGGTGCCTGGAGACCGTCCGCTGGCCGGGGTCCCGCTCGGCGTCAAGGACATCATCGACGTGGCCGGGCTGCCGACCCGCTGCGGTGCGGCCGTGCGCTCCGACGCGCCGCCCGCGGAGGCGGATGCAGCGATCGTCTCGGCCTGGCGTGGTGTCGGTGCGGTCCCGGCAGGAAAGACCGTGACCACCGAGTTCGCCTTCTTCGCGCCCGGACCGACCGCCAACCCGGCAGCGCCGGGGCACACGCCAGGCGGCTCCTCGAGCGGCTCGGCAGCCGCGGTCGCGTCCGGGCAGGTGCCGCTGGCGCTCGGCTCGCAGACCGCCGGCTCGGTGACCAGGCCCGCCTCCTACTGCGGCGTCGCGTCGCTGGTCATGAGCCACGGACGTTTCCCGGTCACCGGGGTCACCGGCCTGAGCCCGAGCCTGGACAGCCACGGCGTCCTCGCCGGCTCGGTCTCAGACCTCGCCCTCGCCTGGTCCGCGCTCACCGGTGCCCGGGACGTGGCCGTCGGCCCGCTCGGGGGCCCGCCCCGGATCCTGGTCTGGACCGCCGATCCGCTCGACGTCGTCGAGGAGCCCATGCGGGTCGCGCTCGCCGTGGCGGTCGAGCGGCTGCGTACGGCCGGAGCGGTCGTCGATCCGTTCCCCGAGGAGCGGCTCGTCGCCGACGTGACCCATGCCCATCCGGTCGTGATGGCCTTCGAGGCCGCTCGCGAGCGCGCCGACGAGCTCGCCAGGGCCGGCGAGATCAGCGACCAGCTCGCCCAGCTGCTCCGGACGGGGGAGGCCACGTCCCTGGTGGACTACCGGGCCGCGTCCGAGGTAGTCGACGTGGGCGAGGAGACGGTCGCCCGGCTGCTGTCCTCCTACGACGTCGTCCTCGGTCCGGCCGCTCCCGGTCCGGCCCCGCATGGGCTCGACGTCACCGGCGACCCGGTCCTCAGCCGGGCCTGGCAGGCCATGGGTCTGCCGACGGTGGCGGTCCCGGGCCTGACCGACAGTCACGGGCTGCCTCTCGGTGTCCAGCTGATCGGCCCCAGCCGCGGCGAGACGGATCTGCTCGGCCATGCCGCGTGGGTGGAACGACACCTGACCGGGTCGCTCCGGTCCTAGAGTGAGGGTGGTGCCCGATGAACCCGACCGACTATGCGCAGCCCGATGACCCAGTGGCTCCGGTGGTCCACATCGTCGATGACGACGAGGACCTCCGGCAGTCGCTGGTGTTCCTGTTCGAGAGCGTCGGCATCACCGCGTTCATCTACCCGGACGCGCCGACCTTCCTCGACGAGATGGACCCTGAGGAGCCGAGCGTCGTCATCGTCGACGTCCGGATGCCCGGACTGAGCGGGTTCCAGCTGCAGGAGCAGCTGGTGGCACGGGAGTATCCCGCGCCGGTGATCTTCTGCTCGGCCCACGGCGACATCCCGATGTCGGTGCGCGCGCTGCGCCAAGGCGCGGTGGACTTCCTGGAGAAGCCCTACGAGCCGCAGAAGATGCTCGAGGTCGTCCAGGAGCAGCTCGCGGTCGCGGCCAGGCGGTTCGCCGAGGACCGGTGCCGCCGCGCCGTCTCCGCCCGGATCGACTCCCTCACCCCGCGCGAGCGGGAGGTGCTGCGCCTGGTCATCGCCGGGCTCCCGAGCCAGCACATCGCGCGCCAGCTCGGGACCAGCGTCAAGACGGTCGACGTGCACCGCGCCCGGATCAAGGCGAAGACCGAGGCCGAGAGCCTCGGCACGCTCGTCCGGGACGTACTTCAGTACCGCGTCACGGTCTAGCTCCCGGCGGATCCATCAGAACCGACGTCGCCGGATACGCCGTGGCGAAGCCGTCGGGCAGCGGCGCGACGAACACGTTCTCGGTGCGCGTGCGGGTGATCAGCCAGCGACCGTCGTCCTCGCGCCGGAACGCGTTGTTGAGCCGGCTCGAGCGGAGCAGGGCGGTCCCGTCGGCGTACAGCCAGGGCTGCATGTGGATCCACTGCCCCTCAGCCCGGTCGCCGTCGACCTGGATCTGCTCCGAGGTCAGGTAGTGGGCGTTCAGCACCAGAGCGGGTGTCCGGTCGGGCGACCAGAACCGTTCGAAGTGGGCCCGGATCTGGTCATGGCCCTCCGCCCGCCCGAACTGGCCGTCGTAGTACTCCCCGACCCCCTCCCAGACGGCGTCGGGGGAGTAGAGGTCCATCACCAGGTCGATCCGCCGGGCGTCGTCGCCCACGCCCGCCTCGGGACAGGGTGTGTCGCACAGGAACATGTAACGGGCCTGGAGGCGGCGGATCTCCGCCTCCGCCTCCAGGTCCGCCACGCGGCGCCGCAGCGCCTCGAGCTCGTCGGTCATCGACCCGTCCTCGTGCGGATCGGCGCGGTCTCCGGGAGCACCAGCAGGCACACCACGGTCACGGCCATCCCGGCCGCGAGGTAGTAGCCGACGGAGGCCGCCTGGCCGGTCCACTCGATGAGTCGGTTGGCGATCGAGGGAGACAGTCCGCCACCCAGTACAGCGCCGACCTGGTAGGCGAGGCCGGCGCCGGACTGACGCTGCTCGGGGGTGAACAGCTCGGTGAGGAAGGTGATGAGCGGCCCGAACAGGAAGCCGGTCAGGAAGAAGCCGCCGGCGATCGCGAGCGCCCACGAGGCCAGCGATCCCTGCTGGGCGATGGGGAAGAGGACCAGCATGTACGCCAGCACGGCCACCGCAGCGGCGAGCATCACCGGCTTGCGTCCGAGACGGTCGGAGAGCCGGGCCCCGGCCACGACCGTGACGGCGTGGACAGCGAGGCCCGGCAGCGTGCACCACAGGACGGACTTGATCTCGAGGCCGAGTCCCTGGGGAGCCGGGGAGGCGGCGTAGGAGAGCATGAAGCCGGCCAGCACGAACATCACGGCGTTGAGGCCCATGTTGGCGCCGGCGGCCAGCAGCAGGCGGCGCCAGTTGTCGCGCAGGACGTTCCAGATCGGGATGCGGACGATGTGCTGAGCCGTCTGCTCGGAGGCCAGCTCCTGGAACACCGGCGACTCCTCGAGCGCGCGGCGGGCCCAGATCCCGACGAGGAGGACCAGGGCCCCCAGGAGGAACGGGATGCGCCAGCCCCAGCTCTGCACGGCGCTCGCCGGCAGGTAGAAGACGAGCACGAACGCCAGGTTCGCGAGCAGCGCGCCGAGCGGGGACCCGAGCGCCACGAAGGCGCCGTACGCGGCTCGCTGGGTGACGGGGGCGTGCTCGACCGCGAGCACCGAGGCGCCGCCGAGCTCACCGCCGCGGGAGAACCCGTGCACCATCCGCAGCACGATCAACAGGACCGGCGCGGCGACGCCGATCGAGGCGTACGACGGGAGGAGGCCCATCAGCACGGTGGCGCCACCCATCAGGTAGAAGGTGATGAGCATGGCCTTCCGTCGGCCGTGACGGTCGCCGACCCAGCCCATCACGACGGCGCCGAGCGGTGCGACGACGTACCCGAGGGTGTAGGTCGCCAGGCTCATGAAGGAGGCGAACCAGGGATCGGTGTCCCCGGAGAAGAAGACGGCCGGGAACACCAGCGCCGAGGCGACGGTGTAGATCGAGAAGTCGAAGAACTCCAGCGATGTCCCGGCGCCCGCGCCGATGGCCAGTCGTCTGGTCTGGGCAGGTGCGATGCGTTCCGGTGCCGTGGTGTCGGTCATGCGGTCTCCTGGTGTGGTGTGGACCCCAGCACACTAGAAATCATGCAGGTCAACCGGCCATTGGAGGAGTCCTGCCTTGGAGTGAGGGAATCCTTTAGCAAGCCCTGACGACACGCAGCCCCGCGTCGCCGTCGGCGACGCGGGGCAGCTGGGTCTCGGTCTGGCGGCTCAGCGAGCGACGGGAACGGTCGCCGTGTCGTCGGCGGTCTCCGTCTCGGCGGCGCCCCGGCCGAGCAGCGCACGGGAGCACACCAGGGAGATCACGGTGGTCACGACCCCGAAGGCGACAGGCACGACGATGCTGCCGGAGGTGTCGAGCAGCCACTGCAGGATCATCGGCGTGGTCCCGCACAGCGCACCGGAGAGGCCGTACGTCACCGAGATGCCGGTGTAGCGGACCCGGGCCGGGAAGGCCTGGGCGAGCATGCCCGCCATGACCGCGTAGAACATCACGTCGGGGATCGTGGCCATCACCGCGCCGATCATCGCGAGCGTCCAGTTCCCGGTGCTCATCAGCACGAACATCAGCGCGAGCGCCGGAATCTCGAGGGCGAGCAGGACGGTGACCAGGGTGCGCGGGTTCCAGCGGGTGGCGAGCACCGCGCCGAACGGCTGCACGAAGAACTGCACGACGCTGGCGATCAGGATGATGGTGAGGAAGGAGTCCTTCTCGAAGCCGAGGTACGTGGTGGCCCAGGAGAGCGCGAAGGTGTCACGGGCGTAGACGACCACGAAGACGCACAGGATGCCGAAGACGCCGAGGATCAGCTCACGGGAGTTGCTGCGGAACAGCTCGATCACCGGGACCCGGACGACCTCGTTGCGCTCGTGGAGGTCCTTCATCGCCGGGGACTCCTCGAGGCTGAGCCTGATCACGAGCCCGACCACGACCAGCGCGGCCGACGCCAGGAACGGCAGTCGCCAGGCCCATTCGAGGAGGGCGTCGTCGGGGAGCAGGCCGGTGACGGCGAGGAAGCTGAGGGTCGCCAGGATCCGGCCGGCGGGGGAGCCCTGCTGGGCGAAGGCACCGAACAGGAAGCCACGGTCGGGGCGGGTGTGCTCGGTCGCGATCAGCACCGCGCCGCCCCACTCGCCGCCCACGGCGAGGCCCTGCAGCAGCCGGAGCACGATCAGCAGCACCGGCGCGGCGGCACCGATGGACGCGTGCGTCGGCAGCAGGCCGACGCCGACCGTGGTGACACCCATCAGCAGCAGCGTCAGGATCAAGGAGCGCTTGCGGCCGATCCGGTCACCGAGGTGGCCGAAGACCACGCCGCCGAGCGGCCGGGTCAGGAAGCCCACGGCGAACGTCGCGAAGGAGAGCAGGGTCGCGACAGCGGGCTCGGCGTTGCTGAAGAACAGCGGCCCGAAGACCAGAGCGGACGCGGTGCCGTAGATGTAGAAGTCGTACCACTCGATGGTGGTGCCGACGAAGGCGGCTATGCCCGCCTTGCGGGCCATCCGTTCGTCGGTGACGCGCGTTGACTGGGTCATGGGGACTGCTCCTCCGGGGGTTGTGTGTCGTCACGCACCGGAATGCTGTGTGACCGCGTTCACACTAAGAACCCGCGCCATTGCACGTCCAACACCAAATCTAGATGGCATTGATATCACTCGTGAGCCCAATGACGCTCCGGGCATGCCAAGGCCGCCGACCTCCCGGCGGGAAGATCGGCGGCACTCATGAGGCGTCAGGGCAGGACCAGCGTGATGCTCTCCGCGACGCAGACCGGTCGCTCGGTGCCCTCTGCCTCGACGGTCCAGGCGACCAGCACCTGGGTCCCGGCCGGGACCGGTCGGACCTCCTTGATCCGCGGCGTGGCCCGGATCTTCGAGCCGACCTTGACGGGGGCGGGGAACCGCACCTTCTCGAGGCCGTAGTTGAGCCGAGCGGAGCCGGTATCGATCGTGTAGAGCTCGGCGGCGAAGGCCGGCAGCATCGACAGCGTGAGGTAGCCGTGCGCGATGGTGCCGCCGAAGGACGAGGTGGTGGCCCGCTCGACGTCGACGTGGATCCACTGCTGGTCGCCGCTGAGCTCGGCGAAGCGGTCCACGCGTTCCTGGGTGATCTGCACCCAGTCCGTGGTGCCGACCTCCTCGCCGACAGCGGCCTCGATGTCCTCGACCGAGGTGAACGTACGCATCAGACCACCCGCTCGAAGACGGCGGCGAGGCCCTGGCCGCCGCCGATGCACATGGTCTCGAGGCCGTAGCGGGCCTCGCGGCGGTGCAGCTCGCGGGCGAGCGTGCCGAGCATCCGTACGCCGGTGGCGCCGACCGGGTGGCCCAGCGAGATGCCGGAGCCGTGGACGTTGGTGCGCTCGAGGTCGTCGTCGGTGAACTTCCACTCGCGCATTACCGCCAGCGCCTGGGCGGCGAAGGCCTCGTTGAGCTCGATCACGTCGATGTCGGCCAGGGTCAGACCGGCCTTGGCGAGGGCCGCCTCCGTGGCGGGGACGGGGCCGATGCCCATCACGTCAGGACGTACGCCGGCGGCGGCCCAGGACACGAGCCGGACCAGCGGTCGCAGGCCGAGGCTCTCGGCGACGTCTGCAGTGGTGACCAGACACATGGCGGCCGCATCGTTCTGGCCGCTGGCGTTGCCGGCGGTGACGGTCGCGTCCGGGTCGGAGGAGCCGAGGATCGGCCGCAGCCTCGCGAGCGACTCCATCGTGGTGTCGGCGCGGGGGTGCTCGTCGGTGTCGACGACGACATCGCCCTTCCGTGAGGGCACGGTGACCGGCACGATCTCCTCGGCGAAGACGCCGCTCTGCTGGGCGGTGACGGCGCGCTGGTGGGAGCTGACGGCGAGCCGGTCCTGCTCCTCGCGGCCGATGGCGTACCCCCGGCGCAGGTTCTCGGCGGTCTCGAGCATGCCGCCGGGCACGGGGTGGAACCGGCCGCCCGGGGTCTGGCGGCCACGGGTGAGGCCGTCGTGGATCTGCACGCCGGTGCGCGCCCCGCCCCAGCGCATGTCGAGGGAGTAGAAGGCGACGTTGCTCATCGACTCGGCGCCACCGGCGACCACGATCTCGCTGGCGCCGGAGGCCACCTGCATCACCGCGTTGGCGACGGCCTGCAGCCCGGAGCCGCAGCGGCGGTCGACCTGTTGGCCGCCTACGGTGACCGGGAGCCCGGCGTCGAGTCCGACGACCCGGCCGATCGCCGGTGCCTCGGCGTTGGGGTAGCAGTGGCCGAGGATGACGTCATCGATCCGCTCCGGGTCGATGCCGGTGCGGGCGAGCAGGCCCTGCAGCGCGGTGACGCCGAGGTCGACCGGGCTCAGGTCCTTGAAGACGCCGCCGTAGCGGCCGATCGGGGTGCGGACGGGTTCGCAGATGACCACGTCGCGAGAAGTGTGACTCATGGTTGGGGCCTTTCAGAGGGTTGCGGTCGCCAGCTCGGCCGTCAGGCCGGCTAGCACGGTGTCGTCGGGGCGCCGCAGCGCGACCTCGACAGAGTCGGGCGCGGTGTCGGGGTCGGGGCGGTCGACCCGGACCCGGGCGGGGTCGCCGCAGAAGAGGGGAGCGGTGTTGCGGTGCTTCAGACGGCGTACGACTCGGTCGGGGTGGGCGAGCCGAAGGGCCTCGGCGAGCACCAGGGTCGACAGCGGGCCGTGCACGACCAGTCCGGGATATCCCTCGACCCGGGTGGCGTAGGGCCAGTCGTAGTGGATCCGGTGCGGGTTGGCTGTCGCCGCGCTGAACCGCATGAGCAGGGTCGGGTCGGTGACGAACCGCCAGCCGCCGTCCTCGGCCACCAGCGGCGGTCCGGCCGGGGAGAACGTCGAGGCGGGCCCGGGGTCCGGGAACGACGTCGGCGCCGGCGCGGCCTCGCGGTAGATCAGGTCCTGCCGCTCCTCCACGAGCAGGTCGTCGCGCTCGCCGTCGACCAGGTGGGTGAGCACCTTGACGATCGCCAACCGGCCGCTGCGGCCGTCCTTCTCCTCGACGGAGACGACCTCGGACTCACGGACGACCTCGGTGCCGACGCGGAGGTCGCCGTGGAACGTCACCTCGCCGCCGGCGAACATCCGCCGGGGCAGGTCGATCGGCGGCAGGAAGTCACCGCGGCGCGGATGGCCGTCGACGCCGATCACCGACGACGCCGGCCACCGCGGGAGCGCGACCCAGTGCCACAGCGGCGGGAGTACGTCCCCGGCGGCCGGCACCCGAGCACCGCTGTCGAGGAGCGCGCCGAGGGCGGCGGCCGGACCCGCGTCGAGGGTCTCGGTCGACCTCACCCGGTGCGGCCGCCAGCTCACATGTACCTTCCGCCGGTCACCTCGGCGACCGTGCCGGTCATGTAGGAGGAGAGCGAGGAGGCGAAGAAGAGCGCTACGTTCGCGATCTCGGCCGGCTCACCGGCGCGACCCATCGGGATCTCGGCCATCTTCTCGTCCCAGATCCGCTGCGGCATCGCCTCGGTCATCGCCGAGCGGATCAGCCCCGGCTGGATCGCGTTGACCCGGACCCCGTGGTGGGCCATCTCCTTGGCCGCGGCCTTGGTCAACCCGACGATGCCGGCCTTCGCGGCCGAGTAGTTGGTCTGCCCGACCATGCCGACCTTGCCGGAGATCGAGGAGATGTTCACGATCGCGCCGGACTTCTGCTCGCGCATCCGGGCGGCGGCGAGCCGGGTGCCGTGCCAGCAGCCCTTGAGGTGAACGGCGATGACCTGGTCGAACTGGTCCTCGGTCATCTTCCGCATCGTCGCGTCGCGGGTGATGCCGGCGTTGTTGACGACGATGTCGAGCGAGCCGTACGTCGAGACCGCGGTCTCCAGCGCACGCTCCACGTCCTCGCCGTTCACCACGTCGCAGGCCACGCCGGTGGCCACGTCCGGGCCCAGCTCCTTGGCCGCAGCCTCGGCGGCGGCGCCGTCGAGATCGGCGAGCACCACCCGTGCCCCCTCCGCCACGAAGCGCTCGGCGATGGCCAGCCCGATGCCCTGCGCACCTCCGGTGATCACCGCGGTCTTGCTGTCGAGAAGTGCCATGTCAGTTCTTTCCCTTCTGGTCGCGCGCCACCAGCTGGGCGGCGATCACGTTGCGCTGGATCTCGTTGGTGCCCTCGCCGACGATCATCAGCGGGGCGTCGCGGAAGTAGCGCTCCACGTCGTACTCCTTGGCGTAGCCGTAGCCGCCGTGCACCCGCACCGCGTCGAGGGCGACCTGCATGGCCGCCTCCGAGGCGAAGAGCTTGGCCATCCCGGCCTCCATGTCGGCGCGGTCGCCGGCGTCGAGCCGCTCGGCCGCGTCGAGGGTCATCAGCCGGGCGGCACGCATCTTGGTGCCCATCTCGGCGAGCAGGTTGCCGACCGACTGGTGCTTCCAGATCGGCTTGCCGAAGCTCTCCCGGGTCTGGGCGTAGGAGAGCGCGTCGTCGAGCGCGGCCTGGCCGACGCCGACGGCGCGGGCCGCCACCTGGATCCGGCCGACCTCGAGGCCGCGCATCATGTGGCCCCAGCCTCGGTCGGGGGCGCCGCCCAGGACCGAGGTCGCCGGGACGCGCATCTTGTCGAAGGTGAGCTCGCAGGCCTCGACGCCGCGGTAGCCGAGCTTGGGGATCTTGCCCGAGACGGTCAGCCCGTCGCCGGGCTCGACCAGCACCACGCTCATGCCCTGGTGTGCGGGCGAGGCGGAGCGGTCGGTGACGCAGAGCAGCCCGATCAGGCCGGCGTGCTGGGCGTTGGAGATCCAGGTCTTCGAGCCGGTGATGACCAGTTCGTCGCCGTCGGCGTCGGCGAAGGTACGCATCCCCTGCAGGTCGCTGCCGCCGGACGGCTCCGTGAGCGCCATCGTGGCGCGCAGGCTGCCGTCGGCCATCCTCGGCAGGTGGTCCTGCTGTTGCTGCGGGGTCCCGAAATGGCGGACCAGGTAGCTGATCACCGAGTGTCCGCCGATCGCGCCGGCCAGGCTCATCCAGCCGCGGGCGAGCTCCTCGGTGACCCGTGCGAAGCAGGCCGTGCTCACGTCGACGCCGCCGTGCTCGGCGGGCACCAGGAGGCCGAAGAAGCCGAGCTTCTTCATCTCCTCGATGAGCTCCTCGGGATAGATGTCGTCCGCCTCGAACTCGCGGACCCGGGGGCGTACGCGCTCGTCGACGAAGTCGGCGACGAGCCGGACCATGTCCTGCTCGTCGGGGGTCAGGCTGCTCATCTGGCTGCTCCTGGGGTGGGTCGGTTGAGGGAGACGATGCGGCGGGCGCGGGCGACGACGGGGGCGTCGACCATCCGGCCGTCGACGAGGGCGACGCCGTCCTCGGTCGCGGCGGCCAGGACGCGCTCGGCCCAGGCGACCTCGTCGGGGCTGGGCGCCAGGGCCGCGGCGGTGGGGGCCACCTGGCCGGGGTGGATGCAGAGCTTGCCGGCGAACCCGAGGGCCGCGGCCGTGGTGACGTCGGCGGTCAGCCGCTCGTGATCGCGTACGTCGCCGGTGACGCCATCGATCGGCCCGGCCAGGCCGCCGACGGCCGAGGCGAGCACCAGGGCGCCCCGCGCGGGCGCGAGGGCGGGTGCGTGGTCGGGATCGACGCCGAGCTCGGCGGCCAGGTCGTAGCTGCCGAAGGCCAGACGTACGACTCCGGGGGAGCGGGCCAGGTCGATGGCTCGCGCGACGCCGAGCGCGGTCTCGACCAGCGCCACGACGGCGGAGCCGTCGGGGAGCGCGGCCAGGACGGCCGCCACGGTCTCGGGGCCGTCGGCCTTCGGCAGCACCACGGTCGTCGGACTGTCGAGGGCTGCCAGCGCGGCGATGTCGGCGTCGTGCCAGGCGGAACCGGCGGCGTTGACCCGGACGGCGACGGTGACCTCGGCCCGGGGGAGCCAGTCGATGACGTGGTCGCGGGCCGCGTCCTTGGACGCCGGGGCGACCGCGTCCTCGAGGTCGAGGACGACCACATCGGGGCCGGCGGCAGCGGCCTTGGCGAACCGCTCCGGACGGTCCCCGGGGACGAACAGCCAGGTGCGCGCGGTCTCTGCGGAGCTCATCGGGCCACCACTTCCCGGGTGCCGATGACGCCGCGGCTGACGAGGTCGTCGAGCCGTTCGGTGGCCAGGCCGAGGGCGTCGGCGAGCACCCCACCGGTGTCCTGCCCGACGGTGGGCGCGGGCCGGGGCGCACTCCGGCGCCCGTCGATGGTGACCGGCGCGCCGGGGGCGAGCAGCTCGCCGACGCCGGGTTGGGTGATCGCCGAGAACAGCGGGTGCTCGCGCAGCAGCCGGGCGTCGTCGGCGGCGAGGTCGCGGAAGCTGCGGTAGGGCGACCACAGGATCCGGGTCGTCGCCAGCGCCCTCGTCACGTACGCCGTCTCGTGCTGCTCGAACCAGGCGGCGATCAGGCCGCCGAGCACGGTGCGGTGCCGGAACCGCGCGCCCTCGTCGGAGAAGTCGGCATCGAGTGCGCGGGCCAGCGCGGCCACCGCCTCGGCGAGGCCGGTGATGCCCAGCAGGTCCGACCACTGCCGCGGGGTGAGGGCCACCAGCATGAAGCGGTCGCCGTCCGCGGTGGTGAAGTCGCGGCCGAAGGTGCCGTAGACGTGGTTGCCGATCGAGCCCCGTTCGCCCCCCGGCCGCAGCTGCGCCTCGGCGAGATAGCCGAGGTTTCCGGCAGCCGCGAGGGCGACGTCCTCCAGCGCGACCCGCACCTCGGCGCCCTCGCCGGTGACCGCGCGCCGGCGCTCGGCGGCGAGCAGACCGGTCGCGAGGTGGAGACCGGCCGCGAGGTCCCAGGCCGGGACCACGCCGTTCACCGGCGCCGCATGCTCCTCCGGGCCGGTCACCAGCGGGAACCCGGTGCCGGCCTGCACGGTGTAGTCGACGGCGGTCCCGCCGTCGTGGCGCCCGGTGAGGAGAACGTGGATGACGTCGTCGCGGCGGGCGCGCAGCGCGGCGTACCCGAGCTCGGTCCAGCGCTCGGTGTTGGTGACCACGATGCCGCCCGACGGGCCGCCCGAGACGACCAGGTCCGCGACCAGCGCCCGCCCCTCCGGGTGGGTGCAGTCGACGGCGATGGCCTTCTTGCCGGGGTTGAGCCCGTTCCAGTAGAGGCTGGCGCCGTCGTCGGTGAGCGGCCAACGGGTTCGGTCCGGCGCACCTTCGAGCGGTTCGACGCGGATCACCTCCGCGCCGAGCTGCGCCAGAGTGGTGCCGCACAGCGGCGTGGCGACGAAGCTGGACACCTCGACCACCCGCAGCCCGGCGAGCGGAGCCGTCGGAGCGGGCTCGGGAACGGGGTCAGCGATGGTCATGGAACACCCTTTCTGCGGCGGGCTCGGTGGACGGGGCCGTCGGACCGGCCATCGCCCAGGTCAGGGCGACAGCGGCGACCGGGACGCCGTAGACGAGGGAGAGGTTTCCGGTCGGGTAGGCGATCGCAACCCAGGAGTAGCCGACGGCGAGGCCGGTGAAGCGGAGCATGTTGTGGAGCCCGAGCGCGACACCGTCGGCGGCGGCCGGCGAGGTCATCAGACCGAGCGCGGAGGTCGCCTGGACGACGCCGATGGCCGCGCCGGTCAGCGCGAGCGCGGCCACGGTGAGCGCGACGACCGTGTCGTGCCCGGAGCCGGTCGCGGCCAGGGGCAGGGCGAGCAGGCCGAGGGCGAGGAGCACGAGCCCGCCGCGCAGGGTGCGCCGGGCGGTGAACCGTTCGGTGACCCGGGAGGAGAGCGGCGCGGCGAGCGTCATCGCCAGAGCCAGCGCGAGCATGGTGATGCCGATGTGTCCCGGGCCCAGGCCCAGGTCGCGGCCCAGGTGCAGGGGAGTGGCGACGATCGCCACCCCGAGGCAGCCCATCACGGTGCCGGCGGCCATCGTGCTCGCCACGAACCTCCGCTCGGTGAGGAGGCCGGGCGGGACGAAGGGTCCGGCGCTGGTGCGCCCGAGCTGGGTGTGCAGGACCAGGGCGAGCACACCCACGGCTGCCATGCCCGCGGCCACCGCGATCTCGCCGTGCTGCCCGAGCCAGCTGACGGCGCCGACGAGCGCTCCGATCCCGACCAGGAGGGTGGCCATTCCGCTGACGTGGAGCGGAGCGTACGACGCGGGCACGTCGGGCACCACGGTCAGGCACAGCACCAGCAGCACGGCGCTGAGCGAGGCGTGGGTGAGGAACACCCAGCGCCAGCCGAGGGTGTCGGCGACCAGCCCGCCGAGGGGCGGCCCGAGCGCCTGGCCGACGCCGATCGCGGCCGCCCAGGCGGCCATCACCCGGGCCCGGTTGCCGGCCCAGTGCCGGCCGAGCACCTGCTGGATCGCGGGCGGCACCGCCGAGCAGGCAACGCCCTGCAGGGCGCGCATCACGACCAGGAACCCGAGCCCCTGGCTGAACGCCGCGCCCGCCTGTGCGGCCACCATCAGCAGCAGCGACCCGGCGAGCACCCGCCGGGAGCCGAACCGCTGGCACATCCAGCCCGAGACCGGGGCGAAGACGACCATCGCCAGGGTGAAGGCGCTGACTGCGAAGACGATCCCCCGCGGCGAGGCCCCGATCGCGTGGGCGATCACGTTGATCGGCGCGCTGATGATGGTGCTCGACAGGGTGCCGAGCGTGGAGCACGCGAGCAGAGCGACGTACGCCGACCGGCGCGGCTCGTACGTGAGGGTGGACGCGCTCATCGGAGGTAGAGCCGCACCGTGTCGATCTCGTCGCGGAGCAGCCGGACCTCCTCGACGGTCGGCCGTGCGGTCTCGCGTACGTCATCGGCGACGGCGATGTCCCACCCGGTGGCGGCGCGGACGTCGTCGATGGTGAGGCCGGGGTGGACCTCGCTGATCTCGAGCTCGCCGAGCTTGTCGGGGCGGCGCAGCACGGCCATCGGGGTGATCACGGTCGAGACTCCGTGGCCGCGAGGCACCATCCGGGGGTCCTCCTCGTAGGCGCGCACCGGGCTCGGCGAGGTGCAGAAGTCGAGCTGCGCCGGAAGGGCGCCGGGGTCGTGGCGGCGCAGCACGACGATGCACTCGCCGGCGTTCGGCATGATCTCCGCGGCGCCGCCGGCACCGGGGAGCCGGACGGTGGGCTTGTCCCAGTCGCCGATGAAGCTGGTGTTGAGGCTGCCCCAGCGGTCGACCTGGGCGGCACCGAGGAAGCCGACGTCGACGTGGCCGCGCTGCAGCACGTAGCCGAAGAGTGCGGGCATGCTCAGCACCGCCGCGGCGCCGGAGACCAGCACCGAGTCGGCGATGCCCTCCGCCAGGCCCTCCGGCTGGGCGCCGCAGATGCCCGACTCGTAGACCAGCTCGACGTCGGGGTTCACGGTGCGGCGGGCCAGGTCGACGGCGAGGGTCGGCAGCCCGACGCCCGCGAAGACCCGGTGCTTGCCGACGAGCTGGCGGGCGGCGACCGCGGCGAGGAACTCGGTGCTGGCCGGAGCCACGTCCGAGAGCGGCGCACTCATGAGACCTCCTGGGCGGCCACCCGGCGGCGGCCGAAGTCGACGGGCTGCGCGGGGCGAGGAGCGACGCCGAGTCCGCCCCAGCGCTCGGCTCCGAGCTTGGCGAGATAGGCCTCCCGGTCGGGAACGCCGTGCACCCACTCCTCGAGCCAGCCGAGCACCGCCTCACGATCGCGGCTGATCGGCGTCCACTCCCGGTAGAAGGCGTTGTCGCGGTCGTAGTGGCCCTGGGTGTAGGACGGATGGGCGCCGCCGCGGCACTCCACCACGGTGGTGACCGCATGGGACGGCAGTACGGTGCGGTTCGGGTCGGAGCGGACCACGTCCTCGGAGACGATCTCCTCGACGGTCACGATCACGGTCTCGGCCGCGTACGCCGCCTCCTGCTGGGCCCCGACGATGCCCCACATCTGCACGTTGCCGGAGCGGTCGGCGCGCTGGGCGTGGACGATCGTCACGTCCGGGCGCAGCGGCGGCACGACGTAGATGTCGGGTCCGCCGTAGGGATCGGTGACCTTGCGGATCAGCGGGTTCAGCTTCGGGAGGTCACTGCCGGCGTACGAGCGGAGCGGGAAGAACGGCAGCCCGGCGGCGCCGGCCTGGTAGCGGCACACCATGCCGTAGTGGCTGTACTCCTCGACCTCGAGCGGCCTCGGGTCGGCGCTCTCGACGCGGCGCCGGACCTCGTGCAGGGAGCCCGCCGAGCCGCTGGCGAAGAACGAGGCCACGAGCTTGGAGACGCAGCCGGCGGCGATCATCTGGTCGGCCAGCAGGTCGGGGGTCATCCGGCAGAACGTCAGGTCCCGACGGCCCTGGCGGATGATCTCGTGGCCCGCGGCGAACGGGATCAGGTGGCCGAAGCCCTCGAGTGCGACCGTCATGCCGTCCCGTACGTGGGCGGCCACCGCCGAGCTGAGATCGGTGACCTTGTCGGGCGCGGCCATGGGTGCTCCTCGAGGGCGGACGGGGATGGGTCAGTGGCCCCAGCCTGCCGCCAGCCGCATGCCGAACTCCAATACTTCTTCCGCTGCTCACTGTTGACAGATGCGTATGAATAGTTCGAGACAGATATCGAAAGTGATGACAAAACGACGGCACAATGAGCCGGGTGGAACCTGCCTCTCCTGCTGCTGACACCCGTGCTGCCGTGACCCTCGACGAGCTGCTCGAGCTGCTCGACCTGACCTGCGCCGACGACCCGTCGGCCCGGGTCAGCCACTGGGTGGGGAAGCCGCAGGAGCACCCCGCCGACCGCATCTTCGGTGGCCTCCTCCTCGCCCAGGCGCTGGTCGCGGCCGGCCGCGTCGTCCAGGCCGACCAGCGGGTCGTCAGCCTGCAGGCCGACTTCGTCGGCGGGGTGCCCACGGACCGGCCGCTGCACTGGGAGGTCACGGTCGTCTCCGACGCGCCGTCGCTGGCGACCCGCCGCAGCCGGCTGCTCGACGAGGCGGGCGAGGAGCTCTTCGGCGCGGTGAGCCGATGGGCGACCGTACGTGCCGACCTGCCGTCCTACAGTGCCGCCCGGCCGTGGCCGGCCCCCGAGCCGGAGACGCTGCCGGATCTGGCCGACCGGTTCGGCTCGGACGAGCGGATCCCGCCGTGGTGGCGCCTGGAGCGTCCGGTCCACTTCCGGCACGCGGTGGCACCGCCGTACGTCGCTGCCGCCGAACCCGGCGATCGGCAGACCACCTTCCTCCGCTCGACCGGTCCGCTGCCCGACGACCCGGTCGTGCAGGCCGCGATGGTCGCCTATGTCACCGATATGAGCGTGCTCGAGCCGTCGTTCCTGGCGCTCGGATCAGCACGGCACGTGCCCGGCGCCAGGATCCTCAGCCTGACGCACGCGCTGACCTTCCATGCCGCGTCAGACCTGACCGACTGGCACCAGTTCGACTGCCGGGTGGCGTCGATCGCGCACGGACGAGCCCATGGCGTCGGTGACCTGTTCGACGTCACCGGGCGCCACGTGGCGACCGCATCGCAGGTGGGACTGGTCAAGACTCCGGCGGCAGTTCGGGAGTAGGCAGCGCCTCCTCCGAGGCGCGCAGCACCGCGTGCAGCGCGGGGCTCCGGTCGTCCTGCCGCCAGGCGAGCTGCTGGAACGTGGGGCGGTCGCACTCGATGATCCGGACCACCTCGATGCCGGTCTGCACGACGTTGGCGATCGCGGTGTCGAGCGTGAACGTGATGCCGACACCGGCCGCCACCAGCGCGACCGCGGTCCAGCTGTCCGGCGCGGTCTGCACGATGTTCGGCACGAAACCGGTCTGGGAGGCGGTCTCGATGAAGGCGTCGCGCACGCTGGAGCCCGGGTCGGCGGGCAGCGCGACGAACGGCTCGTCTCGGCACTCCGCCATGCTGACCTCCCCGCGGCCGGCGAGCCGGTGGCCGGCGGGAACGGCGAGCACGTAGTGCTCGACCGCGATCACGCGGTGTGCCAGACCCTGCGGCTCGATCCGCCACCGGGCGATGGCCAGGTCGAGCTCGCCGTCCTGCAGCGAGCGCAGCGCCTCGTAGTTGTACGTCGTGCTCTGCAGCATCAACTCGATCCCCGGATGCTGCTCGCGGACGATGCGACCGAGCTGGCCCACGAGCACGTGGGAGGAAGGGCCGGCGAAGCCGATCCGGACCCGGCCGGTCTCACCGCGGCCCGCCGAGCGGACCGCCCGGCGCGCGGTGCGCATGCCCTCGAGCACCTCCTGCGCGGGCCGCACCAGCGCCTCCCCAGCTGAGGTCAGCCGCACGCTCCGCGTGGTGCGGTCGAAGAGCTGGGCGCCGAGGTCGCGCTCGAGCTGCTTGATGGTGCGGCTCAGCGGCGGCTGGGCGATGTGCAGCCGTTCGGCCGCCCGGCCGAAGTGGAGCTCCTCGGCGACGGCCAGGAAGGCCTCGAGATGGTGCAGGTCCATAGGGACAACCCTTGCATCAGTAGGAACAATCCTCCAAGGATTAGGTATTGGACGAGCATAAGAAGTCGCGGGATGCTTGCTGCATGACCACCGACCTGCTGCCGCTGGAGGGCACCACCGTGGTCGCCCTCGAGCAGGCCGTCGCGGCCCCGCTCGCCACCCGTCACCTCGCGGACCTCGGTGCCCGCGTGATCAAGCTCGAGCGGGTGGGCGAGGGTGACTTCGCCCGCAACTACGACCATGCGGTGCACGGCCTCGCCTCGCACTTCGTCTGGCTCAACCGGGGCAAGGAGTCGGTGGCGCTCGACCTCAAGTCGCCCGACGGCGCCGAGCTCGCGCGCCGGCTGGTCGCCCGCGCCGACGTGTTCCTGCAGAACGCCGCGCCGGGAGCGGCCGAGCGGCTCGGGCTCGGCGCCGACGAGCTGGCGGAACGGCACCCGCAGCTCGTCGTCGCAGGCATCTCCGGCTACGGCACCGGCGGCCCGCTGCGCGACCGCAAGGCGTACGACATGCTGATCCAGGCCGAGTCCGGGCTGATCTCCGTCACCGGCACCCCGGAGACGGCGACCAAGACCGGCGTCCCCAGCTCCGACATCGCCGCCGGCCTCTACACGAGCCAGGCGATCGTCGCGGCCCTGTTCCGCCGAGAGCGCACCGGCAAGGGCGGCATCGTCGACGTGTCGATGTTCGACGCGACCGTCGAGTGGCTCGGGCACCCGATGTACATGCAGATGTACGGCGGCCGCCAGGTGCCGCGGATGGGGCTCAGCCACGCCTCGATCGCACCGTACGACGCCTATCCGACGGCCGACGGGGAGATCCTGATCGGCGTCCAGAACGACCGTGGCTGGCGCGCGCTGGTCACCGACGTCTTCGACCGGCCCGATCTCGCCGACCACCCCCGGCTGGCCACCAACCCGCTGCGGGTCGCCCACCGTGAGGAGTGCGATGCGGTCGTCGCCGAGCACACCCGCCGCTTCGCCACCGCCGACCTCGACGCCCGGCTCGCCGCCGCCGGCGTTCCGGCCGCCCAGATCAACGACATGTCCGGCCTGGTCGAGCACCCGCAGCTCGCCGGTCGCGACCGGTGGCGCGAGGTCGCCACTCCTGCCGGGCCGGTCCGCGGCGTACTGCCGCCGATGACGTTCCGCGACGTCGAGCTGCCGATGGGCGCGATCCCCGAGCTCGGTGCCCACACCGATGCCGTGCTCGCCGAGCTCGGTCTCGACGCAGTGACGATCGACCGGCTGGCCGCCCGCGGCGTGGTCGGCCGGCACACCGACGTACCCGTTCCCACGCCATGATCCCCTCGATCCGTCCGCACGAAGGAGCAGCACCCATGGAGCCCGACGAGTTCACGTCGATCCTCGACGCCGTCCGCGCGTTCGTCCGCAAGGAGGTCGTCACGGCCGAGGACGAGATCGAGGAGACCGACCAGATCCCCGACCGGCTCCGGCAGCAGGCCGCGGCCATGGGGCTGTTCGGCTATGCCATCCCGGAGGCGTACGGCGGTCTCGGGTTCACCATGTCCGAGGAGGTCCGGCTGGCGATGGAGCTCGGCTGGACCACGCCGTCGTTCCGCTCGATGTTCGGCACCAACAACGGCATCGCCGGCCAGGTGCTGGTCAACTGCGGCACCGAGCGGCAGAAGCAGCAGTACCTGCCCGGGCTGGCGAGCGGCGAGCTGGTGGCCTCGTTCGCGCTCACCGAGCCGGAGGCCGGCTCCGACCCGAGCGGCCTGCGCACGCGCGCGGTCCGCGAGGGCGACGCGTACGTCATCAACGGGCAGAAGCGCTTCATCACCAACGCGATCTGGGCCGACCTGCTGATGGTGTTCGCCCGCACCGGAGACCTCGACGAGGGCGCGAAGAACATATCGGTGTTCGTGGTGCCGACCGACACCCCCGGGGTCACCATCGGTCCGAAGGACCACAAGATGGGCCAGCGCGGCACGGTGACGTCGGAGATCTTCCTCGACGGCGTCCGGGTGCCCGCCGAGAACCTGGTCGGCGAGGTCGAGGGCGAGGGCTTCTCCGCGGCGATGCGATCGCTGGCCAAGGGCCGGCTGCACATCGCCGCCCTGACGGTGGGTCTGGCGGACCGGTTGATCGAGGAGAGCCTGCGCCACGCCACGACCAACAGCCAGGGTGGCCAGAAGCTGGCCGAGTTCCAGCTGATCCAGGCGATGCTCGCCGAGAGCCGGACCGAGGCGTACGCCGGTCGCGCGATGGTGCTCGAGGCCGCCCGCAGCTGGGATGACGGCAGCGACCGGCGTACGGCGCCGTCGCTGTGCAAGCTGTTCTGCACCGAGGCGGTCGACCGGATCGCCGACCGCGCGGTCCAGATCCATGGCGGCCTCGGTTACATGCGCGACGTGCCGGTCGAGCGGTTCTACCGCGACGCGCGACTGTTCCGGCTCTACGAGGGCACCAGCGAGATCCAGAAGCTGATCATCGCCAAGCAGATGGTCAAGGAGTTCCAGGGGTGAGCGCGGCGCCGCGGACCGGGGCGGTCCGCGTCGAGGACCGCGGCCACGTCCGGATCCTCACTCTCGACCGTCCCGAACGTCGCAACGCGCTCGACCTCGGCGACCGGCTGGATCTGCTCACCGCGCTCCGGGCCGCCGACCAGGAGGCGCGCGCCGTCGTCCTGACCGGCGCGGGCTCGGTGTTCTCCGCGGGTGGCGACATCCGGTCGATGTCGCAGGACCGCGACGTCGCCCGGCAGCGGCTCGAGGTCGTCAACGCCGTCGTACGTCAGCTGGTCACCGGCGACCGGCCGGTCATCGCCGCGGTCGAGGGCGGCGCCTACGGGCTCGGCCTCGCGCTGGCAGCCGCCTGCGACCTGGTGGTCGCCGGCCGCTCGGCCACCTTCTCCACGTCCTTCGGGAAGATCGGGCTCGGCCCCGACACCGGGCTCGCCTACACGCTCCCGCGGCGCGTCGGGCAGGGGAGAGCGCGCGAGCTGCTCCTGACCGTACGCACCTTCGACGCGGCCGAGGCCGAGCGGATCGGAGCGGTGGAGACCGTCGTCGACGACGGCACCGCCCTCGACCATGCGGTCGAGCTGGCCTCGCGGCTGTCCGAGCTCTCGGGGCCCATGGTCGCCGGCACCCGGCGCATCCTCACCCAGCCCGACCAGAGCCTCGACGGCGTACTCGAGGCCGAGGCCGACCTCCAGGTCGAGCTGCTCACCGGCAGGCAGTTCGCCGAGGGCCGGGCCGCATTCCTCGAGCGCCGGAGGCCGGACTTCATCACTGCGTGAGGCCGGACGGCGTGCCGGTTGTACGTCCGGCCGATCCGCGCGAGGCTGCTGGCATGACGTTCCCGCTGGTCCGGGTCCACACGCTGACCACGCGCATCGACGCGCCGGTCGAGGAGGTCTTCGGGTGGCATCGGCGCCCCGGAGCGATCCGCCGGCTGACGCCGCCGTGGACGCCGGGGGAGGTGCGGGTCGAGGCGGCCGACCTCGCCGACGGGACGGCGGTGATCTCGCTCGGGCGCGGAGTGGACTGGGTGGCCCGTCACGATCCTGACGCCTACGACCCACCGCACCTGTTCACCGAGCGGCTCGCCTCGCTGCGGCCGCTGACATGGACCCACAGGCACGAGTTCGCCGCCGACGGCGACGCGACCCTGGTCACCGACCGGGTGGAGACGAACGTGCTCGGGCGGATGGTGGACCGGATGCTCGGCTACCGTCACGATCAGCTGGTCGCCGACCTCGCCGCACACCGCAGAGCGTACGCAGCGGGCAGGTCGCTCACCGTCGCGGTCACCGGTTCGAGCGGGACCGTCGGGCGCGCCCTGGTCCCGTTCCTCACCACCGGCGGCCACCGGGTGATCCGGCTGGTTCGGCACCCACCGGCAGGGGAGGGAGAGCGCCACTGGGATCCGTCGGCGCCCGGCTCGGACCTGCTCGACGGGGTGGACGCGGTCGTCCATCTGGCCGGGGCGCCCATCGCGGGCCGCTTCACCGCGGCGCACAAGGCGGCCATCCGCGACTCCCGGATCGAGCCGACCCGACGGCTCGCCGAGGCGGCGGCACGCAGCGGCGTACGCACCTTCGTCAGCGCCTCCGCGATCGGGTTCTACGGCGCCGACCGGGGCGACAAGGTCCTCACCGAACCCTCGGTCCGGGGCGCGGGCTTCCTCGCCGACGTGGTCGCCGACTGGGAGGCGGCGAGCCGGGTGGACGGGCTACGGGCGGTCCAGGTCAGGACCGGGATCGTGCAGACGCCCGCCGGGGGAGCGCTGAGGCTTCAGCGACCGCTGTTCGCGGCCGGTCTGGGTGGCCGGCTCGGGAGCGGTGAGCAGTGGCTGAGCTGGATCGGCATCGACGACCTGGTCGACGTCTACCACCGCGCGGTCCTCGACGAGACGCTCGTCGGCCCGGTCAACGCGGTCGCCCCCGAGCCGGTCACCGGCCGGGTCTACGCCCAGATCCTCGCGCACGTGCTCCACCGGCCCGCGCTCCTGCCCACGCCGGCTCTCGGCCCACGGCTCCTGCTCGGCAGGGAGGGCGCCGAGGAGATGGCACTGGCGAGCCAGCGGGTCGAGCCGGCCGCTCTCGGGAGCGAGCACGAGTTCCGTCACCCGACGCTGGAGGCGGCGCTGCGCCACGTACTCGGTCGTTGAGGGTCAGGCCACACCGCTCAGCAGCAGCTCCGCGGCCACGGCCGCCCCGTCGCCCCGGGCGTCAGCGGCCATCGCGGTCGCCCGCGCTCGGACCTCCGGCGCCAACGCCGGGCCGAGAGCGGCGGTGAGCGACTCGAACGTCGGTGCGGCGCCGTCGTGGGCGACCCCGATGCCGAGCGCGGCCACCCGCCCGGCCCAGTAGGTCTGATCGCCGGCCTGCGGCACCACCAGTTGGGGCGCGCCGGCCCGGTATGCCGTCGTCATGGTGCCCGCGCCGCCGTGGTGGACGACGGCGGCGACCCGGCCGAAGAGCCGCTGGTGGTTGACCTCGCCGACGACGAAGCAGTCGTCACGGCCGTCGATGACGTCCAGCCCAGCCCATCCGCGCCCGATGACCACGCGACGGCCGTGCGCGCGGATGGCCTCGACCGCGACCCGCACGCTCTCCTCGCCGACCGTGCGCATGCTGCCGAAACCGACGTACACCGGCTCCTGCCCCGCGTCGAGGAAGCCCAGCAGGTCGGCCGGGAGCGGACGGTCGTCATCGAGCATCCAGGCGCCGGTCTGCACGACGTCGAGTCTGGAGGTCCCGTGCCATGGACCCAGGGTGGGATCGGCCGCGAGCAGGGGACGAGTGGTGAACATGAACTCGGTGACATCGCTGACCGGCGGCAGCCCGATCGAGGCCCGGTGGGCGTCGACCGGTTCCTTGAACAGCTCGTTGAAGCCGCGCCCGTCCAGGCCGTCGACGACGTCCGGGCAGAAGAGGGCATAGTGATAGGGGACGCCCCGCGCCTCGGCGACCGAGGGTGCGACGAACTGCGACATCGCGGTCGCGACGACCGCGTCGCAGCCCGCAGCGGCCTCGGCCACGGTGTCGTACTGCGCCGTGATGAAGTCGGTCACTCGCTGGTGACGCTCCTCGGACGTCGGCGGCCGCTCCCAGGACCGCCACGGCTTGAGGAACGGCACGTACGGCACGCCCTCCCGCGCCAGCAGATCGACGAACTCCTCGTCCGGCGGCGCGCACATCCGCACTTCCGCGCCCCTCCGCTGCAGCTGCACCGCGAGCGCCACCATCGGCTCGACGTCTCCTCGCGACCCGTACGTCGACAACAGCACACGCATCCATGGCTCCGTTCCAAGGGCATCGGGCCAGGCCCGAGAGACGACGGCAGCATAGGCTCCCGCGTCGCCCGGTCAGGAAGCCGGGAGCGCGGTCCGGGTGAGGCTCTCGGAGATCTCCCACAGCCGGGTGGCGTCCTCGGCGCTGACCAGCGGCCGGTAGAGCGCCTGCTCGGCGGGGGCGCCACCGAGGTGCCCAGGGCCGCTGGGGCCGTACAGCCGGCCGCCGGTCGCCTCGGGAGAGGTGGCGGCCAGCAGCGCGGGAAGGGCGGCGGTCTCGGGGGTGCCGAGGAGGATCCCTCGGGCCGAGAGCCAGCGGATCATGCGCACGGAGAGGGTGTCCGACGTGCGGCCGATCTCGGGGCGAGCGGCCAGCAGGTTGGTCGGTGCGACGCCGGGGTGGGAGAGGTTGCTGGTGATACCCCAGCCGTTGGCCCGGCTGCGCCGGTCCAGCTCGAGCCCGAAGAGGCCGACGGCGATCTTGGACTGGCTGTAGGCCTTCATGTCCTCATAGCTCTGCTCCCAGTTGGGGTCCTCCCAGTTGACCGCGCCGCGCCTCGCCGCCACGCTGACCTGGGATGTCACCCGGGCCCGCCCGGCTCGCAGCAGCGGCAGGATCCCGGCGACGAGGGCGAAATGCCCGAGATGGTTGGTGCCGAACTGGAGCTCGAACCCGTCGGCGGTGGTCTGCCGCTCCGGCGGCGTCATCACGCCGGCGTTGTTGATCATCACGTGGAACGGCTGGTCCTCGCCCAGCAGCGTCTCGGAGAGCGCCGTCACCGACGACAGCGAGGACAGGTCGAGGTCGCGCAGCGAGATCCGGGCCTCCGGGACGTGTCCGCGGATCGTGGCCAGTGCCTTCTCGCCCTTGGCGGCGTTGCGTACGGGCATCACGACCTCGGCCCCGGCCGCCGCCAGCCGGGTGGCCATCACCAGGCCCATGCCGTCGCTGGCCCCGGTGACCAGGGCTCGCTTGCCGGACAGGTCGGGGATCGGGATGTCGATGGATCGACGTGGCATCGGTCTGCTCCTGGAGAGAGGCTCTGGGGTCGGATCCATCCTCGGTCGGCCACCAGGTTCTATCCAGGGTCTGCCGATCCCAGCCTGGAACGTCAGCGCATGTCCCCGGCTCGCGCCGGGTACGTCGACAAGGTGAGCGAACGGGACCGCGACCTGGTACGGCGTCTGCTGGACGCCGGCGGCACGACGTACGCCGAGGAGGCCGGCATCCGGCTCCGGGACAAGCCGTCGCCGCTCTATCGTCTCCTCGTCCTGGCGATGCTCTCCTCGACCCGGATCTCGACCGACATCGCGGTGGCCGCTGCCCGCGAGCTGTCGGCCGCAGGATGGCGTACGCCGCACCGGCTGCTCGACTCGACCTGGCAGCAGCGGGTGGATGCCCTCGGCCGGGCCCACTACCGCCGCTACGACGAGAGCACCGCGACCAAGCTCGAAGAGCAGGCGCAGTGGCTGCTGGAGACCTGTCGCGGCGACCTGCGCCGGCTCCGCCCGACCTCGCGCGACGGCGCCGACGCCCTGATCGACGCGCTCACCGAGTCGCCCCGCATCGGCCCGGTGGGCGCCCGGATCTTCTGCCGTGAGGTGCAGGACGTGTGGCCCGAGCTGTCGCCCTTCCTCGACGGCCCGCTCCTCGACCAGGCTCGTCACCTCGGCCTGCCCGACGACCCGGACGAGCTCGCGTCGCTGGTCCCCGACGGACGCTGTGCCCCGCTCGCGGCGGCCCTCACCCGAGCACGCCACGGGCTTCCCGATCTCGAGGAGACCTGAGGCAGTCCCACCGCCCGCGGAGATCCCGCCTAGGATCACCGCATGGTCAACGGGGAGTCGAAGAACGCGCCGAGCATGGCAGATGTCGCGGCCCGGGCAGGGGTCTCGCACCAGACCGTGTCCCGGGTCGTCAACGGCTCCGACGCCGTACGTGGCGACACCCGCGACCGGGTGCTGGCGGCGATCGAGGAGCTGGGTTACCGGCGCAACAAGTCGGCACGCGCTCTGGTCACGCGGAAGTCGGGACGCCTGGGCCTGCTCTACACCCAGCCGCACCTCTACGGACCGGGCACGCTGGCCGCCTCGGTGCACCAGGCCGGTCAGAAGGCCGGCTACGACGTCATCCTGAGCCCCGTGCCGCACCTGGAGGCGACCTCGGCGGAGCGGGCGATCGAGGCGCTCCTCGACGACGCGGTCGAGGCCGTGCTCCTCGGCGTCTCGCACCAGTCGTTCGAGGACCTGGTCGCTCAGCTCACGGAGACCGTCGAGGTCGTGATGATCCACAGCGACCCGCCGGCGGGAGTGCGCTCGGTGGGGATCGACCAGCACGCCGGGGCCGTGCTGGCCACGCAGTACCTGCTGGACATCGGCCACCGCAACATCGCCCACGTGGCCGGTCCGGTCGGCTGGATCGACGCCCGGCAGCGCCGGGAAGGATGGATGGCCGCGCTCCGGGACAGTGACGTGCAACCCGGGCCCGAGATCTTCGGCGACTGGTCGAGCAAGAGCGGCTACGAGGCCGGGGCCGAGATCGCCCGGGACCCCTCGGTCACCGCGGTCTTCGCGGCCAACGACTCGATGGCGCTCGGCGTGATCCGGGCGCTGCACGAGGCCGGCCTCCGGGTCCCGCAGGACGTGAGCGTCGTCGGCTTCGACGACGTCCCGGACGCCGCGTACCTCTGGCCGCCGCTGACCACCGTCCGGCAGGACTTCGCCTCCCTCGGCGAGCTCGCCGTCGAGGTCGCCACCAAGGCCATCGCCGACGGCACCGTCGAGGTGCCGCCGCTGCTGCAGCCCGAGCTGGTCGTGCGCTCCTCGGCCGCCCCGCTGTCTCCCCGCCGAGACGTCAGTTAGGTCGGCCGAGACGTCGGTTAGGTCGGCCGAGCTGGCACGACGCTGCCCACTCGGCCGACCGCAGTGACGTTTCGGTCGACCGGGGTGACGCTTCGGCCGACCGGGGTGACGCTTCGGCAAGAGCTCTACGGGGAACCCAGCGGTAACCTGCCCGTCATATGTTAGCGTTCACATTGCCTCGAAACCCCACCCCGAGCCGACGGGCAGAAACGGAGCCGTGATGACGCAGCGAGCAGGCCACCTGCCTGACCTCGAAGAGACCTCGCTCGGCATCGAGCTGGGCTCCACCAACATCAAGGCGTGCCTGATCGGGCCCGATCACGCGACCGTCGCCACCGGGTCCCATCTGTGGGAGAACGAGCTCGTCGACGGCCTGTGGACCTACTCGCTCGAGGCGGTCTGGGCCGGCGTACAGGGCGCGGTCGCCGCCCTCGGCGACGAGGTCGAGCGCCGCTACGGCACCCGCCCGACCGCGTTCGGGTCGATCGGCGTCTCGGCGATGATGCACGGCTACCTCGCCTTCGACGATGCCGGCGAGCTGCTGGTGCCGTTCCGTACGTGGCGCAACACCAACACCGCCGTCGCCGCCGCCGAGCTGTCGGAGCTCTTCGGCACCAACATCCCGTTGCGATGGTCGGTCGCCCACCTCTACCAGGCGATCCTCGACGACGAGCCCCACCTGCCCGAGATCGCCTCGCTCACCACGCTCGCGGGCTACGTCCACCGGGCCCTGACCGGCGAGCACGTGCTCGGCGTCGGCGACGCCTCCGGCGTCTTCCCGATCGACCCGGCCACCGGGACCTACGACCAGCGGATGCTCGAGCAGCTCGGTCACCTGGCCGCCGCCAAGCGCCCCGGCCTGCGGGTCGAGGGGCTGCTCCCGCAGGTCCTCCCGGCAGGCGCCGACGCCGGCCGGCTCACCCCTGACGGCGCCGCGCTGCTCGACCCGACCGGTACGCTCCAGCCCGGCATCCCGCTGTGTCCGCCCGAGGGCGACGCCGGCACCGGGATGGTCGCCACCAACTCCGTCGCCAAGCGCACCGGCAATGTCAGCGCCGGCACCTCGATCTTCGCGATGGTCGTCCTCGAGGCGCCGCTGGCCACCGTGCACCACGCCATCGACATCGTCACCACCCCGGCCGGCGACCCGGTCGCGATGGTGCACTGCAACAACGGCGCCAGCGAGCTCGACGCCTGGGCCGGGGTCTTCGGTGAGTTCGCCGCCGCGCTCGGCCACCCCTGCGAGCCCGACGCCGTCTTCGGTGCCCTGCTCACCGCCGCGCTGAAGGGCTCGCCCGACGGCGGTGGCCTGCTGGCCTACAACTACCTGGCCGGCGAGCCGATCACCGGCCTCGACGAGGGTCGTCCGCTGTTCGTACGCACCCCCGGCAGCCGTCTCGACCTCGCCGGGTTCGCCCGCGCCCAGGTCTACGGCGTCTTCGGCACCCTCGCCCTCGGCATGCGCGTACTCGCCGACCAGGGTGTCCAGATCGACGCGATGTTCGCCCACGGCGGCCTGTTCCGCACCGCGGGCGTCGCGCAGCGGCTGCTCGCCGCCGCCATCGGCGCCCCGGTCGCGGTCGGCCGCACCGCCGGCGAGGGCGGTGCCTGGGGGATCGCGGTCCTGGCGGCGTACACCCGGGCCGCCGAGGCCGAGGGCGACCTCAGCCTGAGCACCTATCTCGCCGAGCGCGTCTTCGGCGACATCGACCTCGAGGTCGTCGAGCCGGACGCCGCCGACCTCGCCGGGTTCCGCACCTACCTCGAGCGCTACGAGGCCGGCCTGGACATCGAGCGCGCCGCCGTGGCCTCGCTCGCCCCCAACGCAGCAGAAGGAGACCAGTGATGACAGGCGTACCTGCCGCTCTTCGCGCCGCTGTCGACGCCGCCAAGGAGCGTGTCGCGGCGCTGCACGCCGAGCTGCCCCGCTGGGAGCTGGTCGTGTGGACCGCCGGCAACGTCTCCGAGCGCGTACCGAACCCCGACGGTGAGGACCTGCTGGTCATCAAGCCCTCCGGGGTCGCCTACGAGGACATCACCGCCGAGGCGATGGTCGTGTGCGACCTGGCGGGCAACCTCGTCGAGGGCGAGCGGTCGCCGTCCTCGGACACGGCCGCCCATGCGTACGTCTATGCCAACATGCCCGAGGTCGGGGGAGTGGTCCACACCCACTCCACCTACGCCACCGCCTGGGCCGCCCGCGGGGAGGAGATCCCCTGCGTGCTCACGATGATGGCCGACGAGTTCGGCGGACCGGTCCCGGTCGGCCCGTTCGCGATCATCGGCGACGACTCGATCGGGCGCGGCATCGTGGAGACGCTGCGCGAGTCGCGCAGCCCCGCGGTGCTGATGCGGAACCACGGTCCCTTCACCATCGGCAAGGACGGCCGCTCCGCGGTCAAGGCCGCGGTGATGTGCGAGGAGGTCGCCCGCACGGTGCACATCGCGCGCCAGCTCGGCCAGCCGCTGCCGATCGACCAGGGCCACATCGACTCGCTCTACGACCGCTACCAGAACGTCTACGGCCAGCACTGAGCTGCCCGTCCCCCGAATCTCAGCACTGGAAGGACCCCACATGAGCAAGCCCGCAGCGTTGAAACCCTATGGCGACCGCGAGGTCTGGTTCTTCACCGGCAGCCAGGACCTCTACGGCGAGGAGACCCTTCGTCAGGTGGCCGAGCAGTCCCAGGAGGTCGCTCGCGCCCTCGACGCCTCCGGCGACGTACCGGCGAAGGTCGTGTGGAAGCCCGTCCTGAAGGACTCCGCGGCGATCCGCCGCGCGATGCTCGATGCCAACTCCGACGACAACGTCCTCGGCGTCATCACCTGGATGCACACCTTCAGCCCGGCCAAGATGTGGATCGCCGGACTGGACGCCCTCCAGAAGCCGCTCCTGCACCTGCACACCCAGGCCAACGTCGAGCTCCCCTGGTCGGAGATCGACATGGACTTCATGAACCTCAACCAGGCCGCGCACGGCGACCGTGAGTACGCCTACATCGCCACCCGCCTCGGCGTCGCCCGCACCACCGTCGTCGGCCACGTCTCCAACCCGGCGGTCACCCGCCGCGTCGGCACCTGGGTCCGCGGCGCCGCGGGCTGGGACGCCACCCACGGGCTCAACCTGGTCCGCTTCGGCGACAACATGCGCAACGTCGCGGTCACCGAGGGCGACAAGACCGAGGCGGAGCTGCGCTTCGGCGTCTCGGTCAACACCTGGGGCGTCAACGACCTGGTGGCGGCCGTCGAGGCGGTGTCGGAGGAGACCGTGGATGCGCTGGTCGCCGAGTACGAGGCCCTCTACGACGTCGTCCCCGAGCTCCGCAAGGGCGGCGAGCGCCACGACTCGCTCCGCTACGCAGCCCGCCAGGAGATCGCCATGGAGGCGTTCTTGGTGGAGCGTGACGCGAAGGCGTTCACCACCAACTTCGAGGATCTCGGCGGTCTGCGCCAGCTCCCCGGCATCGCCGTGCAGCGGCTGATGAGCAAGGGCTACGGCTTCGGCGCCGAGGGCGACTGGAAGACCGCCGTGCTCGTGCGTGCCGCCAAGGTGATGGGGGAGGGGCTGCCCGGTGGCGCCTCCCTGATGGAGGACTACACCTACGACCTCACCCCGGGCGCGGAGGTCATCCTCGGCGCCCACATGCTCGAGGTCTGCCCCTCGCTGACCACCTCCACCCCGCGCGTCGAGATCCACCCGCTCGGGATCGGCGACCGCGAGGACCCGGTCCGGATGGTCTTCGACGCCGACACCACCGAGGGCGCCGTGGTCGTCTCCCTGGCTGACATGCGCGACCGGTTCCGGCTGACCGCCAACGTCGTCGACGTCGTCCCCCCGACCGAGGCGCTGCCCAATCTGCCCGTCGCGCGCGCTGTCTGGACCCCGCGTCCCGACTTCGCGACCTCGGCCGAGGCCTGGCTGACCGCCGGCGGCGCGCACCACACGGTGATGTCGACCGCCGCCGGGATCGAGGCCTTCGAGGTGTTCGCCAACATCGCCCGCACCGAGCTGCTGGTCATCGACGAGTCCACCACCCGCCGCGGCTTCGCCGACCAGGTGCGCTGGAACCAGGTGTTCTACCGGGTTGCTCAGGGGCTCTGACGCCAGGCGTCGAGGAGCTCGGCCTCGCGGGTCGGCGAGATGCCGGTGACGTACGCATCGGGGGAGGCCTGCAGCCAGGCGAGGGTGTCCCGGGCGGTCTCGGCGATCGGGCGGGTGGTGAGACCGGTCGCCATGGCCGAGGTGGTGTCGTGGGCGAGCATCCCGTCGTACTCAGGGCGGGGGAGCCACAGCGGGATCGAGCCGGGGCCTGACCAGGGGTCGACCTCGTTGGCCTGCAGGAAGTCCTGGGGGAGCCAGGTCCAGGTCTGGATGGCGCCGACGCCGCTCGCGGTCTCGGTCAGCAAGGTGCTGATCGGCATCGACGGGCCGGTGGCGTCGAAGGTGCCCTCCACCCGGGCGGTGGCGCAGTGGAGGATCCAGTCCGCCAGGTCGCGTACGTCGATGACCTGGGTGCTGTCGTCGGGCGAGCCGGGAGCGAGGATCTCGCCGCCGGCGTTCAGGCGCTGTGGCCAGTAGGAGAACCGGCCGCTGGGATCCCCTGGGCCCACGATCAGGCCGGGGCGGATGACGGTGGCCGAGGCTGCACCCGCGCGGACGAGCTCCTCGCCGGCGACCTTCATCGAGCCGTACGCATCGGGGTCGTCGTCCTCGACGTCGTCCGTGGTCGGAGTGAGGACAGGGAGCGACTCCGGAGTGCCGCCGGGGGTGCTGTGGTCGGCGTACACGCTGATGGTCGAGACGAAGACCCAGTGGGCCTCGCTGAAGGCGGCGATGGCAGAGCGAACCCACGAGGGGGTCCGGGCCACGTCGACGACCGCGTCGAACTCCGCAGTCGTCAGGGCGGAGGGAGGTTTCTCGGTACGGTCCCACGGCACCAGCTCCGCGCCCTCCGGGACGGTTCCCGACCGGCCGCGCGCTGCACAGACCACCTCGTGACCGCTGCGTACTGCCGACTCCGCCACTGCGCGGGAGAGGAAGACCGTGCCGCCGAGCACCAGGATTCGCATGCGGACACGCAATCACCCGCGAGCGCCACGCGGCAAGCGGTTCTGCTTCAGGCAGATCCTGGATACCGGGAGACTCACAGCACCTTGCGGGGGTTCATGACCCCGTCGGGGTCGATCGCCTGCTTCACGGCGCGCATGAGGTCGACCTCGACACCCGTCTTGTACGCAGCGGCAGCATCCCGCTTGAGCGTGCCGATCCCGTGCTCGGCGGAGATGCTGCCGCCGAGCGCGGTGACGGCGTCGTAGACGATCCGGGTCAGTGCGCTCGCCCGAGCGCGGAGCGCCGCATCGTCGCCGACGGGGGCGGAGATGTTGTAGTGCAGGTTGCCGTCCCCGATGTGTCCGTACGTCACCAGCCGCAGCCCCGGCAGCGCCTCCAGCAAGAGAGGCCCGACCTCGGCGACGAACCGGGGCAGCGCCGTGATCGGCAGGGTGACGTCGTGCTTGAGGGTCGCACCCTCGCTCTTCTGCGCCTCCGAGACGCCCTCGCGCAGCGCCCACAGCGACTCGCGCTGAGCGGGGCTGCCGGCGACCACGGCGTCGAGGAGCAGCCCCTCCTCGGCAGCCGCCGCGAGAGCCGACTCGAGCCGCTCGTCGACGTCGACGGAGGTGCCGGCGAGCTCGACGAGGCCGTACCACACGTGCCGGTCCGAGAACGGGTCGCGGACCCCCGGCAGGTGGGCGAGGACCAGGTCGACGGCCTGGCGTCCGAGCAGCTCCCAGGTGGTCAGCTGCCCGCCGCCGTGCTCGCGCAGCAGGGGAAGCAGCTCGGTCGCAGCCGAGACCGACTCCAGCGCCACGAACGCCGTCGCCCGGCGCGGCGTCGCCGGCAGAAGCCGCAGTACCGCCGCGGTGACGACGCCGAGCGTGCCCTCGGAGCCGATGAACAGCTGCTTGAGGTCGTAGCCGGTGTTGTCCTTGCGCAGAGGCCGCAGGCCGTCCCAGACCCGGCCGTCGGGGAGCACGACCTCGAGGCCGAGCACCAGCTCGCGCATCATCCCGTAGCGCAGCACCGCGGTGCCGCCGGCGTTGGTCGCGACCGTGCCGCCGATGGTGCACGAGCCCTCCGAGCCGAGGGAGAGCGGGAAGAGCCGCCCGGCTGCCCTGGCGGCCTCCTGGACGGTCGCCAGCGCGGTGCCGGCCTCGACGGTGAGGGTGTCGGCGACCGGGTCGATCTCCCGGATGCGACGCATCCGGCCGAGCGAGAGCACCACCTGGTCGCCTCCGGAGTCCGGTACGCCGCCGCCGACGAGGCCGGTGTTGCCGCCCTGCGGGACGACCCCGACGCCGGCCGCCGCGCACAGCCTGACCGCGGTGGCGACCTCGGCGGTCGAGGCCGGGCGCACCACCGCGAGGGCGGTGCCGGTGAAGCTGCCGGTCCAGTCGGTGACGTACGCCGCCATGTCGGCCGGATCGGTCAGCACGGCGCTCTCGCCGAGGGCGGTGCGCAGGTCGTGGACGAGGTCGGTGGTCACGGTTCTCCTTCGGTCGGTGGGGGCGGCCGCAGTCATGAGGACCGCAGCCGGACGTGCTCGGGGCCGATCGAGGCGATGTCGGGGGTGCCGAGCAGGCACATCGCCCGCCGCAGCTCCTCGACCAGCAGCGTCAGGGTGGCGTCGACGCCCTGCTGCCCGGCGACCATCAGGCCGTAGAGGTAGGGCCGGCCGATCACCACGCCGCGGGCGCCGAGGCCGAGCGCCGCCGCGATGTCGCCGCCGGAGCGGACGCCGGAGTCGACGTACACCTCGGTCCGGTCGCCGACCGCGTCGACCACCGCCGGCAGCAGCTCCAGCGGCACCGGGGCGCGGTCGAGCTGACGGCCGCCGTGGTTGGAGAGCACCAGCGCGTCGGCCCCGGCCTCGACACAGGCGACCGCGTCGGCGACCGAGAGCACGCCCTTGACCACCACCGGGCCGTCCCAGTGCTCCTTGAGCCAGCCGATGTCGGAGGGCCGGATCGCCTGCTCGCGCAGCTCGTTGGACATGCCCCAGCGGCCGTAGTGCGACCCCTCGGGGAACGTCGCGAACCGCAGCGGCTCGGTGGTCAGGATGTTGGCGACCCAGCCGGGATGGCGGGTCATGTCCGCGAACGTACGCAGGCTCAGCTGCGGCGGGATCGCGAACCCGTTGATCTTGTCCTTGCGCTTCATCCCCGTCACGGTCGTGTCGATGGTCAGCATCAGCGCCTCGTAGCCCTGTTCGGCAGCTTCGGCAAGATGCTCGAGCGTCACCGCCCGGTCCTTCATCAGATAGACCTGGAACCAGTTGCGTCCCTGCGGGGCCGCGTGCGCGACGTCGGTGATCGAGGTCGTCGCGTACGTCGAGAGCGTGTAGGGCAGGCCAGCAGCGGCCGCCGCCGCGGCGACCGCGCGCTCGCCGGTGTGGTGGCTGAGCCGGGTGTAGCCGGTCGGGGCCAGCACGATGGGTGCGGCCGCGGGCCGCCCGAGGATCGAGGTACGCACCTCCGGATCGCCCACCTGGCCGAAGGCCGTGGGCCGCAGCTCCACACGGTCGAAGGCCGCCCGGTTCCGGCGCATCGCGTGCTCGCCGTCCGAGCCGCCGTAGACGTAGTCCCAGACCGCCGTCGGCACCCGCCGGCGCGCGGCCCGCTCCAGATCGTCGACGCTGAGGCAGCGGGCCAGCCTGCGGTCGGCCGCCCGCCACCGGAACGGCCGCGGTCGCAGGAAGGGCGCGAGATCGCGCCATCGGGGGACCTGCCGGACGAACTGCCGGACAACCTGAGAATCGGCGGCCACGCTCTGGACTCCTCACCACTCATCGGATAAGTTCTGAACTTGTCATACAACTTAGCCCATCGAGGAGCATCCCGCCATGGCCGCCGACCGCATCACGTCACTGACCCTCTCCCACGTCGTCCTCCCGCTCGAGAACCCGGTCAGTGACGCCAAGGTGCTCACCGGGCGGCAGAAGCCGCTCACCGAGACCGTGCTGCTCTTCGTCGAGGTGACCACCGAGCAGGGCTTCGAGGGCATGGGCTTCAGCTACTCCAAGCGCGCCGGTGGCCCGGCGCAGTACGCCCATCTCAAGGAGATCGCCCAGGTCGCCATCGGCCAGGACCCCTCCGACATCGCCAAGATCTACGAGTCGCTGATGTGGGCGGGTGCCTCGGTCGGCCGCAGCGGTGTGGCGACCCAGGCCGTGGCCGCCCTCGACGTGGCGCTCTACGACCTCAAGGCGCGCCGTGCCGGCCTGCCCCTGGCCAAGCTGCTCGGCGCCCATCGCGACTCCTGCCGCGTCTACAACACCTCCGGCGGCTTCCTCCAGGCGAGCGTCGAGGAGATCAAGGAGAAGGCCACCGCCTCGCTCGAGGCAGGCATCGGCGGCATCAAGATCAAGGTCGGCCAGCCCGACTGGGCCGAGGACCTGCGCCGCGTCGCCGCGCTGCGCGAGCACCTCGGCGACACCCCGTTCATGGTCGACGCCAACCAGCAGTGGGACCGCGCCCGCGCCCGCCGGATGTGCCGTGAGCTCGAGCAGTTCGACCTGATCTGGATCGAGGAGCCGCTCGACGCCTGGGACGCGGTCGGCCACGCCGACCTGTCGCGTACGTTCGACACCCCGATCGCGACCGGCGAGATGCTGACCTCGGTGCCCGAGCACATGGCGCTCATCGACGCCGGCTACCGCGGCATCGTGCAGCCCGACGCGCCGCGCATCGGCGGGATCACCCCGTTCCTGAAGTTCGCCACCCTCGCCGCCCACGCCGGTCTGGCGCTCGCGCCGCACTACGCGATGGAGATCCACCTGCACCTGGCCGCGGCCTACCCGACCGAGCCCTGGGTCGAGCACTTCGAGTGGCTCAACCCGCTCTTCGAGGAGCGCATCGACATCCACGACGGCCAGATGTGGGTGCCGGACCGTCCGGGTCTCGGCTTCACGCTCAGCGACCAGATGCGCAAGCTCACCGTCGAGAGCGCTAAGTTCTCGGCATGACGATCAGTGCCGGGCTCGCCGACCGCGTCGTCTCCGGGATCAAGGACCAGATCCTCGCCGGAGACCTCGCTCCGGGAGCGAAGCTGCCCTCGGAGTCCGACCTGGTCGGCACCTATGGCGTGTCGCGGACGGTGGCGCGCGAGGCGGTCACCCGCCTGCGCGCCGAAGGCCTGGTCGAGACCTTCCAGGGGCGCGGCTCGTACGTCCTGGCGGTGCCGGAGCCCTCGCCGTTCGCGCTGGAGTCCTCCGCGATCCGCACCCAGCACGACGTGCTCGACATGGTCGACTTCCGGCTCGGCGTGGAGTGTGAGGCGGCGGCCCTGGCCGCCGCCCACCTCGACGAGCAGGGCTCGCGCGCCATCGAGGAGGCGCTCGCCGCGCTGGCCGATGCGCATCCCGACGGAGCGGTGGAGGCCGACTTCGCCTTCCACCGCGCCGTCGCGGCCGCGACCGGCAACCGCTTCTACCTCGACCTGATGGACTCGCTGGGCCCCATGATGATCATGCTGCCCCGCACCCGGCTCGGCGACGCGTACTCGCCCAGCGACGCGCTCCACGTCGAGCGGGTGCAGCGCGAGCACGACAACATCGCATCCGCGATCCTCGCCGGTGACGCCGACACCGCCCGGGCCGCGATGCGGGTGCATCTGGGCAGCACCCGCCGCCGTCTGCGGCAGTGATCACGTCCGGAGCCACCGCACGGCCTCACGCAGCCTCCTGACCGCCTGGGAGAAGGAGAACGGGTGGCCCGGCGACAGCCGGACCACCCGTTCCCCATGGGGGCCTATTTCTTCTGGTGCTCGCCCAGCGGGGTGAAGCAGAACTTCCCTCCGGCCAGGCGCTCCTCGGGGCCCTGCGGGCCGTCGTCGATCGCGTCGCCGAGCAGCTCGGCGGCGTAGACCTCGGAGTCGTCCTGCGGGTGGTAGCCGATCGCCTCGCCGGCCTCCAGCGACCACCAGCGCCGGGTGTTGCGGGAGATGCCCCACACCACCCGGAAGCCGGGCTCGGGAGTGGCCAGGCACGCCTCGAGGAGCCGGGCACCGTCGTCGGGCGACATCCACGTCCACAGCGAGCGGCGGTCCCACGGCTTCTCGAAGCACGAGCCGATCCGCAACGCGGTCACGTCGATGCCGTAGCGGTCGTGGAAGAGGCTGCCGAGCGCCTCCATCGCGACCTTGCTGACCCCGTAGTAGGTGTCCGGTCGCGGGAAGGCGTCGGCGGCCAGCCCCTCTGCGGGTGCGTCATCGAGGTCGTAGAAGCCGGCCGCGTGGTTGCTCGAGGCGAGCACCACACGTGCCACCCCGGCGTCCCGGGCGGCTTCCAGGACCACCCGGGTGCCGTCGATGTTGGCCGAGAGGATGTCGTCCCACGGGGCCTCGACGCTGATGCCGCCGAGATGGATGATCGCCTCCACGCCCTCGGAGGCGGCGCACATCGCCGCCTCGTCGGTCACCGACGCCTCGATGACCTCGACGGCCTCGCCCTCGGCGGAGTCCTCGGGACGTACGACATCGAGGAGGCGAAGCACCCGGCCCTCGCGGGCCAGGCGGGTGCGCATCAGCCTCCCGACGCCGCCGTTCGCCCCGGTGATCAGGATCGTCTGCGTCATGCGGTGCGCAGCTCCTCGACGGCGGTGATGTACTCACCCAGGTCGGCGCCGTGCTTGTCGATGACGGACTTGGTGGCCTCGCGCCACGGGGCGAGGTCGCTGATCTCGTTGATCGTGACGCCTTCCCCGCGCAGCTTCTCCAGGTCGGCCTCGACCTGGGCGTCCCACTTCTCACGCTGGAACGGGGCGGCCTCGTCGGCGGCCTTCTGGAGCGCCTCCTGGTCCTTGGAGTCGAGCCCGTCCCAGGTGTCCTTGTTGATGAGGAGCACCTCGGCCACGCGCATGTGCCGGTCGAGGGTGTAGTTCGTCGCCACCTCGTAGTGGGAGGCGGAGTAGTAGGACGGCTCGTTGTTCTCGGCACCGTCGAGCAGCCCGCTCTGCAGCGAGCTGTAGACCTCGCCGTAGTCCATCGGCGTGGGGGAGCCGCCGAGAGCCTTGATGAAGTCGATCTGCACCTGCGACTCCTGGACCCGGATCTTGAGTCCCTTGACGTCCGCCGGCGCCTTGATCGGCTTCTTCGAGGTGTAGAAGCTGCGGGCGCCCGGGTCGAAGTAGCCCAGACCCTTGAATCCGGCACCGTCGGCCTCGCCGAGCAGCTTCTTGCCGCTCTCGCTCTCCAGGAAGCGCCACAGGTGATCGGCGTCGTCGAAGAGGTACGGCAGGCTGAACAGCCCCATCGCGGGCACGAACTCGCCCATCGGGGCCGAGCTGATCCGGGTCATCTCGATCGAGCCCATCTGGACCTGCTCGATCGCGTCGGACTCCTCGCCGAGCTGGGCGTTGGGGTAGACCTGGATCTTGATCCGGCCGTCGCTGTACTTCTCGGCCAGCTCGGCGAACTTCTTGTCGCCCAGCGTGGTGGGGTAGTCGTCGGGGTGGGTCTCGGCCAGCTTGAAGGTCTTCGAGCCACCGCCGCCTCCGCCGCTGCCGGCGAGAGACCCGCCGCCACAGGCACTGAGGGCGAGGCCGCCGGCGACGGCCGCGGCGCCGAAGGCGCCTGCCTTGAACAGGGAGCGCCGGGCGACCGGCTGGGGGGACGTGGTGTTCACGGGTGGTTCCTTTCCAGAGGGGGAGTTACTGGCCGAGCGCATCAGGGAGGGCGAGGGAGAAGAACGGGACGTACGTGATCAGCAGCAGGACGATGAGCATCGGGATGAGGAAGAGGCCGACCATCCTCATGACCTTCTCGATGGACGTACGTCCGATGGCGCAGCCGACGAAGAGGACGTTGCCGACCGGCGGGGTGATCAGGCCGATGGCCAGGTTGAAGACGAGCATGATCCCGAACTGGACCGGGTCCATGCCGAGTCCGGTGGCGACCGGCAGCAGGATCGGCGTCATGATCACGATCAGCGGGGCCATGTCCATGATCGCGCCGAGCACGAGCAGCAGCAGGTTGATCAGCAGCAGCACCACGACGATGTTGTCGGAGATGCCGAGGAGGGCGTCGGTGGCCAGCGCCGGCACCTGCAGGAACGCCAGGAAGTAGCCGAACGCACCTGCCGCCGCGATGATGAACAGCACCACGCCGAGCGTGCGCAGGGCACTCTGCAGGATCGGGATCATCGCCTTGAGCGGCAGGTCGCGGTAGACGAAGAAGGTCAGGATGAAGGCGTACAGGCAGGCGATCGCCGCCGACTCGGTCGCGGTGAAGACGCCGCTGAGGATGCCGCCCAGGATGATCACCGGCATCAGCAGGCTGAGCAGGCCCTCGGCGACGATCTTCGGTACGTCCTTGAGGGGGACGAGCTCCTCCTTCGGGTAGCCGCGCTTGACCGCCACGATGTAGGCCATCACCATCAGCGACGCACCGAGCAGCAGACCGGGGATGACGCCTGCGGTGAACAGGGCGCCGATGGAGACGCCGCCGGCGGCCATCGAGTAGATGATCAGGTTGTGGCTCGGCGGGATCATGACCGCCTGGGTGGCACCGGAGACGGTCACGGCGACCGCGTAGTCGGTGTCGTAGCCGCGCTTCTTCATCATCGGGATGGTCACCGACCCGATCGCGGAGACGTCCGCGACCGAGGAGCCGGACAGGGCGCCGAAGAAGGTGCTGGCGCCGATGTTGACCATCCCGAGGCCGCCACGGACCCAGCCGACGAGCAGTCCGGCCAGGGCGATCAGGCGGCGGGAGATGCCGCCCGTGCCCATGATCTCGCCACCGAGGATGAAGAACGGGATGGCCAGCAGGGCGAAGGTGTCGAGACCGGCGACCATCCGCTGGCCGACGGTGGTCAGCGGAAGGCCGATGTAGAGCGCCTCGAAGATGGCGGCCAGGGCGAGAGCCAGGGCGACTGGGACGCGGAGCAGGACGAGGACGGCGAAGCCACCCAGCAGGATGGCGATGGCAAGTGGATCGATGGGCATGGGGGAGTCCTTCGACTTTCGGCGGCTCAGCCGAGCTCGGCTGCATCGTCAGGCTCGGTGTACCGCTGGGTACTGGTGCCGAAGGCCTGGAGGACGGTGTAGAGGAGGATCATGGCGCCGGCGACCGGCATCATCAGGTAGAGGACGCTGCGGGGGAGCCCGGTGCCGGCAAGGGTCGCCGTCTGGGCGTCGATGACGAACTGGCTTCCCTGGACGACCAGGAAGAGCCCGAAGGCGAGCAGCAGCACCTGGACGAACCGGTCGATCACCGCCTGGAGCGTCGCCGGGAACTTGTCCACCAGGAAGGTGACCGCGATGTGGGCGCCCTCGCGGAAGCCGATCGCGGCGCCGAGGAAGCCGATCCAGACCAGCAGGATGCGGGCCGTCTCCTCGCTCCAGCTGGGCGAGTTGCTCAGCAGCTCACGGCTGAACACCTGCCACAGCACGATCAGCAGCGTGGCCACCAGGCACAGGATGCAGAAGGCCTCGAAGACCGTGTCGACCGCGCGCCAGGCGCGCTTGAAGGTTGTGCTCATCTCATTCCGTCCTCGTCGCGGCGGTGGTGGGGACCTTGGTCGCCTCGGCGAGCAGGTGCTGCCTGTCCGCACCCGCCAGACCGAGGTGGTAGAGGTGGATCTGGTCGATCCCGGCATCGACCAGCGCCCGCACATGGCCACCGAAGGCGTCCTCGGTGGTGGGCGGGAGAACGGTGACGTACGCAGCGGCTGCTGCCTTTCCGGAGACCGCCTCGACGAGCCGGCGCCCGGTCTCCACCGAGGCCTCGGTGGTCGGCCAGCAGAAGGCGACGACCAGGTCGACGTCGTCGGCCGTGGTCGGGGTCAGACCCGGGCTGGCTCCGGTGGCCCAGGGGTCGGGCTGGGCGTGCAGGGCGATCTCGACGACGTCGGGAGCGGCCTCGCGGACGGCCGCGATCACCCGGTGGCGGAGCTCGTCGGCCGCGGCGTGGCGGGAGGCGAGGATCGTGTCCAGAGTCGCTGCGTCCACCGTCGTGCCGGCGGCATCCACTCCGGTCGCGGAACGCAGCGCCGCCACGGTCGCCGCGGGGTCGAGCCCGCGGGCGGCCCAGTCCTCCTGACAGGCGAGGCAGCAGCAGATCGAGAGCAGTTCCTGGGTGGCCTCGTCGTAGGCCCCGTCGGTCTTCTCGTGGTGTCCGCCGTGGCCGAAGCCGAGCTGGCCGCACGCCTCCAGGATGGCCGTGCTGGCCGGGGTGTCGCGTACGGCCTCGGCGGCCAGGGTCTCCGCGTAGCGGCGGACGTCCTCGTGGCGGGAGCACAGGGCGTAGGGGTAGGGCTCGCCCCAGCAGTTGACCACCGCGAGGTCCGGGTTGGCCTCACCGAGGAGGGTCGAGTGGGTCAGCACGATCCAGGCGGCGACCTCGATGCCGGCCTCGGCGAGGATGGCGGCGGCCTCGCCGAACGGATCCTCGGAAGCGACCCAGGTCGCCGCGGGCGGCACCAGCCGGGCGCCCTCCCAGGCCTCGGTGCGCACCGGGCGGTAGAGCGCGGCGGTGCGCGCCTCGACGAACCGGTGCTCGGGGTGGAGCGGGGTCGCGGCGCGGGTGGTGTGGTAGGCCGCGGCGAGGGCGACCTTCGTGACTCCGAGGCTGCGGGCGCGATCGGCGAAGGTCGGATCGCCGATCACGTCCCAGGGGTAGGCATAGCCGACGACCGGTACTGGCAGTATTGCCCCGGTCTCGCCTCTGTCGATCTGTGTCACCGGTGGTTGCTCCTGGCTCGTCGTACTGTGACCGGGCCCACGTGTGGCCCCGGTCACAGGAGACTGTCAGGATTGGCGATTCGTGTCCAAGCCACTTATCGCATGAGGCGATACCCTGACGGTATTGCCTCGTGGGGTCACCAGCGCGACGTGTTCGGCGTGAAATCCGGCTCGAACGAACGCATGTAGACGGTGTCCTCCCGGCGGCGCACGCCGCAGCTGAGGTACTGCTCGTGCAGCTCGCCGAGGAGGTCGCGATCGAGCTCGACGCCGAGGCCCGGACCTGTCGGCAGCGCGATGGAGCCGTCGTCGAAGTCGAGCACTCCGGGGCGTACGACGTCCTGGGTCTTCCACGGGTAGTGGGTGTCGCAGGCGTAGGTCAGGTTGGGGGTCGCGGCGGCCAGGTGGACCATCGCGGCCAGGGAGACGCCGAGGTGGGAGTTGCTGTGCATCGACAGGCCCAGCCCGAAGGTGTCGGTGATGCCGCCTAGGAGCGCCGACTGGCGTAGCCCGCCCCACAGATGATGGTCGGAGAGCACGATCTGGACCGCGTCGGCCGCGATCGCGGGCTTGAGGTGCTCGAAGGCGATCACGCACATGTTGGTGGCCAGAGGTACGTCGGTGCGGGCCGAGACCTGCGCCATCCCCTCGATCCCGGGAGTGGGGTCCTCGAGATACTCCACGACGCCGGCCAGCCGCTCGGCGACCTTGACCGACGTCTCCGGCGTCCAGGCGCCGTTGGGGTCCAGCCGCAGCGGCAGCTCGGGGAAGGCCTCGCGCAGCGCCTCGATCGCGGCGCACTCCTCGTCGGGGTGGAAGACCCCACCCTTCAGCTTGAGCGAGCCGAAGCCCCAGCCCTCGACCAGCCGTTTCGCCTGCGCGACGATCTGGTCGGGGTTGAGCGCCTCGCCCCACTCGTCGTCGGGCTGGCCGGGGTGGCCGGCCCACTTGTAGAACATGTAGCCGCTGAACGGCACCCGGTCGCGCACCGCGCCGCCGAGCAGGTCGCTCACCGGACGGCCCGCCTCGCGGGCGACCAGGTCGAGACAGGCGACCTCGAAGGGGGAGTAGACGGTGTCGACCGCGGAGGAGACGTCGAGCATGCCGCCGAAGGAGGCACCCGCCCCGCCGGTCTCCTTGCCGAGTACGTCGACGACGAGCCGTCGTAGGCCGTGGGTGTCGTAGGGGTCCCGTCCTGGCAGGACGGCGGCGACGGCGTCGAGCCGGGCGAGATGGGTCTCGTCGGCGTACGTCTCGCCGAGGCCGACCAGGCCGGTGTCGGTGTGCAGCTCGACGATCGCGCGCAGCGCCCACGGCTGGTGGACGCCGACCACATTGAGCAGCGGCGGGTCGGCGAACGCGACCGGGGTGACGACGACCTTCGAGATGCGGCTCATGCGGTCGGCTTCACGGCGAGGACGGGCACACCGGCGTCGAGCAGGATGCGCTGGGCGTCGCTGCCCAGCAGCGCCTTGCCGACCGGCGAACGGCGGCGCAGCCCGATCACGATCAGCCGGGCGCTGGTCGAGGCGACCAGGCCGTCGAAGGTCTCCACGACGTCGGCGCCGTGCGTGGTGTGGTCGACGCGGGCGCTCACCCCGGCCTCGGCGGCGCGAGCAACGAGCTTCGCGGCCGCGGCCTCGTCGACGAGGTCGGCGTCCACGGTGGCGCCGCGGCGCGGGCTGTTCACGATGACGACGTCGTCGCCGCGGGCTGCCGCCTCGGCCAGGCCGGCCTCGAGAGCCGCTTCACCTACCGGTGTGGGTACGTAGCCGATCAGGATGGTCATGGTGTGCCTCTCTCAGCGGGTCGGGGTGTCGGCGTCGTCGCGCTCGGCCGGGGCCGCGGTGACGGTGGCGGCCTTGCGCCGGGTCAGGATCGCCTTGGCCGCGGGCCAGAGGGCGACCAGGAGGAAGGCGGCCAGGATGGTGCCCGAGATCGGGCGGGTGAAGAACCCGGTCGGGTCACCGTCGAAGATCAGCAGGGAGCGGCGTACGCCGTCCTCGACGATCGAGCCCAGGACGAAGGCGAGCACCAACGGGCCGGGCTCGAAGCCGACCTTCTTCATCAGGTAGCCGATCAGACCGAAGACGATCATCACGAAGATGTCGAAGGTGGAGTTGTTGATCGTGTAGACGCCCAGGATCGTGATCAGCGCGGTGATCGGGGCCAGGATCGCCGGCCGCACCCGCAGGATGCGGACGAAGATGCCGACCAGCGGGATGCTCAGGACGAGCAGGATCAGGTTGCCGATGTACATCGAGTTGATGACGCCCCAGAACAGGTCGGGGCGCTCCTCGACCAGCTGCGGACCGGGCGAGATGCCGAGGATGAGCAGGGCGCCGAAGAGCATCGCCATCGACGCGTTGGCCGGGATGCCGAGGGTCAGCAGCGGGATGAACGACGAGGTCGCGGCCGCGTTGTTGGCGGTCTCGGGGGCGGCGACGCCCTCGATGGCACCGCGCCCGAAGCGCTCGGGGTGTTTCGAGATCCGCTTCTCCGTGGCGTACGCGGCCAGGGAGGACATCACGGCGCCGCCACCGGGCAGCACGCCCAGCACGAAGCCGATCACCGAGCCGCGGCCGATCGCGCCGGAGGACTGCTTGAGGTCCTTGCGGGAGGGCCAGATGTTTGCCACGGCGGCGGGTACGTGGGGCTTCCCGTGCCGCTCCTCGAGGTTGTAGAGGATCTCGCCGACGCCGAACAGACCCATCGCGACGACCACGAAGTCGATGCCCTCGGTGAGCTGCAGGCTGCCGAAGGTGAAGCGCTCGGCGCCGCTGAAGCTGTCGCGGCCGATGGTGGCCAGCAGGAGGCCGAACGCGGCCGCGATCATGGCCTTGAGCTTGTTGCCGTTGCCGATGGTGGCGACCAGCAGGACGCCGAGCAGGGCCAGGGCGGCGTACTCCGGGTCACCGAAGTTGAGCGCCCAGCCGGCGATCAGCGGTGCCACCAGGGTCAGGCCGAGGATGGAGACGGTCGCGCCGACGAAGGAGCCGATCGCGGCGATGCCGAGGGCGGTGCCGGCCTTGCCCTGTTTGGCTAGGGCGAAGCCGTCGAAGACGGTGACGACCGATGAGGCCTCACCCGGCAGCCGGAGCAGCACCGAGGTGATCGTGCCGCCGTACTGGGCGCCGTAGTAGATGCCCGCCAGCATGATGATCGCGGAGACCGGGTCGATGCTGTAGGTGATCGGCAGCAGGATGGCGATCGTGGCCGCCGGCCCGAGGCCGGGGAGTACGCCGATCAGCATGCCGATGAGCACGCCGATCAGGCAGTAGAGCAGGTTCTGCGGTTCGGTGACGAGCCCGAAGCCGTCGAGGAATGCGTTGACGTCCACTGGGGGCTCCGCTCAGAACAGGTGGGGCAGCGGGATGCGCAGCCCGTAGAGGAACAGGAAGTAGAACGCGGCGACCGTGGCGACCGAGGTGATGATCGTGCTGCGCCAGGACTCGCCGCCGAGGAACCTCAGCCAGACGACGCACAGCAGCAGCGAGGGGATCTCGAAGCCGATCACGGGCATCAGCAGGGCCAGCACGATGAAGGTGACCAGGCCGACCGCGGGGAGGATGCTGGAGCGGGTGAACTTCTCGCTGTCGGTCAGTCGCCGGCCGACGACGAGCAGCGCCGCGGCCATCAGCGTGATGGCGATGCTGACCACGAACGGCCACAGGCCGGGCCCGGGCTGGCGCAGCGAGCCGAGGCCGTAGCCGTAGGAGAGGACCGCGCCCCCGATGCCGACGACGAGAGCGACGAGCGCACCCACCACCTGGTAGACCGGTCCGCCGGCGGGAGGGCGTTCCTCCTCCAGCTCATGGGCCACCTCGGCCTGGATCTCGGCCAGGATGTCCTGGTCAGGAGATGGGGTGCGTTCGTCGCTCATCGTCATGCCTTCGTGGGTTCGTACGTGCTGGGTGCTGCGCCGCCGGGAGAGGCTCAGCCCTCGCCGAGGTCGAGACCGTACTGCTCGACCAGGTCGGCGTACCGCTTCTTGTCCTCCTCGAGCTGGGTCACCACCTCGTCGCCGGAGATCTCCATCGGGGTGAGGCTGTTCTGCTTGTTGAAGGCCTGGTACTCCTCGGTCTTGAACGTGGCCTGCATCGCCTCGGCGAGGGTGTCCTTGACGTTGTCCGGGGTGCCCTTGGGGACGGTCATGAAGCGGTACTGCGCGACCTCGACGTCGAGGCCCTGCTCCTGGGCGGTCGGGACGTCGGGCAGGTAGTCGACCCGCTCGGGACCGAAGACGCTCAGCGGGGTCAGCTTGCCCGACTCGATGTTCTCGATGGCCTCGCCGACCTGGATGCAGGCGGTGTCGACCTGGCCGCCGAGCACCGCGGTGAGGGCGGGCGCGCCGCCGTCGAACGGCACGGCCTCGGCCTCGACGTCGCTGGTGCCGAACGTCAGGCCGCAGGAGAGCTGTGAGCCGGTGCCGACACCGGTGGTGCCGTAGGTGAGCTTCTTCTTGGCCGCCTTGATGTCGTCGAGCGACTTGAAGCCGCTCTTCGGGCCGGCGACCATGACGTAGTCGTCGCGGGAGACGCCCTGGACGACGTCGAAGTCGTCGATGCTGGTGGCCTCCTCCTCACTGACCGCGAGCGGCGTGATGGCGAACAGGGAGGCGTTCTGGATCGCGATGGTCTGACCGTCGGGCTCGGCCTTGGCGACCTTGTTGGCGGCGAGAGCACCGTTGGCGCCCTCCATGTTGATCACCGGGAAGGAGGCGCCGAGCTCGTCGGAGAGGCCCTTGGAGACCGCCCGGCTGATCAGGTCGCTGGAGCCGCCGGCCGAGGCACCGACGTACATCTCGACGTTGCCGGCGGGGTAGTCCTCGCCGTCATCGCTGCCTCCGGTGGTGTTCGAGACACCGCAGGCGGAGAGGGCCAGGGCCGCGACGCCGGCGGTCGCGGCGAGTAGGTGGGTGGTGGTACGCATCGTTGCTCCTAGGTCCTGGTGGTCGGGCTGGTTGTGGCAGGGGATGGCCCGACGTCGTGTGACCACCGACACTAAGAGTCTTAGCGATACCGGTCCAAGCCCGATTCGGCATAGAGTGTTCCACCTGGTGCATCGTGGTCTACTCTGGCCAGATGATCACGCTCGATCAGGTGCGCTCTTTCGTGGCGGTCGCCGAGGAGCTCCACTTCGGCCGCGCAGCCGAACGGCTGCGGATGACGCAGCCGCCGCTGTCGCGACAGATCCAGAAGCTGGAGAAAGCGGTCGGCGCCCAGCTGCTCGAGCGGGACAACCGCCGGGTCGCTCTCACCGGTGCCGGAGCGGCCTTCCTCGACGAGGCCTACCGGATGCTCAACCTGGTCGAGAGCGCCGGCGACCTGGCCCGCCGGGTGGACGCGGGCGCCGCCGGCGTGGTCCGGCTCGGCTTCACCGCGGTCTCCGCGATCTCGATCCTGGGACCCCTGCTGCGCCGCCTCACCGTCGAGCTCCCCGATGTCGAGGTGCGGCTCTCCGAGCGGGTCACCCTGGCCCAGGTCGACGGCATCCGCCACGGCGAGCTCGACATCGGCCTGGCCCGCCCGCCGTTCGACACCGAGCTGCTCTCCTCGAGAGTCGTCTCCCGCGAGCCCCTGATGGCCGTACTCCCGCAGGGCCACCCCCTGGCCGAGCTCGACCGACCGCTGACGCCGCAGGACTTCGAGGGCCAACCCGTCATCGGCTATCACCCCCAGCAGTCGCGCTACTTCCACGAGCTGTCCGTACGCTTCCTGGCCAACGCCCACCCCCGCATCGAGCAGCGCGTGCATCAGGTCCTCACCGCCATGCTCCTGGTCTCCGCCGAGCGAGGCGTCGGCTTCGTCCCGGTCTCGGCCAGCTCGCTGCACGTGGAAGGCGTCGTCTTCCGCCCCATCGAGCACGGCGGCGGCGACACTCGCCTCGACAAGGACCCAGAGCGCCCCGTCGAGCTCCATGCGATCTGGGCGCGAGGGTCTGTCAGTCCGGTCGTACGCCGGGTTCTCGATGCGATCATCGAGATGAATCGCTGAGGGACTGGCCGCCGACCCGTTACGGATGGTGTTCTCAACGAATCCCGGAGTAAAGGACGGCCTTCGGCCGCCGGCTTCGCCGGCCGCTTCGCGGTCCTTGACACCGGGCTCCGTCGAGAATTTTGGCTGGCTATCGGGTCGGCGGCGGGGTGTGGCGCGGATTCCTTGGGTTGCGTACGGGCTTGGGCGTTCGGGCCAGGTATCCCTGGGAACGGATGGTCTCCTCACCCTTTTACAAGACGATGACACCTTGTGAACGCTTCACAAGCGAGGCCGTAAAGGGTGGGACAATGGCGGTCCGAATGGGCCCAGCAGTGCGTGCGCGCTGACCTTTGGCGGGGATGCTGCCCGGTTAGCCGCTCGCCACCCTGCCCTGGATATGGATCGGATCGGGTGGACGGACAGCGGCCATGCCGAGGACTGCGACGCTCTCGCTTGAAGAGGATCGGGTGGAACCGGCACGGCGATGCCGGTCGGCCCTGCCTCGATCAGGTGGTTCGGGTGCGCCTGGTAAACCGGATCCGCCCATCCGGAAGCCGCTCATAGGCGTAGTCGGGGTCGTGGATCCGGCGATGATCACTCGCACACAACAAGACCATGTTCGCCATGTCGGTCTTCCCGCCCTCGGACCACGGTTTCAGGTGGTGGGCTTCGGTCCAGGCCGCTGGGGCGTCACAGTCTTCGGCTTGGCAACACTTGTCCCGTAGCCGGAGCGCTCGGTGTTGGACTGGATACGCCAACCGGGCGGTGCGGCCGAAGTCGAGGATCTCGGAGTCGGTGCCGAGGACGACCGGGACGAGGTCTGCGTTGCAGGCCATCCGTCGGGCTTCGGCGGCGGTGATCTGCTCCCCGTCGAACCCCAGGGCGGCGGTGCCGAGGTCCCTGCGGAGGTCCTCGACGCTCATGGTGATGAACACCGTCGTGCCGTGGCCACCGTGGCGGGGCAACTGGTCGACGTCGTAGGTCTCGACCACCCGGGCGAACGCCTGGCCGAGCAGCCGGTCGTAGGGGGCTTTGCGGCCCTTGTCCTCGGCGGAGAGCTTCCTGGGCTGGGCCAGCGAGTCCAGCAAGGTTCGCAGCCGCATCCCGACCGCGCGGGAGACCCGGGCGTGGATGTCGATGGTGCCGTCGCCGTTGTCGCGGGAGGAGAAGAAGGTGCGCCGTTGGGCGTGCTCTTCTTCGCGCTGCAACGCCTTGGCTTCGGCGGCTTCGAATCGTTCGGGGTCGATCTCGGCCAGGATCCGGTTCCCGACGATGCGCAGTTCGTTGGCGGTCAGACGGGTGGCGTAGTCGACCAGCAGCTTCTCGGCCAACACCAGGTCCTCGGTGCTCGCGGCGGGGTCGGTCTCGATCTTGTCGAGGGCCTGGGTGATCACTCGTGCTTTGTCCTGGGACACCACACCCTCGGCCAGACCGTCAGCGACGAGGTCGTACTTCGCGACTGCCGCCGCGAGCTTCACCTGGGAGCGAGCCACCGCCTTGTCGACGAGGAGCTCGGTCCGCATCCATCCGGAGGCGTCTTTCGCGCCGGTCTCCTCAGCAATGTCGCCGGCTGTGGCGAGCACTCGCAGCTTCAATGCGGCTTGTTGGGCTTGGAGCTTCTCCAGCCGCTCGAGGAGGTCCTTCTTCTGCCCGGTCCGCCAATAGGCCGGATCGGTCGAGAGGAGGTCGTGGAGGGCGGTCTCGATGGCGTTCAGGGCAGCGTCGATCGCGTCGCCGGGGTTGGTGCCCCAGGGGTCGATCGAGCGGCCGAGACTCATCGCTGTCCTCTCCTCGGAGGTGTGCTGTGATGGGTCTGATTCTACGCTCCCCGCCCTTGTCTGGCTATCTATTTTCCCTGATCAGGCCCCATTTTCGCGGTGAGCGAACGACCTCGCTTCTGTGGATGGTAAGTGGCCCGAAGGGCCACCCTTCCACCCCATCAACCTCACCCGTCCCAAGCACGATTGCGCTGCGCCACACCCGGGCCGCCGCCCCGATAGCCAGCCAAGTTCTTTCTCGACGGGCCCCGGTGTCAAGGACCGCGAAGCGGCCGGCGAAGCCGGCGGCCGAAGGCCGTCCTTGACTCCGGGGTTCGGCGAGAAGACCCTCAAAGCAAGGGTCGGCGGCCCTCCAGCCCCAAAGAACCCGCCTGCAACAAGCAGACCCCGCAATGCCCCCAAAGTATCACGAGATTCAAATTCGGGCTTGGACAAGCATCATCGAACGTTCCTAACGTGATGGTCACCACCTTCCCCACAGCACACCCAACACCTGAAGGACGTGACTCGTGACCGAGTACAGCCCGACCGACCTGGCCGCCCAGCTCAAGAGCGGGCTTCTCTCGTTCCCGGTCACCCACTTCAACGAGGACCTCCAGGTCGACGAAGAGGGCTACCGCAAGCACCTGAGCTGGCTGGCCGAGTACCCCGTGGCCGGGCTCTTCGCGGCCGGCGGCACGGGTGAGGGCTTCTCGCTGAACGCGGAGGAGACCGACCAGGTCGTACGCGCCGCGGTCGACGAGGTCGCGGGGGCCGTGCCGGTGCTGGCACCGGCGACGGGCAGCACGGCCAACGCGGTCGCGCAGGCGAAGGCGGCGGAGGCCGCGGGCGCGGACGGGATCCTGCTGATGCCGCCGTACCTCACCGAGGCCGGGCAGGCGGGGCTCGTCGAGCATGCCAGCCGCGTGTGCGAGGCGACCGGGCTCGGCGTGATCGTCTACAGCCGTGCCAACGCGGTGCTGCGGGACGAGGCCGTCGACCAGCTCGCCGAGCGCAATCCGACCCTGATCGGCTTCAAGGACGGCGTCGGCAACGTCGAGCAGATGACGCGCACCTACGCCCGGGTCGGCGACCGGCTCATCTACATCGGCGGCCTGCCGACGGCGGAGACCTTCGCGCTGCCGCTGCTCCAGCTCGGCGTGAGCACGTACTCCTCGGCGCTGTTCAACTTCGCGCCGAAGTGGGCGATCGAGTTCTACGACGCCGTGCGTGCCCAGGATCGTGACGAGGTCTACCGTCGTCTCAACGAGTTCGTGATCCCCTACCTCGACATCCGCGACCGCACGGCCGGCTACGCCGTGTCGATCGTCAAGGGTGGCCTGACCGCGATCGGCCGGCCCGCCGGCCCGGTCCGCCCGCCGCTGACCGACCTGCGCGAGGACGAGATCGACGAGCTGCGCGAACTGATCGCCCGGATCGCCTGACGCCGATCCGCCCCTGAGAGACCGACCCGATAGGAAGGGAACATGAGCTACCGCTCGATCATCGCCGGAGCCGACTCCGAGCAGCCCGACGTCACCGCCGCCACCAGCGCCGCGGCGGAGGCCTTCGCCGGCTACCGCGCCACATCCCCTGAGGCCCGGGCGGACTTCCTCGAAGCCGTCGCCGCCGAGATCGAGGCGGCCCGCGCCGAGATCGTCGAGGCCGCTGTCGCCGAGTCGCACCTGCCCGAGGGCCGGATCAGCGGCGAGGTCGGCCGCACCACCGGCCAGCTGAAGATGTTCGCCGGCGTCGTGCGGCGCGGTGACCACCTGGGCGTACGCATCGACCCGGCCATCCCCGACCGGACCCCGCTCCCGCGGGCCGACATCCGTCAGCGCCAGATTCCCCTGGGCCCGGTGGCGGTCTTCGGTGCCAGCAACTTCCCGCTCGCCTTCTCCACCGCCGGCGGCGACACCGCCTCGGCGCTGGCCGCGGGCTGCCCCGTGGTGGTCAAGGGCCACCCTGCCCACCCGCTCACGGGCTACCTGGTCGCGCAGGCCATCACCCGTGCGGTCGAGAAGGCCGGACTGCACGCCGGCACCTTCTCCTTCCTCCTCGACACCGACTTCAAGGGCGGCATCGAGCTCGGCCAGGCCCTGGTCGTCGACCCGCGGATCAAGGCCGTCGGCTTCACCGGCTCCCGCGGCGGCGGGCTGGCGATCGTCGCGGCCGCGGCGGCCCGACCCGAGCCGATCCCGGTCTACGCCGAGATGTCCTCGATCAACCCCGTCGTCGTCCTCCCCGGGGCGCTCGAGGGTGACGTCGATGCGCTCGCCACGGCGTACGTCGGCTCGCTGACCCTCGGCTCCGGCCAGTTCTGCACCAACCCCGGCCTGCTCTTCCTCCCGAAGAGCGGGGCGGGCGACGCCTTCCTGGCCGCCGCCGGCCGGGCCACGGCCGATGCGGTCGGTGGGACCATGCTGACCTCCGGCATCGCCGCCGCCTACGAGAAGGGCACCGCCGCCCTCCGTGCCACCGACGGTGTCACCGTCGTCGGGGAGGGCACCGCCGGGGAGACCGACGCCCCCGCGCCCCAGCTCGTCGAGGCCGCCGGTCTCGCCGGCGTGACCGACGAGGTCTTCGGTGCCTCCGGCGTCGTGGTCCGCTACGAGACCGTCGAGGAGTTGCTGCCCAGCCTGGCCTCCCTCGAGGGCCAGCTCACCGCGACGGTCCACGCGACAGACGCCGACAACGAGGCCGCGGCCCAGGTCGTCGAGGCCCTCGAGCTCAAGGCCGGACGGATCCTCTTCAACGGCTGGCCCACGGGCGTCGAGGTCGGGCACGCGATGGTCCACGGCGGCCCGTTCCCGGCCACCTCCGACTCCCGCACCACCTCGGTCGGCAGCCTCGCGATCGAGCGCTTCCAGCGCCCCGTCGCCTACCAGGACGTACCTGCCGCGATCCTCCCGGAGGCCGTACGCGACGACAACCCGTGGCACCTCGCCCGCCGGATCGACGGCGAGCTGCAGCTGCCATGACCACCACGACCACTGTGCCCACCATTGGGAAGATCGAGGTCGTGCCCGTCGCGGGCCATGACTCGATGCTGCTCAACCTCAGCGGCGCGCACGCGCCGTTCTTCACCCGCAACATCGCGATCCTCACCGACTCCGAGGGTCGCGAGGGTGTCGGCGAGGTGCCGGGCGGCGAGCCGATCCGGCGCACCATCGAAGAGGCGGCCGAGCTGCTCGTCGGCCAGCCCGTCACCCGCTATCGCACCCTGCTGCGGCAGGTCGCGGAGCGGTTCGCCGACCGCGACGCCGGCGGCCGCGGAGCCCAGACCTTCGACCTGCGTACGACCGTCCACGCCGTCACCGCGCTGGAGTCCGCGCTCCTCGATCTCGCAGGTCAGGCGCAGGGTGTGCCGGTCGCCGAGCTGCTCGGCGACGGGCAACAGCGCGATTCGGTGCCGATGCTCGGCTACCTCTTCTACGTCGGCGACCCCGACAAGACCGACCTGCCGTATCTCCGCGAGAAGGACGGCGCCGACGACTGGGAGCTCGTGCGGCGAGAGGTCGCGCTGACCCCCGAGGCGGTCGTACGTCTCGCCGAGGCCGCCCAGGCCCGCTACGGCTTCGCCGACTTCAAGCTCAAGGGCGGCGTCCTCGCCGGTGAGGAGGAGGTCGCCGCGGTGACCGCGCTCCACGAGCGCTTCCCCGACGCCCGGATCACCCTCGACCCCAACGGCGGCTGGCTGCTCGCCGACGCGGTCCGGCTGCTCGAGGGCAAGGACGACGTGCTCGCGTACGCCGAGGACCCCTGCGGCGCCGAGGGCGGCTACTCGGGCCGCGAGATCATGGCCGAGTTCAAGCGCGCCACCGGGCTGCGTACGGCGACCAACATGATCGCCACCGACTGGCGCCAGATGTCCCACGCGATCCGCACCAACGCCGTCGACATCCCGCTGGCCGACCCGCACTTCTGGACCATGTCCGGCTCCGTCCGCGTCGCCCAGATGTGCCACGACTTCGGGCTGACCTGGGGCTCCCACTCCAACAACCACTTCGACGTCTCGCTGGCCATGTTCACCCACGTCGGCGCCGCCGCACCGGGGGAGATCACCGCGCTGGACACCCACTGGATCTGGCAGGACGGCCAGGGTCTGACCGAGTCTCCGCTGGAGATCCGGGACGGTGCCGTCGCGGTACCGACCGCCCCGGGGCTCGGGATCCGCCTCGACCGCGACCGGGTCGCGGCCGCACACGAGCTCTACCTCGAGCACGGGCTCGGCGTACGCGACGACGGCGTCGCCATGCAGTACCTGGTCCCGGGGTGGACCTTCGACCCCAAGCGCCCGTGCCTGGTCCGTTGACAGCCCGGTGAGCGCCGAGCTCGCCTGGCTCCTGCTCGCCGGCATCGGTGCGGGACTGACCGGCTCGGTCGCCGGTCTGGCCTCGCTGGTCAGCTACCCCTCCCTGCTGGCCGCGGGGCTGCCGCCGGTCGTCGCCAACGTCACCAACACGGTGGCCATGTTCGGCGTCACCGGCGGCACCGTCGCGGGTTCGCGGCGCGAGCTGCGCGGCCAGGGCAGAAGGATCGCCTGGCTGGCCCTGGCCTCCTTCCTCGGCGGCGCGGTCGGCGCGGCCCTGCTGCTCACCACGCCTGCCGAGGCGTTCGAGACCGTGGTGCCCTGGCTCGTCGGTGGTGGAGCGCTGCTCCTGCTGCTCCGCGACCGGATCCGGTCCTGGGCGGCTGCCCGCGCCGCCGCGCGGCCGCCGCGGCAGGACTCGTCGACAGACGTCGAGGGGCGACGTACGCTCGCCCGCGGCTTCGGCTGGGGCGTCATCGTGTTCGTGCTCGGCATCTACGGCGGCTACTTCGGCGCCGGGGTCGGGATCATCGCGCTGGCCGTCCTGGTGCTCGAGCGTACCGAGGCCCTGGCGATCACGAACGCGGTCAAGAACGTCGCCACCGGCGTGGCCAACGGCACCGCCGCGATCGCGTACGTCTTCTTCGCCCCCGTGGACTGGCCGGCCGCGATCGCCCTCGGAGCGGGTGCCGTGATCGGCGGATTCCTGGGGCCGGCGATCGTCCGGGTCGCCCCCGAGCGCCCGCTGCGCTGGCTGGTCGGTCTGGCCGGTCTGGGGCTCGCGCTGCACCTGGCGACGACCTGAGACCCGGCTCGGCCCGATAGGCTCCGGCCGCGGTCACGGTCACAGGAGGACATCGCGAGCATGGGTTCGAGCAACATCTCGGTGCGCGCCCGGGTGCGTGCGCTGGTCGAGGACGACCTCTTCCAGAAGACGATCATCGGGGTGATCATCCTCAACGCGGTGGTCCTCGGTGTGGAGACGATGGTCCCCGAACACCTCGCCCGCGAGCTGGCGCTCCTCGACAGCGTGCTCCTCGGAGTCTTCGTCGTCGAGCTGGTGCTGCGGCTGGTGGCGTACGGCCCGAAGTTCTTCCGCGACCCGTGGAACATCTTCGACACCGTGATCGTCGCGATCGCGCTGGTGCCGGCTACCGGGCCGATGTCGGTGCTGCGGGCACTGCGGATCCTGCGCGTGCTGCGCCTGGTCAACTCGGTCCCGTCCATGCGCCGCGTCGTCGACGGCCTGATCGCGGCGATGCCCGGGATGGGCTCGGTCGCGGCCCTGCTGGGGCTGATGATGTACGTCGCGGTGGTCATCTCGACCAACCTCTACGGCGAGATCGCGCCGGAGTACTTCGGCGACCTCGGCACCAGCGCGTTCACGCTGTTCCAGACCATGACCGGCGAGGCCTGGCCCGACATCGCCCGCGAGGTGATGGCCGTGGACCCCTCCGCCTGGATCTTCTTCGTCGTCTTCATCCTGGTGATGACCTTCGCCGTCCTCAACCTCTTCCTCGCCGTGGTCGTCTCCGGCATGGAGAGCGTCGAGACGCTCGCCGAGCACGAGGAGAAGTCCGACGCCGAGATGATGGCCATCCTCACCTCGTTGCGGGAGGACCTCACCGCCGTACGCGAGGAGCTGGCCGCCACCCGGGCCGAGCTGAGATCGGACTCAGCTGCCCGCTGAGGCGATCTCCTGCACCACCATGTTGCGGGGACCGTCGGCGGTGCCCTTGACCACCCGCAGGAAGTAGGGCTGGTCGGGGTTGTGGTTGGGGTCGAAGGTCCAGTTCCCGCGCGGGCTGACGATGGTGCCGACCGAGCCGAGGGAGTCGGCGATCTCGTTGCGGTTGACGTCGTCGGAGAGGTCGAGCGCCTTGTCGAGCGCGGCCGCGGCGTCGTAGGCCTGCACCGAGTAGACCGTCGGGGTGGCGTCGTACGCCTCGCGGTAGTCCTTCACGAAGGCGTCGTTCATCAGCGAGTCCATCGTGTCGCTGTAGTGGAGCGCGGTCCGTACGCCGGACGCGGCGCTGCCCAGAGCGGACAGCACGTCGCCCTCGGTGAGGAAGCCCGGGCCGTAGAGCCGGGTGCTCTTGGCCAGCCCGGACTCGCGGTACTGCTGCACGAACGCCTCCGCCTCCTTGCCGGCATAGGCGGCGAAGATCGCGTCGGCGCCCGAGTCCTTCGCCTTGTCGAAGAGCCCCGACCACTCCTCGGTCACGCCCGCCGGCGTGTAGCTCTGACCGGCGACGCTGCTGCCGGACGCCTCCAGGGAGATCATGAAGCTGTCGGAGAACTCGTGACCGGCCGCGTCGTCGGACCCGATGACGTACGCCGTGCCTCCGTCGGTCTCCTTGGCGACCGCCGTCCCGAGCGCACCGCCCAGGTCCGAGTTGGTCGAGGACGTACGCCACAGGTAGTCGGAGCCATCGGCGAACTCGTCGGCGCCGGCGCCGGTCACGATCAGCGGCGTCTCGCTGTTGTTCGCGACGTCCTTGGCCGCGAGCGCCGTCTCCGAGCTCGCCAGGCCGACGACCGCCTGGACCTCGTCGTCCTGGATCAGCCTGGTCACCGCGGTGACGCCGGTCTCGGCGCGGTCGCCCTCGTCGGCCTCGATCACGTCGACCAGCCGGCCGCCGAGCTCCCCGCCGTGCTGGTCGAGGTAGAGGTCGAAGCCCCGGCTCATGTCGGTGCCGATCGACTTGTGGACGCCGGAGGTCGGCACGACCAGACCGATCGAGACCTTCGACTCCGAGGTCGTGGCGCAGGCCGTGAGGCCGAGCGCGAGCGCCGGGATGGGCGCCAGAACGAACAACTGCCGGTGAGCCGAGCCTGTCACGGAAGACTCCATCTATGGGGTGGCCTCGGAAGATTTCGAGTAGCCGAACATTGGCACAAACCCGGCCGGGCGGCGAGCAATTCGGCGCCGTGTCCCCAAGTCGGTAGTCTCGCCCTGCCAGTCGTACTCCATGCCTGATGGGGTCAGGGAACCCGGTGAAAGTCCGGGACTGACGCGCAGCGGTGAGGATGACGGGCGGGGCACGCCCTCCTTCCGGGGAGAGCAGTCACTGGAGCCTGGCTCCGGGAAGGCGCTCCGCTCCGATCGATTCCGAGTCCGAAGACCTGCTGGCTCTGGCGGCGCCCGCCGCCAGGTCACCACGTGCCCCGCGCAAGGGCACATGACGCAGAGCAGGTGTCCTGATGTCGCGAGTCCGAACCGACCGGTGCCCCGGAGTCGGTCGTCCGTGGGCGGCCGAGGACGGCCTGCTGGTGCGGCTGCGCCTGATCGGCGGGTCGGTCTCGTCCGCCGCGCTGCTCTCGCTGATCTCCGTGGCGGAGACCTACGGCGACGGGCGGATCTACCTCACCGGTCGTGCCAACCTGCAGGTGCGCGGCCTGCCGAGTGTCGACGGCGGGCTGCCGGGCGAGGTGCTCACCGCGCTGAAGGCGACCGGACTGGTGCCGGCGCAGACCCACGAGCTCGTACGCAACGTGATGGTCTCCCCGCAGACCGGGCTCGCCGGGGGCCGGGCCGACCTGCGCGGCGTCGCCGCGTCCCTGGACCGGCTGCTGTGCGCCTCGCCGCGGCTGGCCGCGCTGCCGGGACGGTTCCTCTTCGTGCTCGACGACGGCCGCGGCGATCTGGTCTCGCGGGAGTGCGACCTGGGCGTGGTGGCGCTGTCCGCCACGGAGGGACAGTTGCGCGTCGGCGGCTCCTGGGGGCCGGTCGTGCCGCTCGCCGAGGCCGCGTCCCGGCTGGTCGCGCTCGCCTCACGTTTCCTGGACGTACGCGGCGAGGGGCCGTCGGCGCCCTGGCACGTCTCCGAGCTCGACGCCCCGATGGTCGAGCCGGTCGCGGCCGACGACCGGGTCCCGGCCGCGGCCGAGGAACTCGGCTACGGGCCTGTGCCCGGTGGCGAGCACGTCGCCGCCCCGGACGGCGCCCTGGACCGGGCCGCGGTCTCGGCGCTGGCGGAGCGGGTGCCGGCGGTCGTGGTGACGCCGTGGCGTGGCGTACTCGTGCCTTCGCCGCAGGTGCGGCCGCCTCGGCGCTACGACTACATCGACCAGGGGCCGGCGATCTACGTCGACTCCTTCGCGACCATCCGGCGCGAGGCCGACCTCTCTGCGGTGCCGGCCGACGCCGAGCGGCTCGCGGTGCGGATGATCCACGGCAGCGGGCAGGTCGACCTCGCCTCCGACCTGGTCATCCACCCCGGGCTGGTGAAGGCCGCGCGGGGTGCGCTGGAGACCGGGGCACCGATCCTGTGCGACGCGACGATGGTCGCCACCGGGGTCACCCGCAGCCGGCTTCCGCGCGACAACGAGGTGCTCTGCATGCTCGGTGACGACCGGGTCCCGGCGCTCGCGCGCGAGTGGGGAACGACCCGCACCGCCGCGGCGCTGTCGCTGTGGGAGCCCTACCTCGAGGGTGCGGTGGTCGCCATCGGCAACGCCCCGACGGCGCTCTTCCACCTGCTCGAGATGATCCTCGACGGCGGTCCGCGGCCGGCCGCGATCGTCGGCTGCCCGGTCGGCTTCATCGGCGCCGCCGAGTCCAAGGAGGCGCTCGCCTCGTTCGCCGACGACCACGGGATCGACATCCCCTACGTCACCGTCCGGGGCCGCCGCGGCGGCTCCGCGATGACCTCCTCCGCCCTCAACGCACTCGCCCAGGAGCAGGAATGAGCACCGATGTACGCGGGCGGTTCACCGTCGTCGGGATCGGTCCGGGCGACCCGGAGCTGATCACCCTCAAGGCCGCCCGGCTGATCGGCGCGGCTCCTGTGATCGCCTACCACGCCGGGGTGCGCAAGCAGTCGCACGCTCGCCGGATCGCGTCGTCCCTGATCCCCGCCGACGCGGTGGAGGAGGAGCTGCGCTACCCGGTCACCACCGGGACCACCTCGCACCCGGGCGGCTATGTCGGTGCCATGGCCGAGTTCTACGAGTCCTGCGCGGTCCGGCTCTCCGCCCATCTCGACGCCGGCCGCGACGTGGTTCTGCTCGCCGAGGGCGACCCGCTCTTCTACGGCTCCTCGATGTACCTCCACGACCGGTTCAAGGAGGTCTACGAGACCTCCGTCGTGCCGGGGGTCCCCGCCTTCGCGGCGGCCACCGCCGCGGTCTCGACCCCGCTGGTGCGCCAGACCGACGTGCTCACGGTCCTCCCGGGGACCCTGCCCGAGCCCGAGCTCGCCCGTCGGCTCGCCGACACCGAGGCGGCGATCATCATGAAGCTCGGCCGGACCTTCCCCGCGGTCCGTTCCGCGCTCGCGGCCGCCGGGCGGCTCGACGGTGCCTGGTACGTCGAGCGTGCCTCGCAGCCCGAGGAGCGCTGGCTGCCGGTGGCCGATGTCGACCCGTCCTCCGTGCCGTACTTCTCGCTCATCGTGGTGCCCGGGGACACGGCTCCCGGACCCGCCGCCGCGCGGCTGCGGCAAGAGCTCCCCGCGGTCGAGTCCGTCGAGGTGACGCGCGGGGGCGTCTCGACGGGCTCGGCCTCCGGGGACACCGGGGAGGTTCTTGTCGTCGGACTCGGGCCGGGTCCGGACGGGTGGCTGACGCCCGAGGTGAGCTCGGCGCTGGCCGAGGTCGGCCATGTCGTCGGCTACGCGCCGTACGTCAACAGGGTGCCGCAACGCGAAGGGCTGCGGCGGCACGCGTCGGGCAACACCGTCGAGGTCGACCGGGCCCGGCACGCCCTGGACCTGGCGCTCGCCGGGGAGCGGGTCGCCGTCGTCTCCGGCGGCGACGCGGGTGTCTTCGGGATGGCGTCAGCCGTCTTCGAGGCGGCCGAGGACCCGGCCTATGCCGGCGTACGCGTCCGGGTGCTGCCCGGGGTCAGCGCCGTCCAGGCGGTGGCCGCGCGGGCAGGCGCCCCGGTCGGGGCCGACTTCGCGGTGATGTCCCTCTCCGACCGGCTCAAGCCGTGGTCCGTCGTGGAGGACCGCCTGCGCGCGGTCGCGGCCGCCGACCTCGTGCTGGCCATCTACAACCCGGCCTCGCGCTCGCGCACCGAGCAGATCGGCCGCGCTCGCGACGTACTCCTGGAGCAGCGCAAGCCGGACACCGTGGTCGTCGTCGGACGCGACGTCGGGCGGGCCGAGGAGTCGCTGACGGTGACCACGCTCGGTGACCTCGACCCATCGACCATCGACATGAAGTGCCTGGTCATCGTGGGGGCGAGCTCGACCCGGGCGACTGCCGCCGGCCAGGTCTGGACGCCGAGGTACGTGCAGTGAAGGCCCCTCGGACCGTCCACTTCGTCGGCGCCGGCCCCGGCGCAGCCGACCTGCTGACCGTACGCGCGACGAGGCTGCTCGAGGCCGCCGACGTGGTGCTCTACCCCGGCACCTACCTGGACCCCGACGTGCTGGCCCACTGCAGTCCCACGGCCGAGCTGGTCGACACCCAGAAGCTCGACCTGGACCAGATCGTCGGCGAGATCGTCGCCGCGCACCGGGACGGCAAGCAGGTCGTACGCCTCGTCTCCGGCGACCCGTCGGTCTACTCGGCGGTCGCCGAGCAGACCCGGCGGCTCGATGCCGCCCAGGTGCCCTGGGACGTCACGCCGGGCGTGCCCGCCTACGCCGCGGCAGCGGCGCTCGTGGGCCGGGAACTGACTGTGCCGCTGGTGGCGCAGTCGGTCGTCCTCACCCGGACGCAGGCCCGGTCGACTGCCATGCCTGAGGGGGAGTCTCTCGCCGCGTACGCCGCGACCGGCGCCACGCTCGTGCTCCACCTGGCGATCCGTCGCACCCGTGAGCTGATGGCCGAGCTGCTGCCCTACTACGGCCCGGAGTGCCCGGTGGTGGTCGTCTACCGGGCCAGCCAGCCCGAGGAGCTGGTGCTTCGCGGGACGGTGTCGACCATCTCCGACGCGGTCGAGGACGCCGGTCTGACGCAGGCTGCCGTCATCCTCGCCGGGCCGGCGCTGGCCCGCGACGGAGGCGAGTCGTTCCTCTACGACGCGGCTCGGGAGCGGGTCTCGACAAGCTCGACCACCAGGGCGAGAGGTGCCTGATGGAGCTCTACGACGCGATCAACCGCCGCCGGGACACGCGTGCGGAGTTCACCGGGGAGCCGGTCGACCCTGCCGTGCTCGAGCGGGTCCTCTCGGCAGCCCACGCCGCGCCGAGTGTCGGGATGACGCAGCCGTGGGACTTCGTGCTGGTGCGCTCGCCGGAGACGCTGGCGGCCTTCCGCGAGCACGTCGCCACCGAGCGGGACGTGTTCGCGTCCTCGCTCTCCGGGGAGCGGGCCGAGACCTTCTCCCGGATCAAGATCGAGGGCATCTGCGAGTCCGGGCTCGGGGTGGTCGTCGGCTACGACCCGACTCGCGGCGGGTCGCAGGTCCTCGGGCGGCACGCCATCGCCGATGCGGGGCTGTACTCGACCGTCCTCGCGATCCAGAACCTCTGGCTCGCCGCCACGGCCGAGGGCCTCGGTGTTGGGTGGGTCAGCTTCTACCGCGAGGAGTTCCTGCGGTCGCTCGTGGGGCTGCCGTCGCATGTACGTCCGGTGGCTTGGCTCTGCGTCGGACACGTCGAAGGTCTCCCGGGAGTTCCTGACCTCGAGCGGTTTGGGTGGAGGCATCGGTCGGAGCTGTCCTCCGTGGTTCATGAGGAGAGGTATCTCTCGGGGCGCTGAGGTTTCGTGGTTGGTGTTTGCCGCCGACCCGTTCTTCGAGGGTGTTCTCGGCGCCGTCCGGAGTAAAGGACGGCCTTCGGCCGCCGGCTTCGCCGGTCGCCTTCGGCGATCCTTGACACCGGACGTCGCCGAGAATTTTGGCTGGCTATCGGGTCGGCGGCAGGGGTGTGGCGCGGAGTTTTGAGTTGGGCACGGGCCTGGGAATCCTGGTTTGACCTTGCACCGGTAGTCGGGGTGGTTTGGTGGGTGGAAGGAATTTTTCTTCCACGCGGCGACCGTCGCTCGGTGGAGGACCGGGAGGCGAACGAAAATTCGTTCGGCGCGGAGGCCTGACCAGCGGAACGGTTGAGTGAGGGAAGGAATTTTCCTTTCCTGGGTTGGTCGGGAGGGTGGGGCGAACGAATTTTCGTTCGCCCGAATCCGTCTCATGTTGGGGCGGGGCGACCCGGTGAAAGAGAATTTTCTTTCCCCCGAGGTGGCCCCGAGCGTCACTTAGCGGATCTACACGCCGGCCGAGGAGGAGCTGCTGGTCGGGTCGACGAAGGACCACTGTGTCACCGTCCGTGCGGGAGTCCAGCCGGTGAAGGTGCCGATGGGGGCGGAGGTCTCGACGGCGATGCGGGTGAGCTCGCCGCCGTGCTGCTGGTAGGCGGTGGCCAGCAGTTGCTCGGTCTCCAGCGTCACGCCGTGGACGACGAGCCGGCCGCCGGGGCGGAGGGCGGCCAGACAGGTGTCGAGCACTCCGGGGCGGGTGGCGCCGCCGCCGATGAAGATCGCGTCGGGCGCCGGGAGATCGCGCAGCGCGTCAGGGGCACGGCCCTGGACGACGGTGAGGCCGGGTACGCCGAGACGGGTCGCGTTGCGGGCGATCCGGGCCGCCCGCTCGGGCGAGGCCTCGACCGCGGTCGAGGTGCAGGAGGGGTGGGCCCGCATCCACTCGATCCCGACCGAGCCGGCACCGGCGCCGACGTCCCACAGGTGGGCCCCGGGGGTGGGGGCCAGGCGTGCCAGAGCAGAGGCGCGCAGGTCGCGCTTGGTGAGCTGACCGTCGTTCTCGAACGCGTCGTCGGGCAGGCCTGCAGCCCAGCCGAGGAGGGTGGTGCCGACGCACTCGATCGCCACGATGTTGAGCCGTGGCGACTCGCCCGCCCAAGTCGAGGCAGTCGAGGCGGTCCCGGTGTGCGCGCTCTCGGTCTCCGCTCCCAGGTCGCCCAGAACGGTCATCATGGACCCGCCGAAACCAGCCGTGACCAGGAGGTTCGCGATCGCGGCGGGGGTCGATCCGTCCGCGGAGAGCGCCAGGATCCGGCGACCGGGGGCGAGCTCGCGGGCGACCAGCGACACGTCGCGACCGACGAGGCTGACGACCGCGCACGACTCCGCCGGCCAGCCCATCCGGGCGCGGGCGAGGGCGACGGAGGAGACGGCCGGCTCGATGCGTACGTTCTTCCGACCGAGAAGCGAGATCAGGGTCGTTCCGATGCCGGAGACCAGCGGGTCGCCGGAGGCAAGCACCACGACGGGGGCGTCGTCCGGCAGGGACTCGAGGAGGGCCGGAAGGCCCTCGCGCAGCGGGGACGGCCAGGGCTCGCGCCGCTGGCCGGGGACGTCGGGGACGAGGTCGAGATGACGCTTGCCGCCGAGGAGGACGGCGGACTCCAGGACCAGCTGCTGGTGACGTACGGGAATCTCGTCCCAACCTCCGGCACCGATGCCCACCACGACGATCATGAGGCCAGACGCTACAGTGACCGCTCAGACGCGAGGTGCCCCGACTGGGGAGAATCTGGGAAGCCGGTGAGACTCCGGCACAGGCCCGCTGCGGTGAACCGAGCCCCATCACGGGGACTCGGCAAGTCCGAAGACCGGCCTCGCGTCCATCCAATCAACGCGATAGGGAGCGGGAGCCTCTCATGCCGGTGCACTACCCATTTTCTGCCGTCCTCGGCTGCCAGGCGGACGACCTCGACGACATGGGCCTCGCGCTCGTGCTCACCACCATCTCCCCGGAGATCGGCGGGGTCCTGGTCCGTGGCGAGAAGGGGACCGCGAAGTCGACGGCCGTACGCGGCCTGGCGGCCGTGCTGCCCTCGATCTCGGTCTACGCCGGGGATCGGTTCTCGATCGACCCGGCCGATCCCTCGGCGGAGTCGCCGGACGGGCCCTTCGGGTCCGCCGCCGTCGTGGAGAGCCGGCCGGTGCGGCTGGTCGAGCTCCCGGTCGGCGCCACCGAGGACCGCGTCGTCGGCTCGCTCCACCTGGAGAGCGCGCTCTCGCGCGGCGCGGTCGAGTTCGAGCCGGGACTGCTGGCCCGGGCACACCGCGGCCTGCTCTACGTCGACGAGGTCAACCTGCTCCACGACCACCTGGTCGACCTGCTGCTGGACGCGGCGGCGATGGGGCGGGTCTCGGTCGAGCGCGACGGCGTCTCGGTCGAGCACGCTGCTCGGTTCGTGCTGATCGGCACCATGAACCCCGAGGAGGGCGAGCTGCGCCCGCAGCTCCTCGACCGCTTCGGGCTCACCGTCGAGGTCGCCGCGCCCCGGGATCCGGCGCTGCGCGCCGAGGTCGTACGCCGCCGGATGGCCTTCGACCTGGACGCGCCCGCGTTCGTCGAGCGCTATGTGGCCGCCGAGCGTGACCTGACCGCACGCGTCTCCACCGCCCGCGCCCTCGTCGGGAAGGTCCGGCTCACCGCGCCCGGTCTGCTCAAGATCGCCGAGGTCTGCGCGGCGTTCGAGGTCGACGGGCTGCGCGCCGACATCGTCACCGCGCGCACCGCGGTCGCGCACGCCGCCTGGGCCGGGCGCTCCGAGGTCACCCGCGAAGACATCCGCCGGGCCGCGCTGCTGGCCCTCCCGCACCGCCGCCGTCGCAACCCCTTCGACGCTCCCGGGCTCGATGAGGACCTTCTCGACCGCATCCTCGGCGACGAAGAGCTGCCGCCCGAGCCGCCGGAGGGACCGGGCGACTCGGGTCCGGAAGACGACCGTGTTGGTCTCACTGAGCCAGATTCCGCTGGGCCTCCGCCTAGCGGCTCCGGCGGCTCGACCGACGGGGACAGCTCGACCGACGGCGGAGAACCCCCGCTGGTTGAGCCCGCGAGCGAAGCGAGCGGTGTCGAAACCAACACAGCGGACAACCCGCCCGACCAGCCACAGACTGCCTCAGGTGCCGCACCCGAGTCCGTCACCGCGGCCGCCCCCGCATACCGCCCCCGCCTGCTGACCGTGACCGGCCTGGGCACCGGCCGCTCCGGCGGCCGGAGCAAGGCGATCGGCAGCAGCGGCCGCCGCATCGGCGCGGAAACCAGCACCCGCGGCTCGCTCCACCTCGTCGAGACGCTCAAGGCGGCCGCAGGCAAGCAGAGCGCCCGGGACCGTACCTCGTCGAAGGTCGAGCTCAGGATCGAGGACCTCCGCACCGCGGTCCGCGAAGGCCGCGAGGCCAACCTGGTGCTCTTCTGCGTGGACGCCTCCGGGTCGATGGCCGCGCGCAAGCGGATGGCGCAGGTCAAGGCCGCCGTCCTCTCGCTGCTTCTCGACGCCTACCGGCGCCGCGACAAGGTCGGGATGATCACCTTCCGGGGCGAGGGTGCCGAGCTGGTGCTGCCGCCGACCGGGTCGGTCGATCTCGCCGCGGCCCGCCTGGACGAGGTGCCCGCCGGAGGACGTACGCCGCTGGCCGAAGGCCTCCTCGAGGCCGCCCGCGTGCTCCAGCGCGAGCGCCTGCGTGACCCCGATCTGCGGCCGCTGCTCGTGGTCGTCACCGACGGTCGCGCGAACTCCAAGACCCACGGCAAGGACGCCGTCCGGCGCTCGCAGCAGGCCGCCGCGTACGTCGCCGGACTCGGCGTCACCACGGTCGTCATCGACTCCGAGAGCGGACCGATGCGGCTCGGGCTGGCCCGCCGGCTGGCCGAGCACCTGGGCGCCGAGCACGTGCCGGTCGCCGAGGTGAGCGCCGAGGCGCTGACCTCCGCCATCCACGGGTTCACCGGATCCACCATGGGAAGGGGCGCTGCCTGATGCCGAAGGGACAGCCGCTGAACGTACCCGATGACGGGCTCACCACCCGCCAGCGTCGCAACCGGCCCCTGGTGATGGTCCACACCGGCCCCGGCAAGGGGAAGTCGACCGCCGCCTTCGGGCTCGCGCTGCGCGGCTGGAACCAGGGCTGGCGGATCGGGGTCTTCCAGTTCGTGAAGTCGGCCAAGTGGCGCATCGGCGAGCAGACCGTGCTCGAGCGCCTCGGGAAGCTGCACGATGAGACCGGCGAGGGCGGGCCGGTCGACTGGCACAAGATGGGCTCCGGCTGGTCCTGGAGCCGCAAGCAGGGTGACGCCGAGGACCACGCCGCGGCTGCCGCCGAGGGCTGGGCCGAGATCAAGCGGTGCCTGGCCGCGGAGACGTACGACCTGCTCGTCCTCGACGAGTTCACCTACCCGATCAAGTGGGGCTGGGTCGACGCCGCCGAGGTCGCCTCCGTCCTCGCCGCGCGGCCGGGGCGCCAGCACGTGGTGATCACCGGCCGTGACGCCGACCCTGCCGTGCTCGAGGTCGCGGACCTGGTCACCGAGATGACCAAGATCAAGCACCCCATGGACGCCGGCCAGAAGGGCCAGCGGGGCATCGAATGGTGACCCTGCCCCGGATGGTGGTCGCTGCTCCCTCGACCGGCTCGGGGAAGACGACGATCGCCACCGGGTTGATGGCGGCGCTGCGTGCCTCCGGGAGCGTCGTGAGCGGTCACAAGGTGGGCCCGGACTACATCGATCCGGGCTACCACGCGCTCGCCACCGGACGCCCGGGCCGCAATCTCGACCCTCACCTGGTGGGGGAGTCGCGGGTCGTGCCGCTGCTGCTCCACGGCGCCGCCGGCGCGGACGTGGCGGTCATCGAGGGTGTCATGGGCCTCTACGACGGCCGCCTCGGCACCGACGGCTTCGCCTCCACCGCCCACGTCGCCGCGCTGACCTCCTCGCCGGTCGTGCTGGTCCTCGACGTCGCCCGGATGTCCCGCTCCGCTGCCGCGATCGCCGCCGGGATGGCTGCCTTCGATCCATCGGTACGCATCGGGGGAGTCGTGCTCAACCGCTGCTCCCCGGGACGCAACGCCGAGGAGATCCGGCGAGCGCTGGAGCAGGTCGGGCTGCCGGTGCTCGGCATGCTCCCGCGCGACGAGACGCTCGCGTCCCCGTCGCGCCACCTCGGCCTCGTCCCGGTCGCGGAGCGCGACGAGTCGGTCGCGCTGATCGAGCGGCTGGGGGAGCAGGTCGCCGAGCATCTGGACCTGTCCGCCCTGCTGGACGTCGCCCGGTCGGCTCCGGCGCTGGACGGAGATCCTTGGGATCCGGTGGCGGCGTTGCGCGGGAGCGACCGTGTTGGTTTCGACACGGCGTCGCTCGTTCCTCACGACGCCGGCTCAACCGACGGTTGCACCGTCGGTCGAGCCGCCGGAGCCGCTAGGCGGAGGCGTGTCGAGCGTTGTATCGAGCTTGTCGAGATGACCAACACGGCTCCTCCCGTGATCGCCGTGGCCGGCGGACGCGCGTTCACGTTCCGCTACCCCGAGACCGAGGAGCTCCTGGAGGCGGCGGGCTGCGACCTACGCCCCTTCGACCCGCTCAGTGACCCGACGCTGCCCGAGGGCACCAGCGGGATCTACCTCGGCGGCGGCTTCCCGGAGATGTACGCCGCCGATCTCGCCGCCAACACGAGCCTGCTCCGCGACCTCCGGGCGGCCGTCGAGGCCGGGGTGCCGACCGTCGCCGAGTGCGCCGGCCTCCTCTACCTGGCCGAGTCCCTCGACGGCGTACCGATGGCCGGCGCCATCCCAGCCCACGCCGCCATGAGCGAGCGCCTCACCCTGCGCTACCCCGTCGCCACCGCCGCCTCCGACTCCCTCCTCACCCGCGCCGGCGAGCAGGTCACCGGCCACGAGTTCCACCGCACCACGACGACCCCGGCCGCCGGGGCCCGGTCCGCGTGGAGCGTCGACGGTGCCGAGATGGGCGTCAGCAGCGACACCCTGCACGCCTCGTACCTCCACGTTCACTGGGCCGGCCATCCGCACCTGGCGCGCCGCTTCGCCGACGCCGCCCACGCCTTCGCCCCCGTCGGTCGAGCCGACGTCGCCTCCGTCGGTCGAGCCGACGTCGTGAGGGACGAACGACGTCGTGTCGAGACCAACACGGTCCTCTCGAGCGCGACGGCTGACCGTGTTGGTCTCGACACGCCTCCGCCTAGCGGCTCCGGCGGCTCGACCAGCGGGAGTGACGGCTCGACCAGCGGGGGCGCGGTCGCCGATCCGCTGCGGCACCACGGGGACGTCGAGGTGGGGGAAGGGCTGCTCGACTTCGCGGTGAACGTCTACCCCGATGAGCGGCCGGAGTGGCTGGACCAGGCGCTGCACGAGTCGCTGGCGTCGGCGGCCTACCCCGACGAGGAGCCGGCGCGGGCGGCGCTGGCCAAGCACCACGGCCGCGAGCGCGCCGAGGTGCTCCCGACGGCGGGAGCGGCAGAGGCGTTCACGCTGGTCGCCAGGGCCAGGCCATGGCGACGGCCCGTCGTCGTGCACCCGCAGTTCACCGAGCCCCACGCGGCGCTCGAGCAGGCCGGCCACACGGTCACCGAGGTACGCCTGCCGGCCAAGAACGGCTTCACCCTCGACCCGGCCACGGTGCCCGAGAACGCGGACCTGGTCGTCGTCGGCAACCCGACCAACCCCACCGGCGTACTCCACCCGAGGGCCACCCTCCGCGCCCTTCTCAGGCCCGGCCGGCTGGTCGTGGTCGACGAGGCGTTCATGGATGCCGTCCCCGGCGAGCCGGAGACCTTGACCGGCGAGTGCACCGAGGGCCTGCTGGTCATCCGGAGCCTGACGAAGCACTGGTCGATCCCCGGCGTACGCGCCGGCTACGTCGTCGGCGACGCCGCCACGATCAGCGACCTGGAGGCGGTGCGTACCCCGTGGTCGGTCTCGGCCACCGCGGCTGCCGCGATGCTCGCCTGCGCGACCGAGCGGGCGAGCGCCGAGGCCCGTGAGCGCGCCGAGCGGATCACCGCTTGGCGCGACCATCTCGAGACCGGCCTGCGGGACCAGCAGATCGAGTACGTCCCCTCGGCCGCCTCGTTCGTCCTGGCCCGCCCGGGCGCCGGAGTCCGTGAGGCCTTGCGCGAGCAGGGCATCGCCGTACGCCGCGCCGACACCTTCCCCGGCCTCGGCCCGGACTGGGTGCGGATCGCGGTACGCCCCGAGGGCCCGACCGGCCGGCTTCTGGCCGCGCTGCGCCAGACCCGGGCAGCCTCGTGAGCCCCCGGGCGATCGGGCTCCTGGCCGGCTTCGCACTGGACCGTCTGCTGGGGGACCCGCGGCGATACCATCCGGTCGCCGGCTTCGGCACGGTCGCGATGAAGGCGGAGCACGCCTGGTACGCGGACGACCGGGCCCGAGGCGCCCTCCACACAGTGACGCTGGTCGGTGGAGCGGTCGTCCTGGGCGCCGCCGCGGAGCGACTCGCCCCCGGCCGGATCGGGACGACCCTGGTCACCGCGGCCGCCACCTGGGCGGTCCTCGGCGGCCGCTCGCTGGAGCGGGAGGCGCTGGCCGTCCACGCCCATCTCGACCGCGGCGACCTCCCCGCCGCGCGACAGCGGCTGACCCACCTCGTGGGCCGCGACACCAGCGAGCTGGGCGCCGACGAGGTCTCCCGGGCCGTGGTCGAGAGCGTCGCCGAGAACACCTCGGACGCAGTGGTCGCACCGCTGGTGTGGGGCGCGATCGCGGGCGTACCCGGCCTGCTCGGCTACCGCGCCGCCAACACCCTGGACGCGATGGTCGGGCACCACAACGACCGCTACGAGAACTTCGGCTGGGCCAGCGCCCGCCTCGACGACCTGCTCAACCTGCCCGGCTCACGCCTCTCCGGGCTGCTCACGCTGGCCGCCGCGCCGTCGCGGGCCAGGCAGGCCTGGGCGGCCTGGCGGCGTGACGCCGCGCGGCACCCGAGCCCGAACGCCGGCGTCGTCGAGGCGTCCTTCGCGGGTGCCCTCGACATCCGCCTCGGCGGTACGAACCGCTACTACGGCAATCGTGTCGAGCACCGCGCGGTGATGGGCGACGGCCGCGACGCCGCCCCCGCCGACGTCGTCAGCGCCACCGCGCTGGCGCGCCGGGTCGGCATCGGCGCGGCCCTGGTCGCGGCGGCGTACGCCGTCATCACTCAGCGCCCGTGACGGAAGGCCCGAGCCAGGACGGCGGGTGGTGCCTCGGCGATGCCCGGTCCGCCGGCGCGGGTCCACTCGGCCAGGGCGTCGGCGACCCTCACCGAGCCGGCCCGGGCGACCCAGACCGGCCGTGCCCCACGCTGGCGCCCCTCGGGTGAGGGACCGACCACCACGACGTCGGCACGCTCGCACGGGCCGAGGCAGTCGGCGACACGTACGGTCGCCGACTCCCCGGCCGCCGTGTTCAGCGTCGTGAGCACGGCCGCATGGTCCACCCCGGGCGACTTCCGCTCCGTCCCGCAGCAGCAGCCGCGGCAGACCGTCAGCGTCGGCCGCCCGGTGGTGGGGTCGCTCATCCTTCGCAGGCCTCGCAGTCCGGGCCGTTCTCGATGGCACAGACCGCGGCGTCGCTCCAGTCGTCCCAGGTGAGATCGTCGATGGCGTCGGTGGTGGTCGGGTTCTCGTTCATGGTCATGCCTCTCGGTCGCAGGTGGTCAGTTCGAGGTGCGGGTCTGCTTGCTGGCCTGGATGCCGGCCCGCGAGCGCAGGTAGTACAGGCTCTTGATGTTCGGGTCGAGCAGGGCCATCTTGTGGATCTTGCTGATGTACTGCGGGGTCGCGTCGGCCTGGAAGAACAGGTTGAGCGACTGGGCCTGGTCGATGTGGACCTGCCGGTCTGATGCGCGAGCGAGCAGGACCTCCTGGTCGATCTCGTAGCCCGTCTTGAAGACGTCCTTCTCGTGCTCGTCGAGCCAGTCGACGTGCTGGACGGAACCGCCGTGGTCGACGATGTCGTCGATGTGCGCCTGGTCGTAGACCCCGCGCTCCTCCATGACCTCGACGAGGTTCTGGTTGGCCCGCGGCATCTCGCCGGCCGAGGTGGTCTGGTTCCAGACGTTGGCGACGTACGGCTCGATGCCCTGGCTGGTGCCGCCGACGATCACCGCGGTGCTCATCGTCGGCGCGATCGCCATCAGGTGGGAGTTGCGCCGTCCGACGCACCACTCCGGGATACCCGCGACCGAGCCCATCCACCGCGACGCGGCGTCGGCATCCGCCGAGATCCGCTCGAAGATGTCCTTGTTGAGCGCCGCCGCCTTGTCCGACTCGAACGGCACCCGCTGCTTCTGCAGGTAGTCGTGGTAGCCCATCACGCCCAGCCCGAGGCTGCGGGCCTTCTCGGTGTAGCGCACCGCCCGCTCCAGACCACGGATGGTGCGGGCCTTGCGCAGGAACGCCTCGGCGACCGCGTCCAGGAAGACGGTGGCGACGTACGCCGTGTCCTGGTCCTTCCACTCGTCGTAGGTCGAGAGGTTCAGCGAGGAGAGCACGCAGGTGTAGGAGTGGTCCTCGTCGGAGAAGAGGGTGATCTCCGAGCACAGGTTGGAGGCCTTGTTCTCCAGCCCGTTGGCCTTGTAGGACTCGGTCTGGGCCGCGTTGACGGTGTCGACCTTCCAGATGTAGCCCTTGCCGAGCACCACCCGGATCTTCAGCACCCGCTGGTAGCGCTCCAGAGCATCGCGATCGCCGGCCAGCATCCGGTCGATGAACGCCTGGCTGAAGATCCAGCCGATGTTCTTGTTGGCGGGCTCGCGGAAGATCAGGTCGGCGAGCTCGTAGAAGTCCGGGTGGTCCACGGGCAGGTAGCCCGCCCAGGAACCGCGGCGGGTGGCGCCCTGGCTGATCTGGTTGGTCATCTCCACGAAGTTGCAGAAGACCGGGACCACGCCGTTGGCCTTGCCGTTGTCGCTGAACTTCGCGCCGCGGGGCCGGACGTCACCGAGGTACGCCGAGGTCCCGAACCCGTTCTGGGAGAGGATCGCCGCCTCTTTGAGCGTCTCGTAGAAGCCCCACACCGAGTCCTCGACGTACGAGCCCTCGCACGAGACGGGCAGACCCCGGTCGGTGCCGAGGTTGGACAGCACCGGCGTCGACGGCGAGAGCCAGCCGTTCCAGATCGCCTCGAAGAACCGCTCCGTCCAGGAGACGCCGTCCTCGCGGGGGTACATCTCGTCGGCGAGGTCGCCGGCGGTGCTGGCGATGGTCTCGTAGCGCTCCCGGACGCTCTGGTCGGCGACGGTGTACTTGGCCTTGAACATGGCATAGCCCGCCGTGGTCATGAAGGCGGGCACGACGCCGTCGGCCTGCAGGGCCTTGCGCTCGGCGGAGAGCGCCTCCCAGTTGCTGTTGCTCATTAGAAGCTGAACTCCGTCTCGCCGATGTTGCGGTTGTATTCGTTGCCGGTGACCTGGAAGAAGTCGTGGAACTGGGTGCCGTTGATGCCGCTGTAGAACCACTCGGCGATCGGGTTGGCCTCGACGTTGAACAGCGGCTCCATCCGCATGTTCTCCAGGGTCATGTCGATGCGGGACCTCACGAAGGTCTCCAGGTCGGCCTGGTCGATGCCGGTGATCGGCCCGTGGTCGAAGAGCATCTCCACGATCCGGGCCTCGTGGGCGTAGAGGTGCTCGGCGACGCCGCGGACCCTCGCGAAGAGGTCGTCGCGCTCGGCCTCGAACTTGTCGGCCGGGACGGTGGCGGCGTACTCGTCCAGGGTGGTGTTGAACAGCCAGGCACCGCCGGTGGCGTGCAGGTTCTCGTCGCGGGCGGAGAAGTTGATGCCGCTGATCACGTTCTGCAGCAGGTTCTTCCCGCCGGACTGGAAGTGCTTGAGGAAGGCGAAGTTGGAGTAGAGGACGCAGTTCTCCATCAGCGTGAAGACGCTCAGCGCGTAGAGCAGGTCCTCGTCGGCGATCGCGTCCCACACGAACTGGATCCGCTCGGCCAGCACCGGGTCGTTCTTGTAGGAGTCGTAGAACTCCTCGGTGTCGATCATGAGGACCTTGTTGAGCTTCGCGTAGAACGGCGCGTGCATGTTCAGCTCGGCGAACGAGAAGGCGTTGGCCATCATCTGGACCTCCGGACGCGGGAACGCGTGGAAGATCCGGTCGCCCCACACCTCGCCGCCGAGGATCAGCTCGTAGATGGTGAACAGCTTCAGCGTGGTCTTCACCGCCGCCTGCTCGGCGTCGGTCATGTTGACCAGGAAGTCCTGCTTGTCGTTCTCGACCGGGATCTCCTCGGCCGTCCAGAAGATGCTCCGCTGCTTCTTGGCCAGGTCCTCGGCCATCGGATAGCCGAAGACGTACGCCGACTTCTCGGTGCGGATCGGTAGACCCTCGGTGTCGATCAAGCCCCATGCCCCCTTGCTCACGCGGGCTCCGCGGCCCGCTGGATGTCTCGTGCATCCGTGCCGGGGCAGGGAGGACGGCGGCAGCGCGCCGGGCGGACCCGGTCACGTGGTGCTCGCTCGATCCCCTGACCTTCCCTCGAGGTCGCGGACCCCACCATGAGGTGGGCACTGGCAGGTCTTCGGACTCGTGGGCGTCATCGTGCTCGGTCCTAGTGGCCGTCGCTTCCCAGGGGCATGGCTTGCTCCCAGTGCTTCGTGACGGCGGTCGTTCCCACTCACCGCTGCGGGGCAGTCCCGGACTCGCACCGGGTTCCCTCTTGCCTCTCCCGCCCCGTCGCCGAGGTGGGAGAACCAGCTGCGAGGACCACTATATGCGGGAATTACACCAATGCAACTTCCTAGATCTTGTGCTTCGCCGTGTCGTCGGAAACATCCCCGGCACCGGTTCGACGACCCGTGCTAGCCTCTGCGCCGAGTCGAACGCATCCTGATGGATGCCAGGGAACTCCGGTGTGAATCCGGGACTGGCGCGCAGCGGTGAGGGCGACGGCGACGCTAGGCAGCCACTGGGGAACGGGTCCCTGGGAAGGCAGCGTCGCCGGTTGAACCCGAGTCCGAAAACCTGTCGGCTCAGACGTTCGTCACGGCCCTCGCGACCAGGGTCCAGAGGACCTGAGAGGCCGAACTGCGTGCAGACGCCGTGCCGCGAGACCCCCACCCTGATCCCGAGCCCCGCCGGTGCCGGGAGGCGGCGGCTGCCGTTCGTGCCGCTGGTCGTCGGGCTGCTGCTCGCCGCGGCGTTCAGCGCCGTGGCGTCCCTGGCCTTCGGCTCCGAGCGGATCCCTCTCGGCGAGGTCGTCGCGGCCGTCGTCGACCGGCTCCAGGGCGACGCACCGGGGAAGTGGGACGTGATCGTGTGGGAGCTGCGCGTGCCCCGGGCGCTGATGGCGCTCGCCGTCGGCGCGGGTCTGGCCGTGGCCGGTGCCGGCATGCAGACCCTGGTCCGCAACCCGCTCGCCGACCCGTTCCTGCTCGGGATCAGCTCCGGCGCCTCGGTGGGCGCGACGGCCGCGATCACCACGGGCGCGCTGGCTGGTCTCGGCACGTACGCCGTCTCCGGCGGCGCCCTGCTCGGAGCCGTCGGCTCGGCGCTGCTGGTCTGGCTGGTGGCCACCGCCCAAGGTGGGCTGACCCCGATCCGGCTGGTGCTCTCCGGGGTCGTGCTCTCCTCGGGGCTCTCCGCCATCGCCTCGTTCCTGGTCTTCATGAGCGATGATCCGCGCGCGGCGGACTCGGTGATGTTCTGGATGCTCGGCAGCGTCGGCGGTGCCAGCTGGGAGAAGCTGTGGCTGCCCGCGGCGCTCAGCCTCGTCCTCGGTCTCGGGATGCTGGCTCTGCACCGCTGGCTGGACGCCCTTGCCGCCGGGCCCGAGACCGCTGCCGCGCTCGGCGTGAACGTCGCGGCGCTGCGTACGACTCTCTTCGTCGCTCTGGCGGTGCTCGTCGGGATCCTGGTCGCGGTCAGTGGTGGGATCGGGTTCGTCGGTCTGATCGTGCCGCACGCGGCCCGGCTGCTCGTGGGCGCGCGGCACCGGGTGGTGCTCCCGGTCGCGGCCCTGGCAGGTGGGGTGTTCCTGCTGTGGGTCGACGTGCTCGCCCGGCTGGTGGCACGCCCGCAGGAGATCCCGCTGGGGGTGGTCACCGGCGTCGTCGGCGCGCCGCTGTTCCTGCTGCTGCTCGGTCGCGGTCAGTATCGGTTCGGCGGTGACCGATGAGTCGGTCGCCGGCCGCGCTCCGGCTGCGCGGGGTCTCCGCGCGGCTGGGCCGGCGCGAGGTGCTGCGCGACGTCGACCTGGACGTGCCGGTGGGCACCCGCCTCGGCATCGTCGGCGTCAACGGCGTGGGGAAGTCGACGCTGCTGCGGATCCTCGCCGGGGTGCTGCGGCCCAGCACCGGCCAGGCCTGTCTCGCCGACGAGTCCGGACAGCTCCAGGAGACCGCCCGGATCGGCTCGCGCGAACGCGCCCGGCGGCTGGCGTACGTCCCCCAGGAGGAGGTCGCCTCCGCCGAGCTGCTCGTCGGGGAGATGGTCGCGCTCGGCCGGGTGCCCCGCACCCGGCCCTGGTCACGAGGCGGGCGGCAGGAGCGGGAGATCGTCCGGGCGGCCCTCGGCGCCGTTGGCCTCGCCGACCGCATCGACGACCCGTGCGACCGGCTCTCCGGCGGCGAGCGGCGCCGAGCGGTCATGGCCAGGGGTCTCGCCCAGGAGAGCCCGGTGATGCTCCTGGACGAGCCGACCAACCATCTCGACGTCGCCTGGCAGCTGCGGCTGCTGCACAGCGTCGCCGAGCGGGCCGAGACCCTCGTCGCGACCATCCACGACCTCGACCTGGCGCTCCGCTCCTTCGACCGGCTCGCCGTCCTCGGCCGGCCCCGAGGGAGCGACCCCGACAGCGGCCCGGCCACCGTCGTGGCCCACGGACCGCCGGTCGAGGTGCTCGACAGCATCCGCGTCGAGCACCACTTCGGCGTCGGCTCGGTCCAGGTGCCGCACCCACACCTCGACCAGCCTCACCTGCTCATCCATCCTCGGAAGGACCGATCCGCATGAACCAGCGCCTCACCCGTCACGTACGCCCCGGCCTCGGCTGCCTCGCCGCGCTCGCCCTCGGCACCACGATCCTCACCGCCTGCGGGACGGCGGAGCAGGCCGCCGAGGAGGCCGGCCAGGACGCGATCACCGTCGAGAACTGCGGGGAGAAGCTCACGGTCGACCAGCCGGTCACCGAGCTGTACGCCTACGACGGCGGGATCATCTCCATCGCGCTGGCCGTCGGTGCCCGCGAGGAGCTGGTCGCGGTCACCGGCCTGGCCCGGGACCAGCAGCTGCTCGAGCTCGCCTACCCCGAGGACAGGGTCGACGAGCTCGAGATCGTGGGCGACGACCAGCCGACGCTGGAGACCGTCCTTGCCCTCGACCCGCAGCTGATGTTCGCGGGCTGGGGCTACGGGTTCAGCGAGTCGCGGAACCTGGTGCCCGAGATGGTGCAGGAGCGGGGCATCGAGACCTACCTGCTCAGCGAGACCTGCCGGCAGGAGGACGGCGACCGCGGCACCATGGATGCCTGGACGGCGCTGCGTACCGACCTGCTCAACATCGGCGAGCTGACCGACCACGACGCGACCGCGACGAAGGTCGTCGCCGACATCGAGAAGCGCCGCGCGGCCCTGGAGAGCGCGCCGAAGCCCGACGAGGAGCCGACCGCGTTCCTCTTCGACTCCGGTACCGACGCGATCTTCACCTCCGGATCCTTCGGGGGACCGCAGGCGATCTTCGACACCGCCGGAGTGACCAACGCGACCGCCGACGTCGAGGACACCTGGACCGAGGTCGGCTGGGAGCGCTTCGCGGCCGCCGAGCCCGACGTCATCTACTTCGTGGACTACCCGGGGCAGTCCTACGAGGAGAAGGTCAAGGTGCTCAAGGCCAACCCGGCCTCCCGCGACCTCCCGGCCGTCAAGGAGAACAGGTTCGTGAACCTGCCCTACGCGATGTGGGTCTCCGGTCCGCTCAACATCGACGCCGCCGAGTGGGTCCGGCGCTCGCTGGAGCACTTCGGTCTCGCACCCGAGTCCGGGATCGAACCGAGGCTCGACATCGCCGATCTCACCAACCTCGTCGGCAACGAGTGGCTCCGCTGAGATCCCGCTATAGTGCACGCAACGGACATGAGGAAGCCGGTGGAACTCCGGCACAGTCGCGCTACTGTGACATCGCCTCGCGGCGGTGGAGTCAGACCCGAGTGTCCGTCCAACCCCAACGAACAGGGACGCAGGTATCCCTGAGGAGGACATATGTCGCAGCACGCTGTGGCGCCCGTCGCCGGCGCCGACCTTCCCACCATCCCGCTCCGTGAGCTGGCCCCCTGGGCGCTCTTCTTCGGTCTGCTCGGTCTCCTGGTGCTCTTCTTCATCAGCGCCGACCAGGGCGCCGTCTCGATCCCGTCCGGCACGCTCATCCACGAGTGGGTCCACGACGGTCGTCACCTCCTCGGCTACCCCTGCCACTGATGAGCCCGCGTGCATTTCTCGTACGCGGCCTCCTAGCTGGACTCCTCGCCGGCGTCGTCACCTTCCTGGTGGCGTACGCCGTCGGTGAGCCGCAGGTCGGCGCTGCCATCGCGCTCGAGGAAGCCGGTGGCGACGGGCACTCGCACTCGCATGCCGCCGAGGGCTCCGAGGCCGGTGAGGAGGAGGCCGCCGAGGTCTCTCGCACCAACCAGAGCACCTGGGGCCTGCTGACCGGCACCCTGGCCGTCGGCGTCGCGCTCGGGGGCATCCTCGGGCTGGTCGCCGCATTCGCTCTCGGTCGGATCGGGCGGCTCACGCCGGGACAGTCGACGGCGCTCGTCACCCTGATCGGGTTCGTGGCGGTCGCGCTGGTGCCGTTCCTCAAGTATCCGGCGACCCCGCCGGCGGTCGGTAGCGGCGACACCATCGGCGTCCGCACCGCGGTCTACTTCGCCTTCCAGGCCCTCTCGGTCGTGGCGGCCGTGGTGGTGACGTACGCCGCCGTGCGGCTGCGCGGACGGTTCGGCACCTATCTCGCCGTGGTCGGCGCGATCGCGGCCTACCTGGTCGTGATGGTCGTCGCCGGGGAGCTGTTCACGACGGTCAACGAGGTCGGGGACTTCCCGGCCGACACGTTGTGGTTCTTCCGGCGGGCCTCGCTGATCACGCTCGCCACCATGTGGGGTGTGATCGGAGTGGCGCTGACCGGCCTGGTGATCAGGCTGCACGCGGCGGAGCGCGCCGTCGCGGAGCGAAAGGCCCTTGCCGCGAGCTTGTGAGCATGCGTCAGCGGGGGAGGCGGTAGGCCTCCACGGGGCGGCCGTCGGCCAGGTGATCACGCACGATCACCCGGGCGGCGGCCGCTTCCACGTTTCCGTACCAGACATCGTCGGGCTGGACGCTGAGCACCGGTGCCTGGTTGCACGGGAACTGGCAGCCGGTGTGGGTGATCAGAAGATCGTCGTCGCCGAGACCGGCCTCCATCGCGCCCAGGATCACCGCTCTCGCGGTCTCCTCCGAGCCCTTCGCGGTGCAGCGCGGGCCGCGGCAGATCAGGACCTGACGTACGTGGTCGGGGACTCGCTCCCAGGCGGGCGAGGTCAGCCCGGGCTCGGTGCCGGTGACCGGCCGGGTCTCGGCGAGCGCGTCGGGGAGCTCGTCGCGGGTGGTCGCCAGGCGGGTCGCGATCTGGATCTCGGGGCGGTCCCCGGGGCGCTCACGCCACCAGTGGGCCGCGATCCGGCGCAGCCAGGAGTGGCCGGGGGCGAGCGGGCCGAGGCTGACGCCGGCCAGCGTGATGGTCGCGGCTCCGGAGTCGGCGAGCCTGGTCAGCTCGGCGGAGAGCGAGGGTCCGCCCATCTGCAGGAACGCGAGGCTCGCGCCGAGCTCACCGGCCCAGTCGAGCAGCTCCCGGCGCCGGTCGACATCGGTCACCGACATCCCGACGACGACCCGGTCGCTCACCGGAGCCCCTTGACCCAGGCGACCGCGTCGGCGACATCGTTGACCGTCTGGACCTCGCCAGGTCCGCCCGGTCGACGGACGACGACCACCTTCACGCCCAGCTCGGCCGCCGCATCCATCTTCGGCCGGGTGTAGGTGCCGCCGGAGTCCTTGGTGATGAGTACGTCGGTGCGGTGCTCCCGCATCAGCGCGAGCTCACCCTCGAGGTCGTACGGTCCGCGACTGGTCAGCAGCGTCCACGGCTCGGGCAGCTCGAGCTCGGGCGGGTCGACCACGCGGGCGAGCGCGGCGCGCCCGGCCAGTGCGGGTACGAAGCGCCCGAGCTCTTGGCGGCCGACCGTGATGAACGGTCGGGCGCCGAGGCCGGCGGCGAGATCCGCGGCCTGGGCGTGGCCGTCGGCGTAGACCCAGGACGGGTCGGGCGTCCAGCCCGGCCGCTCCAGACGGAGCAGCGGATGCCCGGTCAGCTCGCAGGTCTCGGCCGCGTTGGCCGACATCCCGCGGGCGAACGGATGGGTGGCGTCCACGACCGCGTCGTACTCCGCGAGAGCCGTCCGCAGCCCCTCGACCCCACCGAACCCACCGATCCGCACCGCTCCCACCGGAAGCCGCGGCCGTGCCACCCGTCCGGCCAGCGAGGAGGTGACGTCGACGCCGTCGTCGACCAGCCGCGCCGCCAGGTCCCGCGCCTCCCCGGTCCCGCCCAGGATCAACAGCCTCATCGTTGGGCTCCTCCGACGGGGGTTGAGGTGGCGAGGTCGAGCAGGGTGTCGACGTCGAGGTGCTCCTCGACGAGGTCGCCGATCAGGTCCAGGCGTCGCTCGCGGGCGGCAGGGAAGGAGACCGTGGACGGCTCACGGCCCAGCGTGGCCGCGAGGAAGGCGCCGCGCAGCGCGTCTCCCTCCAGGCTGCCGTGCCACATGGTCCCGAAGACGTTGCCGGAGCGAGCGCCGCCGAGGAACTCGGTGACTCCGTCGCCGCGGGTGATCCGGCCGTGGTGGATCTCGTAGCCGCTCGCCTCGACCCCGAGCGCCGACCCGGTGGGCAGGCGGAGGTTCTTGGCGGGGGAGAAGTCGGTGCGTACGTCGAGCAGGCCCAGTCCCTCGACCTCGGCGACCGAGCCCTCGACACCGTCGGGGTCGGCGATCACGCCGCCGAGCATCTGGAAGCCGCCGCAGATCCCGAGGAGCGGGCGGCCGCGGCGTACGTGCTCGGTCAGGGCCACGTCGAGGCCGCGTGAGCGGAGCCAGGCCAGGTCGCTGATCGTGGACCGGGTGCCGGGCAGGACGACCAGGTCGGCATCGGCGACATCGGCCGGCGAGGAGGCGAAGACGACGTCGAGATCCGGCTCCAGCCCGAGCGCGTCGACGTCGGTGAAGTTGGAGATGCGGGGGAGGCGTACGACCGCGACCTTGCGAGTGGCACCTGCCGCCGAACGGCGCCCTTCGAGGTCGAGCGCGTCCTCGGAGTCGAGCCACAGCGACGGCTCCCAGGGGAGCACGCCGAAGACCGGGCGCTGAGTGAGCGACTCCAGCGAGGCGAGCCCGGGCCTCAACAAGCCGAGGTCACCGCGGAACTTGTTGACCACGAACCCGCTGATCAGGGCCTGGTCCTCGGGCTCGAGGAGGGCCAGGGTGCCGTACATCGCCGCGAACACCCCGCCCCGGTCGATGTCGCCCACGACCACGGTCGGCAGCCCGGCGTGCCGGGCCAGCCCCATGTTGACGTAGTCGCCGGCCCGCAGGTTGATCTCGGCAGGGCTGCCCGCGCCCTCGGCGACGATGACCTCGAACCGCGAGGCCAGATCGTCGTACGCCGCATGGGCCGCGGTCGCCAGATGCCGGCGCCCCGCCTCCCAGTCATGAGAGGAGACCTCTCCCGCGGGATGCCCCATCAGGACCACGTGGCTGCGGCGGTCGGAGCCGGGCTTGAGCAGCACCGGGTTCATCGCCGGCTCCGGGGTGACCCGTGCCGCCAGGGCCTGTACCCACTGCGCCCGGCCGATCTCCGCCGTTGTCCCGTCCGGCGCCTCGCAGACCATCGAGTTGTTGGACATGTTCTGGGCCTTGTAGGGCGCCACCTTGACGCCGCGCCGGGCGAACGCCCGGCACAGCCCGGTCGTCACGACCGACTTGCCCGCATCCGAGGTGGTGCCGGCGACCAGCAGCCCGCTCATCGGCGCGGGGCTCGCAACATGTAGATGTCCATCACCCAGCCGGACGTCTCGCGCAACCGTGCCCGAGCGGACTCGATCGCCGGCAGGACCTCGCCGACCGTGCCTGCGACCAGCTCCTCCTCACGGGTGCCGAGGTTGCCGCCCCACCAGATCCGCCAGTCCTCGAGCCCGGGGAGGTCGACGACCCGGTTGAGCATCACCACGAGGTTGTCGTGCCCGGCCTCGACGGCCTCGAGCACGGCGCGGCCGGTGGTGACGTAGAGCGGCCGCCCGACATCGTGGAGGACGAGCCGGTGCCGCGCGGCGAGCAGCTGCACCGAGGAGATCCCGGGGATGACATCGACGTCGATGTCGAGCTGCTCGGAGATCTGGTCGACGACGCGGATCGTGGAGTCGTAGAAGGCGGGGTCGCCCCAGACCAGGAAGCCGACGTCGCCAGGGTGCTCGGCGAGCACGGCGAGGTATCGCTCGACCCGGGCCCGGTGCCAGGCTGCGACTGCCGCCCGGTACTCCGCGTCGGTCCCGGTGAACTCCTCACGCCGCTCGCGAGGAGCGTCGTCGACCTTGACGACCCGCGCGGGAGCGGAGAGGTGGCGGTCGAGCAGCTCTTCGCGGGCCCGGACCAGCGGGTCGGGCATGCCCTGCTTGACCGTGCCCGACTTGTCGGTGACCAGGAAGTAGTCGACCGACCGCATCGCGGCCACGGCTTCGAGGGTGACCTGGTCGGGGTCACCGGGGCCGACCCCGATGATCTTGATCCGACGCTTGTCAGAAGAACTCATTCCTCCTCCAGATCACCTTCGATGTCGAGATAGATCTCCTGCATCGCGGCGACGAGCTCGGGGTCGGGCGACTCCCACAGCCCGCGCTCGGCAGCCTCGTGCAGCCGCTCGACGATGCCGCGCAGCGCCCACGGGTTCGAGGATCGCATGAACTCCTGGTTGGTCTCGTCCAGGACGTACTCGCGGGCGAGCTTCTCGTACATCCAGTCCTGCACCACGCCGGCGGTCGCGTCGAAGCCGAAGAGGTAGTCGACGGTCGCGGCCAGCTCGAAGGCGCCCTTGTAGCCGTGGCGCTGCATCGCCGAGATCCAGCGCGGGTTGACCACCCGGGCCCGGAAGACGCGGTTGGTCTCCTCCTGCAGCGTGCGGGTCTTGATGGCGTCGGGGGAGGTGGAGTCGCCGACGTACGCCTTCGGCTCGCTGCCGGTCAGCGCGCGGACGGTCGCGACCATGCCGCCGTGGTACTGGAAGTAGTCGTCGGAGTCGGCGATGTCGTGCTCGGCGGAGTCGACGTTCTTGGCGGCGACCTTGATCCGGCGGTAGTTGGCGCGCATGTCGTCGGCCGCCGGGGCGCCGTCGAGGTCGCGGCCGTAGGCGAAACCGCCCCACGCCGCGTAGACGTCGGCCAGATCCTGGTCGGACCGCCAGTTGCCGGCCTCGATCACCTGCAGGATCCCGGCACCGTACGAACCGGGCTTGGAGCCGAAGATCCGGGACGTCGCGCGGCGCTGGTCGCCGTGGTCGGCGAGGTCCTCGAGGGTGTGCGCGCGGACGAAGTTGTCGGTGTCCGGCTCGTCGAGGTCGGCCACCATCCTGACCGCGTCGTCGAGCATCGAGACGACGTGCGGGAACGCGTCGCGGAAGAACCCGGAGATGCGTACGGTCACGTCGATCCGGGGCCTGCCCAGCTCCTCGAGCGAGATGACGTCGAGGTGCGTGATCCGGCGCGAGGCCTCGTCCCACTCCGGTCGCACCCCGAGCAGCGCGAGCACCTCGGCGACATCGTCGCCGGACGTACGCATCGCGGAGGTCCCCCAGACGGAGAGCCCGACCGAGGTCGGGTAGTCGCCGGTCTCGTCCAGGTAGCGCTGCAGCAGCGAGTCGGCCATCGCCTGCCCGGTCTGCCAGGCCAGCCGCGACGGCACCGCGCGCGGGTCGACGGTGTAGAAGTTGCGCCCGGTCGGAAGTACGTTGACGAGCCCGCGCAGCGGCGAGCCCGACGGCCCCGCGGGGACGAAGCCACCGTCCAGCGCGTGCAGGACCGCGGACAGCTCGTCGGTCGTCCCGTTCAGCCGCGGCACGACCTGCTCGGCGGCGAAGACGAGCACCTGCCGCACGGCCGGGTCGTCGTGAAGCGTCTCGGCGACCGCCGGGTCCCAGCCGGCCGCGTCCATCCGCTCCACCAGGCCACGAGCCTGGCTCTCGATCTCGTCGACCGCCCGGGTGTCGGCGCCCTCCTTGAGCCCGAGCGCCGCCCGCAGCCCGGGCACGGCACCGCCGACGCCGCCCCACACCTGCGCGGCGCGCAGGATCGAGAGCACCAGGTTGACGCGTGCCTCACCCTCCGGCGCGGCACCGAGCACGTGCAGCCCGTCGCGGATCTGGGCGTCCTTGATCTCGCAGAGCCAGCCGTCGATGTGGAGCATGAAGTCGTCGAAGTCGTCGTCCTCGGGCCGCTCCTCCATGCCGAGGTCGCGGTGGAGCTCGGCGGCCTTCATCAGCTGCCAGATCTCGCCGCGGATGGCGGGCAGCTTGGCCGGGTCCATGGAGGAGATGCGGTCGTACTCCTCCATCAGCGACTCCAGCCGCGCGATGTCGCCGTAGGACTCCGCACGCGCCATCGGCGGCACCAGGTGGTCGATGATCGTGGCGTGCGCACGGCGCTTCGCCTGAGCACCCTCGCCCGGGTCGTTGACCAGGAACGGGTAGATCAGCGGCATGTTGCCGATGGCCGCATCCGGGCCGCAGGACGCCGAGAGCGCGGCGTTCTTGCCGGGCAGCCACTCCATCGAGCCGTGCTTGCCGAGGTGTACGACGGCGTCGGCCTCGAAGCCGTGCTCGAGCCAGCGATAGGCACCGAGGTAGTGGTGCGACGGCGGCAGGTCGGGGTCGTGGTAGATCGCGACCGGGTTCTCGCCGAACCCGCGCGGCGGCTGGATCAGGATGACGATGTTGCCGGCCTGGAGCGTGGCCAGGACGAGCTCGTCGTTGTCGTTGACGAAGAGCTTGCCCGGGGTCGGCCCCCAGGTCTCGACCATCTGTTCGCGCAGGTCAGCGGGGAGATCCGCGGTCCACCGGTCGTAGTCGGCCTTGGAGATGCGGACATGGGCGTCGGTGAGCTGGGCGTTGGTCAGCCACTCCTCGTCCTGGCCGCCGGCCGCGATCAGCGCGTGGATCAGCGCGTCGCCGGCGGCGGTGTCGCCCTCCTCGGCGGCGACGGAGTCGAGGATGCGTACGACCTCGTTGTCCTGGCCCAGGTCATAGCCCTCCTCGCGCAGGCGGCGCAGCATCCGGATCGCGGAGACCGGGGTGTCCAGGCCGACCGCGTTGCCGATGCGAGCATGCTTGGTCGGGTAGGCGGAGAGCACCAGCGCGAGACGCTTGTCCGGGTTGGGCGTGTGCCGCAGGCGGGCGTGGTTGACCGCGATCCGGGCGACCCGCGCGGTGCGCTCGGGGTCGGCGACGTAGTGGGGGAGACCCTGCTCGTCGAGCTCCTTGAACGAGAACGGTGCGGTGATGATCCGGCCGTCGAACTCGGGGATCGCGATCTGGTTGGCCGAGTCGAGCGGCGTGACGCCGTCGTCGGAGGCCTCCCAGTCCGCACGCGAGCTGGTCAGGCAGAGCCCCTGGAGCACCGGGATGTCGAGCGCGGCCATCCGCTCCACGTCCCAGGCCTCGTCCTCGCCGCCGGCGCTCGCCGAGGCGGGCACGGAGCCACCGGCCGCGAGCACGGTCACGATCAGGGCGTCGAGGGTGCCGAGCGCCTCATAGAGGTCGTCGGGGGCCGAGCGCAGCGAGCCCGCGAAGACGGGTACGCCGGTGGCCGCACCGGTCGCGTCGATGGCGTCGGCCAGTGCATGGGCGAACGCGGTGTTCCCGCTGGTCTCGTGGGCGCGGTAGTAGAGCACCCCGATCCGCGGCTTTTCGCTGGTCGAGCCGCCGGAGCCGCTAGGCGGAGGCGTGTCGAGACCAACACGCTCCGCGAAGCCCCAGGCCGGCACCGTCGCCGGCGGCTCGAACCCGAAGCCGGTCAGCAGGACCGTGTCGGAGAGGAACGCGTGCAGCTGGGCGAGGTTGGCCGGACCACCCTCGGCGAGATAGCGGTGGGCCTCGGCGGCGACGCCCATCGGGACGGTGGAGTGCTCCATCAGCTCGGCACTCGGCTGCTGCTCGCCGCCGAGGACGACGACGGGAGTGCCACGCTCCTTGACCGCGCTCAGGCCGTCCCAGAGATCGGTGGGCGAGCCGAGGAGCCGGAAGACGACCAGGTCGGCATCGGCGACGACCTGCTCGAGGTCGGTGGCCCGCGACGGGTTCGCCCAGGCGTAGTCGGCGCCGCTGGCACGGGCCGAGAGCAGGTCGGTGTCCGAGGTGGACAGAAGGGCGATGCGTACGCGTGCAGAGTCGGCCATGCCGAGGTCCTCCTAGGGGTTCTCGCCCCGTCGATCGGTCGGATAGCCCGCGGCCAGTGTCTGGCTGTGTCCGTGCCCAGCAGCTGTACGGACGTCACAGTGGCGGAACCGCCCCGGACTCTCACCGGGTTCCTGCGCCACGAGCGTGCTCGCAGCCTACCCCGCGCGGCGCTCGAGCCAGGTCTCGCGGGTGATCTCGTACTCGACCTCGCCGTCGGCGTGACCGGCGAGCGGCTCGTCCCAGTCCTGCTGGAAGCCGCGCACGAAGCTCATCCCGACAGAGACCATGGTCGCGCGGGAGGCCTCGTTGACGGCCATCGTCTGCGCGATCACCCGATCGATCCCGAGGTCCTCGAACCCGTGGCGGAGCAGCTCGAGCGAGCCTTCCTTCGCGAACCCCTTGCGCCAGTGGCGCTGCGGGAGCCGGTAGCCGAGCTCGGCCGCATCGGTGCGCGGCGGGTTGTCGGGCGGGTCGAACATGTAGAGACCGACGAACTCGCCGGCCGAGAACCCGATCCACTTGCCCAGCACCTCGGCCTCCTTCGCCACCTGGATCCACTTGTGCATCCGCTCCTCGGTCTCCTCCGGCCTGAGCGCGCGGGTGAACAGATGGCGGAGCACCACCGGGTCGGAGTTGAGCTCGACCAGGAGGGGCAGATGCTCCTCGGACAGCGGGACCAGGTCGAGGCGCTCGGTGCGCAGACGGGCTTGCGGCATGGGTGCGACGTTAGTCAGGACGTACGCCGATGGCACCTGGTTTCTGGGCCGATCCGGGCGTGCGTGGACCTCATCGACTCAATTGACAAACAAGTTTGTCAATTGCATTCTGGAGCTGTGAGCAACGGCATCAACTACGTCGACGAGCCGGACCGGGTGGCCGCGGCGCTGTCACCCATTCGTCGGCAGCTGCTCGGTCACCTGCAGGAGCCCACGTCGGCCACCCGGCTCGCCGCCGTGCTCGAGCTGCCTCGCCAGCGGGTGAACTACCACCTGCGGGCGCTCGAGTCGGCCGGGCTGGTGGAGCTGGTCGAGGAGCGGCCGCGCCGGGGATTCGTCGAGCGGATCGTCCGGGCGAAGCCGGGTGCGTTCGTGGTCGACCCGTCAGTGATGGGCCGAGGACCCGAGACCGCTGAGAGCGCGGGGCGGATCCAGGACCAGTTCGCAGCCGACCACCTCGTCGGGGTCGCCGCAGCGACCGTGCGGGACGTGGCCCGCATGCAGGTCAAGGCGGATGAGCAGGGCAAGCGCCTGCTCACGTTCACGATCGAGGCCGCCGTGCGCTTCGCCGACGCCGCCGACGTGCACAGATTCACCGAGGAGCTGACCGAAGCGCTGCGGCGTACGGCTGAGGGTTTCGACAGCCCGACCGGTCGGCAGTACCGCGTGGTCATCGGCGGGCATCCCGCCCCGGCAGCGGTGACCGACCCGTCCGAACAGGAGCAGAGTGATGAATGACATCCAGAGCGGCGAGACGCCGCGTATCGAGGTCACCGTGGCGGCGTCGGCCGATGCCGCGTGGCAGTCATTACGGGACCCAGCCGCCATCCGACAGTGGCACGGCTGGGACACGGATGAGATCGAGGCCGAGATCGACTCGATCTACTTCACCGACATCGTCGAGGAGGCCGACCGGCGCACGCTGGTCGCGAACGGCGGTGACAGGTTCGAGATCCAGCCGGACGGCGACGGCGTCCGAATCACGCTGACTCGCGCGCCGTTGTCCGGCAACCCGGACTGGGACGCGTACTACGACGACGTCACCGAGGGCTGGACGTCGTTCCTGCATCAGCTTCGGTTCGCGCTCGAGCGCCGGCCCGGACTGACGCGCCGCACGTTGTTCTTCGCCGATCGCGGCACCTACTCGGGCACTGTCGTCGAGCGGCTGGGCCTCGAGGCTGTCGCCGGGCAGCCCCGGGGCAGCCGCTACACGGCGACGCTCGCCGGCGAGGACGTGGCCGGCGAGGTGTGGTTCCGCTCGGCACGCCAGCTGGGCGTGACGGTCGACGCGTGGGGCGAGGGCCTGCTGGTGATCGCCGACACCGCGCCGTCGGACGCCGACCCGGCCGGTGGTTCGATGGCCATCCTCAGCACGTACGGCCTCGAGGACGCCGACTTCGCGCAGCTCGACACGAGGTGGTCCGGCTGGTGGGCCGATCACCGGACGGGGGAGTGATCCCCAGTCCCTCCGGTCCGCCGGTCGACGGCGGGATGACTACTCGTTCAGGACCCGGTTGGCGACGGCGAAGGCGGTGTTGGCGGCCGGCACCCCGACGTAGATCGAGGTCTGCAGGAGCACCTCGATGATCTCCTCGCGGGTCAGGCCGTTGGTGAGCGCGGCGCGGAGGTGGAACTCGAGCTCCTCGAAGTGACGCCCGGCGACCAGGGCGGTGAGCACGCCGATCGAGCGGTCCCGGCGGGCGAGGCCGGGGCGGGTCCAGATCGTGCCCCAGGCGTAGCGGGTGATGAGGTCCTGGTAGTCGCGGTTGACGTCGGTGATCGCGGCGGTGGCCCGGTCGACGTGGGCGTCGCCGAGCACCTGGCGGCGTACGTTCATCCCGGCCGCGTAGGCCGGGTCGGACGCCGTCACGTGGGAGGTGACCAGGCTGGAGACGGCGTGGGGTGCCTCGGCAGGAGCGAGGTGGCCGACGGCGTCGAGGGTGACGAGGCGCCCGTTGCGCACCCCGACGGCGATCTCCTCGAGCGAGGCCGGCGGGGTCGGGGCGTCGTCGACACCCGCGATCGCGAGGACCGGGGCGGCGATCTCGGCGAGCCGGCCGCGGACGTCGTACGCCGCCAGCGCATCACAGACCAGCGCATAGCTCTCCGCGTCGGCGTCGCGCAGCGAGTGGAGCAGGGCTCCGCCTCGGGCGGGCTCGCGCTCGAGGAAGCCGGGGGCGAACCAGCGCTGGGTGGAGCCGGCGATCTGTGAGGCGGTGCCGGCCTTGCGGACCGTCGCCGCGCGGTCGTTCCAGCCATCGGGCTCGCCGATCTTGGCGCCGGTGTTGGTGAGCACCGCGGCGCTCACCCGGTTGGGTGCGTCGAGCAGGAGCTGGAGGCCGACGGCCCCGCCGACCGAGTCGCCGGCGTAGGCGAAGGTGCCGTGGCGCTCGCCGCGGTCGGTGAGGACCCGGTCGACGCAGGCGAGCACGCCCGCGGCGAGGTCGGCCATGGAGAACGCCTCGGTGGTGGGGGCACCGTGGCCGTGGCCCGGGAGCTCCCAGCCGATGACGTGGAAGCTGTCCGCGAGCAGTTCGGCGGTGGCGGCCCAGAGCGCGGTCACCGAGGTGCCGAGGGACGGGCCGACGACCAGGAGCGGCCTGTTCGGGCCTCCGGCCAGCTCGACAGGGGTGATCCTCGGCGTCATGGTAGGTCCTTCCAGATTTCGTGGGCGCGGGCGACGGTGGTGTCGATGAGGGCGTCGGTGGCGCCGAGATAGTCGTCGAGCCCTGCGGCGGCCTCGGTCCCGGCGAGGATCTCGCCACCCACGAACCCGGTCAGCGACCGCTGCTCGGCCAGCAGGTCCGCGCCCGCGGCCTCGGCCGTGGCGCGCATCCGGGCCGCGTCGACGCGGAGCCCGGCGAGAAGCTCGGTGGTCTGCGAGGCCGCGACGACGCTGCGGCGGGCGAGGGTCGCCACGGTCTCCCACTCGACGTGCCAGGCGCCGTCGGGACGCTCGTCGACGTACGTCGCCGCGGCGGTGTGGAGCGTCGCGGCCAGCGGGGGAGCGGCGAGCGCGTGGCGACGGATGAGGACCGAGAGCACCGGGTTGGACTTGTGCGGCATGGTCGAGGAACCGCCGCGCCCCTCGCCGGCGGGCTCGGCGAGCTCGCCGATCTCCGGGCGGGTCAGCAGGGTGATGTCGGTGGCGATCCGGCCCCAGGTGTCGGCAGCGGTGACCAGCGCGTCGGCGGCCGCCGTCAGCGGGGCGCGGTTGGTGTGCCAGGGGGTTCGCGGGGTCAGCCCGAGCGTGGTCGCGGCGGTCGTGGCTGCCTCCTGTGCGGCGGCCACGGGATCGCCGAGACCGCGGAGCCGGGCCAGGCCGACGACCGCCGCCAGGGTGCCGGCCGCGCCACCGATCTGGGCGGGCAGTGACGTACGTGTCCGCCGGAGGGCCTCGGCGGCATCGCTCAGGCCGGAGAGCCAGGTCGCGGCCTTGAGCCCGAAGGTGATCGGCACCGCGTGCTGGGTCAGGGTGCGGCCGGACATCACCGTGGCGCGGTGGTCCCGGGCGAGACCGACCAGCGAGGCGGCCTGCGCGGCGAGCTCGTCCTCGACCCGGTCGAGCACGTCGGCGAGACAGAGCACGAGCGCGGTGTCGACCACGTCCTGGCTGGTCAGGCCCTTGTGGAGCCACCGGGCAGCCTCGCCGTCGAGCCGGCCACGCAGCAGCTTCACCAGCCCGATGACCGGGTTGCCCCCGGCCTCAGCGCCCTCGGCGAGCGCCGGGACGTCGTCAGCGGAGACCAGACCGGCCAGCGGCGTACGTGCTTCCTCCGGAGCGATCCCCGAGGAAGCGAGAGCGGCCAGCCAGGCCTCCTCGACCCGCACCATCGCGGCGAGGTAGGCGGTCTCGGAGAAGAGGTCCCCGGCGCGCTCCTCGCCCGGCCACAGCAGCGACATTCGACTCCTCAGCGGTAGGTGAGAAAGGTGGTCTCGCGGTCGCCCTGGAGGTGGATGTCGAAACGCAAACCGGTTGCGTCCGCGGTTGCCACCAGCGTCGCACGCTCGTCCTCGGACAGCGACACCAGCAGGGGGTCACCGGCGTTGGCGGGGTGCTCGGGCAGGTAGATCCGGGTGTGCAGCTTGTCGAGCAGACCGCGGGCGAAGACGGTGAGCGCGAAGAACGGCGCCGCGCCGTCCTCGGACGCCCCGGGGAGCACCGTCGAGAACGTGTAGTGGCCGTTCAGGTCGGTGTCGGCGCGGCCCCAGCCGGTGAAGGTCCAGCCGTCGCGGTGCAGCGACCCCTCGGCCTGCGGGATGTTGCCGTCGGCGTCGGTCTGCCAGATCTCGAGGAGGGCGTCGGGGATCGGGTTGCCGGCGCCGTCGTAGACCTTGCCGTGCAGCCGGATCGAGCCGGGGCTGCCGGGCGGGACCAGGTCGGCGTCGCCCTCGTAGGGGAGCGCGTAGCCGAAGAAGGGGCCGATCGTCTGGCCCGGAGTCGGGCGGTCGGGGCTGCTCACAGGTCGCCCTCCTCGGGCTCGGTCCAGGTGCGGCTCGGGCCGGTCAGAACGATGTCCCAGTGGTAACCCATCGAGTACTCGGGGGTGGAGAGGTCGTGGTCGTACGTCGCCACCAGGGCTTCACGAGCCTTCGGGTCCGTGATCGACTGATAGATCGGGTCGAGCGCGAAGAGCGGGTCGCTGGGGAAGTACATCTGCGTGATCAGCCGCTGCGTGAACGCGCGGCCGAAGAGCGAGAAGTGGATGTGCGCAGGCCGCCAGGCGTTGATGTGGTTGCCCCACGGGTAGGGGCCGGGCTTGATCGTCTGGAAGCGGTAGCGCCCCTCGGAGTCGGTGATGCAGCGGCCGACGCCGGTGAAGTTGGGGTCGAGCGGCGCCGGGTGCTGCTCGCGCTTGTGGATGTAGCGGCCGGCGGAGTTGGCCTGCCAGATCTCGACCAGCTGGTTGCGCACGGGGCGCCCCTCGCCGTCGGTCACCCGGCCGCTGACCGTGATCCGCTCGCCGATCGGCTCGTTGCTGCCGGCGATGGTCAGGTCGGCCTCGAGCGGGTCCACGTCGGAGTCCCCGAAGCACGGCGCCCACAGCTCGATGGTCTCGGGGTCGGCATGGCGCGGGTCCTTGGTCGGATGGCGCAGGATGCTGGACCGGTAGGGCGGGTAGTCCAGCAGCGGCTGACGTACGTTCTGGCCCGCGGAGTCGGCCTCGAGCTTCTCGATCTCGGCCGAGAGGTCGGCCTGAGTCTCGACTGGTGGTTTCTTGGTGGGCGCTGTCACGCTCCGAACGCTAGGTGGCGGAGGCGTACGATGAAAGCAGGGACTTCCGCTGAGCGAAAGGTTGGGCGAGATGGCAGGAGGCAGCGGAGGCCGGACCGTCGCCTCCCGAGTGCTCGGTCTCATCGGCGCCTTCGACGCCGGCCATCGCCGGCTCACGCTGAGCGAGCTCGCCGCCCGCGCGGACCTCTCCCTCCCGACCGCCCACCGCCTGGTCGCCGAGCTGGTCGAGTGGGGTGCGCTGGTGCGGGAGGAGGACGGGACGTACGCCGTCGGCCGCCGGCTGTGGGATGCGGGCCTGCTCGCGCCGGTGGCCACGGACCTGCGCTCGGTCGCGTCCCCGTTCCTCCACGACCTCTACGGCGCGACCCTGGAGACGGTCCACCTGGCCGTTCGCGAGGACGACCACGTGCTCTACCTCGAGACGCTCCGCGGCACCCGCAACGTACCCATCGTCTCCTCGGTCGGTTCACGCCTGCCGATGTACTCCACCGGCGTCGGCAAGGTGCTTCTGGCCCACGCGCCCGAGGACGTACGCAACCAGGTGCTGTCCGGCCCGCTCAAGCCGTTCACCCGCCACACCATCACCACCCCCGGCCTGCTGCGGCGCCAGCTCGACCGGGTGATCACCGAGGGCTATGCGACCACCGCCGAGGAGATGACCCTCGGTGCCTGCTCGGTCGCGGTCCCGATCACCACCGGCTCCGGTGTCGTCGGCTCCCTCGGCATCGTCGTCTCCGACCTCCGCCGCAACCGCCTCCGCCTGGTCTCCGCGCTCAAGGTCGCCTCCCAAGGCGTCTCCCGCGCCCTCCCATAGCCGAGACGTCAGCTACGTCGGCCGAGACGTCAGTTAGGTCGGCCGAGACGTCAGTCACGTCGGCCGAGTTGGCAGCGCGTGACGCTTCGGCCGACGGGCCTGACGTCTCGGCCGTCCGCAGTGACTTCTCGACCAGCGCGCGTGACGCCTCGGCAGCGTGGGGTACCTTGCGCTGGTGACGATCCGGACCCCAGACGACAACGTACGCAACCAGGCAGCCGAGCGGCTGGGCGCACTGGCGACGCCGCCGGGGGCCATGGGTCGCCTGGGCGAACTGGCGGTCTGGGTGGCCGCGTGCCAGGGCGAGGTGCCGCCGCGACCGGTCGAGAACGTACGACTGGTGATCTTCGCCGGCGACCACGGCGTCGCCCAGCACGGGGTCTCGGCGTTCCCGCCGGCGATCACGGGCGCGATGGTGCGTACGTTCCTGGGCGGCCGGGCCGGAGTCAGTGCGCTCGCGAAGGCGCACGGTGTCCAGGTCCGGGTGCTCGACCTCGGCGTCGACGAGGAGTTCCCGGACCTCGACGCCGCCACCCGGGAGGCGCTGACGCAGCACAAGATCCGGCGGGGGAGCGGCGCGATCCATCTCGAGGACGCACTCACGGCAGAGGAGACCACGGCCGCGCTGGAGGCCGGCGCCGCGGTGGCGCGCGAGGAGATCGCCGCCGGTGCGCAGCTGCTGATCAGCGGCGACATGGGCATCGGCAACACCACCCCCGCGGCCGCGATGGTGGCCGCCGGGCTCGGGCTGCCCGCGAGCGAGGTCACCGGTCGTGGGACCGGCATCGGCGACGAGGCGCTGCGGACCAAGACCGACGTCATCACCGCCGCCCTCGACCGTGCCGGTGAACGCGCCGGCGACCCGATCGAGACCCTCGCCGCACTCGGCAGCGCAGACCTGGCCGCGACGACCGGCTACCTCCTCGAGGCCGCCCGCAGCGGCACCCCGGTCCTTCTCGACGGACTGATGAGCGTCGCCTGTGCCCTCACCGCCGACCGGATCGAGCCCGGCGCCGCGACCTGGTACGCCGCCGGCCACCGCTCCACCGAGCCCGCCCAGTCGATGGCCCTGGAGAAGCTCGGCCTCGAGCCGCTGCTCGACCTCGACCTGCGCCTCGGTGAGGGGTCCGGCGCCGTCGCGGCCGTGCCGGTCGTCCGCAGCGCCGTCGCCCTGCTGCGCGACGTCGCCCTGCTCTCCGAGCTCGCGCCGGGAGACCCTGCCTGATGCTTGTGCGGGACGCCTGGCGTCTCGCGGTCGGCACGCTGACCGCGATGCCCGTGCCTCCTCCCGAGCACGTCGATCGCCGTCGCGCCGCGATGGCGATGGCGGTCGCGCCACTGGCGGCATTGCCGCTCGCACTGGGGGCCGCCGCTATCGCACTCCTGGGACAGCTCACCGGCCTACCGCACCTGGTCACCGCCCTGCTTGCGATCGGCGTCGTGGTCGCCGGCAACCGGGCCCTCCACCTCGACGGTCTCGCCGACACGGTCGACGGCATGGCGGCGTCCTACGACCGCGAGCGCTCGCTGGCGGTCATGAAGACCGGCACCTCGGGCCCCGCCGGCGTCACCGCGATCGTCCTGGTCCTCGGTCTCCAGGTGGCGGCGCTGGCCTCCGTGCTGGGAGGTGAAGGCGGCGTACGCCTGGCTCTTCTCGCTCTTGTCGCGGTCTGTGCGTCGCGCGCGGCGCTGTCGCTGTGCTGCGTACGCGGCGTGCGGCCCGCCCGCCAGGACGGCCTCGGGCGCACGTTCACCCAGACCGTCTCGCCGCTCCTCGCCGCTGTTGTCTGGCTGGCATCGGGCGCCGCGCTGGCGGCGGCCGCGTGGTGGGCCGGCATCGGCTGGTGGCGAGGCGCATCGGCCGCCGTGATCGCGGCACTGGTCGTCGCGCTGATCCTGGTCCGAGCCGTCAAGCGGTTCGGGGGAGTGACCGGCGATGTCTTCGGTGCGGCCGTCGAGGCGGCGCTGGCGACCATCCTGGTCACCCTGAGCACCGGCTAGAGCTTCAGGACCCGTCCGGCGATGACGAGATGCACCTCGTCGCACGCCGCGGCCAGCCGCTGGTTGACCAGCCCGAGCAGGTCGCGGAAGAGGCGGCCCGAGCGATGGGCCGGCACGACTCCGAGGCCGACCTCGTTCGTCACCAGCACGACATCGCCGTTCTGCTGCTCCAGCACGGCAGCCGCATCCTCGACCAGCGCCGCGACCGCCGCGGTCGCCTCCTCCGACGTGGCCTCCCACAGCTGGTGGGAATCCATGACGGCCGTGAGCCAGGTGCCCAAGCAGTCCACCATCACCGCGTCGCCGTTGGTCAACCCCTCGGCCAGCGCCCCCGCGAGATCCCGCGACTCGACCGTACGCCACCCCTCCGGCCGCCGAGCCCGATGCGACGCCAGCCGCGCAGCCCAGTCAGGATCCGGCTCCTCCTCGACCGTCGGCCCCGGCGCGACGTACGCCACCGAAGGCGCGGCCGCGAGCAGGGACTCGGCGTGCCGCGACTTCCCGGACCGCACCCCGCCCGTGACCAGAATCCTCACGGGGCCAGTCTCCCAGCCATCGCATAGCCTGCGCCCATGACCCCAGAGCGCATCGCGCTGATCTCGGACGTACATGGCAACCTCACCGCCCTGGAAGCCGTTCTCGCAGACATCGAAGCACGAGGAATCACCCGGATCTTCAACCTGGGCGACTACGTCGGCAAGGGCCCGAGAGGTCGAGAAGTGGCCGAGATCTGCCGAGAGCGGTGCGAGGTCAACATCCTCGGCAACTGGGAAGACTTCCTGCTCACCCCCGAGCCCGACTTCGGCCGTGAGTCGGTGGGGCTGATGTGGTGGCGGCTGCAGGCGTGGGAGCAGGCCGAGTGGCTGCGTACGCTCCCGTTCTCCTACGACTTCACGATGAGCGGCCGCCGGATCAGGCTCCTCCATGCCTCCGAGGAGACGGTCCACCGCCGGGTCAGGTTCGACCATGACGAGCAGGAGTTCCTGGGCCTGTTCCGGAACACCGAGGCGACCGGTCTCGACGTCCCGGAGCCGGACATGGTCGGCTACGCCGACACCCATGATCCCTACTACGAGACGGACCGGCACCGGCGCACGGTCTTCAACACCGGCAGCGTCGGCAACTGCATGAGCGATCCGACCCCGGTCTACGTCATCCTCGAGGGTGTGATGGGCAGCGACCAGGAGGCGCCGTTCGGCATCCAGTGGGTCCGGGTCCCCTACGACGCGGAGGCAGAGATCGCGTACGCCGCCGAGGTCGGCATGCCCGAGCTCGAGGAATACACCTACGAGCTGCGTACGGGCTTCTACCGGGGCAACCTCAGGGACGGCGAGCAGCCGACCTACCACCGCAAGGGGTAGATCGGCTCTTCACCGCTCCTGAACCTGAAGCCGTCAACTGATCTTGCGCCGGTAGACAGCCATGGCAGCGACGTACGAGGCAATCAGGATGCCCACGCACCAGGCCAGTGCGACCCAGATGTCGTCACCGACCGGCTTCCCCGCGAAGAGCGCCTGGATGGTGTTGACGATCGAAGTGACCGGCTGGTTCTCGGCGAAGGCGCGCACCGGGCCGGGCATCGTCTCGGTCGGCGCGAACGCCGAGCTGATGAACGGCAGGAAGATCAGCGGGTAGGAGAACCCGGTGGCTCCCTCCATGGTCTGTGCCGCCAGCCCGGGGATGACCGCGAGCCAGGTCAGCGCCAGGGTGAGCAGCGCCAGGATCCCGGTGACCGCGAGCCAGGCGCCCAGGTCCGCCGAGGTGCGGAACCCCATCACGAACGCGACGCCCACGATGATCACGAGGGTGAGCATGTTGGCCACCATCGAGGTCCCGACATGCGCCCAGAGCACCGCCGAGCGGGCGATCGGCATCGACTGGAACCGCTCGAAGATCCCGCTCTTCATGTCGGTGAAGAGCCGAAGCGCGGTGTACGCGATGCCCGAGGCGATCGCCATGACCATGATCCCGGGGAGCACATAGTTGACGTAGTTGTCGGTGCCGGTCCGGATCGCGCCGCCCAGCACGTAGACGAAGAGCAGCATCATCGCGATCGGCGTGAGTGCGGTGGTGATGATCGTGTCCGGGCTGCGGGTGATGTGCCGCAGCGAGCGGCTCAGCAGGGTGCCGGCATCGGCGAAAGCGTGCTTGGTCATGACTGTCCTCCCTTGGTGGAGCCGGTGAGTGAAAGGAAAATTTCTTCCAGCGTCGGCTGCTTCTCGACGTACTCGACCTTCGCCGGCGGCAGCATCGCCTTGAGCTCGGCGAGCGTGCCGTTGGCGATGATCGTCCCGCCGTGCAGGATGGCGATCCGGTCGGCGAGCTGCTCGGCCTCCTCCAGATACTGCGTGGTGAGCAGGACGGTCGTGCCCTGAGCGGTCAGCTCGCGAACGACCCGCCACACCTCCAGGCGTGCCTCCGGGTCCAGCCCGGTCGTCGGCTCATCGAGGAAGATCACCGAAGGCGAGCCGATCAGCGACATGGCGATGTCCAGCCGCCGCCGCATGCCCCCCGAGTACGTCGCGACCTTCCGGGCGCCCGCCTCGACCAGGTCGAAGCGCTTCAGCAGCCCGTCGGCCACGTCGCCGGGGGAGGGGAGATGCCGCAGCTTCGCGACCAGGATCAGGTTCTCCCGCCCGGTCAGGATCTCGTCGACCGCCGCGAACTGGCCGGTCAGCGAGATCGCCTCCCGCACCCGCTGCGCCTCGTCGACCACCGATGCACCCTCGACCAGCGCCTCGCCGCCATCAGGTTTCAGGAGGGTCGAGAGGATGCGTACGACCGTGGTCTTTCCGGCCCCGTTGGAACCGAGCAGCGCGAAGATCGTGCCCCGCGCCACCTCGAAGTCGACCCCTCGCAGGACCTGGTTGTCCTTGTAGGAATTCTCCAACCCCCGTACGGAGATGGCAGCTGTCGCGCTCATGACTCGTCCTCCTCGGTGATGTCCTGAATGGCGTCGTTGAGCCGGGCGCGCTCCTTCTTGATCCAGGCGCCCTCGGAGTAGTTCCGGGCGAACTCCTCAGCGAACTCGACCGGGTCGTCACCGACGATCGCGCTGACCGGGGTGCCGTCGGCGGCGCCCTGCTCGAAGAGCTCGAGGAGGTCCTCGGCCATCGCCGTCACGATCGCGCCGTCGGCGATGCCGGCGGAGTACATCAGGTAGCGCTCGACCGCGTCGTGCGCCTTGCGGTGGTTCTCAGGAAGCTGCTGCTTGCGGGCCTTGAGCTGCCGCCAGCGCTTCTTCAGCTCGAGCTCGCCGACGACGGCCTCGAACATTGATCGGATCGACATGCCTTACTTCCCTTCCGTCCGGAGGCTCTCCAGCCGTTCGGCCAGGAACCCCCACGTGGTCCAGAACTCTTCGAGGTACTTCTCGCCATCTGCGTTGAGCGAGTAGACCTTCCGCGGCGGCCCCTTCTCGGACGGCCGCTTCTCGACGTCCACCAGTCCGTTCTTCTCGATCCGGACCAGCAGCGCGTAGACCGTGCCCTCTGCGATCTCGGTGAACCCCTGGCTCCGCAGCCAGGTCGTGATCTCGTATCCGTACGCCGGGGTGCCGGTCAGGAACGCCAACACGATCCCCTCCAGCGTCCCCTTGAGCATCTCGGTCATCTGCTTGCCCATCGGGCACCTCCTTCCACTACTCAGTGTTGCTGACTACCAGTACATAGTAGCGCTGAGTAGTGACGAAAGGTCAAGTCCTTATCGCAGGCAGAAATGCCAGCGGCGCTGGTACGACGGGATCAACCGTCGTACCAGCGCCGCTGGTCGAGTCTCAGGTGGGCTCAGCTCTTGCTGTCCACCTCGGCAACGCGATCGAGTGCCGTGGTGAGGAGGTCCGCCACGTCCACGGATGCCTCGCCGTTCCCGCTGTGCGTGACCCCGACTCCGACGAGGCGTCCGTCGTCCGCCTCCGCGAATGCGGTGCTGCCAACCTCAACGGGGTTTGACGACGTACTCGTGAACTTGAATCCCACTGCTCCGTCGGGAAGCCCGCTGATTGGCTCCGATGTCGCCTCGCCGTATTCGCCCTTGGCGGCATCGGCAGTGCACTCGTCAACAGCCTCCTTGATGGCAGTGAGCATCGACCCGGCATCGGGGTAATTCCCGCCCCCGGGAACGAAGACGGTGGCACCGACGACATCCCCGTTCTCGAGCACGTACTGGTCGCCGGTGGTCCCGTCTTCGGCGGTAGACAGCTTCGCTGTCTCCAGATACCCGAGTGCGTCACACCAGCCGATCCCGGGCGCTCCCCTGGTTCCATCCGCGGTCTCTTCGACCTTGGGCAGTGCGTCGGTGTCCAGCAGCGTCGAGTTGGTGCCGCAGGCGGTCACCAGGAGCGGTGCTGTGCCCAGTGCGACAGCCAGACGGAACCTACTTCGGGTAGTAGGCCAGGAAGGCATTCTTGTAACTCCCTTCGAAGTCGGCGGAGGTGACGTACTCGTTGAGGTAGTTCATCGCCTCGTGAGCGTAGCGATCCACGTCGCCTGCCGGGACGTCCGACAGACTGATCACCTTGCCGTCCTTCACGAAGGTCTCGTCCGAGTTCGGGATGTCGATCACGCCGGCTCGCTCCAGAGCGAAGAGGGCGTTGAGCTCGACGCGGTTGACCCCCTCCGATGCTCGGGTCTCGGCGTTCGAGGTCGCGGCGGCAGCCTCGTTCGCGAACTTCTCGCCGGCCGCATCCTTACCGAGGTCGATCGCCTGGCCGACTCCGTACTCGATCACCTTGCTTCCGAGCTCGCCGACCTGCTCGGCTCCGGGCAGCGGCACCATCCCGGCCACTTCGCTCGTTAGGTCGATGAACGCCTGACGCTGAGCGTCCCGATCCTTCGCGCCATCGATCTCGACCTCACCAACGGCGTGCTCGGCAAAGCCTTGGAGATGGCCGCCACGTTCGAGGACATCGCGCAGCTCAGTGCGCAGGCCCGGGTCGTCCGGGTTCTGGGCCAGCTCGACGGCGATGTTGTTGATCTGGGTCTGCTGGAAGGTGCCCACACCCTCGGCGATGCTGGTCATGCCGTCCTGTGTGCTCATGGAGACCTTCATCATGTTCTCAAGGTCATCCTTGTAGAACTTCGGGTAGGGATCCATTGCGCCGTAGTGATCGAGCTTGAACGGCTCCGTGCCGGGCTCGCCGGTTCCGGGGTTGTTGAGCGCTGCATCTACGCCGGGGGTGTAGAACTTCATCAGCTCCGCAACATGAGGTGAGGCTGCTTTGGCATCCTCGGCGTTGAAACCCTCGTTGTCAGATACATCGTGGAAGAACTTCGATACGAGGCCCGTCGTCTCCTGCGGGTGCTCCTTGAGAAGCTCCTGGTTGGTGCCGATGCCCTCGGCCAGCTCCGAGATGCCGGCGTAGCCGTCGGCCTGCCAGGTGCGCTTGTCGAAGTAGAACTCCTGCCGCTCGGCGCCGTGCTCACCTGTGAAGAACTCGAGTCCCTGCTTCGGGTGGTCGCCGAGGTTGCCCATGATCGCGGCCATCGGGTCGTCGCCCCAGCCGCCGTCGTTACCGGTATCGAGGGGGCTGTGGCCTGTGTGCCCGTACCAGTACTGAGCGTTCATCGGGCCGTCCGCCTGCTCGAAGCGGTCCAGCTCCTCGGCAGCCCCGAGCACGAGGTCTCCGTTGAGGCTGTGGTCCTTCATCAGATAGGTGAGGACCGAGGCGCCGCCGGTGCCGCCCCAGTTCGGGTAGCGGTCACGGAGGGCATCCTGCTCATCGTCGGAGAGGTAGACCCCTGAGGGGCCGGCGTACTTCACGATGTCGTGGCCGAACTGTTCGGCCGGGAAACCGGGGTCGTTCGAGGCCGATGCGAGACCACTTCGAAGGTTGGACGCGAGTGTGTTGACAGAGCCGGAATCCGGCATCTGCATACGCAGGTACTCCTCGATCCTCGCCATGCTGGCGACGGTGCCGTCCGCCCCGAGGTCTTTGTAGAGCCCTGCGGCGACGGTCGAGTCGTCGGTGTACGCGCTCAGCATGGAGTTGAGACGGTCGGCCTCTTCCTTGCTGAGCTTGTAGTCGTCGTCGTTGAGCGTGCTGTCGAGGCGGTCGCTGATCTCCTTGCCGAGCCGTGTCTGAGCATCCGGCGGGAGGGCGTCGATATAGCCGTCGTACTTGCCCGGATCGCTGAGCATCTTGTCGATGAGCTCGTCCTCGGGCAGGTTGCGCAGCTCGGGCGGGAGGCTGGCCTGCTCGATCGTGCCCTCGCCACCGTCGTAGTCGCCCTTGGTCGCGTGGTTGAGGACAGCCGTCAGGTCGGCGTCAGCGGACGCGGCGTCGGTCAGCGCATCCTGGATGGTCTGGGCGAGCTGCTGCATGGTGCCCTTGTCCTTGTCCGGGTCCTTCTCGTCCGGGCTCGGATCGGTGATCTGTACGCCGCCGGAGAAGGAGACCTTCCAGCCTCGGCCGGTGGCGTCGTCGTAGGCGTGCTTGGCGCTGTCCTTGGCCTTCTTGATGGAGGCGGCGGCCTCGTCGAGGGCGTTGATGACCTGAGACAGCGGAGCTGCGATGTCGTTGAGGTCGGCGATCAGTCGGCGATGACGGTTCTCGGCACGGGTAGACGCTTCGCCGACCCAGGTGTCGGGGACCTTGCCGGCGTCCATCTCGTCCTGTTGGTCCTGGAAGCTCTTGCGGGCGGTGTTGAGCTGGTCCGCGGCGGTGTCGAGGTCTTCGGGCTTCCAGCTCTGCAGCTGCTCATAGGTGACGGCCATCAGTCTCGTCCGATCATTGCTTCGCGGTAGCGCGCCTGCTGCGCCGTGATGGTGTCGGCCTCGACGATCGCGTCGGCGTCGGCGACGGTGGTCGTCTTGTGATCGCGGGCGTCCTTGACCCACTTGTCCTTGTCGCTCTTCCACTCGGTCTTGAGGCCGTTCGCGGCGCCCGCCGACGTGCTTCCCGGGAGCGCGGATGCGACCTTGCCCATCGGGCCTTCGAGATCGAGGCCGGCGACGGCGTCGGCCGCGGTCCCGATGGAATTGGCCGCGGTCTTCACCTGCGGCGCCACGATTTCGACGTTCACGAGAGGATCCCCCAAGACGTTCGGAGCGATTGGTAACTATCTCCTACCCCAAATTCCGGGTTTCAAACACAAATCGTCGAGAAATCTTGTACCGCGCAGCTTCCGCATCTCGACGGGCTCGCCCGCGCGGATCTGTCGGTGGGGGCCCGGCCTTTGGGATAACGTCTCGGGCCATACGAGGCCGTCCAGCACCGGTAGGGCGGGCGCGGTCCAACTTGACGAAAAGGGCGCGATGTCACAACCGAATGAGGCACCAGGGACGGGACCGACCTGGTCCGCGACGAGCGCTTCGGCACCTGCTGGCGGTCCGCGAAGCGGCGTCGGGCTCGGGCTTGCCGGGCTGGGGATCGGGGCGGGAATGCTGGTGATCGTCGCCCTGGTGCGGGTGATCGTCGGCATCCCGAAGGTCAGCCAGGGCTATTACAACTCCTTCTACAACATGGAGGACCGCCCGGTCGGTTGGGTCATCCTGGGCCTCCTGCTCATCGCCTCGATCGTCCCGATCGCCGTTGGGGTCGTCCTCGGCCATCTCGGCGTGAGCCGGGCGAAGGCAACCGGAACGAGCGCCGCGGCTGCAGGGATCGCTCTCGGGATCGGCTACACACTGGCGGTCTTCTGGGTCGTACGGCTCATCAACGCGATCACGAACACCACGGAGTTCAACGGCGGAATCAGGATGGTCATCGAGTACGTCGGTCTCTGGGCTTGAGGACGGCGTCCGCCGTCAACGTACGTCTGTCCAGAACCTCTCGAGCTCGGCGGCGAGCTCGGACGCCACCTGCATCGGCAGGGAGTGAGTGGTCTTCGGCCACACCTTGACGGTCGCGCGGGGGAGCAGTTCGGCCCTCTCGGCGGCGTCCGCGCCGCCGGCCAGCGACTTGTCGCTCGCGATCGCGACGTAGACCGGCATCCGCAGTGAGCGGATCTGCTCGTCGGTCAGCCGCGATGGTGTCGGCAGGCTGCCGGAGTCGAAGTGCGCCGTACCGGCGGCGATCATCCGGGCCATCGGATCATCCGGGTCGACCTCGTCGTCCTCGACGCCTCCGATCCGGTTCAGCGCATGGTCGCGCCAGGAGTCGGGGAGGAACGGGAGAGCGGCTACCGCCGACCAGCCGATCGCCCAGGCCGGCAGCATGCCGAACGTCATGATCGGCTCGAGCAGGGTGAGGCTGGCCAGCCGATCCGGGTAGCGCACCGCGACGGCCGCGGCGAGCCCGCCGCCCTGAGAGTGCCCGACCAGGTGGATCCGGTCGAGTCCGAGACCTGCCAGCGCCTCCTCGACCCAACGGGCGTTGTCGTCCATGCCGCGCAGCGGCAGGGTCTGCTCGGAGAGCCCGCTGTCGCCGATCGCGTCGAAGGCGTAGACCGTGCGGTGCTCGGCGAAGTCGCGCAGGTTCTCGCCCCACATCGGTACGCCGCTGGCCCGTCCCGGCACCAGCACGACCGGGATCTCGTCGACCGGGTCCGGGTTGACCCAGGCGTACGCACGGACCGTGCCGAAGGTGGTCTCCACGTCGTGCGTCTTGGTCGGCTTCGGCAGTGCGGCGAAGGCCGCGTCGTACGCCTCGGTGTAGGCCTGGCGTCCGGCAGGGGTGCGGAAGTGGCCGACGCCGGGGCCGCTCGTGCCCAGCACCATCACCAGGCACCCGGTCGAGACGACCGCGATGACGGTGAGGAGCACCACCGGCCAGCGCCGGCGCTTCCTGCGCGTTTCGATGTGCTCATCCTGAATGTCCTCGTCCATGTTCGCCCCCGATAGCGATGCGATCGCATTGAAACCCTGTTGCGATGCGACTGTATTGCTAACCTGGGCGCCATGCCAAGAGCCGTCGACCACGAACAGCGCCGGTTCGAGATCGTCGCCGGTCTCTGGCAGATCGTCGCCGAGCAGGGGATCGAGGGCGTCAGCCTGCGGACCGTCGCCGCCCGGGCCGGGGTCTCGATGGGGCGCGTACAGCACTACTTCGGCACCAAGGACGCACTGGTGATCGCCGGCATCGACCTGCTCGTCAAGAGGGCCGTCATCGAGTACGAGGCAACCGAAGGGCGGCCGCCGCAGGACCGCCTCCTCCACATCCTGCTCCAGCAGATCCCCGCCACCGAGGCGGGCAGGATCGGCGTCACCGTCTGGTACGCGTACGTCGCCAAGGCGATGACCCACACCGCCGTGCGCGAGATCCTCGCCGAGGCCACCCGGGTCGGTGTCGAGGAGTGCACCCGCCACATCCAGGAAGCTGACGGTCTCGATGAGGACGAGGCACGAGCACACGCCGTCGAACTGCTCGCGCTCTCCGACGGACTCACCCTGCGAGCTCTCATCGGAGACATCACCGCCGAGGAGGCTGAGGCTCTGATCAGGGCATGCAGGTCGCGCCCTCGGGGGTCATGAAGAAGAGGACTCGCCCGGGAGCGCCCGCGAACGCTGATTCGCCGCCGCGCACCGTGACCACCTCGCCGTTCGCGCGCTGCTCGATCTCCACCGAGGCACCCTCGGTGCCGGCCAGGGATCGCACGGCATCCGGATTGGCGACCTTGTCCTCGGCGTTCCACTCCACTGCCTGCTCGAACTTCGGCTTCAGGCGCTGGCACTCCTCCTTGGCCCGCGCATCCGCCTCGTCCTCCTTCTCCTGCGCTCGCTGAAAGCCTTCAGCGATGGGGTCCGAGCTCGCCGTACCTGTGGCGGAGTCGTCCGACTCCGATGAACCCCCGCCGGGGCCGCCGAACGCGAGGATCGCGGCGAACACGAGGCAGGCGACGCCGACGGCAGCGGAGCTGAAGCGGGTCACGCCGAGGTAGAGGTCGGAGGGCTCCGCATCGCGGAACTTCCAGCCCTCCTCGAGGAAGAAGCCGACCTCCGGCCGTGCGGCGATGAAGAAGGACCAGACGGCCCCGAGAACGAGGATGATCGCGAGCAGCATCACGAGATACGTATACCCCGAGCCGGAGGCACCACGTGCACACGGCGAACGAAAATTCGTTCGCCCGGGAATGACGCCAGCTGCGAGCGCGGCCGCAGCGGCGACCCTTAAGGTCGACGGCGTGGTCGGGGATGAGGATCTGGGCTCGCCGTGGATGGCGACGGTGCGCCGCGTTGCGTGGACGGTGACGGGGGTGTTCAACGCCATGACCGGGCTCGCCATCGGTCTCGGGTCGGTGGTAGCCGACGGTGGGGAGTACGGGCCCTATCTGCTGGGGACCGGCTTCGGGATCCTGCTGTTCCTGACGGGTGTGCACGGACTGCTCACCAAGGGCGTACGTCCGGCCGGGAGCGCCACGCGCAGGATCGGGCGGCTGGGTGGGGTCGCCGGTGACGGGATCGTGATCCGGCTGAGGCGAGCGCCGGGCATCTGCGGAGAGCTGATGCTGGTGTGCTTCGTGGCGATGCTGTGCCTGGCGGCAGGGCTCGGCTTTCGGGCCGGCAATCCGTTTATCGGGCTGCTGTTCTCGCTCCTCGCGGTCTTCTTCGCCGTCGTGGTGGCCGAGCATGCGACGACGCTGGGACTGCGACGAGCAGTGCTGATCACGCCCGAGGCGCTGAGGGTTGAGCTCGGCCCCGAGACGGTCTCGGCGGCGTGGGCGGACCTCCGCGTCGACCTGTTCGAGCAGGTCATGAGCCCGAACGGGATCACGGTGACGAACCGCTTCCTCGAGATCACGGCGCGTGGCGATGCGCCGTCATGGGCGGTGACGCGGCGTCATCGGATCCGGGTGATTCCGAAGCGCTGGCGCAAGGGCGTCGTCCGGGTCGGCTACCCGCTCCTCGACCGCCCGGAGCAGGTGCTCACGACGTTGAGGTCGCTGCAGCGGCGTACGGACGAAGGTCGCCGGGTGGTGCTGTCCAACGACACGACCCTGGCCTACCTGACCGGCGACCTCGAGATCTCGCCGTTGTCGGATACGACGGGACGTCTTGGGCGGTCTCCCTGGTAGCGACCGACGCAGATCAGGCGCTGTAGTGCCACAGCTGTGACCACGGCCGCGTCGGGGTGTCGCAGACATGGATCGGGGCGCCGTTCTCCTCGTTGTCGGCACCTTCGCGGTTGTGGAGTGAGGCGACCTGCCGGCAGCCGTCGAAGAAGCGGTCGGGGGCCTCGAACCCGACCACGACGATCGGTGTCGCGTCCTTCGGCGGCTGCTCCCAGAACCGCCAGCCGTTGTGCCCGCTGTGGACGGGGACCCCCGCGCCGTACCACTCCAGGGCCCCGGCTTCCCCGTAGTTGGTCGTGAAGACCACGGCCGTACGCCGCTGGGCCGGCGTCAGCTCGTCGACGACGGCGCGGACCTGGGCGGCGTACTGAGGCCAGCCGATCGTCTCCAGCTGGTCTTCGCCGGCTGCGGTGTAGAAGGAGCCGGCGTAAGTCTTCGCCGGGAGCACCGGGAGGTTGATCGGCCAGGCGGGGATGGTCAGTAGCGCCAGGCCGGCGCCGAGAAGGCCGACGGTGCGCGGTCGCAGTCGCTCGGCGACCACCACGGAGCCTGCCGCGACCAGGGGAGGGAACAGGCCGGCCAGGTAGTAGCCCTTGCCGCCGGCGACCAGGAAGAAGCCCGCAACGAGCACGAACGCGACGGCAACCGGTCGGAAGAGCGCCCACTCACGTCGCCGGAAGAGCGCGACCAGACCGATGATCCAGATCGGCGTGATCACCGGGCTGAGCAGGATCAGCGCCTGGGTGACGTACCCGATCCGTCCGGACAGCCCGCCGTACTCCTCCCGGATGTCCTCGGAGAGGTCGAGCACTGGCCAGTCGTGCTCGAGCTGCCAGAGGAGGTTGGGAGTCCACAGGACCAGCGCGACGAGCCCGGCCAACCATGGCCACGGCGTGGTCAGGTTGCGCCGGGTCGCCGGAACGAGCGCGATGCCGAGCAGGATCGCGCCGAGGAGGAAGACCACCGAGTGCTTGTTCTCCAGCCCGATCCCGGCGACGATCCCGGCCGCCAGCCAGAACAGCCCCCGCTGCCGCCCGCTTTCGGCGATCAGCGCCCGGGCCACCAGCACCAGGATCGCGGTCCACGCCAGCGCGTCGAACGTGGCGGTCGAGTGCCAGTGCCCGAACGTCATCGTGACCACCCCGACGGCCACGAGTCCCGCGGTCAGCACCTGCGCCGTACGTCCGCCGTTGAGCAGCCGTGCGAACTCGGCCGCCAGCAGGACCAGTCCGACCATCGCCAGCAGACTCCACATCCGCAGTACGACGAGGTTGTACGGCGCGATCTCGGTCGCGACCCGCGCCAGGAACGGTGTCAGCACCGGCTGGTCGGGATATCCCCAGGACAGCCGCTGACCTGCGGAGACGAAGTAGAGCTCGTCCCGATGCGGACCGTAGAAGGGGCTCATCGCCAGCAGCACGGCAGCCTGTGCGGCAACGACGATCCCGACGGCAGGGGAGTACCGCGGCCGGGTCACGCCCCTGAGGGTAGCGGCGCGGGCGCGGCCAGAACGTACGAATCCCTACGCCTCCACGAGACCCGGGCGGCCGGACTCGGTGACGAAGCGCCCGCCGACGGTGAGCGGAGCGCCGGGGGTGCTGACCTGGGCGACGTTCTTGTAGGTGATCTCGGCGCCGGCGGTGTCGAGGGAGATCGTGGTGTAGCCGCGGAGGCCGTTGTAGAACTTCATGTGCGGGTTGCGCTCGAGGTAGGCCGCCCAGTTGGCCGGGTGCTCGGCGCCGTTGCCACCGGAGGTGATGGAGCTGGTGACGATCTCGGTGCCGAGCACCCGCGAGGACGGGTCGTCGAAGTCGTCGTGGATGTCGAGGCCGTAGTGGACGTGCACGTCACCGGTCAGCACCATCAGGTTCGACTGTTCGGAGGCCTTCCAGCCCTCGAGGATCCGGCGGCGGGATGCGGGGTAGCCGTCCCAGGAGTCCATCGAGCGGGTGCCGTCGCCGGACGGGTTGTCGCGGCGCGAGAAGGTGACCTGCTGCGGGACGACGTTCCACAGCGCTGAGGAGCGTCGCCAGCCGTTGATCAGCCACTGCTCCTGCTCGTTCCCCGGAAGCGTCATCGACTCGGCCTCGGACGCAGCCGAGGGCACCTTCCAGCCGTCGCCGTTGGCCTGGTTGGTGCGGTACTGGCGGGTGTCGAGGATGTCGAACTGCGCCAGCCGGCCCCACTGCAGCCGACGGTAGAGCCTCAGGTCGGGACCGGACGGCTGCTGCGGGAGCCGCAGCGGCTGGTTCTCCCAGTAGGCGCGGTAGGCGGCGGCGCGGCGCACCAGGAACTCCTCCGGCGGCACCGAGTTCTCCGGGATGTCGGCCGCGTAGTTGTTCTCGGTCTCGTGGTCGTCCCAGGTGACGATGAACGGGTGCGCCAGGTGGGCGGCGATCTGGTCCGGGTCGGACTTGTACAGCCCGTAGCGCGCCCGGTAGTCGTCCAGCGTGACGGTCTCGTGGTTGAGGTGCGCCGGCAGCGGCTCGGTGTAGGCGCGCGCCCCGGCGGTGGCGTTCACGGCGTACTCGTAGAGATAGTCGCCCAGGTGGAAGACCGCGTCCACGTCCTCGCCGGCGAGATGCTTGTACGCCGTGTAGTAGCCCTGGTCGTAGCGCTGGCAGGAGGCTAGGGCGAAGGTCAGCGACGACACCGCGGCCCCCACGGCCGGGGCGGTCCGGGTCCGGCCGACCGGGCTGATCCACTGGCCCACCCGGAAGCGGTAGAAGTACTCGGTCGCCGAGTCCAGGCCGCGGACCTCGGCGTGCACGGAGTGGTTGAACTCGGTGTGCGCGGCAGCGGTGCCGCGGCGTACGACGCGCCTGAAGGCGGCGTCGCGCGCCACCTCCCAGCCGACGTCGAAGCGCGACGGCGGCATCCCGCCGGTGGGCTCCAGCGGGAGCGGCGCGAGCCGGGTCCACAGCAGCACCGAGTCGGGCAGCGGGTCGCCGGAGGCCACGGCGAGGGTGAACGGGTCCGAGGTGATGTCGGCGGGGGAGCCGGCCGGAGCGGCGAAGGCACCCGTTCGCGGCAACCCGGTCGTGAAGGCCAGCGCGGTCGCGGCGGCCGAGACGGTCAGGAAGCGGCGGCGGTCGAGGCCTCGGAGGGCGCCACGGAGGTCAGGGCGGAGATCAGGAGTGTTGCTGGGGGCAGGCATGGACGACGTGCTCCTGTCGATATGGGGTTATCGACAACAGCGAAGCGGTGCCCGGTGAAGCCGTGGTGACGGGCGGGGGAGAACCGGGCTAAGCGGTCTCGGCAGTACGGTGCACCGGGCAGCCCGGCGCGAAGGTGCCGAGGTCCTCGGTGTTGAACCCGTGCGGGTAGCTCTTGATGCGCGGCATGTCCCGGACGTACGCGGGTTTGCGCCGTGCCGGCAGCAGCGCGACGACGCGCGCCCGCGCCTTCAGCGCCCCACGCGACAGCGTCCGGGCAAGCCGCCCGGGCTCGGGATAGCCGAACGCCTCCAGCAGATGCGGCTCCATCAGAGACAGCGAGAAGATGCGGATGAGCGGCGCCAACGGCCGCGGGTAGAAGGTCGTCAGCAGCTCGAGGGTCGAGTCGGCGACGGCACGGCCGCCCTCGTCGTACCCGAAGTGCTCGGCCTCGTAGGAGTCGAGGAGCTGCTCGAACTCCTCATAGGTCGCCGGGATGTCCTTGATCCCCATCCGCTTCCCGAGCGCCTGGTAGTAGCGCAGGGCTGCGAGCTGCTCGTCGGGGGTCGACTGCCGCCAGCCGAACTCCTGGTTCCAGCGCCGGGGGATCACCACGAACGTGGAGAGGACATAGACCATGTCGTCGTTGGAGATGTCGTACATCTTGTGCATCTGGTTGATCCGCCGCACCGCGGCCCGGCCGCGAGGACTGTCCAGGTCCTCGATCGCCGCGTCCTCCAGCAGCAGCGCGGTGTCGTCGTAGCGCTTCTGGGTGTTCTCGGTGAACTGGTGCGTGTCGGCCAGCAGCCGGCCGATCGAGGGCACCGCGTAGGTCCGGAACAGTGCGAAGCTGAGCGCCTGAGTCGTGTCCCAGGGGAACTCGTAGAGCCCCAGACGTCTCGAGATCTCCTGGAACTCGGTCTCCGGGTCCAGCCCTGCTGTACGCGACTTCTTGGCCATGATGCCTCCTCGCTCGATACATAACTGTATCGTGACTTGGCTCACATGTGGTTTCTCCCGCCGTAATGTCTTCTGCATGGAGAAGTCGGGAACGCAGACGCCCCTGTCCCTCGCGGCCGCCGAGGCGGTCCGAACGTACGCCGCCACCACCCGCTCCGCTCTCGGGTCCGCCGAGTCCCCGGTGATCTCGTACGCAGGGCTGTGGCTGCTCCTCGCCTCGCTGGCACCCGCGGCGGAGACCGAGACCGACGAGATCCTGGGCCTGAACAGGGCCGACGCGCGGGCCGCGGCGCTGACGCTGCTGGAGGCGCCGCACCCCACGATCGGGGCGGCGGTCGCCGGCTGGCTGCGGTCGGGTGTCGAGCTGACCAAGGGCCTGCCGATCGTGCTCGACCCGCTCCCGGACCAGGCCGGGCTCGACGCGTGGGCCGATGCGCACACCCGCGGGCTGATCAAGGAGTTCCCGCTCGAGATCGACGCCCGGACGCTGCTCGTGCTCGCCTCCGCGCTGGTGGTCACGCCACGCTGGAGCGAGCAGCTGGAGGAGGGCGAGGACGGGTTGCTGGTGCTCGAGGACGGCTTTCAGGCGGTGGTGGCGACAGCGGCCGCGGGCCCGGTCGCCGTCGCCTGCCCGTCGAGCGAGGACGGCATCTCGGTCTACTCCGTGATCGCCGAGGAGGGCGTCTCCGCCGACGATGTGTGGCGGGCCGCCGACGAGGTCGTCCGGAGGATCGACGCCGGGGAGGTCCACGATCGCACCTTCGATGCCGGGCAGGAGGACGGGCACGCCCGGACGGTCCGCGAGGTCACCGCCTTCGGCAGCGCTCCGTCCGACCGCTGGCGCAGCCACGTGCCGGAGTGGAGCGCGGAGGACCGTCACGACCTGTCGGCCGCGCCGGGGGTCGCCGAGATCGCCCGCGGAGTGATGGCCGCGGTTGCGGAGGAGACGGAGGCCGTCTGCGTGCAGAAGGCGGTCGCGTCCTACGACCGGGAGGGCTTCAAGGCGGCCGCGGTGACCGGGATGATGGTCCGCGCCGCCGCCGCGGCACCGCGCGAGACGACGGTGCGGCAGATCGACCTGAGGTTCGACCGGCCGCACGCGGTGGTGGCGATCGCACGCGGGGGAGCCTGGGAGGGCATCCCGCTCTTCGACTCCTGGGTGACCCCGGCATAATTTCCGGCATGGACGAGCTTCCCCCGATCGCCGGCCGCTACCGGCTCCTCACCTTGCTCGGAGCCGGCGGCATGGGCGAGGTCTGGCGGGCGCGTGACACCGTCCTCGACCGCGATGTCGCGGTGAAGCTGATGCGGGACGTGGACGACCCCACGATGGCCGAGCGGTTCCGCCGTGAGTCGCTCTCGACCGCCCGGGTCGTCCACGACGACGTGGTCAAGATCTTCGACGCCGGCAGCGACGACAACGACGTCTTCCTGGTGATGGAGCTGCTGCCCGGGCCCACCTTGGCGGAGCCGCTGCAGCAGCGTGGCCCGATGCCGGTCGACATGGCGGTCGAATACACCCGCCAGGTCGCCGGCGCGCTCGGCGCGGCCCACCGGGCCGGTGTGGTGCACCGCGACATCAAGCCGGCCAACCTCATGTTCGACGGTGACGGCCGGCTGACCGTGCTCGACTTCGGCATCGCGTACGCCATGACGGGGGTCGACGCCGGGCTGACCCAGACGGGCCATGTGATCGGCAGCCCGTCCTACCTCTCGCCCGAGCAGGCCTCCGGCGACCCGGTCGGGCCGCCCGCCGACGTCTACTCGCTCGGCTGCGTGCTCTTCGAGATGCTCACCGGCAAGGTGCCCTACTCCGCGCCGCACCCGGTCAAGATCCTGCACATGCACCTCAGCGAGCCGGTGCCGCGGATCACCGACTTCCGGGCTGTGCCCGCGCCCCTGGCTCGGCTGGCCACCCGGATGCTCGACAAGAACCCGGCCGCCCGGCCCTCGATGGACCAGGTCGGTCACGAGCTCGGCTATGTCCTCAGCGGTGCCGACCCCGACGCCACTGACCGGCTCTCCGCCGGGCAGGCGCCGCGGCCGACCCAGGCGATGGCGCCGCGCCCGCTCGACGAGCCGATGGCGCTGGCCAACTCCCGCACCGGCGTCCTGCCCAGTCCTGGCACCCCGCCTCCGGCCCGCGGGCCGCGCCCGAGGTCGCTGCGGAAGTTCCCGACCGGCCGTCTCCTCGGCGCGGTGGCGATCGTGATCGCGTGCGTCTTCGCCGCCTCCTGGCTGGCCGCCTACGAGCCCTCTCCCGCTGAGGCCCAGCCGTCCCAGAGCTCCGACGACTCCAACACCGCGGACGACAACACCGACAGCTCCGACAACACCGACAACTCGGCCGACGAGCCCGTCGACCAGTCGGACAACAAGACCCTCAACCGTCTCGACCGGCTCGACCGCTGGCGCGAGAACCTCGAGGGCTGGAACGTCATCGACGAGGGCCAGTCCCAGGAGTGGGAGGACCAGATCCAGCAGATCCGCGACCTCGTCGAGAAGGGCGAGAGCGCCAAGCGCGAGATGGAGCAGCTCCGCGAGGAGTTCGACAGCCTGAGCAAGGGTGACGGCAAGGACGGCGAGAAGATCCTCGACGGCCTACTGAAGGGCAACTGACCCTGTTGCGCCGCTGGTCGAGCCGCGAGCGCCAGCGAGCGTGTCGAGACCAACACGGTCGCTTCGAGCGCCATCGGGGACTGTGTTGGTTTCGACACGCCGTCGCTCGTTCCTCGCGACGGCGGCTCAACCAGCGAGGGCGATCCTGAAACGCTCGACCAACGCGACGTGAAGGTGCAGACTTCGCGTCCATGACCCGACTCCAGCTGGCCCGGATGGCGGTGTTCGTCGCCTTCGCGATCCAGGGACTGACCTTCGCCTCGCTGATCACCAGGCTCGAGTCGATCGCGACGAAGCTCGACCTCAGCGCCGGCGACGTGTTCGTGGTGCTCGGCATCACCACCGCGGTCGGGGCGATCGGCAGTGTCGTCGCGGGTCACCTCGCCACCAGGATCGGCAGCGCCGCGACCCTCTCGCTGATGCTCGGCGGGGCCTCACTGGCCGCGGTCGCACCCGCCTTCGCGCCGACGATGGTGACGCTGCTGGTGCTCAACGGCGTCTACGGCTTCTTTCTCGGCGGCGTCGACGCCTCCATGAACATGCAGGGCACGGCCACTCAGGACGCGTACGGACGTCCGCTGATGAACGGGTTCCACGCGATGTGGAGCGCGGCGGCCGTCCTCGGCGCCGTCTATGCGACCGCGACGATCGCCCTCGGCGTACCTCTGGGTCTGGACATGATCCCCATTGCCGCCATCGGCCTGGCCGCCAACCTCGCCACGTTCCGGCTCCTGCTGCCGCCGGAGGCGGTCGACGCGGCGGAGCATCGAGCCAGCAGTACGCAGCGCCCCAAGGTCCAGCTGCCGTGGCTGCCCCTCCTCCTGGTCGCGGTGCCGACGTTCGCGATGTGGTTCATCGACTCGGCGGCCTCCGCCTGGGGCGGGATCTATGTCGTCGACGGACTCGGGGCCGCGGCGGCGGTCGCACCGGCGATCTACGCCGCCTATCAGCTGGTGCTCCTGGCCGTACGCCTCCCCGGAGACCGCCTCGTCGCCCGCTTCGGTCCCGAGCGGGTGATCCGGACCGGCGGCATCGTCGGGGTCGGTGCGCTGGTGCTGATCGTCGTCGCCCCGCACTGGAGCGTGGCGGCGGTCGGCTTCGCCGTGCTCGGCGGCAGCCTGGCGATGGTCCCGCCGCAGTCCTTCGTCGCCGCCGCGCACATCTCCCCGGACAACGCCGAGGACGCGATCGCCCGGGTCAACCTCGCCAACTACGCCGGCTATCTCGCCGCCGCCTCCCTGATCGCCGCGGTCGCCGAGGTCTTCGGGGAGCGCTCGATGTTCGTCATCCCGCTGGCGATCTCGGTGCTGATCCCGGTGATGGCCGGCCGCTTCGCGACCCGTCCGGCTCCGGAGTCTCCGGAGACCGTGAAACTGGATTGATTTCCGTCAGAAATTTCCTCGCCGTTTCTTGACTCATTCAAGAATTGGCGTAGTGTCTGAGGCGTGGGGAACGCGGACTACGAACAGTTGCTGAGAGGTGCCTCCCTGCGCGTCACTCGCCCGCGAGTGGCCGTTCTGGGGGCCGTCACCGAGAACGCGCACGCCGACACCGAGACCATCCTCGGAGCGGTGCGCGAGCGGCTTCCGGACGTCTCCCATCAAGCCGTCTACGACTCCCTCGCCGCCCTCTCGGCGGCCGGGATCGTACGTCGCATCCAGCCGTCCGGCTCGGTGGCTCGTTATGAGACCCGGGTCGGGGACAACCACCACCACGTGGTCTGCCGCTCCTGCGGGGCGATCGCCGACGTCGACTGCGCTGTCGGCCATGCGCCCTGCCTGACGGCATCTGATGACAACGGCTTCACGGTCGATGAGGCCGAGGTCATCTACTGGGGCACCTGCGCGGACTGCAGGCTGTCCCAGGGGTAGAGCCCGCGCCGGCTGAGCTCGTCATCGGCCGGCGCAACACATGTGAATCACAGCGTCTGGCAGCAGCCAGTCCGATCAGAAACGGATAGGAATCTCATGTCTGAAGAGGCCGTGAGCAAGTGCCCGGTGATGAACGCAGGCCGCGTTCACCCCACCGCCGGCAGTGCCAACCAGGAGTGGTGGCCGAACAAGCTCAACCTGAAGATTCTCGCCAAGGACGCCCCTGTGAGCGACCCGATGGGCGAGGACTTCGACTATGCGAAGGCTTTCGAGTCCCTGGACCTGCCTGCCGTCAAGGCGGACATCGCCGCGGTCATGACCGATTCCAAGGACTGGTGGCCGGCTGACTTCGGTAGCTACGCCGGGCTCTTCGTCCGGATGGCGTGGCACGCCGCCGGCACCTACCGCAGTCACGACGGTCGCGGTGGCGCCGGGCGTGGCCAGCAGCGTTTCGCGCCGCTCAACTCCTGGCCGGACAACGTCTCCCTCGACAAGGCCCGTCGTCTGCTGTGGCCGGTCAAGAAGAAGTACGGCAAGAACCTCTCCTGGGCCGATCTGATGGTCCTGGCGGGCAACGTGGCCATGGAGGAGGGCGGCTTCAAGACCTTCGGCTTCTCGGGTGGTCGCGCGGACGTCTGGGAGTCCGACGACGACATCTACTGGGGTCCGGAGAAGGTCTGGCTCGACGACGAGCGCTACACCGGCGACCGCGACCTGCAGGCGCCGCTGGCCGCTGTCCAGATGGGTCTGATCTACGTCAACCCGGAGGGCCCCAACGGCGAGCCCGACCCGATGAAGTCCGCGGTGGACATCAAGGAGACCTTCCGCCGCATGGGGATGAACTCCGAGGAGACCGTCGCCCTCATCGCCGGTGGCCACACCTTCGGCAAGACCCACGGTGCCCACCCCGACGATCTGGTCGGCCCCGACCCGGAGGCCGCGCCGCTGGAGAACCAGGGCATCGGCTGGAAGAACGGCCACGGCACCGGTGTCGGCGCGGACGCACTCACCTCGGGCCTCGAGGTCACCTGGACCTACCACCCGACCCGCTGGGACAACGAGTTCTTCCACATCCTCTACGCCTACGAGTGGGAGCTGTTCGAGTCGCCTGCCGGCGCCAAGCAGTGGCGTCCGAAGAACGGCGCGGGCTCCGACATGGTCCCCGAGGCGCACGGTGAGGGCAAGCGCGAGCCGCGCATGCTCACCTCCGACCTGGCGCTGCGGGTGGACCCGGAGTTCGACGAGATCTCCCGCCGGTTCAGGGACGACCAGGAGGCTTTCTCCGACGCGTACGCCCGTGCCTGGTTCAAGCTGACCCACCGCGACATGGGTCCGAAGAGCCGCTACGTCGGCTCCGAGGTCCCGGCCGAGGACCTGCTCTGGCAGGACCCGCTCCCGGCCGAGGGCGGCGCGACCGACGAGGCCGCGATCTCCGCAGCCAAGGCGGCCATCGCCGAGTCCGGTCTGAGCGTGCAGCAGCTGGTCTCCACCGCGTGGAAGGCGGCGGCCACGCACCGTACGTCCGACCACCGCGGTGGCGCCAACGGCGGTCGTATCCGGCTCGAGCCGCAGATCTCGTGGAAGGTCAACCAGCCCGAGGAGCTCAAGCCGGTCCTCGCGAAGTACGAGGAGATCGCGGCCGCGACCGGTGTCTCCTTCGCCGACGTGCTCGTCCTCGCCGGTGGCGTGGGCATCGAGCTGGCCGCCAAGGCCGCGGGCCAGGACGTCACGGTCCCGTTCTCCGCCGGCCGCGTCGACGCGACCCAGGAGCAGACCGATGTCGAGAACTTCGCCTGGCTCGAGCCGGTCGCCGACGGCTTCCGCAACTACGACTCCGGGTTCCTCAACCTCCCCACCGAGTTCCTGTTCCTCGACCGGGCGAGCCTCCTCGGCCTCTCGGCCCCCGAGGCCACGGTTCTGGTCGGCGGCCTGCGTGTGCTCGGCAACAACTGGGACGGCTCCGACCTCGGTGTCTTCACCAAGACCCCGGGCGTGCTGACGAACGACTTCTTCGTCAACCTGCTCGACTACGACCAGCAGTGGACCCCGTCCGCCGACGAGACGACCTACACCAGCACCAACGGCTGGACCGGTTCCCGCGTCGACCTGGTCTTCGGTGCCAACTCCGAGCTCCGCGCCCTGGCGGAGGTCTACGGTGCCGACGACGCCAAGGAGAAGTTCGTCAACGACTTCGTCAAGGCGTGGGTCAAGGTCATGGAGAACGACCGCTTCGACCTCAAGAAGTGATCTGAGGCCGTACGCCGCGGCGTACGACTGACACGGAGGCCGGCCCCTTGTGGGGTCGGCCTCCGTTGTCATACCCACCCGGGTAGGATCAACGGCCGCCGCAGTCAGTCGCCTAGGTCAGGTGGAGCAATGGAACACCGGAGCGCCGAGCCTCCGAAGGGTCCGACCGGCCCGCCGCCGTCGTGGCGACCGCCTCCTCCGCCCACCGCGCAGGGTCCTCGGATCGCGCCCGAGCCCCCTCGGGTCGTGCCCAGCCGACCGGGTGCGCGTCGGGCGGATCCCAAGCCGTCCGCGGCCCGCGACCTGCTCGCCAAGCTCGAGCCGGCCAAGGCCTGGGCAGCCGAGAGGTGGGCCACCCGGAGCACCGGATCCAGGAGCGCCGGCGGTCGTCCACCGGCCACGACCTGGCGCCGCTGGGGGAAGGTCACGGCGAAGGTGGCGCTGGTCGGGTTCCTGGCGATCGCCCTGATCGGGTCGGTGACGGCGATCGTGGCCTACAACCGGATCGCGGTGCCGGACCCCAACGCCGCGTTCGAGGTCGAGACCTCCTTCGTCTACTACGGCAACGGCAAGACCGAGCTCGGCCGCTACCAGGACGGCGACCAGAACCGGATCAAGCTCGAGGCCGACGAGATCCCGGAGACCGTCAAGCACGCCGTGGTGGCCGCCGAGGACCGTACGTTCTACGAGAACAGCGGCGTCGACGTGAAGGGCATCGTGCGGGCTGCCTTCTCCAACACCACCGAGGGCACCTCCGGCGGTGCCTCCACGATCACCCAGCAGTACGTCAAGAACTACTACCTCAGCGCCGAGCGCTCCTACTCCCGCAAGCTGAAGGAAGCGGTCATCGCCCTGAAGCTGACCAGGCAGAAGAGCAAGGACCAGATCCTCACCGACTACCTCAACACGATCTACTTCAACCGCGGCGCCTACGGCATCGAGGCGGCCGCGAAGGCCTACTTCGCGAAGTCCACCAAGGACCTCTCGCTGCGGGAGACGGTGGCGCTCGCGGCCATCCTCAACAACCCCGCCGGCTTCGACCCCGCCAGCAGCACCTTCCGTGGCGAGGAGAAGCTGCTCGGCCGCTACCAGTACGTCCTCTCCGGCATGGTCGACCTCGGCTACCTGAAGCAGGCCGACGCCGACAAGGTGAAGGACGCGCTGCCGAAGTTCCCCGCGAAGACGGTGCCGATCCGGCTCGGCGGTCAGCGCGGCCATGCGCTCACCATGATCAAGGCCGAGCTGCTCGGCCTGAAGGGCGCCGACGGCAAGCCGCTGTTCACCGAGGAGAAGATCGACAGCGGTGGCCTCCGGATCACCGCGACTCTCTCGCCCAAGGTCATGAAGGCGTCGGCGACCGCGGCCAAGACCGTGAAGCCGAAGAACCGGAAGGCGTACGTCAAGGGCGACCCCGAGCAGAAGAACGCCCTGCACGTGGCGACCGCCTCGGTCGATGTCGAGTCCGGTGCGCTGCTCGGCTTCTACGGTGGCCAGGACTACCTCGACAGCCAGCACAACTGGGCCGCGACCGGTGGTCACGCCGGGTCGACGATGAAGGCCTTCGCCACCGCGGCGGCGATCGCGAAGGGCTACTCGCTGAACTCGACGTGGGCCGGCGACTCGCCGTTCACGACCTACGCCGGCTCCGAGGTGGTCAACGAGGGTGAGCAGGCCGGGATCGCGGACGGGATGGACTACGGCCAGCACATCACCATGCTCAAGGCGATGGAGCAGTCGGTGAACACGGCCTACATCGACATGACCGAGTCGATGGGTGGCCCCGAGGAGGGCCGCAAGGCGATCTACGACACCGCGGTCGCCGCGGGGGTCGCCCCGGCGAAGGCGGACCCGAAGTTCCCGGGGATCCCCAGCACCACCACCGACTTCGACCACCAGACCGACGACCGGATCGCCCTCGGCCGCGCCAATGTCAGCCCGATCAACATGGCCAACGCCTACGCCACGATCGCCAACGGCGGCTACCGCCACGACGTACACGTGGTGAAGAAGGTCCGCGACCGCGCCGGCAACGTCCTCTACAGCTGGAACGGCCGGAAGAACGCCCGGCACGCGATCTCCGAGGACATCGCCGCCGACGTGACGTACGCGATGCAGGGTGTGGTGCAGAGCGGCTCCGGCCAGAAGGCTCAGAGCATCGGCCGCCCGGTGGCCGGCAAGACCGGGACCGGCACCTGCACCAGCGCGCAGTACGTCTGCTCGTCGTGGTTCGTCGGGTTCACCCCGCAGATCGCCACCGCCGTGCGCTACTCACGCGGCAACGGCGAGGGGAAGCTCGACGGCGGCTGGATGCCGTCCTACTTCGGCGCCGACTATCCCACCGAGACCTGGGCGGCCATCATGGCGAAGGCCATGGAGGGCAAGGAGGTCGAGAACTTCCCCGAGCCCGTCTACGTCGACGGCCAGGATCCCGAGACCGGGCACGAGGAGGAGCTGATCGCTCCGCCCGCTCCCCCGGAGGAGGACGACGGCGAGGAGTGCGACCCGGTCTCGGAGTTCTTCGGCACCTGCGAGGGTGACGGTGGGGGCGGATGGGGAGGCGGCGGCAAGCCCTGGGAAGGGCGTCCGTGATGTGAGATCAGTGTCCACTGATCGAGACGTCGAGTTGGTGGGCTGACGCGGTCTCGGGCACGATCTTCGGCGAAGGTCACGACTGCCAGCGCGAAGCCCCGGCTTGCTGGCGGGCAACCCTCCCACGCGGTGGGGTGCTCCGGGTGACGACCAGGCCCTCGCCGAGGTGGCGCGGGCAAGCGCGTGCTTCGCCGGGCAGCCCTGGGGAGCCATGACCCGAAGGGTGCCCCCATGTCCCTGCTTCCGCTCGTCGGCTCGAACACGCAGGTCCCGCTGCTGGACGGAACGACCACGACGTACGCCAACCTGGATGTCGCCGCCTCGGCACCGGCGCTGCAGAGCGTGGCCGACCGGGTGGCCGAGGTCCTGCCCTGGTACGCCTCGGTCCACCGCGGCGCCGGCTACCTGTCCCAGGTCTCGACCGCCCTCTACGAGGAGTCGCGCGCGACCATCGGCGCCTATGTCGGCGCCCGCGAGGACGACGTCACCGTCATCACCCGCAACACCACCGACTCGGTGAACCTGCTGGCCGGCTGCGTACCCGGCCGGGTGCTCGTCCTCGACATCGAGCACCACGCCAACCTGCTCCCGTGGCGCCGCGTCGAGGCCGGCGTCACCGTGGTCGCCGGCCAGAACACTCTCGCCGGCACCATCGACGCCCTCGCCGGTGAGCTGGCCCGGGGCACCTTCGCCCTGGTCGCGATCACCGGCGCCTCCAACGTCACCGGCGAGGCACTGCCGGTCGGGGAGATCGTCACCCTTGCCCACGCCCACGGCGCCCGGGTCCTCGTCGACGGCGCCCAGCTGCTCGCCCACCGCCACTTCTCGCTCGCCGCCACCGGTGCCGACTACGTCGTCCTCTCCGGCCACAAGCTCTACGCCCCCTACGGCGCCGGCGCCCTGGTCGGGCGCCGCGACTGGCTCGACGTCGGAACTCCCTATCTCGCCGGGGGAGGGGCCGTCGACGACGTCGAGGTGGGCGAAACGACGTGGCAGCCCGCCCCGGCACGCCACGAGGGCGGCACGCCCAACGTCATCGGCGCCGCCGCCCTGGCCGCTGCCTGTACGACTCTCGGCGGCCTCGAGCCCGCCGAGCTGGACCGCCACGAGGCGTCACTGAGGGGGCGTCTCGTGGCCGGCCTGTCCGAGCTGGAGGGTGTCGACGTCCTGCGCTTGTGGCCTGACTCCGAGGAGCCGGTCGGGGTCGTCACGTTCACGGTCGACGGGATCGAGCCCGGCCGGGTCGCGGCCTACCTCTCCGCCGAGCACGGCCTGGGCGTACGTGACGGCCGCTTTTGCGCCCAGCCGCTCCTCAAGCGTCTCGGGCTCACCGGCGGCGCGGTCCGCGCGAGCATCGGGATCGGCACCTCGGTCGCCGACGTGGACCGGCTGGTGGCCGGCGTACGTGCTCTTCTCGCGGGTGACGTCCGAGGCGACTACGTCCTCGTCGACGGGGCCTGGACGCTCGCCGAGGACCCGCGCCCGCTCGTAGGCCCCGCCGGCCTGACCCGTCTCGCCGACACCGCCGGCTCCTGCGGCGCGGCCGTCTGAGGAACCCCTGCCGAGGCGTCAAGTAGGTCGGCCGAAGCGTCAGTTGCGTCGGCCGAGTGGGCAGTTGGTGACGTCTCGGCCGACGGGGGCGACGTCTCGGTCGACCGGGGTGACGTCTCGGTCGACCGGGGTGACGTCTCGACGGGATGAATCGTCGCGGTCACGGCGTTGAGAGATCGTGAGCGAAAGAGTGCATGGCGAGCGGAAGGTACGCGGCGGCAAGCTGGTCGTCGTCGACGCGACAGTCTCCGCTGACACGATCATCGACGTCGTCCTCTCGGGCGACTTCTTCCTGGAACCCGACGAGGCGCTGAACTGGCTGACCGAAGCGCTGGAGGGGCAGTCGGTCGACGCCTCCCTCGACCAGCTGACCGCGGTGCTCGACGTCGCCGCCCGTGATGCCGAGCTGGTCGGCTTCGGCACCCGCGACGTCGCCCTGACGGTGCTGCGGGCGCTGGGCCGGGCCACGACCTGGGACGACCTCGACCTCGAGATCGTGGAGACCGGGCCGCTGTCGCCGCGGATGCAGATGGCGCTCGACGAGGTCATCGTCCGCCAGGTCGCCGAGGGCCGCCGCGCCCCCAACCTGAGGTTCTGGGACTGGGCCAGCAGCGCGGTCGTGATCGGCAGCTACCAGTCGATCTCCAACGAGGTCGACGAGGCCGCCGCCGAGCGTCACGGCATCGAGGTCGTACGCCGCATCTCGGGTGGCGGCGCCATGTTCATCGAGCCGGGCAACACCATCACCTACAGCCTCGCCGTCCCCGACACGCTCGTGGCCGGCATGTCCTTCCAGGAGTCTTACGCCTTCCTCGACGAGTGGGTGCTGCGCGGCCTGCGCAGCGTCGGCATCGAGGCCGCCTACGCCGGTCTCAACGACATCGCCTCGCCGGTCGGCAAGATCGCCGGCGCCGCGCAGAAGCGGATCCCCGGCGGCGTCCTGCACCACGTCACGATGGCCTACGACATCGACGCCGACAAGATGCTCGAGGTGCTCCGGATCGGCCGGGAGAAGATGTCCGACAAGGGCACTCGGAGCGCCGCCAAGCGCGTCGACCCCATCCGTTCTCAGACCGGGCTGAGCCGCAAGAAGGTCATCGACGCCCTGCTCTCGGAGTTCGAGCAGAGCTTCGGAGCGGCGTACGTCGGCCTGGATCAGGCCACGATCGACGAGGCCGCGGCGCTGGTCGAGAGCAAGCACGGGACCCCGGCCTGGCGCGCGAGAGTGCCCTAAAACTTGGACTCCGCTGCTCGGAGCGTTCCTTGGATGAGATGGGGGGGTCCTCATTCACGACCGACATCACGAGCAGCGGAGCGTCGCCAGTTTGGCACGCTCGAACTTGTCGTCGCAATAGGTGAGAGCCCCTCCGGCGATATTTTCTGTCGGTCGATCCGCAGGGCAGAACTCATGGACTATCGAAAGTGCCTTTCTAGAGGACTTCGACCCTGTCACCGGCGCCGCGCGCGGGGGTATGGCCGGGCTGCGTATGACGATGGCGGCGGTGGTCGGCTACCCTGGACACATGCAGATGTCTGTCCTGCTTCTTAGGCAGCCGCGCTGACCCTGAGGGACACACCCCGGTCACGCGGCTACCCCTCCATGTGAGGGGCCCTTCTTATTTCTAGGGATCGTTCCAGAAGCAGTCTTGACGCACGACACTCGACAAGGACGAAAGACCAATGACGCAGGAGCAGGCCGAGCACGCGACGTACGACGTCACCGAGCTGCAGGACAAGTGGCGCCCCATCTGGGAGAAGCTGGAGCCGTTCAAGGCGGGCCAGCGCGAGGGGGCCGAGAAGCGCTACGCGCTCACGATGTTCCCCTACCCGTCGGGTGACCTGCACATGGGCCACGCCGAGGTGACCGCCCTGCACGACGTGCTGGCCCGCTACTGGTGGCTGAAGGGCTTCGACGTCCTGAACCCGATCGGTTGGGACTCCTTCGGCCTGCCTGCCGAGAACGCCGCGATCAAGCGCAACGAGAACCCCGCCGGCTGGACCTACGCCAACATCGAGACCCAGGCGGAGTCGTTCAAGCGCTACGGCATCTCCTTCGACTGGTCGCGCCGTCTGCACACCTCCGACCCGGAGTACTACAAGTGGACGCAGTGGATCTTCCTGAAGCTGTACGAGGCCGGCCTGGCCTACCGCAAGAAGTCGCCGGTCAACTGGTGCCCCAACGACCAGACGGTGCTGGCCAACGAGCAGGTCGTCAACGGCGAGTGCGAGCGCTGCGGCGCGGTGGTCACCAAGCGTGACCTGACGCAGTGGTACTTCAAGACCACGGCCTACGCCGAGGAGCTCTACAACGGCCTGGACCAGCTGCAGGACACCTGGATCGGCAAGGTCGTCAACATGCAGCGCAACTGGATCGGCCGGTCCGAGGGCGCGCACGTCGACTTCGAGATCTCGCTGACCTCTGGTGAGAAGCGGACGGTGACGGTCTTCACGACCCGTCCCGACACGCTGTACGGCGCGACCTTCATGGTCGTCGCCGCCGATGCCGACCTGGCCAAGGAGATCGTGGCCCCGGAGCAGGCTGCTGCGCTGGAGGGCTACCTGGAGGACGTACGCAAGGCCTCCGACATCGACCGCCTGGCGACCGACCGTCCCAAGACCGGTGTCGACCTGGGCGTCACCGCGACCAACCCCGTCAACGGCGAGCAGATCCCGGTGTGGGCGGCCGACTACGTGCTGGCCGACTACGGCACCGGCGCCGTGATGGCCGTCCCGGCCCACGACCAGCGCGACCTGGACTTCGCCAAGGCGTTCTCGCTGCCGGTGCGCCGCGTGGTCGACGTGCCGGGCGCGGACAACCCCGAGGAGACGTTCGTCGCGACCGCGGGTGACGGTGCGTACGTGAACTCGCCGGAGCTGGAGGGCGTCGCCGACAAGGCGAGCGGCATCCACAAGATCATCGAGAAGCTGGAGGCCGAGGGCCACGGCAAGGGCACGATCAACTACCGGCTGCGTGACTGGCTGCTGTCGCGGCAGCGCTACTGGGGCGCGCCGATCCCGATCATCCACTGCCCGGTCGACGGTGAGGTGCCGGTTCCTGAGGCCCAGCTGCCGGTGCAGCTGCCGGAGCTGAAGGGCGCCGACCTGAAGCCCAAGGGCGTCTCGCCGCTGGCCGCGGCCTCGGAGTGGGTCAACGTCACCTGCCCGAAGTGTGGTGGTCCGGCCACACGTGACTCGGACACGATGGACACCTTCGTCGACTCGTCGTGGTACTTCCTGCGCTACCTGTCGCCGACCGACGAGACCCAGGCGTTCTCCTCGGAGCTGGCACGCGAGTGGGGCCCGGTCGACTTCTACCTGGGCGGCGACGAGCACGCTGTGCTGCACCTGATGTACGCCCGCTTCTTCACCAAGGCGCTGCGCGACATCGGCCTGATCGACTGGGACGAGCCGTTCTCGGCGTACCTGTCTCAGGGCAAGGTCATCAACGGTGGCAAGAAGATGTCGAAGTCGCTGGGCAACGGTGTGAACCTGTCGGACGTGCTGGAGGAGTTCGGCGTCGACGCGACCCGGCTGACGCTGGTCTTCGCCTCCCCGCCCGAGGACAACATCGACTGGGCCGACGTCTCGCCGGCGGGTTCGGTGAAGTTCCTGCAGCGAGCCTGGCGCCTGGCCGGAGACGTGACGTCGTCCCCGGGTGTCGACGTCTCCGGTGGGGACGTCGCGCTGCGGCGTACGACTCACAAGACCGTCGCCGAGGCCGAGCAGCTGATCGAGTCCTACCGGTTCAACGTGGTGGTGGCTCGGGTGATGGAGCTGGTCAACGCGACCCGGAAGGCGATCGACTCCGGTGTCGGTCCCGCCGACCCCGCCGTACGTGAGGCCGCGGAGACGGTCGCGATCCTGCTCTCGCTGGTCGCGCCCTACACCGCCGAGGAGATGTGGGAGCGTCTGGGGCACGAGCCGACGGTTGCGCGGGTTGCGTGGCCGACGGTCGAGCCCCACCTGCTCGTGGAGGACTCGGTGACGGCGGTCGTGCAGATCAAGGGCAAGGTGCGTGCGCGCCTGGAGGTCTCGCCCTCGATCTCCGAGGCCGACCTGGAGGCCGCCGCGCTGGCCGACCCGACGATCGCGGCCGCGATCGAGGGCCAGACCGTCCGCAAGGTCATCGTCCGCGCGCCGAAGCTCGTCAACATCGTCGTCTGATCGGCTCGGCTCGCGCTGTCGAGGCGATGGGTCGATCTGTAGGCTTCTGACATGGCCCGGGTAGCGATCGTGACCGACTCGACCGCGATGCTTCCATCCGATCTCGGGGATGCCACGGAGCTGATCACATCGGTGCCGTTGCAGGTGATCGTGGATGGGACGTCGTACGACGACGGGGTGGAGGAGACGTCGCCCGAGGCGCTGCTGACGGCGTTGGCGGCGCACAAGACGGTGACGACCTCGAGGCCCTCGCCGGCGCTGCTGGCGGAGGTCTACGAAAAGCTCGCGGCGCAGGGCTTCGAGGAGATCGTCTCCATCCACCTCTCCGCGGAGCTGAGTGCGACATGCGAGTCCTCGATGCTCGCGGCGCGGGAGGCTCCGGTGCCGGTGACCACCGTGGACACGCGGCAGGTCGGACCCGGGGTCGGGTTCGCGGTCCTGGCTGCCGCGGAGGTGGCCGGGCGCGGCGGAACTGCTGCCGAGGCGCGCGAGGCCGCGCTGGCGCGGGTCGCCGCCACTCGTTCCTACTTCTACGTCGACACGCTCGAGTACCTGCGCCGGGGTGGGCGGATCGGAGCCGCTGCCGCCCTGCTCGGGACGGCGCTCGCGGTCAAGCCGCTGCTCACGATCGAGGACGGGCGGGTCGTGCCGCACGAGCGGGTGCGTACGGCTGAGCGGGCGATCGCGCGGCTGCAGGCGCTCGGGGTCGAGGCGGGCGAGGACGCGGACGCCGTCGAGATCGTCGTCGCTCACCTGGGCAGCCCCGACCGGGCGGCCGCGATGAGCAAGGGACTCTCCGCCGAGCTGAACGGCAAGATCAACGGCGACGTACGCGTCGGAGTGCTGGGCGCGGTGCTCGGTGCGCATGTCGGGCCGGGGTGTGTGGCGGTCGTGGTGGGGCCCAAGCTCTGATTCTGGGCTTGATTCTGGGCCGGTTACCGTCCACAGGGACGGTTGAGGATCGGGTTCTCCACAGGCGCTGAGAACGCGCTCGGAACTGTCGGTGCGGGCGCATAGCTTCGGCGTCATGCGGACCCGACCGACCTCTGATCACGCCGACGCCGTCGCCCGGCGGCTGGAGCAGCTGCGCGCCGAGCTGGAGCCGCCGGGGGAGGAGGACGAGGGCGAGGAGGACTGGCAGCCGCCGTGGTGGGACGGGCCGAGAGCGACCGACACCGCGGAGCTGGATCCGTTGGTGCCGGTCCCGGGACGCCACGCGTCTCGGCGTCAGGTCGTGATCTCGCCTGATGCGGTGCTGCCCGAGCCGCTGCGTGGGCGGGTGAGCCTCGGCCCCTGGCATCTCGTCGTCGTCTCGCTGGTGCTGGTCGCCGGGTTGGCGGTGGCCTGCTGGTGGATGATCCGCGCCGACCCGGAGGTGGTGCCGGCCGCCCGGGCCTCGCCCTCGGCCTCCCCACTGGTCGCGCTGCCGACCGCCTCGGTGGTGCCCGGGAGCACGCCCGCGATGCCGTCGGGCGGGGCGTCGGCCGGGACGGTGACGGTCGACGTCGAGGGCAAGGTGCCGAAGCCCGGCATCGTCGTGCTGCCGGTCGGCTCCCGGGTGGTGGATGCCGTCGAGGCTGCCGGCGGGGCCTCCCACAAGCAGCTCGCCGGGCTCAACCTCGCTGCTCTGCTCAGCGACGGTCAGCAGATCGTGGTCGGTGCGCCCAACGGGGGAGGTGGCGTCGCGGCGCCCGGCTCTGGCGCCCCGGCGGCTGGTGCGCCAGGGGCGGGGGTGAGCCTCAACTCCGCCTCGTTGGAGGAGCTGGAGACGTTGCCCGGAGTGGGGCCGGTGACAGCGCAGGCGATCATCGACTGGCGCACCACCAACGGCGCGTTCACCTCCGTCGACGAGCTGCTCGAGGTCGACGGGATCGGACCGAAGACCTACGACTCGCTGGCACCGCTGGTCACGTTGTGAACGACCTGCGGCTGCCGCTTCTCGGAGCCGGTGCGTGGGCGGGGGCGTTGGCCGGGCCGGTGGTGGTGGCCGGCGGACGGTCCGATGTGGTTCTGCTCGTGCTCCTCGCCGCGTTCCTCGGCATCGGCGGTGGATGGGCCGTTCGGAAGCGCTGCCCGACGGCGCTGGCGTTGGCACTGATGGTCGCCGGAACCGCCGTCGTCGCGGGGCTGCACGCCGCCCGGGTCAGCGACAACCCGGTGGCGGACCTGGCCGCGCGCAAGGCGCAGGTGCGGGTGGTCGCCACCGTCACCACCGACCCGAAGGAGGTGACAGGTCAGCACAGGACGTACCAGCTCCGGCGCGCCAGCGTGCGAGAGATCAGGGGCCGCGGGGTGGTCTACCGGCTGCGTACGCCGGTGGTCGTGCTCGGCGGCGACGCCTGGGCAGACATTCCGCTCGGGGCGACGGTGTCGACGACCGGCCGCCTGGGGGACAGCGACTCGCACGAGGAGTCGGCGCTGCTGATCGCGGGGCAGCCGCGAGTCGTCGCGGGTCCGGGGATCTGGTGGCGAGCCTCCGAGAAGCTGCGTGGCTCGATCCGGGATGCGGTGGCGCACCGGCCAGCGGACCAGGCGGCATTGGTTCCGGCGCTGGTCGACGGTGACGACACCGGTCTCTCCGACGACCTCGCGGACGACTTCCGCACGACCGGTCTGACCCACCTGCTCGCGGTCTCCGGCACCAACCTGACCCTGGTGGTGGGATTCCTGCTCATCGTCGCGCGCTGGGCCGGGGTGCGGGGGAGAGGGCTGTACGCCGTCGGGGTGCTCGGCATCCTCGGGTTCATCGTGCTCGCCCGCACCGAGCCGAGCGTGGTGCGAGCGGCCGCGATGGGTGCGGTCGGACTGCTGGCGATGACGCACAACGGACGCCAGCGAGCGCTGCGCGGGCTCGGTGCGGCGGTGATCGGGCTGCTGCTGATCGACCCCGGGCTGGCGACCTCGATCGGGTTCACCCTCTCGGTCCTGGCCACGGCCGGCATCCTGCTCTTCGGGCCACCGTGGCGCGACGCTCTGCGGCGTTGGATGCCGCAGTGGTGTGCGGAGGCGATCGCGGTCCCGGCAGCGGCCCAGCTGGCCTGCACTCCGGTGGTCGCCGCCATCTCCGGCCAGGTCAGCCTGGTCGCGGTGCTTGCCAACCTGCTGGTCGAGCCCGCCGTCGCGCCGGCGACGGTGCTCGGTCTCCTGGGAGGTGTGCTCGGGCTGGTGTGGGATCCGCTCGGCATGGTCGCGGGCACGATCGCGACGTGGTGCGTCGCCTGGATCATCGCGGTCGCCCGCTTCGGTGCCGGGCTGCCGACCGCGGAGGTCGGCTGGGCGACCGGGCCGCTGGCCCTGGCGGTGCTCGTGGTCGTCTGTGTCGCCATCGCCTTCCTGGGGCCGCGGATCCTGCGGCATCCGGTCACCGGGTTGGCCGGATGCCTGGTGCTGCTCGCGGTCGCGCTGGTGCGGCTGCCGACCCCGGGATGGCCGCCGCCGGGATGGGTGCTCGTGATGTGCGACGTAGGACAGGGTGACGCGCTGGTGGTGCACACCGGGCCGGGGAGTGCCGTCGTGGTGGATGCCGGCCCCGATCCGGACCTCGTCGACGACTGTCTCGACCGCCTCGAGATCGAAGACGTTCCGCTCGCCGTGATCACCCACTTCCACGCCGACCACGTCAACGGCGTCGAGGGCGTCTTCGCCGGCCGCCGGGTCGGGGAGCTGTGGACCTCGCGGCTCCAGGACCCGCCCGAGGGCGTACGCGTCCTCGGGGAGACCGCCGGTGCGGCCGGGGTGGTGCCGGTTCCGGCTCCCTACGCGGCCACGACCACCGTCGGTGAGGTGCGGATCCAGGTGCTCTGGCCGACGGGCGAGTCCGACACCCGCGGCCCCGGCGACGGCTCCACCGCCAACGACGCGAGCGTGGTTCTTCTCGTCGAGTCCCGAGGCCTGCGTCTGCTGTTGACCGGCGACATCGAGCCGGAGGGTCAGGACCGGCTCGCCGACGACCTGGCCGAGCTCGACATCGACGTGCTCAAGGTGCCCCACCACGGCTCGCGCTATCAGGACCTCGACTGGCTGCGTACGCTGCAGGCGCAGGTCGCTCTCGTCCCGGTCGGTGCCGGCAATGACTACGGCCACCCGGCCACCGCCACGGTCCAAGGGCTCGCGGAGAGCGGCACCAAGGTCTACCGCACCGACCGCGACGGCTCGGTCGCGGTCGTCGAGTCGGGAGGTGAGGCCGCCGTGGTGACGCGATAAGTGTCGGTGCCGTGTGGGAGGGTTTGAGCATGGCACGCACCGCCTCCGCACCGAGCCCCACCGGCAACCTCTCGGCCTCCGACGTCCTGGGTCGGGTGACGCTGGTGACCGGCAAGGAGGAGTTCCTGGGGGAGCGTACGGTCGCGGCCGCGAAGGCAGCGGTCAAGGCCTACGACGCCGAGGCTGAGATCTCCGAGGCGACCGCTGCCGACCTGACGCTGGCGACGCTCGGCGAGCTGAGCGCACCGTCGCTCTTCTCGAGCATCAGGTGCGTCGTCGTCCGGAACCTCGAGAACCTGCCGGACGAGTCGGTGGCGGGCCTGATGGACTATGCCGGGATGCCCGCGGAGGAGGTCGCGCTCGTCCTCGTCCACGGTGGTGGGCAGAAGGGCAGCGGCACGCTCGCCAAGCTCCGCAAGCTCCCGAAGGTGACCGAGCACAAGTCAGTCGAGCTGAAGGCGCGTGAGTTCGGCAGCTTCGTGAAGGCCGAGGTGCGGCTGCACGGCGGGAGTATCGACGAGGAGGGCGCCGACTTCCTGATCCAGGCGGTCGGTCAGGATCTCCGCGCCCTGTCGGCGGCGGCAAGCCAACTCGCCTCCGACAACGAGGCGAAGCGGCTCGGCCTGGAGCACGTGAAGCAATACTTCGGTGGCCGCGCCGAGGTGAAGAACTACGTGATCGCGGACGCGATCATCTCCGGCGACCGGGTCAAGGCCCTCGAGGAGATCCGCTGGGCGCTCGACACCGGCTCCTCCCCGGTCTACGTCCTCTCCGCCGTCGCAGGGCAGTTGCGCACGGTCGCCAACCACGTCGCCGGGATCCGCGACAGCGGCACCCCGCCCTGGAAGCAGAAGTCCATCGCCGGCCTCGCCCGCGGCTGGTCCCGCGAAGGCATCGGCGAGGCTCTCCGCTCGGTCGCCCGAGCCGACGCCGACCTCAAGGGCGCCGCCAGCGACCCGGCGTACACGCTCGAGCGCCTCGTCCTCACGATCGCCGCTCTCCGTCAGCGCTGACCCCGCCGAGGCGTCACCCCGGTCGGTCGAGACGTCACCCCGGTCGGTCGAGGCGTCAGTCCGGTCGGTCGAGACGGCAGCTAAGTGACGTCTCGGCCGACGTGAGTGACGCCTCGGCCGACGTGAGTGACGCCTCGGCCGACGTGAGTGACGCCTCGGCAAATGCGAAAGCCCCCGTCGCGGAGGACGGGGGCTTCGGTGGGGCTTACCTCAGAGGGAGGCAGCCTTCTTGGCGATCGCCGACTTGCGGTTGGCGGCCTGGTTCTTGTGGATGACGCCCTTGGAGGCGGCCTTGTCGAGCTTCTTGGCGACGACCTTGGCGGTCTCGACCGCCGCGTCCTTCTCGCCGGCCTCAGCGGCGGCGTGGAACTTGCGGATGACGGTCTTGAGCTCGCTCTTGACGGCCTTGTTCCGCTCGTGCGCCTTCTCGTTCTGCTTGTTGCGCTTGATCTGCGACTTGATGTTCGCCATGGGTGAATGATCTCCAGTGCTTCGACGTGTGGTGGTGCGAGCTCTCAATCCGGCCCCTCGGGGAAATGAGAGGGGAGAGGCCTACGCGAACACGCTTGCGGTCAAGATTACAGACTCGCGTCGTTTGGCCTCAAATCGCCGTACCTCCCGTAGCTACTCCGGGGTAGGCTGTGGTGATCTCGGTCACGAGATTTCCGGCGGAACCCCCTGTTGCGGCTCGGCTCCAGCGTCTAGGGTCCCCCGCGCGGTCCCTCTCGTGCTAACCGCCCACCGTTCACCCCCCACGCACACACTGCAGGCCAGGAGAATCATGCCGACCCAGTCCGCGATCGATCTCGCATTCCTCGACGAGATGCCGGCGAACTTCGCCCTTCACTTCCTCAACCGGGTCAAGGCGACCCCGAATGCGGAAGCGTTCCGCTATCCCGTGGTCGGCTCGACGACCGAGGCAGGCGGAGAGGAGTGGAAGTCGCTGACCTGGAAGGAGGCCAGCGACCTGGCCAGCCGCCTCGCCGCGGGCCTCGTCTCGCTCGGCCTCGAGCTCGAGCAGCGGGTCGGCATCGCCTCGACCACCCGCTACGAGTGGATCATCGCCGACCTCGCGGTGATGCTCGCCGGTGGCGCCACCACGACGGTCTACCCGACGACCAACGTCGACGACACCGCCTACATCCTCGGTGACGCCGAGTGCCGCTTCGTCTTCGCCGAGGACGACGGTCAGCTCGCCAAGATCGCCGAGAGGGCCGCCGACCTGCCCGAGATCGTCAAGGTGATCACCTTCGACGGTCAGACCGACGGCGAGCGGGTCATCGGTCTGGACGACCTCGCGGCCATCGGCGACAAGTACCTCGCCGACCACCCGGACGTGATCGAGGAGACCGCGGCCAAGATCACCCCGGACCACCTGGCCACGCTGGTCTACACCTCCGGCACCACCGGCCGGCCGAAGGGCGTACGCCTGCTCCACCGCGCCTGGGTCTACGAGGGCGAGGTGTTCCGGGCCAAGGGCGACGTGCTCGGCCCCGACGACCTGCAGTTCCTGTGGCTGCCGATGTCGCACGTCTTCGGCAAGGTGCTGCTCTCGGTCCAGATCGCCTGCGGCTTCCCGACCGCGATCGACGGCCGGATGGACAAGATCGTCGACAACCTGGCGATCGTGAAGCCGACCTTCATGGGTGCCGCCCCGCGCATCTTCGAGAAGGTGCACGCCAGGATCACGATGATGGTCGAGAACGACGGTGGTGTGAAGAAGAAGCTCTTCGACGCCGCCTTCGCCAACGGCATCGCCCGCGACCGGCTGCTGCGCGAGGGCAAGTCCGTGCCGACCTCGATGGCGCTCAAGCACGCCGTGCTCGACAAGCTGGTGCTCAGCAAGGTGCGTGAGCGCTTCGGTGGCCGCGTACGGTTCTTCATCTCCGGCTCGGCTCCGCTCAACCGCGAGATCGCCGAGTGGTTCCGAGCCGCGGGGATCCTGATCATGGAGGGCTACGGCTCGACCGAGAACGCCGCGGGCGCGTCCGTCGGCACCCTGACGGAGAACAAGCTCGGCACCGTCGGCAAGGCGTTCCCGGGCAGCGAGGTGAAGATCGGCGAGAACGACGAGCTGCTCATCCGCGGCCCGCACGTGATGCCGGGCTACCACAACCTGCCCGAGGAGACCGCCAAGGCGCTCGACGCCGAGGGCTGGTACCACACCGGTGACAAGGCCTCGATCGACGACGAGGGCTACATCACCATCACCGGCCGGATCAAGGAGCTCTTCAAGACCTCGGGCGGGAAGTACGTCGCGCCGCCGGCGATCGAGTCGAAGTTCGCCGCGCTGTGCCCCTACACCAGCCAGTTCCTGGTCTTCGGTGCCAACCGCAACTTCGTCAGCGCCCTGATCGCCCTCGACCCCGAGTCGATCACCGCCTGGGGCGCCTCCCACGGTCTGGAGGGGAAGTCGTACGAGGAGATCGTCACCTCGCCGCAGGTGCGTGAGCTGATCGGAGGCTACGTCGACGAGCTCAACGCCGGCCTCAACCGCTGGGAGACCATCAAGAAGTGGGAGATCCTCGAGCACGACCTGACCGTCGAGAGCGGTGAGCTCACCCCGTCGCTGAAGGTGAAGCGCAACGTCGTCGAGGCGAAGGAGCAGGCGCGGATCGACGCGTTCTACGCCGGGTCCTGATCCCACCGCCGGCGCTCCGCCAGCCAGTCCAGACACACCTCGCCCTGCCACCGCTGCATCCTGCGGAGGTGGGGCGAGGTCGTCTTGACCGGCTGGTCGGCGGCGGCCAGGAAGTAGCCGGCGAAGAGGGCCAGGACGGAGTCGATGGCCTCCGGTGCGGCCTGCGACAGCAGCGGATGGGTGGCCAGGATCGACTCGACGTCGAGGCCGTCACCGCGTGGTCCGACCAGCAGCAGGAGCGAGTCGATCCAGTCGGCGCCGAGGACCGGCCAGGTCCACTCGACCAGCAGCACGCCGCCGTCGGGGCGGATGCGGATGGTGTCGTCGCGTACGTCCAGGTGGACCAGCGTCTCGCCGGCGGTGTGCTCCGCGAACCCTGCGGCGATCTCGGCCGCCCGGTCGGCGTGCGGGTAGCCGGCGACCCGGTCCCACAAGCCGGGGTACGAGGCGTGCTCCTCGGCGAAGGTCGGCCAGCCGATGCCCGGGGCCGGGGTGAGGGCGGCGGCGGTCTCGACCAGCGCCTGGGAGACGACCTCGAGGTCCGCGGGAGTCCAGGGCCGTGACGGCAGCCGCGACTCGATGTGCTCGAAGGCCAGGACGACCCACTCGCCGTCGTCGAACCATCTCAGCTTCGGGGCGGGGACCCAGCCGGCGAGCTTCTTCAGCTTCGCGGCCTCCTCCCGGTAGAGCGCGGCGGAGTCGCGCTGCGCCTTGGCGGAGGCCGCCTTCACGAAGTGCTGAGATCCGTCCTGGCAGGTCAGCATCGAGGCGAACCCCGGCGTGAACCCGGCCCCGTGCGACTCCGCCGAGACCACCGGCCCACCGCCGAGGCGCTTCTCGATCGAGGACCGCAGGAACGGGGGCAGGTGCGGCCACTCCAGGCGGCGGGCGGTCTGCCCGTGCGGGATGTTCGTCGGGATCGCGCTCACGACCACATCCTTGTGTACGCCGGCCACGAAGCGCCAGCGCACCACGGCACGGGAAGCTAGGACATCGGCGGCTGGTCGAGCTGTGCGGCGGGCTTGCCCGTGGCGATGTCCCAGGCGGCGATGCCCTCCTCGGCCGACGCGGTGTAGAGAGTCTTCCCGTCGGGGCTGAAGATCACGTTCGAACCCGGCACCGCGGACCGGACGAGGTCACGGGACTCGCCCGTACCGCCCAGCGCCTTCGGTGCCCACAGGACCAGCTCGGCATCGGCGGAGGCGCTCGTGACAGCCAGCGTGCGAGAGTCGGGGGAGAAAGCGACGGCGCCGACCGGGTGATCAGGTAGCGTCTCGACGGCCTCGAGCGTCTCGGCGTCCCAGATCGTGGGGTAGCCCTCGGTGGTGGCGCCGGCGATCCAGCGGCCGTCCGGGCTCCAGACCGGGTCAGCTACGTTCGCGGCCACGAGGGTGCCGACCTCATCGCCCGATTCGGCCTCGAGGATCGAGACGCTGTCGCCGGAGGCGACCGCCACCTGCTTGCTGTCGGGGCTGAACGCGATCGATCCGACACCGTTGCCGAGATCGGTGCTCGCCACCTCGTCGCCGTCCTCGACCGACCAGACGATCAGGTCGCCCTCGAGTCCGGCGCCGGCGACGAACCGACCGTCAGGACTGAACGCGATCTCGCCGACCGGGCTGGCGTCGGTGACCTGCGGGTTCGGCAGGCCCTCGAGCCGCTGGACCTGCTTGTCGCCGTCCACCTCGACCAGCGCGATGTCCGAGCAGCCGACCTTCCGCGCGACGAGCGTGAGGTCGGGGCTGATGGCGCCATAGCCGGTGTCGGAGATCGTCTCGTACGCACCACCGGCGGCGTTCCAGCGGCAGGTGCCGTCGGTGCAGCTGGCCACGACGTACTTCCCGTCGGGGTCGGTGACCAGCGAGCCGGCGTCGACCCGCGACGGCATGACCGCGGCGGCCAGGCTGATCGTGCCGCCGGACGTCCCGAGCGCGGAGATGTCGCAGCCGTCCTGGTCGGGGTCGCCGGCGCACCCGGCCAGGAGCGCGGCGGCGAGCACGCCGATGAGCGGGACGCTGAGGACGTACGTTCGGGGTTTCATCGGTCCTTCTGGAGAGATCGGTCAGGCGAACGAGGACACGTCGAAGTAGGCGACGGTGCCGTCCGTGCAGGTGAGGCGGTCGAGTCGACGGCCCCCGGTCTCGACGAGGTCCTGGCGGTCCCGGACCTTGTCGAGGGCTCGGAGCATGTCGTACTCGTCGTTGATACGCAGCACCGACCACGGATGTTGCTCGCTGCCGTCGCCGGTGGAGCGGATGCTGCGCAGCGCGGCACCGGCGACCTGCCGCTCGCGGGCGGCGGCCCGGCCCTCGCCGGACTGCTCCAGCGCGGTGGCCATCCGCAGGTGGACCGAGGGGCTGAAGATCGCCCCCGGCATGGCCCGCCGAAGCTCGGCGGCGGCCGCGGCGTACGACCCCTCGGCGAGCAGCCTGTCGACCGAGTCGAGGTCGAGATCGGCGGTGAAGTTGGCCGCGCCGCGGACGGCGCGGCGAAGCGGCCCGAGGGTCTCGGGACCAGGGTCGTCGAGGTAGGCGGAGACCAGGTCGGCGTACGTCGTCATCGGGACTCCTCCAGGAGCCGGTTGAACTCCTCCTCGGTGAGGTTGTTCAGGTAGTCACGGCCGGAGTTGCGGGCGTCGGTCTCGACGGGCTGGTTGTAGTACTCGTCGAAGGAGTCGCCGTTGTCGGTGCTCTTGTAGTCGTCGAAGTTCTCCTCCCACTCCTCGGCCTGCTCCTCGGTGATCCCGTCTTCCTTGTGCTCGTCGAAGGGGTCGTCCTCCCACCAGAACTGCCAGTCGTTCTTGTCGTCGATGGCCTCGTGCTGGCGACCGTGACGGACCTCGTGGGCGACGGTGTTGATCAGCTGGCCGGGGTCGTCGAGCACGTTGGGGTTGAGCGCCATCGTGGGCTCTTCGTCGTTCCAGTAGCCGTAGGTGATGCTGCCGTCGCTCCAGTCGTCGTTCTCCAGATCGGACCAGTCGATGGTGGGCATGTCGACGCCGCTCTCCTCGGCGATCTTCTTGACCATCTCCTCGAGCACGGCCTTGCGCTCCTCGATGGTGAGCGTCTCCCACTTCTCCGCGATGGCCGGGTCGATGTTGCCGTACTCGTCGCCCTGCTCGTTGATGCCGGTCGGCAGGCCGCGGGCGAGGATCGCGTCGACGCCGACGGCCTTGGCGAGGGCCTTCTCGATCTCGTCGGCGATCTCCTGGGCGATGTTCTGACGGCTGCTGCTCCACTCCTCGGCCTCGAAACGGCTCTTGAAGGTCGGCGGGGTGGCGGTGCTGGTCACCGTGCCGTCGTCGCTGACGGTGAACTCGTTGGTCTTGGCCCGGTCGAGGATCCCGGCGACGAGGCGCTCGATCGCCTCCACCTCGGGCTCGGCGGTGTAGAGCGCCTTCTGCATCTCCTGCTTGGCGGTGATGTGGCTGCTGAGGCTCTTGACCAGGCCGTCGCGATGCCCTCGGGCGGCGTCGGCGGCCACCCCGGTCCAGGACTTGGCCACGCCGTTGGCCTCGAGCTCGTCGCGGCTGGTCTCCAGCTTGCGGAGGTCGGCCTTGAGCCCGTCGCCGGCGTCACCCAGCGGCGCGGCTTTCCAGGTCTTGACCTGGCCGAACGTGATCGCCATCAGACGAGCGCGGTCGCGTCGAAGTGGACGAGGGTCCCGTCGGTGCAGGTGTGGCGGTCGATACGCCGCCCGTCGGCCTCCAGGAGATCCTGGCGGCCGGGGACCTTCTTCAGGGCGCGGAGCAGGTCGTACTCGTCGTTGATCCGCAGCACCGTCCAGGGATGCTCCAGGGTGCCGTCGCCGGTCGCCCGGATGCTCCGCAGCGCAGCGCTGGCGACCTGACGCTCGCGAGCCGCTGAGCGCTCCTCACCGGAGCGCTCCAGGGCGGTCGCCAGGCGCAGGTGGGCGGACGGGCTGAAGATCGCCCCGGGCATGAGTGCCCGCAGCGCGGTCGCGGCCTCGGCGTAGGCGCCCTCGTCGAGCAGCTTGTCGACGGTGCTGAGGTCGAGGTCGACGGTGAAGTTGGCGGAGCTGCGGACCGCGCGGCGCAGCGGCGCCAGCGTCTCGGGGCCGGGGGCGTCGAGGTAGGCGGTGACCAGGTCGGCGTACGTCGTCATTTCGACTCCTTCAGGAGACGGTCGAGCTCAGCGGCGGTCAGGTTGTCGAGATATTCGCGACCGGACTTGCGGGCGTCGGCCTCGACGGGCTGGTTGTAGTACTCCTCGTACGTGTCGCCGTTGTCGGTGCTCTTGTAGTCGTCGAAGTTCTCCTCCCAGTCCTCGGCCTGCTCCTCGGTGATCCCGTCTTCCCTGTGCTCGTCGAAGGGGTCGTCCTCCCACCAGAACTGGAAGTCGTTGTTGTCCTCGATCGCCTCGTACTGCCGGGCATGGCGCATCTCGTGAGCCACGGTGTGCAGGATGTCGGGATTGTCGACATTGCCCGGATTGAGGTGCACGGTGTGGTCGTCCTCGCTCCAGTAGCCGTTGGTGCTGCCCTGGGCGTCCCAGACGATGTCCTCGACATCGACGCCGTACTCCTCGGCGAGCTCCTCGATCTTCTGGTCGATGATCGCCTTGCGCTCGGCATCGGTGAGTTGGGCCCAGCGCTCGGTCACCTCGGGGGAAGCCAGGCCGCGCTCGTCACGGGTGTGATCGAGATCCTTGTCCGTGCCGGTCGGGATGCCGTCGGTGAGGATCTGGTCCACACCGGCCGCCTTGGCGAGGGCGTCGGTGATGTCGTCGGCGATCTCCTGCGCGACGAACTGACGGCTGCTGCTCCATTCCTCGGCCTCGAAACGGCTCTTGAACGTCGGCGGCGTGGCGGTGCTGGTCACCGAGCCGTCGTCACCGACGGTGAACTCGTTGGTCTTGGCCCGGTCGAGGATCCCGGCGACGAGACGCTCGATGGCCTCGACCTCGGGCTCGGCGGCGTAGAGCGCCTTCTGCATCTGCTGCTTGCCGGTGATGTGGCCGCTCAGCTGCTTGACCAGCGTGTCGCGGTGGCCGCGGGCGGCGTCGGCGGCCGCACCGGTCCAGGACTTGGCCACGCCGTTGGCCTCGAGCTCGTCGCGGCTGGTCTCCAGCTTGCGGAGGTCTGCCTTGAGTCCGTCGCCGGCGTCACCCAGTGGTGCTGCCTTCCAGGTCTTGACCTGGCCGAACTTGATCGCCATCAGTTCGGGCCCATGACCTTTCCACCCTTGTCGCCGGCGGCCTGGTCAGCGGCCTCGAACTCGTCGAGAGCCTTCTGCATCTCCGCGGCGAGCTTCTGAGAGCTGTCGGCCGCGGCCTTCGTCTCATCGGTCCAGCGGGTGCCGAGATCGGACATGTAGCCGACCGACTCCGCCCCTGGGACCGCAGCGCCCGCCTTGCTCAGATAGCCGGCGGAATCGGCTTTGCGTACGGCGCTCTCGGCGTCCGTGGCGATGCCGATGGATGTCTTCATGTCCTTGGGGACGACATGAATTTCGCTCATGGTCTGCTGGTCCTCCTGGGCCCGAACGGGAGACGGCTAGGGCGTGTCTTCGCAGAGACACGCCCTAGCCGGCAGACCTTAACGGAAACTCGGGTCCAGCGTCTTCGTAAATAGCGCACCGCCGTCGACGTCACGGAGGGTGACGGTGAGCTGCTGCGTACGTCCGTCGATCTCGACCTCGCCGAAGAACTGGAAGCCGTCGGCGGGCGAGGTGTTGGCGGCCGGGGGAGCGGCCACGAACTCGGCCGCCGGACCGAAGGTCGGGTCCAGCTTGTTGGGGCCGAAGGCGCCGGCGTTGAGCGGGCCGGAGACGAACTCCCAGAACGGGTCGAAGTCCTGGTAGGACGCACGGTCCGGCGAGTAGGAGTGCGCGGCCGTGTAGTGGACGTCGGCGGTCAGCCAGACGTGGTTGCGGATGCCGAGGCGCTTGAGCCCGGAGAGCACGGTCGCGATGTCGAGCTCGCGGCCGAGCGGGGCGCCGGCGTCGCCCTGGGAGATGCCCTCCTGCAGCGGACCGTCCGGGACGACCAGGCCGATCGGCAGGTCGGCGGCGATGACCTTCCAGGTTGCCCGGGAAGCAGCCAGCTCGCGCAGCAGCCACTTCGTCTGACGCTCACCGAGCACGCCGCCGTCGGCGCTCGTCTCGGCGTTGGTGGTGTTGGCGTCCTTGTGGGTGCGCATGTCGAGGACGAACAGGTCCATCAGCGGTCCGTAGGAGAGCTTGCGGTAGATCCGGCCGTCGGGGTCGGGGGAGGCGTCGCCGACCGGGATGTACTCGTGGAAGGCCTGCTTCGCGCGCGCCGCGAGGACATCCACACGGCGCTCGGTGTAGCGGCCGTCGTCGGGGAGGATCTCGCCCGGGTACCAGTTGTTGGTGACCTCGTGGTCGTCCCACTGCGCCACGATCGGCGTCTCGGCGAGGAACGCGCGCCAGTTGTCGGCGAGCAGGTTGTAGGCGTACTGCCCGCGGAACTCGGCCAGCGTCTCGGCGACCTTGTGCTTCTCCTCGGTGACGATGTTGTTCCAGACCCGGCCGTCGGGGAGGGTCACGGTCGAGGTGAGCGGGCCGTCGGCGTAGACGTTGTCGCCCGAGCTCAGGAAGAAGTCGGCCTCGCGCGCCGCCATCGCGGGCGCGATCCGGAAGCCGCCGAAGTCGGGGTTGGCGCCCCAGCCCTGGCCGGCGATGTCGCCGGACCAGAGGAACCGGATGTCCTGGCGGCGTGCGGGAGCGGTACGCAGCCGGCCCAGCTCCCAGGCGCTGCCGCGTCGTGGGTCGTCGGGGTCGACGGCACGGACCCGGTAGAAGTAGTCACGCCCCGCCTCGAGGCCGTCGACCTTCAGCTCCCCGGTGAAGTCGCTGCGTGCGGTCACCACCGGGCCGCTGACCGGCCGGGCCCGGCGGAACGACTCGTCGGCCGAGATCTCCGCGACCAGGCGGGAGGTCTTGTCCGCGCGGCTCCACAGGACGCCGCCGCGGGCGCCGACGTCGCCGGCCTGGACGCCGTGGGTGAGGGTCGGTCGGTTGCCGCGGACGAAGGCGGGGGCGGAGGCGGGGGCGGCGTGGGCGGCTGCTGCAGTCGTGGGGATGACGAGTCCGGCACCGGCGGCGGCACCGAGGCCGAGGACGGAGCGGCGGTTGAGTGGGGTCATGGGCCAAACCTGCCGATTCCGGCGGAACGACCGGTGAGTTCCGCGGGTCGTGTCGGTGAACACGTACGCGAAGGGTGCCGTCCCCGGGTGAAAGAAAAGTTTCTTTCACCCGGATGTCGAGATCCTCGGGCGGGCTCCGAGAGAGGGGTGAAGGCCGGAGACGCCGGCCGCACACGAGGAGCGACATCATGAACGACGAGTACGCCATGCCCGCACTGCCCGCACCGAGCCCCGGCGTCCGCGCCCTGGACCGGCTGATCGGCACCTGGAAGGTGACCGGCGGAGCGGAGGGCGAGGTGACCTACCGCTGGATGGAAGGCGGCTACTTCCTGCTGCAGGACGTACGCCTGGAGCAGTTCGGTCAGGTCACGACCGGGATCGAGGTGATCGGCAACCTGCGCCCCTTCGGCGAGGAGCCGAGCGCCGACGTGCACTCGCGCTACTACGACAACACCGGCGCCACCCTCGACTACGTCTACGAGCTCGACGGCGACACTCTCACCATCTGGGGCGGGGAGAAGGGCTCGCCGGTGAAGTTCGTCGGCACCTTCGACGAGACCGGCGACGTGATGACCGGCGAGTGGGACTACGCCGGCCAGGGCGGCTACGAGTCGACGATGACGCGGGCCTGATCCGCGCGCCGGAGCAGGTAGTCGCGCTCGGCCTCGTTGGCGGTCAGCTCCGCCGCCGCCCGGAACTGGGCGGCGGCGGACGGGTCGCGCCGCTGGTCCAGCAGGTGCGCACGCACCGCCAGGACCCGCTGCGCGGTCAGCGGATCGCCGGCGAGGCCGTGCTCGGCGTCGAGCTCGTCCAGCAGCTGCAGGCCGACCGCCGGGCCGAACGCGTGAGCCGCCGCGACCACGCGTCCCAGGCGGACCGGTGCGGTCGGCAGCGTACGTTCCAGCAGGAGGTAGAGGCCGAGGATCTCGTGCCAGTCGGTGTCCGCGGCCGACGTCGCGTGGGCATGCACCGCGGCGATCGCCGCCTGGAGCCGGAACGGGCCCGGATCACCGGCGCCCCAGACCTCCGCCAGCACGGCCAGCCCCTCCTCGATCAGCGCGCGATCCCACCGGGTGCGGTCCTGCTCGGCCAGCGGCACCAGGCCGAGGTCGGGGTCGGTGCGGGCCGGCCGCCGGGCCTCGGTGATCAGCATCAGCGCCAGCAGGCCGGCGACCTCGGGCTCGCCCGGAGCGATCCGGGCGAGCATCCGGGTCAGCCGGATCGCCTCGTGCGCCAGGTCGACCCGGCCCAGCTCGGGGCCGGCGGTGGCGGTGTAGCCCTCGTTGAAGACGAGGTAGAGCACGTCGAGCACGGCACCGATCCGATCGGCGCGCTCGCTCTCCCCAGGCGGTCTGAACCGGGCGCCGGCCTTGCGCAGCGTCTGCTTCGCCCGGCTGATCCGGGTGCCCATGGTGTTCTCGGGGACGCCGTACGCATGGGCGATCTCGGTCGTCGTCAGCCCGCCCACGGCGCGCAGCGTGAGCGCCACCTGCCCGGTCCGCGACAGCGCCGGATGACAGCAGAGCAGCAACAGCGTCAGGCTGTCGTCGGTCTCCGCCGCCGGGCCGGCCGGCGTGACCACCTCGGCGATCCCGATCTGGAGCTCGCGGCGGTGAGCCGCCTGCTCGGAGCGGAGCAGATCAACCATCCGCCGGTAGCCGACCCTGGTCAGCCAGGAACGCGGGTTCTCCGGAACGCCGTCGCGCGCCCACTGGATGCTGGCGTCCAGCAGCGCCTCCTGGACCGCGTCCTCGGCGGCCTCGAACCGGCCGAAGCGGCGGACCAGAGCGCTCAGGACGTACGGCGCCTCGGTCCGCAGCAGGTCCTCGAGTGCCGCCGGTCCGGTCATGCCGACAGAGCCTAGTTTCGAGGGTCTAGTTTCGAGGCATGAAATACCTGCTGCTGGGATACACGCCCGCCGACGCGTGGGACGCCTCCGAGACGGCCTCCGAGGAGGCACTCGCGGCGTTCGCGGAGTACCAGAAGTTCGAGGAGGAGCTGGTCGCCAACGGCGAGCTGGTCAGCACCGAGGGCCTGGGGCACCCGGCCGTGTCGGTCACCGTCCGGCCGGGCGAGAACGGTCCGGTCGCGACCGACGGCCCGTTCGCCGAGCTGAAGGAGGTCATGGCCAGCTTCGCGGTCATCGACGTGGCCAGCCAGGAGCGCGCCATCGACATCGTGTCGCGGATCGTCGCGGTCCTCGGCGAGCCGATCGAGATCCGGCCGGTGATGGGGGACGACTTCGCGCAGGCGTGACCCGCTGGGATGCGGGTGGCAGTATCTGCGGTGATGTGGGCAAGAAGGAACGTGTTCGCCGCTGTGCTGCTGGTCCTGGCGGCGCCGGTGCTGTTCGGCTGCGCCGCCGAACCCCCGGCCGAGGCGGAGACCGGCTCGCCGTCGATGCCCGCGAGCCCGACGCCGGAGGCGCCGGTGACGTCGGCGAGCGTGCCACCACGTGCGCCCGAGTCGCTGGCGATCCCATCCGTCCCACCTGCTGACGATCGCGGGATCGTCGAGGGCGGTGACATGAGCTGGCCGCAGTGTTCCGAGGGGATGGGCATCAAGGAGCGCCGGACGCTGGGGCTGCCGATGCCGCTCGCCTCGGCGGAGTACGTGGTCATCGGGCTCACCAACGGTCCGGCGTTCACCCCCAACCCGTGCCTGGCCTCGCAGGTCGAGTGGGCCAAGCAGAACAAGGTGATGACCTCGGCCTATGCGGTCACCTCCTATCCCACCGCCGCCACCCTCCGCGAGCGGGGCGAGGAGGGTCCGGGCGACCCGGACACGAAGATCGGTCGGCTGACCAACGTCGGCTACCAGCAGGCGGTGTGGAACCTCGAGCAGATGGAACGCGCCGGCCTGGAGTCGCCCTCGGTCTGGCTCGACGTCGAGCCGGTCGCGGTCTGGGAGTGGTCCGGCGACATCGAGGCCAACCAGGCGGTGGTCCTGGGCGCCGTGGCCGGCTATCAGGACGCCGGGAAGCGGGTCGGGGTCTACTCGATCGAGGGCCTGTGGACGCCGATCGTCGGCGACCTGCAGCTGCAGCTGCCCGAGTGGCGCCCGGCGGGCGAGGCATCGCGGGCCGCGGCCCTGGAGCGGTGCGGTGGCGAGTGGATGTTCCAGGGCGGTGCCGCGGTGATGGTGCAGTGGCTCGAGGACGGCCGCGACCGCAACGTGACCTGCCCGGGCGAGTCGGTGCAGCTGCCGCTTTGGTTCCATCAGTACTGAGCGTGGGACACTAGGCGGTGACGTACCCGCCCCCGTTCTTGAGCATCTACGAAAGCAGCCTGTGACTCACTCCGCGCCACAGCCCGGCTCCACTGATCCGGCGATCATCCGCAACTTCTGCATCATCGCCCACATCGACCACGGCAAGTCGACGCTGGCCGACCGGATGCTGCAGCTGACCGGTGTGGTCGACGAGCGTGCCGCGCGGGCACAGTACCTCGACCGGATGGACATCGAGCGCGAGCGCGGGATCACGATCAAGTCCCAGGCCGTGCGGATGCCGTGGACGGTCACCGAGGGCGAGGATGCCGACAAGACGTTCGTGCTGAACATGATCGACACCCCCGGCCACGTCGACTTCACCTACGAGGTGTCCCGGTCGCTGCAGGCGTGCGAGGCGGCGATCCTGCTCGTCGACGCGGCACAGGGCATCGAGGCGCAGACGCTGGCCAACCTCTACCTGGCGATGGGTGCCGACCTGCACATCATCCCGGTGCTCAACAAGATCGACCTGCCGTCGGCCAACCCGGAGAAGTACGCCCTGGAGCTGGCCAACCTCGTCGGCTGCGAGCCCGAGGACGTACTCCAGGTCTCGGCCAAGACCGGGCTGGGTGTCGAGGGGCTGCTCAACGAGATCGTGGCCCAGACCCCGGCTCCCGTCGGCGACCCGGACGCCCCCGCGCGGGCGCTGATCTTCGACTCCGTCTACGACACCTACCGCGGCGTGGTCACCTACGTCCGGGTCTTCGACGGCAAGCTGACCCACCGCGACAAGATCAAGATGATGTCGACCGGCGCGGTCCACGAGATGCTCGAGCTTGGTGTGATCAGCCCGGAGCCGGTCAAGGCCGATCACATCGGCGTCGGCGAGACCGGCTACCTGATCACCGGCGTGAAGGACGTACGCCAGTCGCGCGTGGGTGACACCGTCACCGGCAACAACCGCCCGGCCAAGGAGATGCTCGGCGGCTACTCCCACCCCAACCCGATGGTCTTCGCGGGGCTCTACCCGATCGACGGCGACCAGTACCCGGTGCTGCGCGAGGCGCTCGACAAGCTGCAGCTCAACGACGCGGCGCTGACGTACGAGCCGGAGACGTCGGGCGCGCTCGGCTTCGGCTTCCGCGTCGGGTTCCTCGGTCTGCTGCACATGGAGATCACCCGCGACCGTCTCGAGCGCGAGTTCAACCTCGACCTCATCTCGACGGCTCCCAACGTGGTCTACGACGTGATCATGGAGGACGGCTCCGAGCACATCGTCACCAACCCCTCGGAGTTCCCCGAGGGCAAGATCCGCGAGGTCCGCGAGCCGGTCGTCAACGCGACCATCCTCTCGCCGTCCGACTACATCGGCACGATCATGGAGCTGTGCCAGAAGAAGCGCGGCACCCTCGGCGGCATGGACTACCTCTCCGAGGACCGCGTCGAGATGCGCTACGTCCTCCCCATGGGCGAGATCGCCTTCGACTTCTTCGACCAGCTCAAGTCCTCGACCAAGGGGTACGCCTCGCTGAACTACGAGTTCAGCGGCGACCAGGCCGCCGACCTGGTCAAGGTCGACATCCTGCTCCAGGGCGAGCCCGTCGACGCGTTCTCCGCGATCGTCCACCGCGAGGCCGCCTACGGCTACGGCGTGATGATGGCCGGCAAGCTCAAGGAGCTCATCCCTCGGCAGCAGTTCGAGGTGCCCATCCAGGCCGCCATCGGCGCCCGCGTCATCGCCCGCGAGACCATCCGCGCCATCCGCAAGGACGTCCTCGCCAAGTGCTACGGCGGCGACATCTCGCGTAAGCGCAAGCTGCTGGAGAAGCAGAAGGAGGGCAAGAAGCGGATGAAGATGGTCGGCCGCGTCGAGGTCCCCCAGGAGGCCTTCGTCGCCGCGCTCTCCACCACTCAGCCTTCCACCGACAAGTCTGCCGGGAAGAAATAGCAGACGGGCTTCGGTCGGTCTCAGCTGCTCATGTGAGGCCGTTCGAGGTGGCCGGCTGAGCCGGCCGGACGGTCGGTGGTCCCGACATCTGGGGGCCTTCGGCACTCCCGGCTCTCAGAGTGCCCGGTGAGCCTGGATGGGTGAGCGAAAGCCTTTCCACGCACCTCCGCCTGTCGTCGCCCGATCGGTCGGTGGGCACCCGCATCGATCTCGACGACCTGGCCAAGCGCTACGTCGTCGGCGACTCCACGGTCACCGCGCTTTCCGAGGTGAACCTCCACGTGGACGAGAACGCGTTCGTCGTGGTTCTCGGGCCATCGGGAAGCGGCAAGACCACGTTGCTGAACATGATCGGGCTCCTCGACAGCCCGACCGAGGGCAGGGTCGCTCTCAACGGCCGGGACGTGACGGGCGCGTCACAGCGTGACCGGTTCGCCCTACGGCGACGGACTGTCAGTTTCGTCTTCCAGACCTTCAATCTCTTCCCGGGTCTCACCGCGGCGGAGAACGTCCAGTTCGGTGCCGATGTCGCCGGCCGTCCGGGGGCAGCGGACGTTGCCCGGGAGGTACTCGAGCGGGTCGGCCTCGGCGCCCGGATGGACCACTTCCCTCACCAGCTCTCCGGCGGTGAGCAGCAACGGGTCGCGATCGCCCGTGCGCTCGCCACCGACAACCCCATCCTGCTCGCCGATGAGCCGACGGGTGAGCTCGATTTCCGTACCGGTGTGCAGATCCTGGAGCTGCTCCAGCAGCAGGCCGAGTCCGGCAAGACGGTGCTCGTGGTGACCCACAACCGCGAGATCTCGAAAGTCGGGGACCGCGTCATCGAGCTGTCGAGCGGCCGTATCGTGAGTGACGGGCCGCCCGTCGGTGGTAAGAGCCGCACCGAGGACGTACGTTGGTAGCCGCCATCAGCCCATGGTCCCTCCGGCTCTTGGTCCGGTGGTCATGGCGCGACCTCCGTCGACGATGGCTGTTGGTGACGGCCTTGGCGCTGGTGATAGCCGTTGGAACGGGTGTGTACGCCGGCCTGGGCGGCACCAGCGCATGGCGGATCGAGTCCAACGATCGCAGCTACAGCAGCCTGCACATGCACGACCTGCGGGTGGAGCTTCCGGATGGCGGGTTCGTGGCGGCCGGCACCCTGGAACGCGCTGTGGCCGATATCGAGAGCGCCTCGTCGATCGAGGCCGCGGTCGAACGACTGGTGGTGCCGACCCTGGTGGATGCCTCGACCAGGAGCAACGAACTGCTCGTCCCGGGCGAGGTGGTCGGCATGCCGACCGGTGCGTCTCGGGTCGACGATCTCTACGTCGCCCATGGGCGAGGTCTGCGTGCCGGTGATGAGGCGAAGAGCATCGCCGTGCTGGAGTCCAAGTTCGCCGACGAGCACGAACTCGCGACGCGAGGCCGACTCTCGGTCAGCGCCGGGACGCCGGTCGAGTATGTCGGCACCGGCTACACACCCGAGTACTTCCAGGTCACGGGCCGAAGCGGGATGGTGCTGGGAGAGACCGGCTTCGCCGTGGTCTTCATGCCGCTTGCCGCCGCCCAGGAGGTCAGTGGTCGCCCGGACCAGGTGAACGACCTGGTCATACGCCTGCGGCCGGAGGGCGACGTGAAGCGGGTGCGTGAGCAGTTGACCGCCGCGGTGGAGCCGTTCGGCGGTACGGTCACCACCAGGGCGGAGGACCCGGTCCATCGGGCGCTGTACGAGGACGCCCACAACGACCAGACGACCTGGAATGTGTTCGCCTTCCTGATCCTCTTCGGCGCGGCGTTCGCGGCGTTCAACCTGGTCACCAGGATGATCGAGGCTCAACGTCGTGAGATCGGCGCCGGGATGGCCCTGGGAGTCCCGCCATGGGTGCTGGCGATCCGACCGATGCTCGTCGGGTTACAGATCTCCGTCATCGGCGTCGTGGCCGGAATCGGGGTCGGTTGGCTGACCGGGGTCGCGATGCGAGGAGTGATGACCGACCTGCTTCCGCTGCCGATCTGGGAGACGCCGTTCCAGGCCGGTCGCTTTGCCGAAGGCGCTGCGTTCGGCCTGGCCATCCCCGTGCTCGCCACGATCGTTCCGATCGTCCGAGCCCTACGGATGTCGCCGGTCGATGCCATCCGGTCAGGTGCCTTCGGTTCCGCACGGCCGGGTGGACGTCTGTTGAGACTGGTCACGAAGCTCCGCCTGCCAGGCAGGACCTACGTGTCGATGTCGCTGCGCAACGTTCTGCGCGCGCCTCGTCGTACGTTGCTCACCGCGCTCGGGGTTGCCGCGGCCATGACGTCGCTGGTGGCGGTCCTGGGACTGCTCGACACGTTCAACGCTGCTGGTGATGCGAATGCCGCTGAGGTCGAGCACAGCAGTCCCGAGCGGTTGGTCGTCACTCTCGACACGTTCTATCCCACCGGCTCGGACCTTTCGCGTGCGGTCACCGAGACCGATGGCGTCGCCGAGGCGCAGGCTCAGCTCGCCGTCCCCGCGACGCTTCGTAGCGGCGGCGGTGATCTGGAAGCGGTCGTCCAGGTTCTCGACTTCGCGAACGAGATCTGGACGCCCACCCTGGTCAGCGACGCTGGGCCCGATCACGGCATCGTGCTGTCGGAGAAGGCAGCCGATGATCTCGACGTGACGCCCGGGGATGTGCTTGCCGTACGCCATCCGGTGCTGGGCGAGAGTGGGCTCCGGATCGTGACCAGCCAGATCCCGGTTCGAGCACTCCACCCCGATCCGTGGCGGACCTTCGCCTATCTCGACAGCGAGGGAGCGACCAGATTCGGTCTGGCCGGTGTGGTCAACCAGGTCGTCGTCGTGCCCGCCGGCGATGCCGACCAGGTGACCCGCAGCCTGTTCCGGCTGCCGGCGGTCACTGCTGTCGAGCCCGCGTCGAGCTTCGCGGAGGTGCTCGACAACGCCTTGGGGCAGTTCACCGGGATCCTGAGCATCATCGAGGTGGCCACACTGCTGCTTGCGATGTTGATCGCGTTCAACTCCGCCAGCATCAGCGCCGACGAACGCACTCGAGAGCATGCCACCATGTATGCGTTCGGGGTTCCTACGCGACTGGTGATGGTGATGGCGATCGTGGAGAGCGCAATCATCGGTCTGCTAGGGACATTGGTGGGGCTCGCCGGTGGCTATGTCGCGCTCAGCTATATCGTGTCCGGGTTCGATGACGTGACTCCGGAGCTGCTCGTCGAACCAACGCTCTCGACGGTGACCCTCCTGAGCACCCTCACCGTCGGTGTTCTCGTCGTCGCGGTGGCGCCCGTGTTCGGAATACGCCGCGAGCGGCGGATGGATATCCCGTCTGCGCTGCGCGTGGTGGAGTGAAAGGTTGTGCCACCCCATGCGCAAGAACGGTCGGGTCGGCCAGGCGCGGGCGATGGTTGAGTGGCACACATGCGTACAGAACAGATTCGGTTTCCGGAGGGGTACGGCACGCCGAGCGAACTGCTGGCCTGGGAGGACGTACGTCAGCAGCTGGTCGAGGCGAAGCAGTTCTGGTTCGCGTTCGAGAGGCCGGGGCGGAGTCCGCACGTGACGCCGCTGGACGGGATCTGGTTCGAGGACAAGCTGGTCTACGGCGGCAGCCCGGAGACGCTGCACCGGCGGCTGGCGGCCGAGCATCCGAAGGTGACGGTGAACCTGCCGGACCCGTGGAAGCTGGTTGTCATCGAGGGCGAGGTGCGGACGACGTCCTTCGCCCCCGAGGTCGCCGAGGAGATCGCCGGGTTGCTCAACGCGAAGTATCCCGAGTACGGCGAGAACGTCTTCGAGGCGAAGCACTACATCGAGGGGACGCCCGCGGTGCATCCGCGGCGGATCCGGGCCTGGACCTCGTTCCCGAAGGACGCGACCGCGTTCGTCTTCGACTGACTTCCGGCTGGTCCGCGCTAGTCTCGCGGTGATGCACTTCACCGACTACGACACCCGGGTGGCGGCGTACGCCGTCATCGTCGATGACGCGGGGCGGATCCTGCTGAGCTGGTTCAACGGCAACCACCGCAACGACCCGGGGTGGACGCTGCCGGGTGGCGGCGTCGACTACGGCGAGCAGATGCCCGCCGCAGTCGTGCGCGAGGTGAAGGAGGAGACCGGCTACGACGTCGAGGTCGGGGCTCCGCTGACGACCGATGTCTACGTGGTGCCGTTCGACCCCGGTCGCCGGCCCTACCAGTCCACCCGGGTGGTCTTCGAGGCACGGATCGTCGGGGGCGAGCTGGGCACGCTGGAGGTCGACGGCACCACCGACTACGCCGCCTGGATCGGGCTGGACGACCCCGCGATCGGAGCCGACACCACCAGCCCCATCGTCCGGATGGGGATCGAGGCCCTGAAGGTCGCTCAGTCGACCCAGTAGTTGTCGTGGAGCTTGTAGAACTCGGCCATCTCGTCCGGACCGAGCTCGGTGCCCTCGGCCAGCTCGCGCAGCCCCTCGAAGTAGCCCTCCCGCGGCGCACCCGGGGTGAAGTGGAGCAGCATCGAGGCGGGCTCGTCGGTGGTGTTGCGGAACCCGTGCAGGCCGCCGACCGGCACGTGCACGAAGTCGCCGGCACCGGCCGGGATCCACTCCTCGCCGTTGTAGATCCGCACGGTCCCGGTCAGCACGTAGAAGGACTCGGCCACGGCCCGGTGGAAGTGGGGCCCGGGTCCGGTCTCGTTGGGCCCGAAGTGCCAGCGGTAGAGCCCGTAGTCACCTGCGGTCGTCGCTCCGGTGGCGAGATAGTCGACCTTCACGCCGTTGGGGTAGGACAGATCGGGCGGGGTGCTGTCGGGACGGTGGAACGCCGAGACCTCACCGGCCTCGCCGTCGTAGCGCTCGGGCGGGTAGGGAACACCTCTGGTCCCCATCGACTCTGGAAGTGACATGGGCACAACCTGCCCGATCCGTCCGGGGTTGGGAAGCGGATTAAGGTGGCTCGCGTGACGCCGCTGCCGGACTCCTTCGTGGCACTCGCGGCGAACGGTCCCGACTGGGCGGCGTGGCTCGACCGGCTGCCCGGGCTGGTGCGCGATCTGCTCCAGGAGTGGTCGCTGACACCTGATGGCGAGGCGACGCACGGCAACACCGCGGTCGTCGTTCCCGTGCGGACCACCGGGGGCGAGGCTGCGGTGCTGAAGGTCGGCTGGCCGCACTGGGAGGCCGAGCACGAGGCGCTGGCGCTGCAGACCTGGGGTGGCCGGGGTGCCGTACGCCTTCTCCGGGCCGACCCGAAGCGCTTCGCGCTGCTGCTGGAACGGCTGCACACCGAGGACCTCTCGGAGCTCTGGGACGTGCAGGCGTGCGAGATCGTGGGCGGCTCCTACCGGCGGCTCCATGTCCCGGCTCCGCCGCAGCTGCGTACGTTGTCAGCGCAGGCCGCACGCTGGGCGAGCGAGCTGGGAGAGAAGGAGCGACGGCTTCCGGTGCCGCCGCGGATGGTCGAGCAGGCCCGCTCGATCGCTCGCGACTTCGCCGTCGACGAGGCCACCGACGGGACGTTGATCCACACCGATCTCCACTACGAGAACGTTCTCCAGGGTGATCGTGAGGAGTGGCTGGTGATCGACCCGAAGCCCCTCTCCGGCGACCCGCACTACGAGCTCGCGCCGATGCTCTGGAACCGCTTCGACGAGTATGCGGGTCGGATCCGCGACGGCGTACGGACGCGATTCTTCGCTCTCGTCGACGCCGCCGAGCTCGACGAGGACCGGGCCCGGGCCTGGGCGGTGCTGCGGCTGGTCGTCAACGTCAAGGGTGAGCTGGAGGACAACCGGACCCCCGACAAAGACTGGATCACCGCGATGATCTCGGTCGCGAAGGCCGTCCAGGACTGAGAAACTCGCGTGCCTCGATCCGGCGCAGCCAGGAGAATCTGCGCCATGCCCATCGTACGAAGCGTCAATGTCGGTCAGTCCAAGCCCGCCGAGTGGGCGGAGGTGGGCGCCACCTCGATCGAGAAGCTCGCCACTCCCGAGCCGGTGACGGTCGGCAAGGAGGGCATCGTGACCGACACGCAGACGGACCGCCGCCACCACGGCGGCGAGGAGCAGGCGGTCTACGCCTTCGCCCGCGAGGACCTCGACGTGTGGGGATCGCGCTTGGGCGGGACGCTTCGCGACGGCCAGTTCGCCGAGAACCTCACCACCGAGGGGATCGACATCAACGCGGCACTGGTCGGGGAGCAGTGGCGGATCGGGACGGTGCTGCTGCAGGTCTGCAGCGTGCGTACGCCGTGCAACGACTTCAAGAACTGGATGGGCGTCTCGGGCTACGACAACGCCCGGTGGGTCAAGAAGTTCACCCAGGAGGCCCGGCCGGGCCCCTATCTGCGTGTCCTCGAGGAGGGGCAGCTGCAGGCCGGCGACGAGATCGTCCTCGTCCACCGACCTGACCACGGCATCACCGTCTCCACGCTCTTCAAGGCGCTCACCACCGACCGCAGCCTGCTCCCGAGCCTCATCGGGATCGACGGGCTCGGGGACAAGCCGCGTGCCGCGGCGGAGAGGTACGTCGCGGCCCAGCGCTAAGGGCCGCAGGGCTTTCCGGTGCATCCGCGCAGGTAGAGACCCTCGGGGGATACGCCCTGGATCTGAAGGCTGTTCAGCTGGTCCGTGGTGAGTGTTCCTGTCGGGATCACCGCGACCGCCACGTTGTCCTCGGTGATGGTCGCGTCGAACCGCTGCTTGCCGACCCAGAACCAGGCGGACTCGACCGTCTCGTTGCCGAGTGATCGCGCCACCCGGATCCCTTCCGCGGTCTCGGTCCACTCGGTGGTCGGCGGTTCGGGTGCCTCGCCATGGACCAGATCGCCGTCGGCGTCGTAGGCACGGAAGTCCGCTGACTCGACGTCGACGTCGTGGTCGATCCACGCGACCGCCACGCCGTTGACGATGGTGGCCGGGATCTCCTCCCCGCTCGAGGTGAAGACCACCTTGGCGACGTCCATCGTCTCCGGCAGGGGAAGCATGAACTCCGTACCCGCGCTGGTGCCGCTACGGGAGAAGTCCTCCCACGGCCCGGTCTCGGCGAAGACGCCCCAGACCTGGGGCACGCCGAAGGCCCCCGCGAGGTCGGGGTCGCTGTCGGCGCTCCGGCTGGCGTCGTGCACCGTCGAGCAGGTCACCTCGTAGTCGCGGCCGTCGAAGACCGCCATCGCCGTCGAACCACGCTTCTCGGCGAGGAACGGCCAGGTGCCTTCCGGGATCTGCTCGGCCTCGTCGGGGTTGATGGCATTGGTCGTCACGGGTGCGTCCGCGTACATGGACTTCACGTCGGCCCAGGCCGTCATCAGACACCGATCGCTCAGCACGTCGAGCTCCTCGGGAGTGAGGTTGGTCGGGTTGCCGGACCAGTCGACCGGAGTCTTCTGGGTGGGCGGCTCCGGGGTCGCGATCTCCGAGTCGATCAGCCGGTCGGGGACCGCGACGTACGCCGCGATCCCGGCAAGTGAGAAGGCAGCGACGGCGGCGACCACCTTCGCGCCGCGGCGCCGGCGACGCATCCGGTCGCCCCGGCGCAGGATCTCGATGGCCGGGAGGTCCATGGTCTGGCGGTTGCTGTTACGCAGCAGGGTCTCGATGTCGTTCATGACAGCATCCCTTCGGGGTCGGCCAGCTGCAGCCGCAGATTCGTGAGCGCATGATGGAGCGTGGCGGAGACGGTGCCGCGAGCGATCCCCAGCTCGCGGGCGGTCGTCTCGGCGTCGAGGTCGAGGAAATAGCGCAGTGCGACCACCTGGCGTTGGCGCGGTGGCAGCCGGCGTACTGCCTCCACCAGGTCGTGGTCGATGTCGAGGTCGTCGCGGGGCAGCTGCTCGGGGGTGTCGGGGACGGTCAGCTCACGGCGGCGCTTGCGCCACCAGGTGATGTTCACGTTGATCGCGGTGCGGACGACCCAGGCTGCGGGGGAGTTGGCGAGTCTGACCGTCGGCCAGCGCGACCAGGCGCGCGCGAAGGCCTCGGCGGTCGCTTCCTCGGCCCGGCCGGGATCCATGCCGGCCGCGATCGCCGCACGCAGGCAGCGGTCCTTGGCACCGACGTAGAAGTCGGTGAATTCTTCTCGGCTCACGCCTGGATGACGCACAGCGGCCATTATCGGTTTAGGCGCGGCCCGAATAACTGTTTGACGGTTTCTCCTGGCCTCACCAGACTCACTCCCAAACAACTCTTGGGAGGTTCGGTGGACGAGGAGATCTCGCGGCTGCGGGCGGCCGGGCACCCGCTGCGGCTCCGGATGCTGTCACTGCTGACGGGCGCCGAGCTGTCGGCGGCGGAGGTGGCGCGCGAGCTCGACCTGACGCATGCCAACGCCTCCTACCATCTCCGGCTGCTCGAGAGCGCCGGGCTGCTCGAGGTCGCGGGCGAGGAGCGGATCCGGGGTGGGGTCGCGAAGCGATACCGGTACGCCTGGCGCCGCGACGCCCCCCAGGGGCCGCCGTCGAGGGAGGACGACGAGGTCCACACCCGTGCGATCGCCGAGGAGCTCGTACGCCGTCGCCGCTTGCGCGCCGACGGGCCGGCCATCATCTCGGACGCGGAGATGTGGGTCGACCCCGATGTCTGGCAGCGGGTCCACGACCTCGTCCGGGAGGCGAGCGGCCTGCTCCATGACAACGCTCGCCCGCCGCGTACGGAGGGCACGATCCACGTGAACCTGACCGCATCCGCCTTCGTGATGGGTGAGGCTCAGTGAGCGTCCGGGACAGCCTCTTCGTCCTCAAGGAGCGCGACTTCGGGTGGTTCTTCGCGTCGCGGTTCGTGAACATGGCCGGCACCTCGATGTCGCACATCGCGCTGGCCTTCGCGGTGCTGGAGGTCACCGACTCGGCGTCGGCGCTGGGTGCCGTTGTGGCGGCACACACCATCCCGATGGTCATCTTCCTGCTGGTCGGAGGCGTGATCGCCGACCGGTTCCCGCGGCGGCTGGTCCTGCAGATCTCGAACCTGTCCTCGGCGCTCACCCAGGCCGTGGCCGCCGGGCTGATCATCACCGGCAGCGCCGAGATCTGGATGCTGATCGTCCTCGAAGCGGTCAACGGCACCATGTCGGCGATGGCGTACCCGGCGATGCAGGGCATGGTGCCGCAGCTGGTCGCGAAGAAGGACCTGCAGCCGGCCAACCTGCTGCTGTCGATGTCGCGAGGCGCGCTGACGATCCTCGGGCCGTCGGCCGCGGCCGTCCTGGTCGTCGGGGTCGGTGCCGGCTGGGCGCTGGCGATCGACGCGCTGACCTGGCTCCTCGCCGCGATCTTCCTGCTGCCGGTCCGGATCCCGCGTCGCGACAAGACGGGCCCGAAGACGTCGGCCATCGCAGACCTGGTCGAGGGATGGACGTACGTCCGTTCCACCACCTGGCTGTGGGTCGTCGTGCTCGCCTTCATGGTGATCAACACGATGTGGTCCGGCGGGATGCAGGTGCTGGGGCCGGCGTACGCCAAATCCTCTTCGCTGGGGGTCCACGGCTGGGGGTTGGGCAACTCGGCCCAGGCGATCGGGATTCTGGTCATGACGTTCGTGCTGATGCGGCTGACCCTCCGGTACCCGCTGCGGGCCGGGATGCTCGGCGTCACGCTGATGGGGCTGCCGTTCATCGCGCTCGGTCTGTGGCCGGAGACCGCGCCTTTCGTCATCGCGATGGCTGTCGCCGGCGCCGGGATCGAGATCTTCGGGCTCGGCTGGAACCTCGCGATGATGGAGAACGTGCCCGAGGAGATGCAGTCGCGGGCGTGGTCGTACGACATGCTCGGGTCCTACATCGCGATGCCGATCGGACAGCTGATGTACGGGCCGCTGGGGGAGTCTTTCGGGACACGACCGGTGTTCCTGGCGAGCGGTGTTCTCTGTGTCTTGATCTGTCTTGCCACGGTTGGGGTGCCTTCCGTGGCTAGGCTGCAACGCGTCGAGCAACCTGCCACCGAAGGAACGCCTGCATGAGCCTGAACACCTCCGTCGTCGACGAGCTCTTCCAGCAGCGCTTCGAGGAGAACCTGACTCCGGGCCTGGCCTATGGGGTCGTACGCGGCTCCGAGCTGCTCCACTCCGGCGCGTTCGGGGCGACGACCGAGGGTGGTCCGGCGCCGACGGCCGAGAGCGTCTTCCGGATCGCATCGATGTCGAAGTCGTTCACGGCGGCGGCGGTGCTGCTGCTGCGCGACCGCGGGCTGGTCGACCTGGACGAGGCGATCGCGCAGTACGTGCCCGAGCTCGTCGACCAGGCGCCCTACTCCGCCGACTCCCCGGCGGTGACGCTGCGGCTGCTGCTCTCGATGTCGGCCGGGTTGCCGACCGACGACCCGTGGGGCGACCGGCAGGAGTCGCTGTCCTACGACGACTTCGGCACGTTCCTCGACGGAGGCTTCTCGACCGGGCGGGAGCCGGGGGTCGGGTTCGAGTACTCCAACCTCGGCTATGCGCTGCTCGGGCGCGCGATCGAGAACGTCGTCGGTGGTGACGCGCCCGAGGGGGCGAACCGGGACTTCGTCGAGCACGAGCTGCTGGCGCCGCTGGGGATGACCTCCTCGGCCTACTCGCCCGATGCGGTGCCGAACCGGGTGCCGGGTCATGTGCCGCCGCTGCATCCGGCCTGGGCGGGTGACCGGCTCGAGGGGCCGCCGACGTGGTCCCCGGTCGCGCCGGTGCCGTCGGGGTCGTTCGCGGCGATGGGCGGTCTGCACTCCTCGGTCGCCGACCTGGCGCGCTGGGTCGGTGGCTTCCTGGGCGCCTTCTCCTCCTCCGCCGACGGGCATCCGCTGTCGAAGGCGTCGCGGCGGGAGATGCAGCAGCTGCACCGGTTCGGCTCGGTGTCGGCCTCGCTGGGGTTCGACGGCCCCGAGGCCGGGATCGGCGCGGTCGCCGCCGGCTACGGCTACGGCCTGATGGTCGACCACGACAGCAGGCTCGGGCAGTTCGTCCACCACTCCGGCGGCTACCCCGGCTACGGCTCGCGGATGGTGTGGCACCCCGAGACCGGGTTGGGTGTGATCACGCTGTCCAACAGCACGTACGCCGGGGGCTACCCGACCGCGATGACCGCGCTGCGCTCGCTGGTGTCCGACGAGCTCGCCGGTGGTGGCTCGCACCGGTTCTCGACGGTGGTCAAGGGCTTGCGGCCGCGGCTCGACTCGGCGCTGGAGGCCGCGGTCGAGCGGCTGCGTACCTTCGATCCTGCGGGTGCTGAGGTGTTCGCGCTGCCGTCGCTCTTCGCCGACAACGTCGAGCTCGACGCCCCCGACGCCGGGCGGCGCGTCCAGATCACCCAGGCGCGCGCGAAGGTCGGGCTGCCGCTGGGCGGCGCGCCCTACGGCTACTTCTCCCGTGCGATGGGCGTGGCGCTGGCCGTGGTGCCGGCCGAGAAGGGCCGCTACGACATCGAGGTCATGCTCTCCCCGGAGGCCGAGCCGCGCATCCAGACCCTGCGCGTCAACGCCGTCCCCGACGCCCATGGCGGCCTCGTCGCCGCTGCCCGCGCCGCGCTCGAGGAGAGCTCCCCGGTCATCGCCGCCCTCCGGGCCTTCGGCGTGCCCGAGCTGATCACGACGCCGCTGTCCGGCGACGGTTCGTCGAAGGCCGACTTCCTGGTCGTCGCCGGCACGACGTACTGGAAGATCGCGGTGGCCAAGACGACCACCGTCACCGCCCTCCCCACCTCCGACTATCCCCGCCTCACCTACCTCGCCTCCGCGCTCCGCGGCTGACCCACCCGCCGAGGCGTCAGCTACGTCGGCCGAAGCGTCACTCCCGTCGGCCGAATGGGCATTCCGCTGCCAACTCGGCCGACGTAAGTGACGTCTCGGCCGGCGGGAGCGACGCCTCGGCAGGGTTGCCTCGTTCGAACAAATGTTCGATACTCATTGAGTGGGAGTGGTAGCGGGGATTGAGCGACACCAGAAGCTGGCTCAGATCGAGCAGCTCCGGTCGAAGGTGCGACGGCTGGAGCAGAAGCCGGGCATGGGCGCGGAGCTGGCGACGCACGAGGCGCTCGGTGGGGTGGTGCAGCTCCGGGCCGGAGGGACGTACGCGGCCGACTCGCTGTCGCTGGCGATGCTGCTGCTCGCGGGGCCGTCGGCGGCGGGGGAGTGGACTGCCGTCGTCGGGGTGGAGGACTTCGGCGTCGAGGCTGCGGCCGAGGCCGGGGTCGACCTGGAGCGGACCATCCTGGTGCCACGGCCGAAGGACTCCTGGCTGGAGGCGACCGCGGCGCTCGTCGATGTGACCACGCTGGTGCTGGTCCGGCCGGTGGGGCGGGTGACGCCGAGCGTTGCCGAGAAGATCGGTGCCCGGCTGCGCACCCGCGGCGCCGCGCTGGTCGCGCTGGGGGAGTGGCCGAGAGCAGACGTACGCCTCCGGGCGACCGAGCCGCGCTGGGTCGGGCTGGGCAACGGCGACGGCCATCTCCGGGCGCGCAGGATGGTGGTCGAGGCGGTGCGTGGGACGGCTCCGCCGCGGCGTACGGCACTCTGGTTCCCGGCCGAGGACGGCGGTCTGCGACGCGTCCTCGAACCGGTCGCTGACCTTGCTGACCTGCGGAAACAGGAGTCGGCATGAGTCGTACGCTGGTGGTCTGGTGTGCCGACTGGCCGGTCGCCGCGGCGCTGAGCGAGGCGGGGTTGCCGCGGCACCTGCCGGCCGCGGTCTTCGCGCAGAACCGGGTCCAGGCCTACAACCAGGCGGCGCGGGAGTTCGGGATCAAGCGCGGGATGCGGCGCCGCGACGCCCAGTCGCGCTGCCCGGAGATCCAGGTGCTCGCCGCCGACGAAGCCCGTGACGCGCGGGTCTTCGAGGAGGTGCTGGTGCGCCTGGAGGAGCTGCGCCCCGGCGTCATGCCGCTGCGTCCCGGACTGGTCGCGCTGCGCTCGCCGGCACGCTTCTACGGCGGCGAGGCCGAGGCCGGCGCGGCGATCGCCGAGTGCGTGGTCGAGCTCGGGATCTGGGACGTACGGATCGGCATCGCCGATGAGCTCTTCACCGCCGAGCAGGCCGCGCGGAGCGCCGGTCCGCAAGAGACGTACGCAGTCCCGGCAGACGGAGGCTCCACCGCGTTCCTGCGCGCCCTCCCGGTCCATGTGCTCGAGGACGCGAACGCGGTCAGCCTGCTGCAGCGGCTCGGTCTGACCACGCTCGGCGGCCTCGCCGACCTGCCCGGCGCCGACGTCAAGGCGCGCTTCGGTGCGCAGGCCGCCTGGGTCCGCCAGGTGATCCACGGTGAGGGAGTGCGGCCGGTGACGGGGCGTACGCCACCGCCCGAGCTCACCACCGAGGTGGCCTTCGAGCCGCCGCTCGACTCCGCCGAGGCGGTCTGCTTCTCGGCCCGGCAGGCGGCGGAGGGTTTCGTGAAGGGTCTCGCGACGCGCCAGGAGGTCTGCACCGAGGTGCGGATCGAGGTCGTCATGGAGGACGTCCCGGACTCGGTGCGCACCTGGGCGCACCCGCGGTGGTTCTCCTCCGTCGATCTCATCGACCGGCTGCACTGGCAGCTGGCCGGGGTCGTCGCAGGCGGGGCGGTGATCGAGGTCCGCTTCGTCCCCGAGGTCGCCGTCTCCGAGGCGGTCCACGCCGACGGTCTCTGGGGCGGTACGAACGAGCGTGTCGATCGCGGCATCGCCCGGGTGCAGGGCCTGCTCGGCCACGAGGCCGTCGTCGCCCCGGTGCTCCAGGGCGGCCGGACCCCACGCGACCGCCAGGCGTACGTCCCCTGGGGCGACCGCCCCACCACTCTCCGCGATCGCGGACTGCCGTGGCCGGGGAGCATCCCGCCGCCGGCGCCTGCCCGGGTCCTGGCCGAACCATGGCCGGCGGAGGTCTGCGACCAGGCCGGGCGGCAGGTGCTGGTGCTCCCGCGCGGAGGCGTTTCCGCCGACCCCGCCCGCTACCGCCCCTCGGCCGGCCAACCCTGGCAGCGGGTCGCCTCCTGGGCCGGTCCGTGGCCGGTCACCGAGGCGTGGTGGGAGCCCGGCGGCGGGCGACGGGTCGCCCGCTTCCAGCTCGTCGGGGTCGACGGCCGCGCCTGGCTGGCCACCTTCGACACCGACCACTGGCTCACCGAAGCCAGCTACGACTGATGGGCTCGGCTGATGGGCTGGAACAACCCCGAGATCCCGTGGAAGGAGCTGGAACGGCGACTGTCGGGTCGCCCGCCGAAGGACCCCTACGGCGACGCGCCGATCTCCCGGCGCAAGAAGCGGCTGCCCGATGCAGAGGTGCGCGGGCCGGAGGGCCCGGTGGTGCCGTACGCCGAGCTCCATGCCCACTCCGACTTCTCCTTCCTCGACGGAGCGAGCTCCCCGTCGGCGCTGGTCAGCGAGGCGATCCGGCAAGGGCTGCACGGGATCGCGATCACCGACCACGACGGGTTCTACGGGGCACCTGCCTTCGCGGAGGCGGCACAGAAGCTGACGGGGCCGGCACGGCTGCTGACCGTCTACGGCGCCGAGCTGTCCCTGGGCCTGACCAAGCCGCAGAACGGGATCGCCGACCCCGAGGGCAGCCACCTCCTCGTGCTCGCTCGGGGCGTCGAGGGCTACCGGCAGCTGGCCGGCGCGATCACCGAGGCGCAGCTGCGGGGCGACGAGAAGGGCCGGCCGGCCTACGACCTCGACGAGCTCGCCGACCGGGCTCGCGCCGGCAACTGGCTGATCCTGACCGGGTGCCGCAAGGGCACCGTACGCCAAGCGCTCACCGGCACCGGTCCGATCGCCGCGGCCCGGGCCCTGCGCGACCTCACCGATCGTTTCGGACACGAGAACGTCGTCGTCGAGCTGACCGACCGCGGCCATCCGACCGACTCCTACGACAACGACCTGCTCGCCGGCATCGCCGGCGAGGCGGGCCTGCCCACGGTCGCCACCAACAACGTCCACTACGCCACCCCCGACCGGCACCGGGTGGCCGACGCGCTCGCGGCGGTCCGCGCGCGGCGCACCCTGAACGACATCGCCGGCTGGCTCCCGGCCGGCCCGGTGGCGTACGTCAGGACGGGGGAGGAGATGGACCAGCTCTTCCGGCGCTACCCGGGCGCGGTGGCGCGCAGCGTCGAGATCGCCGAGGAGTGCGCCTTCGACCTGCGCAAGGCCACCCCGAAGCTGCCCAAGCGCGGGATCCCCGAGGGCGAGACCGCCGCGAGCCGGCTGCGCCACCTGACCGAGGAGGGTTTCGCGGAGCGCTATGCGAAGGCGTACGCCGGCGACCCGGAGTTCGTCGAGAAGGCCCGCAAGCGCGTGGAGCACGAGCTCGACGTCATCGAGCGCAAGGACTTCCCGGGCTACTTCGTGATCGTGCACGACATCGTCGAGTTCGCGCGGAGCCAGGAGATCCTCTGTCAGGGGCGAGGGTCGGCGGCCGCGTCCGCGGTCTGCTACGCGCTCGGGATCACCGCGATCGACCCGGTCTTCTACAAGCTGCCGTTCGAGCGGTTCATCTCCGAGCACCGGGAGGAGGAGCCGGACATCGACGTCGACTTCGACTCCGACAAGCGCGAGACGGTGATCCAGTGGGTCTACGACACCTACGGCCGGCGCAACGCCGCGCAGGTCGCGAACATCGTCGGCTACCGGCCGAAGATGGCGGTCAGGGACGCGGCCAAGGCGCTCGGCCACAGCCCCGGCCAGCAGGACGCCTGGTCCAAGCACCTCGGCTACTCCCGCGTCGAGGCGCCCGACGACGTCGGCATCCCCGCTCCGGTCCTCGCGCTGGCCGAGGAGATCCATGGAGCGCCTCGCCATCTCGGCATCCACTCCGGCGGCATGGTGCTGACCGAGGAGCCGATCGGGGAGGTCGTACCCATCGAGCGTGCCCGCATGGAGAAGCGCACCGTGATCCAGTGGGACAAGGACGCCGCCGAATACATGGGGCTGGTGAAGTTCGACCTGCTCGGGCTCGGGATGCTGGCGGCGCTCGACCACATGATGCATCTGGCTCTCGAGCACCTGGGGGAGGGCTGGACCCTGGCGACCATCCCCAAGGAGGAGCCGGCGGTCTACGACATGCTCTGCCGGGCCGACTCGATCGGGGTCTTCCAGGTCGAGTCGCGCGCGCAGATCGGCACCCTGCCGCGCCTGCAGCCGCGCTGCTTCTACGACCTGGCCATCGAGATCGCGCTCATCCGGCCCGGGCCGGTGCAGGGCGGAGCGGTCCATCCCTACGTACGCCGGGCCACCGGGCGCGAGGAGGTCAGGTACGCCCACGAGCTGCTGGAGCCGGTGCTGGAGCGCACCCTCGGGGTGCCGTTGTTCCAGGAGCAGCTCATGGAGATGGGTCGCGTCCTGGGTGACTTCAACCACGACGACGCCGATCTGCTGCGCCGGGCGATGGGCTCGAAGCGTGGTCTCGAGCGGATCGACTCGCTCAAGGAGCAGCTCTACGAGGGCATGCGCGCCAAGGGGATGAGCGAGGAGACGGCCGAGGCGGTCTACACCCAGATCCTCTCCTTCGCGAACTTCGGCTTCGCCGAGTCTCATGCGCTGAGCTTCGCCAAGCTCGTCTACGCCTCGTCGTGGTTCAAGCTCCACTACCCGGCCGCGTTCCTGGCCGGTCTGCTCCGCGCCCAGCCGATGGGCTTCTACTCACCGCAGTCGCTGACCCAGGACGCCCGCCGTCACGGAGTGGAGGTACGCCGCCCCGACCTCGTCCTCAGCCAGGCCGCCGCAGACCTGGAGCCGCTCGATGTCGACGTCGTGTCGCCGACCGGGAAGGAGGACTGCCGGCTGGACGGCGAGAAGACCCCCTGGGTACCCGGCACCCCCGACCCGACCCCGGAGCACCGGCGTGATGGCAACTTCGCGGTGCGGCTTGGCCTGGATTCCGTACGCGGCATCGGCAAGGACGTCGCGAAGCGGATCGTGAAGGCTCGCGAGGAGGCACCGTTCAAGGACTCCCTCGACCTCTCCCGTCGCGCCGGGCTGGAACGCGCCCAGCTCGAGGCGCTGGCGACCGCTGGATGTTTGGAGGTGTTCACATCGAGCCGTCGACAGGCGCTGTGGCAGGCGGGCTGGACAGAGACCGAGGATCAGCTCGAAGGGGTGCGGTTCACCGCCGAGACCCCTGCGCTGCCCGGCCTCGACCCGGTCGAGGAGACCCTCGCCGACCTGTGGGCGACCGGCGTGACCCCAGGTAGCCATCCCTTCGCCCATCTCCGGGCCGGCCTGACCGCGGCGGGGCTCCCGAAGATCAGCGACCTCCCGACCTCGGAGCCCGGCCGACGCATCACCGTCGCCGGTCTGGTCACCCACCGCCAGCGCCCAGGAACCGCGGGCGGCGTCACCTTCATCAACCTGGAGGACGAGACCGGCATGCTCAACGTCGTCTGCTCCGCCGGCCTGTGGAGGAAGCACCGCAAGATCGCCGTCTCCACCTCCGTCATGCTCATCCGCGGCATCCTCGAGCGCAACGACGGGGTCACCAACCTGGTCGCCGACCGCCTCGCCCCGCTCGAGGAGATCCACCCCGAGGCGGCCAAGGCCATCGCCTCCCGCCACCGCTCCCGCGACTTCCACTGACAGCCGAGACGTCGGCTACGTCGGCCGAGGCGTCACTCCGGTCGGCCGAGACGGCAGCCGGTGACCGCTCGCGCGACGTACGTGACGCCTCGCTCGACGCGGGTGACGCCTCGGCCGGCGGGGGTGACGCCTCGGCGTCAGCCGGCGGCGCGGAAGAGCTCGAAGGTCGTACGCCGCCGCTCCTCGAACCCGAGACCGAGGTAGACCGAGATGGCGCCGGTGTTGGCGACGGAGGCGTGCATCAGGGCGCGGGAGCCGCGGGCGTGGATGTCGGCGGTGACGGCGCGGACGAGGCGGCCGGCGAGGCCGCGGCCGCGGGTCTCGGGGGCGGTGCAGACGGCGCTGATCTCGATCCAGCCGCCCGGGTGCATCCGCTGGCCGGCCATCGCGACGAGGCGGCCTTCGTGGCGCAGCCCGAGATACGTACCCATCGTGTGAGTCGCCTTCTCGAACGGCCCGGGCTCGGTGCGGGCGACGAGGTCGAGCATCTCGGGGACGTCGGCGGACCCGAGCACGACCGCCTCGGGATCGGGCGCGGCAGCGACTCGTGACGTCTCGACGAGCTGGACCCCTTCGCCGCCACCGACCATCTCCCACCCGTCCCCGCAGACCCCGGCCGCACCGGTGATCAGCGCGGTGCCACCGGGCCCGACGGCCGCGGCCAGGTCGCGCCACGCCTGCGGCTCGCGCGGGTCCGAGACGGCGGCGAAGGGCGAGACGTCGGGACGGTAGCGACGGGCGAGCCCCGAGCCCTCGGCGAGCGAGGCATGCGCACCGGTCAGCGAGTGCCAGACCGGGTTGTCGAGAACATCGTCGAGAAGAAGATCAGGCTGCGAGACGGGCACGCCGGAATTTTCCCACCCCCGCCCCGGTCACGGTTAACCCTTTTCGACAGGTGGATCGATAATGGAGGGGTGCCTTCCGCTCTGCCCCCCGGCGACCCCGCCCCCACCGACGGGTCGCTACCGGCCGAATCGCTGAGCACGCTGGGGGAGAAGGGGCTGGGCTTCTACGTCCACGTTCCGTTCTGCACGGTCAGATGCGGCTACTGCGACTTCAACACCTACACCGCGCTCGAGCTCGGCGAAGGCGTGAGCCGCCAGACGTACGCCGACCAGGCCGTCGAGGAGATCAGGCTGGCCCGCCGGGTGCTGGCCGACAGCGACAAGCAGGTGGACACCGTCTTCTTCGGCGGCGGCACCCCGACGCTCCTGCCGGCGAGTGACCTGACCGGCATGCTCGGAGCGATCAGGGACGAGTTCGGCCTCGCCGACGACGTCGAGGTGACGACCGAGGCCAACCCCGACTCGGTCGACCTCGACTACCTGCGCACCCTGCGCGAGGGCGGCTTCACCCGGCTCAGCTTCGGCATGCAGTCGGCCGTCCCGCACGTACTGAAGACCCTCGACCGCACCCACGACCCCGAGCGGGTCCCGATGGTCGTGGAATGGGCCCGCGAGGCCGGCTTCGAGCAGGTCTCCCTCGACCTCATCTACGGCACCCCCGGTGAGTCGATCGACGACTGGCGCACCAGCCTCGACGCCGCCCTGGCCAGCGACCCCGACCACATCTCGGCCTACTCGCTGATCGTCGAGGACGGCACCGCACTGGCCCGACAGGTCAGAAGAGGCGAGATCGAGATGCCCGACGAGGACGACCTCGCCGACAAGTACGAGCTGGCCGACAAGGCCCTCCAAAACCATGGCCTGACCTGGTACGAGGTCTCCAACTGGGCCACCGACGAGTCCCAGCGGTGCCGCCACAACATGCTCTACTGGCAGGGTGGCGACTGGTGGGGTGTCGGCCCCGGCGCCCACAGCCACGTCGGCGGCACCAGGTGGTGGAACGTCAAGCACCCCAAGGCGTACGCGGACCGGATCACCAGCAACCAGAGCCCCGCCCATGCCCGCGAGATCCTGGCCGAGGAGGACCGCCGCGTCGAGCGCGTCCTGCTCGAGCTGAGACTCGCCGACGGCCTCCCGGGGGACGCTCTCGACGACGAGGGCCGCGCCGCTCTCCCGGAGCAGGTACGCCGCGGCCTGGTCACCGTCGCCGACGACACGATCTTCCTCACCGAGACCGGCAGGCTCCTCGCCGACGCGGTGGTCCGAGACCTGCTCCCCTGAGCATCCCTGAGTTCGGGACCTTGGTCCTGATCGAAGGATCAGGGGTGATCCTGATTGGTAAAGAGGGTCCGACAGGGGAGAGTGGAGCTATGGCAACCACAACTCTTTCCCGTCCCAGCAACGACAAATGGATCGCCGGCGTCTGCGGTGGCCTCGGTCAACGTTTCGGCATCAACTCGAACCTGATCCGGCTGGCCTTCGTCATCTCCTGCCTGCTTCCCGGACCGCAGTTCATCGTCTACATCGTGCTGTGGATCATCATGCCGAAGAAGTCGTCCTACTGACGGAGCCTCAGGCGGGCTCGGTCACGAAGTCGATCAGCTCCTCGACCCGCCCGAGCAGGGCGGGCTCCAGGTCACCGAACGAGTTGACCCGGCCCAGGATGTGCTTCCAGGCCCGGGCGATGTCGGCCTGATCCCGGTGCGGCCAGCCCATGTGCTGGCAGATGCCCTTCTTCCACTCGATCGACCGCGGCACGTTCGGCCAGGCCTCGAGCCCCAGCCGGGCCGGCTTGACCGCCTGCCACACGTCGATGAACGGGTGGCCGACGATCAGCACGTGCTGGCCGACCGCGGAGCGCCGGATCGACTCCGCGATCCTGGCCTCCTTCGAGCCCTTCACCAGGTGGTCCACCAGGACCCCGACCCGCCGCTGCGGTCCGGGCTTGAACGAGACCAGGTGGTCGGCGAGGTCGTCGACGCCGCCCAGATACTCGACGACGACACCCTCGATCCGCAGGTCGTCACCCCAGATCTTCTCGACCAGCTCGGCGTCGTGACGACCCTCGACGAAGATTCGCGACTCGCGCGCGACCCGGGCCTTGACGTTGTCCACGGCCACCGAGCCCGACGCGGTGCGGGTCGGCTTCGCGGGTGCCGTGCGGGTCACCGGGGGAGTGAGGATGACCGGCTTGCCCTCGAGCCAGAAGCCCGGACCGAGCGGGAACGTACGCCGCTTGCCCTTCCGGTCCTCCAGGGTCAGCGTGTGCAGGTCGCGGTCGATCCGCACGATCTCGCCGACGAAATCGGTCTCGACCTCCTCCACCACCGCGCCCAGCTCTGCGGGAGTCTCGACGGCACGCCCGTTCTTGGGCTTGCGCCAGTCGCCGGCCAGTACGTCGGAGCCGTAGCGATCGCTCATCCGGAGAACGGTAGTGGAGTCAGCAGCGAGAACCGGTGAGCACGCGCCCGAGCTGCTCGAGAACGTCGTCCGGCGTGGCCGCGGTCTCCGGGAACCGGAAGGTCACGTGGTGGCCGCCGTCGAGGGTGATCCAGGAGACGTCGACGCTCTCGGCGGTGAGGTTGGAGAGGCGTACGCCCACGATGTGACGCGGCCGCAGCCCGAGCCGTGCCGAGAGCGAGCGGCACAGGTCCGCCTGGTGCTCGTCGTTGGCGTGGGCCGTGATGCGGACCAGCAGATCGTCGGCGATCATAGGACTCTCCAGTGGGGCGGAAGCAGTGCAGCGGGTGACTCTAAGGTCAGCCTAACCTAAGGCTATCTCGATGGCGAGAGACGTGTTTCGTTCCACAGAGCGGAGCAGCCACCGAGAACTGGTGCCTGTGACACGAACCGGTAGGATTGGCACTCGCACGGAATGAGTGCCAAGCAGCCAGGGCGATAGGAGGGCAGATGCAGAACGAACGCAGGCTCTCCGTCCTCAGGGCGATCGTCGAGGACTATGTGAAGACCGAGGAGCCGGTCGGCTCCAAGGCGCTCGTGGAGCGTCACGGCCTCGGCGTCTCCCCGGCGACGGTGCGCAACGACATGGCCGCGCTGGAGGAGGAGGGCTACATCACCGCCCCCCACACCAGCGCCGGCCGGGTGCCCACTGACAAGGGCTACCGGCTCTTCGTGGACCGGCTGACCACGGTCAAGCCGATGACCGCGGCCGAGAAGCGGGCGATCGCCGGCTTCCTCGACGGCGCGGTCGACCTCGACGACGTCGTCACCCGCTCGACACGGCTGCTCTCGCAGCTGACCCGCCAGGTCGCGGTGGTGCAGTACCCGACCCTGAGCCGCTCGACGGTCCGCCACGTCGAGCTGGTCGCGCTGGCCCCGACCAGGCTCCTCCTCGTGCTCATCCTCAGCACCGGCCGCGTCGAGCAGCGACTGCTCGAGGTGACCGAGGAGGTCTCCGAGGAGACCCTGGCCGCGCTGCGCACGAAGATCAACACCGCGGTCTCCGGCGCCGTCATCGCCGAAGCCGGCGAGGCGCTGCGCACGATCGCCCAGCCGGCCGACGCGCCCGCCGACGCCCCGCAGGACCCGCTCGCCTCCGCCGTGGCCGAGGCCCTGATCGAGGCGATGAACGACCACCGCTCCGACGAGCGGATCTCCATCGGCGGCACCAGCAACCTGGCCCGCTTCGGCGACAGCTTCGACACCGCCGTACGCCCGCTCCTGGAGGCCCTCGAGGAGCACGTCGTCCTGCTCAAGCTGATGGGCGAGGCGACCGCGGGCGGGCTGGTCACGGTGCGGATCGGCGCCGAGGGCCCCTACCAGGAGCTTTCCCAGACCAGCGTGGTCGCGACCGGCTACGGGCCTGGCGACGAGGCGCTGGCCACGCTCGGCGTGGTCGGCCCCACCCGGATGGACTACCCCGGATCCATGGCGGCGGTGCGCGCGGTGGCGCGCTACCTCTCCCGGATCCTCGACGAGGCCTGAGCAGAAACTCGATTCAAGGAAGATCAGCGAACTTCGATGGCAGGAAGACAGACGTTGGACCCCTATGAGCTCCTCGGTGTCGACAAGGACGCCGACGACGCAACGATCAAGAAGGCGTACCGGAAGCTGGCGCGCCAGTACCACCCTGACGTCAACCCGGACGCCGAGTCGCAGGAGAAGTTCAAGGAGATCTCCCACGCCTACGAGGTGCTGAGCGACCCGCAGAAGCGGGCTGCGTACGACCGCGGTGGCGACCCGTTCGCGGGCGGCTTCGGTGCGCAGGGCGCGGGCTTCTCGTTCACCGACATCATGGACGCCTTCTTCGGCGGCGCCGGTGCCGGCACCGGAGGCGCCGGGCGTGGCCCCCGTCCGCGCGTACGCCGCGGGCAGGACGCCCTCATCCGTCTCGACATCGACCTGGCCGAGGCCGCCTTCGGCGTCACCCGCGACCTCAAGGTCGACACCGCCGTCGTCTGTGACACCTGTGGTGGCGAGGGGGCAGCGGAAGGCTCCCACCCGATCCCGTGCGAGACCTGCCACGGCCAGGGTGAGGTCGCGGTCGTGCAGCGCTCCTTCCTGGGCGAGATCCGCACGCTGCGCCCGTGCTCGGCCTGCAACGGCTTCGGCACCGTCATCCCCGACCCGTGCCGCGACTGCAGCGGCGAGGGCCGGGTGCGCTCCCACCGCACCCTGACCGTCAAGATCCCGCCGGGCGTCGACGACGGCACCCGGGTCCAGCTCGCCGAGCAGGGCGAGATCGGCCCCGGCGGCGGTCCCGCCGGCGACCTCTACGTCGAGATCCACGTCGCCAAGCACGCCACCTTCACCCGGAGGGGCAACGACCTGCACTGCACCGCGAAGGTGCCGATGACCGCGGCCGCGCTCGGCACCACGCTCAACCTGCCGACGCTCGAGGCCGACCTCGTCGGCGAGGGCGCCGACCAGATCGACCCCGAGGACGCCTCGATCCAGATCGACCTCAAGCCCGGCACCCAGTCCGGCACCGACCACGTCCTGCGTGGCCGCGGTGTGCCGGGTCTGCGCGGCGGTCGCGGCGATCTGATCGTGACCATCAACGTGGAGACCCCCACCAAGCTCGACCTCGAGCAGGAGGCGCTGCTGCGCCAGCTCGCCGAGATGCGCGGTGAGGAGTCCGTCCAGGGCCAGCTCAAGGCGGCTCACAAGGGCGGCGTCTTCTCCTGGTTCAAGGACACCCTCAACGGGCACTGATCCTCGATGACTCTCCCAGTGCACCTCGTCGAGTCGCTCGTCGGCACCCGTGTCGGCGACGACATCGAGGTGACCGGCGACGAGGGTCACCACGCGGTCGTCGTACGCCGCCTCCGGGTCGGCGAGGAGGTCGTGCTGACCGACGGTGCCGGCGAGGGCGTCACCGGCACGATCACGCAGACCACCAAGAAGTCGATGACCGTACGCGTCGACGAGATCATCCTCGGCGACGCGCCGCCCGAGCCCGCGCTGACGGTCGTCCAGGCGCTGCCCAAGGGCGACCGCGGCGAGCTCGCCGTCGAGATGCTCACCGAGATCGGCGCCGCCAGCATCGTCCCGTGGGCGGCGACCCGCTCGGTCGCCGTCTGGAAGGGCGAGCGCGCGGTCAAGTCCCTGGGCCGCTGGCGGGCCACCGCCCGCGAGGCCGCCAAGCAGTCGCGCCGGCTGTGGCACCCCGAGGTCGAGCCGCTGGCCACCACCGACGCCGTCGTGTCCAAGATCGAGGCGGCCGACGTCGCCGTCGTGCTCCACGAGGAGGGCACCCTCCCGCTCGGCGCGGTCCCCGTCATCGACGACGGCACCATCCTGGTCGTGGTCGGCCCCGAGGGCGGCCTGACGGAGGAGGAGATCTCCTTGTTCGAGAAGGCCGGCGCCACCACCATCCGTCTGGGCGGCGAGGTCCTGCGCACCTCCACGGCAGGCGTGGCGGCGAGCGCCGCCCTGCTGGCCCGCACCCGCCGCTGGGACTGACCGCCGACTGCTCGGCGTGGTGGGTTCGTCCTTCGCGGATGCCGGGTGAGTATGGAGGCATGAGGAGCACACGTACGCGTCCGGCGGGCGCCATGATCGCTCTTGCTCTCTGCGGCGTGCTGGCCGCCGGGTGCGGCAGCAACGATGCCGTCGCCGAGGATCCCGAGGTGTCGGCAGAGCCGTCCGAGGAGCCGTCGACGCTGCCACGTACCTCCGGCCTGATCACGCTGGCGGCGCCGGCCGAGGGTGCGACGGTCTCGGACAGCTTCGAGGCCTCGGGCAAGGCGAACTCGACCGAGGCCAACGTGCCATGGGAGGTCCGGGACACCACCGGCGAGACGGTGCTGGAGGGCCACGCGACGGCCGAGGGCTGGATGGACAAGCTCTACCCGTGGAAGACCACGGTCGACGTCTCCGAGCTCGAGCCCGGGACGTACCTCTTCATCGCTCGCACCGACGACACATCCGACGGCGAGGGGAAGCCTTCTGAGGAGGTTGGCGCCCGGATCACCGTCGAGTAGGAGATCATCGCTACCGTGATCCTCACCGAACGGCAGCTCAACCGGACCCTCCTGCTCCGCCAGCACCTGCTGTCGCGGGCCTCGCTCACCCCGGCCGAGATGATCGAGCATCTGGTCGGCCTGCAGGCGCAGGAGACCTCGCCGCCGTTCTTCGCGCTGGCCGCCCGGCTGGAGTCGTTCGACCCCTACGCACTCAGCGCACAGCTCGAGTCGAGCGCGCTGGTCCGGCTCTCCTCGCTGCGGTCGACGATCCACATGCACACCGCCGCCGATGCCGCGCTGATCAGGGCCTGGACCCAGCCGGTCCACGACTTCTACACCCAGCGGGTCGAGATCGTCCGCCCGGCGGCGCAGCTGAAGGGCTTCGTGGAGGCGGCCGAGGACGTACTCGCTCTCGGGGCGCTGCCCAATGCGGCCCTCGAGGCCGGTCTGGTCGAGCACTTCCCAGGCGTACCGGCCAAGGCGCTGGGTCTGCGGGCGCGCAACGAGCTGCCGCTGGTCCAGCTGCCGCCGCGAGGCCTGTGGAAGGGCTCGGGCGGGCTCGTCTACGACCTGCTCCCACGCTGGACGGGGGTGCCCCCGGTGGAGGTGGACGATGTCGTCCCGACGCTGGCGCCGGAGATCGTACGCCGCTATCTGCTCGCCTTCGGGCCGGCGACCGCCGCCGACATCACCACGTGGTCGTCGCTGACGCGACTGGGCCCGGTGGTCAAGCGGATCGAGGGGCTGGTGACCTACCGCGACGAGGCCGGCAAGACCCTCTACGACGTCCCGGACGCTCCGCTCGCCACCGGCGACGAGCACGCCCCGGTGCGGCTGCTGGGGAGGTTCGACAACGTCTGGCTCTCCCACGCCAACCGGGAGCGGATCACCGCCAAGGGCACCAGGAAGGAGTGGGGCATCGGTGGCGGCGGCGCGGTCATCATCGCCGGCGGCCACCTCATCGGCCTCTGGAAGCCGGTCGACGGCAAGGTCGAGGTCGTCAAGCTGCTCCGCGACCTCACCCCGGACGAGCGCGACGAGCTCGCCGAGGAGACCGTACGCGTCGAATCGCTGCTCGCGAGCTGACGCCGGAACCATCCGGAACTATCCAGTAGGAGCGGGGCCGAACACCCGCGTACCATGGACGCACCAGCCTCATGACGAGAAAGGGCCCGCTCCGGGCATCCATGACCGATCGACACCCAAGTCCGCTTCCGACCGACGCCTCCGCCCAGGGGGTCTCCGCTACGACCAAGCACACCGTGGTCGTTCCGAACAGCGTCGACATGGTGACCGTCCTCGGTCCGGCCGATGAGCACCTCGGGATCATCGAGGCCCACTTCGACGCAGACGTGCACGTGCGCGGCAACCGGATCACCCTCCACGGCGCCCCCAGCGAGATCGCGATGATCGAGCGGGTCCTGGAGGAGCTGGTCCAGATCATCCGCACCGGCCAGGGCGTCAGCGGTGAGACCGTCGAGCGCGTGATCGGCATGCTCCAGGCCGACACGACCGAGAAGCCGGCCGACGTGCTGAGCCTCAACATCCTCTCCAACCGCGGCCGGAGCATCCGTCCCAAGACGCTCAACCAGAAGCGCTACGTCGACGCGATCGACAAGCACACGATCACCTTCGGGATCGGCCCGGCAGGCACCGGCAAGACCTACCTGGCGGTCGCCAAGGCGGTCCAGGCGCTGCAGACCAAGCAGGTCACCCGGATCATCCTGAGCCGCCCGGCGGTCGAGGCCGGCGAGAAGCTCGGCTTCCTGCCCGGCACCCTGACCGAGAAGATCGACCCCTACCTGCGCCCGCTCTACGACGCGCTGCACGACATGATGGACCCGGAGCTGATCCCCAAGCTGATGGCGTCCGGGACCATCGAGGTCGCCCCGCTCGCGTTCCTCCGTGGGCGTAGCCTCAACGACTCCTTCATCATCCTCGACGAGGCGCAGAACACCACGCCCGAGCAGATGAAGATGTTCCTGACCCGCCTCGGCTTCGGCTCCAAGATCGTGGTCACCGGCGACGTCACCCAGACCGACCTGCCCTCCGGGCAGCGGTCGGGCCTGCGGGTCGTCGAGGGCATCCTGGACGACGTCAAGGACATCAGCTTCAACAACCTGACCAGCCACGATGTCGTACGCCACCGCCTGGTCGCCAAGATCGTCGCCGCCTACGAGGAGCACGACGTGCGGAGCCAGGAACGGGCCTCCGGAGAGGGTCGATGAGCACCGAGATCATCAACGAGTCCGAGCAGGAGATCGACGTCGAGCACGTCGCCAAGCTCGCTCGTTTCCTGCTCGAGCAACTGCGCGTGCACCCGCAGGCCGACCTCCGGATCAAGTTCGGCGACGAGGCCACGATCACTGAGCTCAACGAGCGCTACTTCGACACCGAGGGCCCGACCGACGTGCTGTCGTTCCCCGGTGACGAGCTCCTCCCCGGCCGCCTCGACGAGGAGCCGGAGGAGGGCGACCTGGGCGATATCATCATCGCCCCGACGATCGCGGCCAAGCAGGGTGAGGCAGCCGGCCACGGCACCGTGGCGGAGATCGAGCTGCTGACCACCCACGGCATCCTCCACCTGCTCGGCTACGACCACGTGGACCCCGACGAGCACGCCGAGATGTTCGGGCTGCAGGCCAAGCTGCTCAAGGCCTGGGGCTCCTCGGCCACCGCACCCGAGTAGGAGCACCACCACCACCCATGGACGATGCGAGGCTGCTGATCGCAGCCGCAGTTCTGGTCCTGATCGCCGGCATCTTCTCAGCCGCCGACGCGGCGCTCAGCGCCTTCTCCCGCGCCCGGGCCGCGGAGCTGGTCTCCGAGGGCCGGGCCGGCGCCAAGCGCCTGGTGGCGGTGGTCGGCGACCCCGCCCGCTACGTCAACACGGTGCTGCTGCTCAGGATGCTGTGCGAGATCGGTGCGACCGTGCTGGTCGCGCTGTGGGCGTACGACCTCTACCAGGGGCGCTGGTGGCCGACCGTGCTCACCACGACCGCGACGATGACGGTGGTCTCCTTCGTGGTCATCGGCGTCGGTCCCCGCACGCTGGGGCGCCAGCATCACGAGGGCATCGCCCTCGCGGTCGCCGGCCCGATCGGTGCGATCACCGCCATCCTCGGCCCGATCCCGAGCCTGCTGATCATGCTCGGTAACGCGCTCACCCCCGGCAAGGGCTTCCGCAAGGGCCCGTTCTCGACGGAGACCGAGCTGCGCGAGCTGGTCGACATCGCCGAGGCCTCCGACCTGATCGAGGCCGACGAGCGCCGGATGATCCACTCGGTCTTCGAGCTCGGCGACACCCGTGCCCGCGAGGTGATGGTGCCCCGCGGTGACATCGTCTTCCTGGAGCGCCGCAAGACCCTGCGTCAGGCGTTGTCGCTGTTCCTGCGCTCGGGCTACTCCCGGATGCCGGTGATCGACGACAGCCTCGACGACATCATCGGGATGGTCTACCTCAAGGACGTCGTTGCTCGGGACTTCGAGGCGCCGGAGGTCGAGACCACCCAGCGGGTCGAGTCGCTGATGCGCAAGCCGACCTGGGTCCCCGACTCCAAGCCGGTCGACGAGCTGCTCGCCGAGATGCAGCAGCACCGCCAGCACATCGCTGTCGTCGTCGACGAGTACGGCGGCACCGCCGGCCTGATCACCATCGAGGACATCCTCGAGGAGATCGTCGGCGAGATCACCGACGAGTACGACATCGAGGACCGCGAGCCCCTCCACCTCGGCGACGGCTCCTGGCGGGTGCCCTCACGCTTCCTGGTCAGCGACATCGAAGAGCTCATCGGCGTCCCCGTCGAGGAGGACGACGTCGACTCCGTACGCGGTCTGATGGCCAAGCATCTCGGCCTCGTGCCGATCCCCGGGACCGAGGTCGAGGCCCACGGGCTCCGCTTCGCGGCCGAGGAGGCTGCCGGCCGGCGGAACAAGATCGGTACCGTACGCATCAGCGTCGTCGTCCCGGCCGAGACAGAGGCCGACGGCGAGGACGAGCAGATCGAGAAGACGGACAGGAAGAAAGAGGCACATGCCCGAGCAGAGTGAGCTCTCCGCGGAGGACCGCAAGCTGGTCACCCTGGCCCGCGCGACGCGTGCCCGCACCGGTGCGGCCGAAGGAGCAGCCGTACGCGACCTCGACGGCCGCACCTACGCCGCTGCCACCGTGGACCTGCCCTCGCTCCAGGTCTCTGCGATCGGCGTCTGCGTGGCGATGGCGGTTGCGTCGGGCTCCAAGGGGCTCGAGGCGGTCGTGGTGCTCGGTGAGTCCGACGCGCCATCCGCGGCCGACCTGGCGGCCGTCAAGGAGTTCGCAGGCGAGGACGTCCCGGTCCTTCTCGGCGACCCGCGTGGCACGTTGGCCGCGTCCGTGCGCTCATAGGCCCGAGGCGGTGCGGCGCGCGGTCACTGCTGCGTGCAGCAGCGGCAGGTCCTCGGCGCGCGTCGCGTCGAGCCCGGTCAGCTCGCTCACCCGCCGGATCCGGTTGTCGACAGTGTTGGGATGGACGTGCAGCGTCGAGGCGGTCCGGCGCCGGTTCAGCCCGCTCGCCAGGAAGACCTGCAGGGTCTCGCCGAGATCGTCGTGGCCGTCGAGAGGATCGAGCAGCGTCCCCAGCAGGTCGCGGCCGGCACCTGCGCGGGACAGCTGGTGCTCGAGCACCACGTCGACCAGCCGGTAGAGGCCGGGCGGTCTGCCCAGCTTCAGCGCGACCTCGAGGACCTCGCGGGAGAGACGTGCCGCCTCCGGCACCCCGGACGGTGCCGCGACGGTGACACCGACGTGGATCTCCGCCCCGGCGGCCCGGCGTACGTCGGCCAGGATCCGCTCCAGGCGCGCGATGTCCGTCGAGGAGCTCTCGTCGGCGGCCGTCGACAGCGGGATCAGTGCCTGACCGCCGTCGGTGGCCGGGATCCAGAGCACCGTCTCCCGGTAGTGCCTGCTCAGCTCCTCGTGGATGCGACGCAGCTTCCAGCGGGCGGCCACGAGCGGGTCGATGCCCGGGTCCGACTCGTCGGGGTGGGGGCCGGCGACGAGGGTGGCGACGAGGTAGGAGGCGGGCAGCGTCATCCCGGCACGGCCGGCCGCCTCGTGGATGTCCCCACCTTCCACCAGGGTGTTGACCAGGAGCGTCCGCGAGGCCGCCTGCTCGGCCAGCGCGGTCCTGGTGTGCTGGGCATACCCGGCCGCCACCGCGACCGCGATGTGCTCGAGGAAGCTCATCGTGGTGCGCAGTACGGCTTGCACCGCCTCCACGTCCTCCGGGCGCGCTCCGGCGAGCGCCGTGTCCGCGCAGACCCGCGCTCCGCGGTGGTAGGCGGCGACCACCATCTCGAACGGGACGCCCTCTTCGGCGCGGCGTGCGGCCGACTCGGCGAGGTCCGCCAGCGCCGCGTCGTCAGGCCGTCCGCCGGTGTCGAGCGCCGTCACGAAGAGCCGGATGGCGCGCACCACGACCCGGCGTACGTCTCCTTGGAGCAGGACCGTCGGCAGGCGGGCGTAGACAGGCAGCTCCGCCATGAGGACACGGAGGACCTCGTCGGTCAGCTCCGGGATCCGGGTCGACAGGATCTGGGTGATCTCATGGCCGCCGATGAGCCAGCTGCTGGGACCTGTCACAAGGCCATCGTGGCAGACCTCGGCCGGTCCCTGGCATCTCGCTGTGACCTGTCACAGCCTCCACCGGGAAACTCTGGCTTCGGTCCCACCCTCGAGCACCGGTGTCGTGCCCCAGCATCGTGGAGACGGCTCTTCGGCCGCGACGACGATCTGGGAGGAAGAGATGAGACGGTACGTACGGCGTGGTGCGGCCCTGCTGGGAGCGGTTGCGGCGACGGTCGCTCTGGTCATCGGACCGGGCGGAGCGCAGTCGGCCTCGGCGGCCGGTTCGCTGAAGATGGTCGCCCTCGGTGACTCCTCGGCCGCAGGCCCGCTGGTGGGGACCCAGAACAGCCTGGACTGTCTGCGATCGGCCTCGAACTGGCCGACCGTCGCCGCCCGCGCGCTCGGCGCGCAGCTCACCGACGTGACCTGCTCGGGTGCGACCACCGCCGACCTGACCGGGCGGCGGTTCGGCTACATCGCGCCGCAGCTCGACGCGGTCACCGCCGACACCGACATCGTCACGTTGGCGATCGGCGCCAACGACATCAACATGGGCGGCACCGTGATCGGCTGCACCCAGCCGCTGCCCGAGCCGCTCGGCGTCTCGTGCAAGTCGTGGATGACGGCGGGTGGGGACACCACCGACGCCCAGCTCGCGGCGGTCCAGCCGAAGATCGTCGATGCGGTGAACCGGATCCACACCCGCGCGCCCGGGGCCGCGGTCCACCTGGTCGGCTACCTTCGCTATTGGGACGCGACCGGCTGCTATCCGACCGACCCGATCTGGGCTGTCGACGCCCAGTGGCTGCAGTCCATCTTCGACCGGACCAACGCGATGATCCGGCGGGCCGCGGCGGAGAGCGGAGCGACCTACATCGACATCGCCACCCCGAGCACCGGCCACGGCGTCTGTGCCCCTTACGCGAGCAAGTGGGTCGAGGGTCTCATCCCCACCAGCGCCGCGGCGCCGTACCACCCGAACCAGAGCGGCATGGATGCCGCGGGAGCCGTCGTCGCGTCGGCCATCGCGCCTTAGCGGGCGGCTCGGTGACCGCCCGCCCCGCCCGCGCCGCCGGTCTCGGCGAGGAGGGGGAGGGTGCCCAGCTCGATCGTGACGTGGATCCCGTCCTCGTCACGATAGGCGGTGAGGCCGTTCATGGTGGCCATGTCGACACCCTTCTCACGCATGTGCACGACGATCTGGTCGATCGCCAGCGCGAGCCGCGCCTGGGACACGGACTTGTTGCGCCACTTGACCTGGTTCTCGGTGAAGTAGGGGGTTGCCTTCTCGGCGAGCGTCGACACAGCGTCACGATGGGCAGCACTGGACATGGGGACCCTCCAGGGTGCACGAGATGGGGGCGCTCGACGGGAGCAGTCGGCGCTTGTGACTGTAAGCGAACGAACGTGAAAATCGAAACCCGAGATCCCAGGGCGCGAGTAAAGTGCGTGGAGTGACGGGTGAGACTGGTTGGCAACGACACACCGAGGCCGTCGAGCGGCTGACGGCCTCCTACAAGCGGATCCCTGACGGCGCTCCCGTCAGGCTGGCCAAACGCACCACCAACCTCTTCCGGGCCCGGGCGGCGACCGACGCCCCCGGTCTCGACGTCTCCGGCCTGGGCGGCGTGATCGAGGTCGATGCCGTGGCGGGCACTGCCGACGTACAGGGGATGTGCACCTACGAGCACCTCGTCGACGCCACCTTGGCGTACGGGATGATCCCGTACGTCGTCCCGCAGCTGCGCACGATCACGCTCGGTGGCGCGGTGACCGGGATGGGCATCGAGTCGACCTCGTTCCGCAACGGGATGCCGCACGAGTCGGTGCTGGAGATGGACATCCTGACCGGAGCGGGCGAGATCGTCACGACCCGACCTGGGGAGGACCTCTTCGACACCTTCCCCAACTCCTACGGCTCCCTCGGCTACGCCACCCGGCTCAAGATCAAGCTGGAGAAGGTGCCGGGCTACGTCGCGCTGCGCCACGTACGCTTCGACGACCTCGGCCTGCTCACCAAGACGATCGCGCAGATCACCGAGAGCAGGACGTACGAGGGGGAGCGGGTCGACGGGCTCGACGGTGTCGCGTTCGAGCCGGGGGAGTACTACCTGACCCTCGCAACCTGGACCGACCAAGCAACGCAGAACCCCAGTGACTACGGCGGCCAGCAGATCTACTACCGCTCGATCCAGCAGCGTGCTGCGTCCGGTTCCGGGGCTGACCTGCTGACGACCTACGACTACCTGTGGCGCTGGGACACCGACTGGTTCTGGTGCTCGGGCGCCTTCGGCGCGCAGAACAAGTACCTCCGCAGGGTGTGGCCGCGCCGGCTGCGGCGCTCGGACGTCTACATGACGCTGGTCGGCCTGGACCGGAGGTTCGGCATCGCCGACAAGCTCGACGCGCGTGCCGGACGGCTCCTGAGGGAACGGGTGATCCAGGACATCGAGGTCCCGGTCGAGAACCTTCCAGCCTTCCTGGAGTGGTTCGACGCCGAGATCGGGATGCGGCCGGTGTGGCTGTGTCCGCTGGTCTCCCACGGCACGAGCACAGGAGGGAAATGGCCGACCTACCCGCTCGAGGCGGGCCGGACGTACGTCAACGTCGGTTTCTGGGGCACGGTCCACGTCGGCCCCGGCGCCGTCAACGCGCCCAAGAACCGTGCGATCGAGGATCAGGTCCACGAGCTCGGCGGGCATAAATCGCTCTACTCCGAGGCGTTCTACGACATGGATGTCTTCAACGCTCTCTATGACGGGGACAACCTCGCGGCCGTGAAGGCGAGGTATGACCCCGGCAATCGGTTGACCGATCTGTACAGCAAGGCGGTGAAGAGACTGTGAACCACATTGCAGAGACCATCAACGAACTCTTCGACGGTGGGCTGCCTATCAAGCTCACCGCGTACGACGGCAGTGTCGCCGGCGACAGGGACTCTCCCTTCGGGATGGAGATCCTCAACCCGCGTGGGCTCGCGTACCTGCTGACCGCGCCGGGCGATCTGGGGCTGGCACGTGCCTACGTCAGCGGTGACATGGCCCTGCACGGCATTCATCCGGGCGACCCCTACCCGCTCCTGGACGTGATCCTGGACAAGACCGACTTCAAACGGCCGAGCCCCCGGGAGACGGTCGACATGGTGCGCGCGCTCGGGGTGAAGAACTTCGTCCCGCCCAAGCCACCGCCGCAGGAGCACCTGCCGGCATGGCGGCAGCGGGCCGAGAACGTACGCCACCTCTCCGGCCGCGCGATCAGCGCGCTGCCGTGGACGCGGCACTCGCCCGCGCGCGACGCCGATGCGATCCACCACCACTATGACGTCTCCAACACCTTCTACGAGTACGTCCTCGGCCCGTCGATGACCTACACGTGCGCGCTCTACCCGACCGAGGACGCCACGCTCGAGGAGGCGCAGGCAGCCAAGTACGACCTGATCTGCCGCAAGCTCGGGCTCGAGCCCGGGATGCGGCTGCTCGACATCGGCTGCGGCTGGGGCGGGATGGTGCGCCACGCGGCCAAGCACTATGGCGTCAAGGCGCTCGGCGTCACGCTCTCGCGCGAGCAGGCCAACTGGGCCCAGAAGGCGATCAAGGCCGATCGCCTCGACGACGTCGCCGAGGTGCGCTTCTCCGACTACCGCGACGTGGTCGAGGGGGACTTCGACGCGGTCAGCTCCATCGGGCTCACCGAGCACATCGGCGTGGCCAACTACCCGGCCTACTTCGGCTTCATCAAGAGCAAGCTGCGTGACGGGGGCCGGCTGCTCAACCACTGCATCACCCGTCCTGACAACGTCTCGAAGGCGAACGCGGGAGCGTTCATCGACCGCTACGTCTTCCCCGACGGCGAGCTGATCGGCTCCGGCACCATCGTGTCCGCGATCGAGAACACCGACCTCGAGGTGCAGCACCACGAGAACATCCGGGTCCACTACGCCAAGACCCTCACGGCGTGGAACGACAACCTCCGCGACAACTGGGACGCCTGCGTCAACGAGGTCGGCCTCGGCACCGCGAAGGTCTGGGGTATCTACATGGCCGGTTCCCGGATCGGCTTCGAGCGCAACAACATCCAGCTCCACCACGTGCTCGCGACCAAGACGGTCGACGGGCTCTCGGGCTACCCGCTGCGGCACACCTTCTAGATCGAGGACGTGGCAATTGTCGAAATGGCGGTGACTCCTTCGTGGAACAGGTGAAGAGTCCTGAACCAGTCGAAGGAGACACCGCCATGAAGACCCACAACCTTGCCGAGATGTACGACGCCCCGCCGATGTCCTGGGAGGAGGTCACCGCTCGCCTCGACCAGGGGTTCAACCAGGGCCCGGGGTCGCAGGAGGGCGAGCCCGGGCGTTACACGACCTGGGTGAGCACGATCAACGCCGACGGCGGTCCGCACGTGAACGCCATCGGCGCGATCTGGTTCGACGGCCGCTTCTACCTGGTCACCGGCCCGGGGACGCGGCGCGGGCGCAACCTCGCCCGTGATCCCCGCTGCGCGCTGTCGCTCTCGGTCCGTGAGTTCGACCTGGTCGTGGAGGGCCGCGTGACGCGGGTCCTCGGCGACGAGCTCGAGCGGGTGGCCAAGCACTACCACGACGACGAGGGCTGGCCGGCCGAGGTCGACGAGTCGGGCGAGGCCGTCACCGCGCCGTTCAACGCCCAGAGCGCGGGCCCGGCGCCCTGGCACGTCTTCCGCATCGACGCGACCTCCGCCCACGCGGTCGCGACCGTCGAGCCCTACGGTGCGACCCGTTGGAGGTTCTGATGACCGACCTGTTCGCCGGGCTGCCGGTCGCGGACCTGGCCCGAGCGGCCCGGTGGTACGAGGCGCTGCTAGGCGGCCCGCCGGCCTTCTATCCCAACGACGTCGAGGCCGTCTTCGAGGTGGTCGAGCACGGCTACCTCTACGTCGAGGTGCGACGCGAGCTCGCGGGCCGTGGCTTCGTCACCCTCTTCGTCGACGACCTGGACGCCCGCCTCGCCGCGATCGCCGAACGTGGTCTGCGGCCGGAGTCGCAGGAGACGTACGGCAACGGGGTCCGCAAGACCATCTTCCGCGACCCCGACGGCAACGAGATCGGGCTGGGCGGTGGCCCGGCCTGATCAGGCCGGGACGCCGTGCTCCTTGGCGTAGGCACGACGGCACGACGCGGCACAGAAGCCGATGGTCTCGCCGTCGTGCTCCAACGTGATCGCTCCGCGGCCGAGGGTGACCTGCATGCCGCACACCGGATCGATGACGACACCCGCGGGGAGGTCGACGTCGCCCGCGCGGTGTCGCGTACGGAACTCCTCGGTCATCCAGCTCGTCAGGTCGTCCGCCGTCGCGGGTGTGCCGTTGAGCCCGATGCTGCCGTCCGCGATCCCGACGAGGTTGATCCAGAGGTGCCCGCCCGGCCTGGTCCAGCCGTGGTCGCGGTCGAGTCTGCGTACGCCGGCACGGACGGCGCCGGACAACGGGCGAGACATCTCCTCCCGCCACGCCTCGGGAACGGTGGCCGTGACGACCAGCGGCGGTGGTGCCGGCGGCGCCCACGCCCCGTCGCCGGTGCTCCATCCGACGAGCTCCCGGAAGGCGATGTGCGTCACCGCCCGGCCGCGGGACATCGTCTCCTCCGGCGCGTTGACGCCCTCGGTGAGGAGCGAGGTCACCGCCGTGGTCAGCGTCGCGCGGTCGCCGTCGGTGAGTGCGCCGGCGGGAGCGGCGATCTCGATCAGGAACACCTCAGGCCTCCTCGTGGTGCGCGTCGGGATCGAAGCCGTCGGGGGCGCGATCGATGAACGCGGTGATCGCGGCGATCCGCCCGGACCCGTCCAGGTCCAGGACGTCCGTACCCTCAGCGAACGAGCCCTCCTCCTTGCGGATGTCCCAGCGCACGCGGACGTGACCGTGGTGTGAGTCGGGCTCGGCTCGGGCCACGAACGTGAAGGCGCCGACGCCCTCGGCGAACTGGTGGGTGAAGTCGATCAGCGCCTCGAGGCCGGTGGACTCGCCGATCGGGGTGGAGCGAGCGACGTCGTCGGCGAAAAGGGTGGCGCCGAGGGTGCGCTGCTCCTCGGCGGAGAGGTTCCAGAACGAGACGTACGCCTCGGCGGTGGCGGCAGGTGAGCGGGGTGTGGTTTCAGTCGTCATGGCTACGACGATCCGCCTCCGGGCGAGCCCTGTCGATTACCTCTGGGGTAGTTGCCGCGCCGCGCTCCGCCCGGCAGCCTGGGTGCATGACAACGGCCCAGCTGAGCGTCGGAGAGCTGCTTCGGGACTGGCGCGAGCGGCGCCGTCGCTCGCAGCTCGAGGTGGCGATCGCGGCCGACGTGTCGGCCCGCCACCTCAGCTTCATCGAGACCGGCCGGTCGGGCCCGAGCCGGACGATGATCGAGCGGCTCTGCGAGGAGCTCCAGGTGCCGCTGCGTGAGCGCAACCGGCTCTATCTCGCGGCAGGGTTCGCGCCCGTCTACCAGGAGCGGCCGCTCGACGACCTCGGCGCCGCCAGGTCCGCCGTCGAGGCGGTGCTCACCGCCCACGAGCCCTATCCGGCCTGCGCGGTCGACGTCCGCTGGGACATGGTGGCGACCAACCGGCCCATGGAGCTCTTCCTGGCTCCGCTGCCGGCCGCGCTGCGGCAGCCTCGGCTCAACATGCTGCGCGCGACGTTGCATCCCGACGGCCTGGCGGCGCAGGTGCGCAACTACACGCAGTGGCGGACACACGTCGTCGGCCGCATCCGCCGGCAGCTCGACCGCACCGCGGCCGATGGGCTGGTCGAGCTCCTCGAAGACGTGGAGGGCTATCCGGCCCCGCCCGGAGCCGACGTGGAGGCGCCGGCGGTCACGGCGAGGGACGGTGCCCTGCCGGTGCTGCCGCTGCTGCTGCGTACGAGCCTCGGCGATCTGTCCTTTCTCTACGTCCTCTCCGTGATCGGCGCGCCTCGCGATGTGACGGTCGACGAGATCGCGGTGGAGGCGATGTTCCCGGCCGACGACGCGACTCGAGAGGCTCTGCTCGCCATCAGCCACGAATGAGTGCGGCGCTGATGCGGGTGGGCCGCGTCTGCGCGGATAACCTTGAGGCGATGAGTGTCAAGGCCCAGCAGTACGCCGCGGAGGTGCTGCGGCGCGAGCAGATCACGCCCCACCTCGTACGTCTGGTGCTCGGCGGTCCCGGCCTGGCCGGGTTCGAGTCCACCGGCATCCCCGACGAATGGGTCGGGCTGGTCGTCCCGGGGCAGTTCCAGTCGCGCTACTACACCGTCCGGTCATGGCAAGGTGGAGAGCTGACCCTCGACGTCGTCGTCCACGACGTCGGTCTGGTGACCGAGTGGGCCACGCGCACCGACCCCGTGGGGCAGACGGTCACCATCACCGAGCCCAAGGGCTCCTACGCCGCGCCCGACAGCGCGCAGTGGCTGCTACTGGTCGGGGACCTGACCGCGATGCCGGCCATGGCGCGGATCGCCGAGACCACCACGCTGCCGACGCGGATCTGGGCCGAGACCCCCGATGACCTGCCCGGATACCTTCCTGGGACCGCCGAGGTCACCTGGTCCACGCCGCCGTCGGAGACCTCCTCCGACCTGGCGGCAGCCGTGGAGAAGATCGAGTGGCCCGAAGGCGACGGCTACTTCTGGATGGCCGGTGAGTCCAGCCAGATGCGGGCGATCCGCAAGCATCTGATGCGCGAGCGGAAGCTCGACTCCCACGCCTACGACGTGATGGGCTACTGGCGCGGAGGCGGCCAGAAGCGGCAGCCGCGCTCGGTCGATCCCGGACCGGTGTGGCGTGAGGGCAAGGCCCAGGGGCTCACCGACGAGCAGATCTGGCAGCGATACGACGAGCAACAGGAGCAACAGTGACCGAGCCGAGCCCGGCGCCGCCAGCACACGAATTTCGGAGCGGCTTCGTGTCGTTCGTCGGACGTCCCAACGCGGGCAAGTCGACCCTGACCAACGCGCTGGTCGGCACCAAGGTGGCGATCACCTCCGACAAGCCGCAGACGACTCGTACCGTGGTCAAGGGCATCGTCCACCGGCCCGACGGCCAGCTGATCCTGGTCGACACCCCGGGCATCCACCGGCCGCGTACGCTGCTCGGCGAGCGCCTCAACGACCTGGTCGAGGCCACCTGGACCGAGGTCGACGTGGTCGCGATCTGCTTCCCGTGCAACGAGAAGATCGGCCCCGGTGACCGCCGGATCGCGGAGAACGCCAACAAGCTCAAGAAGGGGATCAAGCGGGTCGCGGTCGCCACCAAGACCGACCTCGCCACCCCCGAGCAGATCGGCGAGCACCTGATGTCGATCCAGACCCTCGGCGTCGAGCTCGGCATCGAGTGGGCCGAGATCGTCCCGGTCTCCAGCGTCGGCGGCGACCAGGTCGACCTCCTCGGCGACCTGCTGATCAAGCTTCTCCCCGAGGGGCCGCCGCTCTATCCCGACGGCGAGCTCACCGACTCTCCCGAGGAGATCATCGTCGCCGAGCTGATCCGTGAGGCAGCCCTGGAAGGCGTACGCGACGAGCTCCCGCACTCCATCGCCGTCGTCGTCGAGGAGATGCGTCTGCGTGAGGACCGCCCCGAGGACAAGCCGCTGATGGACATCCACGCCTTCCTCTACGTCGAGCGCGACTCCCAGAAGGGCATCGTGATCGGCCACAAGGGCTCACGGCTCAAGGACGTCGGTCAGCGCGCACGCCTGCAGATCAAGGAGCTGCTCGGCATGCCGGTCTACCTCGACCTGCACGTCAAGATCGCCAAGGACTGGCAGCGGGACCCGCGGCAGCTGCGCAAGCTGGGTTTCTGAAGGACTGCCGACTCGGCCTGCTGTTCGGGCTGGCGCGCTGACGCATCCGTTTCAGACGTCATTGCGCCTTGCGTCGGGCTTGCGCCGACGCGGCGCAAAGGCACCTCCCCCGCTTCGCTCCTCCGATGCATTTGCGCCGAGTCGGCGCCGTACCGGCCTTCGGCCCGGGGCTTCGCCCCGGGTCCTCAGGCCGGGGCCCAACAAATGCCGTACGTCTGCCCGCCCTGCCACTGCTCGGCGCTGGGGAACTCCCACGACCACTCGTACTTGAGCGGGTCGTCGGCGACCTCGGCGGCAGCGGCCTTGCAGTCCTCGGCGCCGGCGCTGTTGACCTTCGACTCGCCGGGGTACTTCCCGGAGCCGAGGTCGATGACCGACAGGGCTCGCCAGGTGTGCTTGAGGGAGCAGGGGACGCGCTTGAAGGACTCGGACTTCGGCGACGCCGTGCCGCACATCCGGAACGGCTCGGCGGTCTTGGAGTCGCCCAGGACGCCCTTCATGTTGCCCTTGAGGGTCATCAGGGCCTGGGGACCGGCGATGCCGATGACGTCGCAGCGGAACCAGTTGGCGCCGGCCTCGGACTCCTTGATCGTTGGTGTGAACCAGACCGGGCGCAGCATCGAGAGGCGCAGGTCGTCGGCGTCGCCACCGAGGTACTTGGTGACCTTGTTGGGGCACGCCTCGGCGACCTGGGCCGCGACCTGCTCCGAGTCGACGGCGACGAGGTGGCCGTCGACGACGTTCCTCAGCCGGCCCACGGCGTACGTCTGGGTGGTGTGCTTTCCCTTGCAGGAGACCGCGGTGCCGCCGGCGGTCGGGGCCAGCGCCTCGTCGTAGGTGAGGTTGTAGCAGGCCCCTTCCTTCGGGGACGGCGCCGCAGATGCGGAGGCGGACGGAGGCGCCGACGAGGGTGACGGAGCCGACTTCGGCTCGCCTCCGCCGCATCCGGCGAGAGCCATGGCCCCCACGACGACGAGAGCGCCCCACAACGGCGCCGCTCGCTTCGGGCTCCGCTTCAGCGTGTCTCGCATGCTCACTCCTCGGTCACCGCCCAGCAGACCGCCCAGCGGTTGCCGGCGTTCCACTCCTTCTCTCCGAACCATGTGTACCCGTAGTCGAAGCTTTCCGGGTAACCCATCCAGGCCTGGACCGAGCCCTTGCAGTACTGCGAGGCCTTCTTCTTCGACTCCGCCACACCGAGGAACTTGGTCTTGTCCTCGCCCAGCTTGATGGTCGTGACCGCCCGCATCTGGTGCGGCTCGGAGCAGGGCACCTTCGCGGAGGCGACCGTCTTGCCCTGCGCGCACACCATCCAGCGGTCCTCGATGTCCTCGATGTTCTTGACCTTGAGGAGGTTGCGGGTGGTGGTCGGCAGGTCGACGTACTCGGCGCCCTGCTGGCCGCCACCTACCACGTCGCAGCGGATCCAGCGCGCGCCCTCGTCCCAGGCCTTCTCCGAGGGTCCGAAGTAGACGTGGGAGAGCATCGAGCGCATCAGCACACTCTGGTTGGTGCCGACGTACTTCTCCAGCAGCTTGCGGCACTGGCTGAAGGCCCACTCGTTGACCTTCTCGTCGCCGTACTCCGCGTCCTTGAACTCGTCCGGGAGCGGTCCGGCGCCGAAGGTCTCGGCGTTGTGCGGCTCGTCGCAGGCGACGTACTTGTCGAAGTTGTAGGCCTCGGCGACGTCCTCGTGGGTGAGGTTGCGGCACTTGCCGACCTCGGGCAGCGCGGTCGAGTCCACCTGCTTGGGGTCCTCGCCCTTGGCAGCCGCCCGATCACCGCCGCACCCGCTGAGCGCGAGGACGGCGAGCACCACGATCAGGAGCGACACAGATGTCGTACGTCTGGGGGTATGGCCGATCACGGGGATCGACTCTACTTGCGAATCCTGAGCAGGGCCGAAAGCCCAGAGCGGACGCACAGCTCAGTCGAGGACGGCCGCGAGCGTGGCTCCCAGCTCGTACGCCGCCTCGACATGCGCGTCCTCGACGTCTCCCAGGACGTCGAGGATGTCGTAGGACTGGGCCCACCCGAGCGCACCGACGATGGACTGCACCGAGCGGATCGCGCCGGTGGTGTCGTAGCGGCCGTGGACGTAGAAGCCATAGGGGCGTTTGGCGGTGGCACCGGCCGACTCTCCGGCTCCTCCGGAGGGGTCGAGCGCGCCGCCCACGTCCAGGAAGATCGAGTCGAAGAAGTGCTTCAGCGCGCCCGACATGTAGCCGAAGTTGGCGCTCGTGCCGAGCACGTAGCCGTCGGCGGCCAGGACGTCGTCGGCCGTCGCCTCCAGCGCGGGTCGTACGACGACCTCGACCCCCTCGATCTCGGGATCGTTGGCGCCGGAGACCACCGCGTCGGTCAGACGCCGCAGCGACCGGGTGGGGGAGTGGTGGACGACGAGCAGGCGAGGCATCAGCCGTCAGTGCCCAGACGGCGGCCGGTGACCTCCTTGGGGCGCAGCCTCACCCACAACGGACGAGGGCCGGCCGGCCAGGGGTGGAGGTTCTTGACGACGTCGGGGATCTGGTCGTCGCGGTAGAGGATCTCCGCGTGTCCCTTGAACAGCGCCGACCAGCCCACGTGGGTGTCGGGGTCGAGGTCGTCGACCAGCAGCGCGATGGCGCTCTCGTCGATCTGCTCGGCCATCGAAGAGTGCGCGGAGGTGCGGATCCAGAGCGCTTCCTCGTGCACGACGTGGTTGACCGGTAGCACCACCGGGCCGCGCGGGCCGGTCCAGCCGATCCGGGACACCTGGGTGTCCGTCGCGAGCCGCCAGGACTCCTCGACCGTGAGCTCTTCCAGTTGGGCCACGCCTGTTCCTCCCCTTGGTCGTCAGTTCGGTGCCAGTCTGCCAGTTCTGTTCTGTTATTGTTACCGAGTCATGATGCGCAGCCTCCTCCTTAGCTGCCGCAGCGGGGTCTGAGAAAGCCGGACTCCCTCGCTGCGGAGGTCCGACGTGCGCCGGCACTCGCTCCCACCTGATGAGGACTCCATGACCAACCTGAGCAACTCCAGCAACCAGCAGAAGCCGTCGGGGATGCCGTTCGAGCGCTATCGCGCGTTCGTGCCCGTCGACGTACCCGACCGCACCTGGCCCACCAAGAAGATCACCAAGGCTCCGCGGTGGCTCTCCACCGACCTGCGTGACGGCAACCAGGCCCTGATCGACCCGATGACGCCGGCCCGCAAGCTGCGGATGTTCGAGCTGCTGGTCGCGATGGGCTACAAGGAGATCGAGGTCGGCTTCCCGAGCGCGAGCCAGACCGACTTCGACTTCGTGCGCAAGCTGATCGAGGAGGACCGGATCCCCGATGACGTACAGATCTCGGTCCTGACCCAGGCGCGCGAGGACCTCATCTCGCGCACCGCCGAGTCGATCGCCGGCGCCCCGCGCGCCACGATCCACCTCTACAACGCCACCGCCGAGCTGTTCCGCCGGGTCGTGTTCAACGTGACCCCGGCCGAGTGCATCGGGATCGCGGTCCGCGGCACCGAGATGGTCATGAAGTACGCCGAGGAGCACGTCCCCGAGCTGATCGGCACCGAGGACTTCGGCTACCAGTACAGCCCGGAGATCTTCACCCAGACCGACACCGACTACGCGCTCGAGGTCTGCGAGCGGGTCTCGGACGTGTGGCAGCCGGAGGCCGGCCGGGAGATCATCCTCAACCTGCCCGCCACCGTGGAGATGTCCACCCCGAACACCTACGCCGACCAGATCGAGTACTTCGGCCGGGGCCTGACCCGCCGCGAGCACTCCGCCATCAGCCTCCACCCGCACAACGACCGCGGCACCGCGGTCGCGGCCACCGAGCTCGGCCTGATGGCGGGCGCCGACCGCGTCGAGGGCTGCCTGTTCGGTCACGGCGAGCGCACCGGCAACGTCGACCTGGTCACCCTGGGCATGAACCTCTTCTCCCAGGGCATCGACCCGCAGATCGACTTCAGGGTCGGCGGCGGCATCGACGAGATCCGCCGTACGGTCGAGTACGTCACCAACATCAACGTCCACCCGCGCCACCCCTACGCGGGCGACCTGGTCTACACCGCCTTCTCCGGCTCCCACCAGGACGCCATCAAGAAGGGTCTGGAGGACCTCGACCGGATCGCCGCCGAGGCCGGCAAGCCGACCAGCGAGATCCCGTGGGAGGCGCCCTACCTGCCCATCGACCCCAAGGACGTCGGCCGCACCTACGAGGCCGTCATCCGGGTCAACAGCCAGTCCGGCAAGGGCGGCGTGGCCTACCTGCTCAAGACCGAGCACTCCCTGGATCTGCCGCGTCGCGCGCAGATCGAGTTCAGCCGGGTGGTCCAGCAGCACACCGACACCGAGGGTGGCGAGGTCGCGCCTGCGGAGATCTGGTCGATCTTCTCCGCCGAGTACCTCGAGCGCGAGGAGCCGTACGCCCTGGAGAGCTGGTCCTCGGTGACCGACGCCGAGGGTGGCGACGAGCAGGTCGTCGACCTGCGGGTCCGCGGCGAGCAGCGCACCTACAAGGGCGTCGGCAACGGTCCCGTGGCCGCGTTCGTCGACGCGCTGAAGGAGGCCGGCGCCGAGATCCGGGTCCTCGACTACGCCGAGCACGCCCTCTCCGCCGGTGGCGACGCGGCCGCTGCTGCGTACGTCGAGTGTGAGATCGCCGGCGAGATCGTCTGGGGCATCGGCATCCACGAGAACATCGTCACCGCCTCCCTGCGGGCCGTCGTCTGCGCGGCCAACCGCGCCCAGGCGGTCACGATCCCGCGCGGCTGAGGTTCTGCCGGGACCTGCCGAGCCGGCGCGTTCGAACGCGCCGACTCGGCGTCCCGGGCAGCCCGATCACCAGACCCACGGCGACGACCGCGGTGCCCAGCCAGACCATCGGGCCGGGCACGATCCCGTTCAGGGGTACGCCGAGGCCGGCGGCGGCCACGGGCACGACGCCGGTGAGCAGACCGGCGCGCCCGGAGCCGAGCCGCCCGACCGCGGTGAACCAGAGCAGGAACGCGAGCGTGGTGACGACCACGGCCAGATGGAGCGCCGCGAGCAGATCGACGGCGTCGAGCGTGGTGACGGCGGCCGGACCCTCGGCCGCGACGCCGATGAGGGCCATGCCGGCGGCCGCCATCCACACCGAGTGGAACGAGACGCCGAAGGCACCCAGGCGAGCGAGGACCGGCACCGCCAGCAGCGTGAAGCCCGCCTCGCAGACGAGGACGAGGATCGCGTAGCCGATGCCCGCCGCATCGGTCCGTCCGAAGCCCTGGACCAGGATCGCTCCCGTCGTCACGACCGTGGCGCCGATGATCACCGTGCGCGACGGGAGCGTGCGGGTCGCGATCGCCGGGACGACCGCGAGCAGCATCGGGACCGCGGCCACGGCCACCCCGATCACCGCCGGTTCGGCATGGGCGACGCCTCGGACGACCCCGACGTTGAAGAGCACCAGTCCCACGGTCGCCACCCCGGCCAGCCAGAGCCACTCGCGCCCGCGCGGGCGCGGCACCCGCCAGCCGGTGACGCGCGCGACCACGAGCAGGAGCAGGGCGGCGAGGGCGTAGCGGACGGACTGGAGGGTGAAGAGCGGAGCATCGGTGATCGCCGCCGAGACCGCGACGCTGCTGCCCACGCAGACCATCCCGGCCGCGGCGAAGGCGATGCCGATCAGGGTGCCGCGGTGCGGCGCTGTTCCGCCGGCGGTATCGGGGTGTGGGAGGGCTTCGGTGGTCATGTCTACGAGGTTCGCTCCAACTTGGTCTGGCAGACAGATCCAAACCACACGTGGCAGAGTGGACCAAGTGACCGGAGCGGACTTCCTCCAGCTCGACCCGGCCGGGGTGCCACCGGGAGGGCTGGCGACCTGGCTCACCGGTGCGCTGCGCGACGCGGTTGCCGACGGCCGGCTCGCGGTCGGTGCCCGGGTGCCGGCATCGCGCACCCTCGCCACCCAGCTCGGCCTCTCGCGCGGGGTGGTGGTCGAGGCGTACCAGCGACTCACCGACGAGGGGCTGCTCTCCGCCCGCAGCGGCGGCGGCACCCGCGTGAGCGCGGTCCCCGGAGCCGTACGCCGCCTCGGTGCCGCCACGCGCCTGCCGACGCCCGAGCTGGACCTCTCCCCGGGAGTGCCCGATCTCTCGGCCTTTCCGCGGGCCGCGTGGGCGAGGGCGTCACGGGAGGTGCTCACCGAGATCGGCAGCGCCGACCTCGGCTACGGCGACCCGCGCGGCGTGCCGGCGCTGCGGGAGGCGCTCGCGGTCTGGCTGGGCCGCACCCGCGGCCTCACGGTCTCTCCCGACGAGATCCTGGTGATCAACGGCGTCGCCCAGGGACTCGTGCTCCTGGCGCGCTGGCTCGAGGAGCGCGGCCGGACCAGGGTCGGCTTCGAGGAGCCGGGATCGTACGGCGGCCGCGTGCACCTGCAGCGGTGGGGGATGACGACGGTCCCGGTGCCGGTGGACGGCGATGGTCTGGAGGTCGCGGCGCTCGATGCCAGCGGTGTCGATGCGGTCGTGGTCACGCCCGCGCACCAGTTCCCGACCGGGGTCGTGCTCTCCCCGCAGCGGCGCCGGGAGCTGGTCGAGTGGGTCCGGGCGGTGCCACACCGGCTGGTGATCGAGGACGACTACGACGCCGAGCACCGCTACGACCGGCCGCCGGTCGCGGCCGTGAAGGTGCTCGCACCCGACCAGATCGTCCATCTCGGCAGCGTCTCCAAGACGCTCGCGCCCGCGATGCGGATCGGCTGGCTGGTCGCCCCGTCCGGGATGCAGGAGGAGCTGGTCGAGGCGCGCTACTGGCTCGACCTGGCCAGCCCGGCGCTACCCCAGATCACCCTGGCGCGGATGCTCACCTCGGGTGCCTTCGAACGGCACCTGAGGCTGGTCCGGCAGCGACACAAGGCTCGCCGCGATGCCCTGCTCGAGGCGCTCGGCGAGCACCTGCCGGCGGTTCGGGTCCGAGGCGTCGCGGCCGGACTGCACGTGCTGGCGACGCTGCCCGACTGCGTCGACGACGCGGCGGTCGCCGAGGCCGCGCTCGAGGCGGGCATCGCCGTCCACCCGTTGAGCCGGCACCGCGAGGGTGAGGGGCCGCCCGGCCTGGTGATCGGCTACGCGGCGACGACCCCTGACCGCCTCCGGGAGGCGGTCAGGCGCCTGGCGCCACTGATCTCCTAGGGTCTCCTAGGAGCCGACGTCGTACTTCGCGCAGAGGCCGATCCGACTGCCGGAGTTCCAGGCCGACTCGAACGGAGGCTTGAACATGGTCGCGTCCGTCGGACAGCCGGCCAGACCCTGGGCGTTGGTCTCGGCCTGGTCGGGGTAGGCGTCACCGGTCATCTCGAAGGTGTCGACGACGACGTAGTCGTGGGTGGTCCCGCAGCGCACGATCTTGTCGACGGTGCTGTCGATGCACGCTCGCAGGTCCGCCGGGGCCGGGATCGGGTCCTCGGGCAGGTTGATCAGCGGTGCCTTCAGGACGGTCACGACGATGTCGCACCTGACATAGCGGTCGCCGTCGTTCCAGGTCGACTCCTTGGGCCAGTACCAGTTCACCAGGTAGGCCGTGCGGGCCATCATCTCGGGACGCAGCCCGAGCCCGGTCTCGATGCGGCTGTAGCAGGCGGCGCCGGCGGCCTCGTTGTCGTTGTAGTTCTCGACGTCGGTGGCGACGTGGAACGTGTAGAGCGTGTGCGGCTCCGCGCAGTCGACCGGAGCCGTCTCGTCGACGAATGTGTTGCCCGCGTCGAAGTCGAGGTCGCGGCACTCGCCGGCCTCGGGGATGTCGCTTCCGGCGCTGCTCACCAGATAGATGAGGCCGCCGATCAGGCCGATGATCACCACCGCGGCGATCGCGCCACCGACGAGCAGCCCGATGCGCCGCTTCGGCCGCTGCTGGGACCCGGCGCTCGTCGGCACGGTGGTCGGCTGGTCGAACGGCGATCCGGTGGGTGGCCTGCTGGGCGGCCCGCTGGGTGGTGGCCCGCTGGGCGGGCCGACAGGCGGCACGGGAGCCGCCGACTTCTGCCACGGCGAGGTCGAGGTGGGCGGGGGAGGCTGAGTCGCGGTGGGGGCGTGGGGCGCGCCGGCGGCACCAGCGCCCTGGACCGCGGCGCGAAGGGCGTCGCCGAAGGAGCGGGCATCGGGCCAGCGGTCCTCGGCCCGGGGCTCCAGCGCCCGGCCGATGGCCTGGCTGATCGAGGCGGGAAGGGGACGCACGGTTCCGGCTTCGGGCACCCGGGAGGTGAGGCCGAGCGCGGGGGCGGGGGAGCGGCCGGCGAGCAGGGCCCAGGCGACGGCGCCGAGGGCCCGTACGTCGGCGCGGTGGTCGATCGGCAGTGACGGGTCGAGCTGCTCGGGCGCCATGTAGGACGGGGTGCCGATGTCGCGGGTGACCTCGTTGAGCGAGTCGAGCGAGCGGGCCACGCCGAGGTCGGCGATCATCACCCGGCGGGCCCCGGCGGTGCCACCGGAGGTCTCGGAGGTGAGCAGCAGGTTGGCGGGCTTGATGTCGCGGTGGATCACCCCGCGTGCCTTCAGGGCCATCAGGCCGTCGGCGGCCTGCGAGACGATGTCGGCGACCTCGCGCACGTCCAGGCCGGCCGGCGAGCCCTTGAGCAGGTCGGCGACCGAGCCGCCGTCGGCGTACGACATCACGAAGAAGGGGATGCCGGTGGACGTCTGGCCGATGTCGTAGACGCGTACGACATGGGGTGAGTCGACCGAGCGAAGCAGCCGCGCCTCCTGGAGGAACCGCTTGTGGATCTCGGGGTTCGACACCCAGCCGGGGGAGAGCGCCTTGACCGCGACATGGGAGTCGAGATCGGGGTCGTAGTAGAGCCACACGGAGGCGAATGCGCCGGCACCGATGTGGCGGACCTGTTGTAGCCGCCCGAGATGTGTCGGGAAGGTCGCGCTCATGGCCGAATCATGCCCTGAATCCGACCCGACGGGCCGCGGTGACACCTACTTCAGTCGGTTTCGCAAGGAAAACGAGACCTACTTCCCGAACCGCTCCTGGTCGCGCTTGACCGCGGCGTGCTGGTCCGATCCGATGTTCTCCCGCAGCTCCTTGGCGGACTCGCGGATGGCGTCGGAGATGATCTCGTGGACCCGTGGGTCGGCCAGGCCCTCGTCGACCAGGCGCAGCACCGTATCGGCCACGAGACGGACGACGTCGTCGTGGAAGGGGAGGTATCTCAGCTTCCCGGTCGCCTGGTCCTGGCGGATGAGGTCGACGATGAGCGTGTCGATCTCGGCCCGGTTCTCCTCGATCGCGCTGGAGATGTGCCGGGTGTAGTTGCCGGTCTGGATCACCGCGATCACCTCGTCGAGCACCGCGACCGTGATCGGCTTGCGGATGGCGTTGACGATCGCCCCCGAGAACCTCCCCACCACGTACGCCGAGACGCGGTCGCCGAAGGCACGGTCGGCCGCACGCATCAGCCGGAGCAGGATCAGCACGATCCGCAGCAGTCGGAGGCCGCGGAAGGCCGGGCTGGCGGCGACACCGAGCGGGATCATCCCGAGCAGCTCGTACCAGTAGAGGAGAGGGAACTTCCACCCGAGCCCCGAGCGGGTCCAGCGCCACACGAACTCGATGGCGAAGACAGCGCACACGACGTAGTCGGCGGCGATGACCCGGTCGTACCAGATCTGCGACACGTCCCAGAACGTCACCCACACGGCCGCCGCGACCGAGACGATGGCGAGCGCCAGCATCAGCCAGTCGACGACAGTGACCGGCGGTCCGGCGGCGGTGCCGGGCTTGCGGTCGTCGTGCGCGGGGTCGGTCGGCACGGTCGCGATGCCTGTTGAGCTCATGACCGGCACGATAGGAGACGAGCCGACCGATCACGGTCACCCACACGCGTCGTTGCCATCGTGTGGCTGCGACGTGAGGTCGGCAGTGTGGTCACTGGGTGCAGGCGACCTTGCCGTCTGGGACCGAGCGAAACGAAAACACCCTGCCCAAGAACGGGCTGTAGGAGAACTCGGGTTCATATCCGATGAACTCGCCGTCGACCTTCTCGATGCGACGGATCTGCCCATAGCAGCTGCATTCCACGGAGATGTCGTCCTTCGCGCTCAAGATCCGCTCGAACTCGAACCTGGTCAACGAGTGCTCGGCGTCAGCGACCGCGGCCAGCTCGGGGTCATCGGTCTCGATGATCTCGACCAGGTCGCCCTGATAGTCGCCGATCTGGATGGCCGGGCTGATGAGCCAATGGTTCGTCCGGCCGTCCTCGGTCCAGAGGTTGCTGAACATCGTGAACGATGTCTGTGTCTTGAAACCGAGGTAGGGGAGGCTGCCGTTCACCAGGACGAGCACGGTCACGCCCCACAGCACGGGCGATCCGGTGAACAGTGGGTCGGAGACGGCTATGGCACGAGGCCCGTCGCGGCGTACGACCGCGAGCAGGGACCGAAAATATACGACGACGAGAACCACGAGGCCGAGGAACCACAGACCCACCCGGGCATAGGTGAAGGCCTCGTCGTCCCCGATGGCCCTGGATGCGAGCGTCACGGCGACCATCAGGACGCCGACCGCCACCGCACCGCTCGCGACGGTCGCGACCAGGTGGCGTCGTAGCCGGCGAAGGCTGTTGCCGACCAGGTCGCTGGCTGCGGTGGCGACCTCGGGACTGAGGAACAAGGCGTACGTCGCGACGGCGGCGTAGCTGAACGCCTGGATCGCCGCGATCGGGACCACCGCAAGGGAGAGGTGGAACAACAGCCCGATCGGAATGGCGAGGAACCGCGTTCTGCGGAAGGCGAGCAGCAGCCCAAGGCGATCTCGGTGACCAAGGTGCCGGCCGTGACCGGAGTCGCGAGCCACGCCACGATCGCGCTGTTCTGCTCGGCATGGAGGGCGGTGCCGAGCAGCGTGGTCGCGCAGCCCACCATCGGGTCGAAGAAGTCGGTGTTGGCCTTCGCGATCCCCGACCACAGGTACATGACGACCACGGCACCGCGGGCCGGACCCGCGAAGGCTTCGTACGTCGCCGAGCGGATGCCGAGCTCGGCTCGACCGCGTCTGTGCCGCATCCACCCGATGACCAGCGCGCCGAGCAGGATCAGATTGATGCAGTCCTCGAGCAGATGATGATTGACCTGATAGGGCAGGTGCGCCCAGGAGTAGGCCAGGTTGAGCACGACCATCGTCGCGAGCGCCAGGGTGCGGTGGGGAAGGACGATGGCCACGAGCGTTGCCACCAGAAGCAGGCCGAACAGGGCGTCGTGGGGAAAGTACTCATAGGTGAGGAGCTGGATCAGACCCTGTCCCGCCCAGAGCATGGTGAACAGGCTGAGCTGGTCGAAGGTCAGCCTTCGAGTCCGTACGTCGGCCACGGCGAAGGTGGACCGAGGGCTGATCCTGGGCATGGCGCATTATGATCTGGTTTCTCGCCGGATTATCCGGTTTCTCGGCGACGCGGACCCGGCGGCACCCGATGGCCGGGCGAGTGCTGCAGAATGGGACCGTGCCCCTCTACCGCGACGAGGCCATCGTGCTTCGCACCCACAAGCTCGGTGAGGCCGATCGCATCATCACCATGCTCACCCGTCACCACGGACGGGTGCGTGCGGTGGCGAAGGGCGTGCGGCGCACCACCTCGCGGTGGGGTTCGCGGCTGGAGCCGTTCACCCACGTCGACCTGCAGTTCGCCGAGGGGCGCAACCTCGACACGATCACCCAGGCCGAGACGCTCACCCTGTTCCACGCCGGGATCGGACTGGACTACGACCGCTACACCGCCGGCACCGCGATGCTCGAGACCGCCGACCGACTGGTCCACGAGGAGGGCGAGCCGGCGCCGCAGCAGTATCTGCTGCTCGTCGGCGGGCTGCGCGTGCTCGCCCAGGGCGACCGGCTTCCCCGGCACGTCCTCGACTCCTACCTGCTCCGCTCGCTGGCCGTCGCCGGCTACGCGCCCTCTTTCGAGGCGTGTGCGAGGTGCGGCCTGGAGGGTCCGCACCGGTGGTTCAACGTCTCCATGGGCGGCGCTCTGTGCACGACCTGCCGGGTGCCTGGCTCGGCGACGCCCTCGCCCGAGACGCTCAGTCACCTCGGTGCGCTGCTCTCGGGTGACTGGGATACCGTCGGCGGCGCCGAGGACCGGACCAGCAGGCAGGCGAGCGGGTTGGTCGCCGCGTACCTCTCCTGGCATCTGGACCGCAACCTGCGCTCGCTGGAATACGTCGAGAGCTGAGGAACGATGGCCCACTCCCACGGCCACTCCCACGGTGGGCCCGAGGCCGAGGTGGAGGTCGAGGCCCTGCCGCGGATGGTGCTGACCGTCTCGCTCGTGCTCGTGGCCGTCATCACCGTCGTCGGAGTGGCCCTGTGGTGGCCCGACCGTGCCGCGGTGGAGAAGCTCCAGGGGTCGCAGGAGTTCGTCGCCGACGGCGTCGTCTTCGAGACGGCCGAGATCACCTCGGTCGCCGAGCCGTGCAGCGCCGAGGGCACTCCCAAGGGCTGCAACACCGCAGCCGCGACGCTGACCAGCGGGCCCGACGCCGGCACCGAGGTCGCGGTGGAGATCTCGACCCCGATGGCCCGCTCCGGGCTGGAGGCCGGCGACGAGGTGGAGCTGTCCCGCACCGAGAAGGAGGGGGAGGCGACGTACGCCTTTTTCGACGTCAAGCGTGGGCCGCCGCTGCTCCTGCTGGTCGGCCTCTTCGTGGTCTGTGTGGTGGCGGTCGCGCGCATGCGCGGGCTGATGGCTGTGCTCGGCCTGGGGTTCGCGGGAGCGGTGGTGTGGCTGTTCCTGCTACCCGCGCTGCTCTCCGGCGAGCCCGCGGCGTGGGTCGCGCTGGTCTCCTCGGTGCTGATCCTCTACGTGGTGCTCTACACGACGCACGGGTTCTCGGTGCGTACGTCGGTGGCGCTCGCCGGCACCCTGGCCGGCGTCACGGTGACCGCGCTGATCGGCACCTTCGCGATCGGTGCGAGCCGGCTGTCCGGACTGGGCTCGGAGAGCGGCCAGACGCTCTCCTCGCTCGACGCCGCGCTCGACCTGCAGACCCTGCTGGTCGCCGCGGTGATCATCGCCGGCCTCGGCGCGCTCAACGACGTCACCATCACCCAGGCCTCCGCGGTGTGGGAGCTGCGTGCCGCCGGGCCGTCCACCTCTCGGTGGGACGTCTTCCGCGGTGCGATGCGGATCGGCCGTGACCACGTCGCCTCGACGATCTACACGATCGTGTTCGCCTACGTCGGCAGCGCGCTGACCCTGCTGCTGGTGATCCAGCTCTACGACCGCACCTTCCTCTCGCTGCTGACGACCGAGCAGATGGCCGGCGAGATCGTCGCCACCATGGCCGCGGGCATCGGGGTCGTCCTGGCGATGCCGATCACCACGATCATCGGCGCGCTGACCGTCCCCGGCCCGGCCGGACGACCCGAAGAGATGGAGTACGACGCGCCCCGGCGCCCGATGGTCCCGTCCAGGCCGCAGCCTCCCGGGCCGCAGCCGCCTCCTGGCTATCGCCCGACTAGGGTTGCACCTCGTGAGCAAGCCGGTCCGTACCCCAACCCCCCACCCGTCCGGGGCTACCCCGCCCCCGGTCCCCAAGGACCTCGTCCCGCACCACGTGGCGATCATCATGGACGGCAACGGCCGATGGGCCAAGGAGCGTGGCCTCCCCCGGACCAAGGGCCACGAAGAGGGTGAGTCCTCGCTCTTCGACGTCGTCGAAGGAGCCATCGAGATCGGCGTGAAGGCCATCTCGGCCTACGCGTTCTCCACCGAGAACTGGTCGCGCTCGCCCGACGAGGTGAAGTTCCTGATGGGCTTCAACCGCGACGTCATCCGCCGCCGCCGCGACGAGATGAACGAGCTCGGGGTCCGGGTGCGCTGGGCCGGTCGCGCGCCACGGCTGTGGAAGTCCGTCATCAACGAGCTGAAGATCGCCGAGGAGATGACGAAGGACAACACCGTCTGCACGCTGACGATGTGCGTCAACTACGGCGGTCGTGCCGAGCTCACCGACGCCGTGCGGCGGATGGGGGAGGACGTACGCGCCGGGAAGCTGCGTCCGGAGAAGATCACCGAGAAGACCTTCGAGCGCTACCTCTACGTCCCCGACCTCCCCGACGCCGACCTCATCTGGCGCACCTCCGGGGAGCAGCGGCTCTCCAACTACATGCTCTGGCAGGCGGCCTACTCCGAGTTCGTCTTCACCGACGTGCTGTGGCCCGACGTCGACCGTCGCCACCTGTGGCACGCCATCGAGACGTACGCCTCCCGGGACCGCCGCTACGGCGGCGCGCTGCCGAACCCGGTCCAGCCCTAGCGGCAGTCGGTGCAGGTGCCGAAGATCTCCAGGGTGTGGGAGACGTCGGTGAAGCCGTTGTCCTCGGCCATGGTCTTGGTCCAGCGCTCGACGGCAGGGCCCTCCACCTCGACGGTCCGGCCGCACTGACGGCAGACCAGGTGATGGTGATGCGTGTCGGAGCAGCGGCGGTAGATCGTCTCGCCGTCCTCGGAGCGCATGGCGTCGACCGCGCCGGCCTCGGCCAGCGCGGTCAGCGTGCGGTAGACCGTGGCCAGGCCGACGGCACCGTCCAGCCGGGAATGGATCTCCTGGGCGGAGTGGAAGCCGTCGTACGCCCGTAGTGCCTCGGCCACGGCGAGCCGCTGCTTGGTGGGGCGCAGGGAGCTCGGCGGATCAGTGCTCGTCATAGTGCTCTCCCTCCGTGCCGACGTGCGCCGCGTGCCGGTGCCCGTCGTGGATGTAGTCGACGTGGTCGCCGTGCTCGACCGCGACGTGGCCACACTTCTCGCCGTGGTGGTGAGGGTGTGCCTCGTCGACCGGCTTCTCCACGGGCTCGGTCTCCGGGAACGGGGCCACCAGGGCCCGCCGGCGGCGCAGCCAGGCGCCGATCGGCCAGACCAGGAAGAACCCGGCCAGCGCGACCAGCACGATGCTGGGTCCCGGCTGGACGTTGGCGCCGGTGCGGGAGAGTGCGGCCGCCAGCACGAGGCCGCCGACCGAGGCGACCAGGCCGGCGCCCATCGCGCCGAGCAGCGTCATCCGGAACGACCGGGTCAGCTGCTGCACGATCGCGACCGGTACGACCATGAGTGCGGAGACGAGCAGCAGCCCGACGGTGCGCATCGCGATCACCACACTCAGGGCTGCGAGCACGGCGACGAGGATCGAGTAGAACCGCACCGGCAGCCCGGCGACCTTCGCGTAGTCGGCGTCCTGGGAGACCGCGAACAGCTGCGGCGAGAGGCCGACACAGATCACGATCAGCACCACCGCGAGCGTCATCGTCACGAGCAGGTCGTCGACCGAGATCGTCAGGATCGAGCCGAAGAGGAACTCCTGGAGCCGGGAGGCGCCGGTGCCGGCCAGCCCGGTGACGAAGATGCCGCCGGCGAGCCCGCCGTAGAAGAGCATCGCCAGGGCGACGTCACCTTCGGCGTGGCCGCGCTCGCGTACGACCTCGATGACCACGGCCCCGGCGATGGCCACGACCACCGCTGCCCACGTCGGCGAGGTCTGGGTCCACAGGCCGATCGCGACGCCGGTGACGGCTACGTGGCCGATGCCGTCGCCCATCAGCGCCAGTCGCCGCTGCACGATGTAGGTGCCGACCGCGGGAGCGGCGATCCCGACGAGGAACGCCGCGATCAGGGCCCGCTGCATGAACGGCACCGAGAAGAGCTCGAGGAGAGTCATCAGAGCTCCTTGAGGGGGGTCGGGACGGCGGCGTTCGGGTTGGGGGTCGAGGCGTCGTCGCAGTGGACGTGACCGGCGTCGAAGCCCTGGGCGTGGACGTCGGCATCGGAGAGGGGCGGGCCGTCGTAGGCCTTGCGCCCGTCGCGCATGACGACGGCGCGGTCGACCAGCGGAGCCAGCGGGCCGAGCTCGTGGGCGACCAGCACGATCGTGGCGCCGTCGTCCTTGAGCCGGCCGAGAGCCCCGGCCAGCGCGTGCTGGTTGGGCAGGTCGACGCCGGCGGTGGGCTCGTCGAGCAGCAGCAGCTCGGGACGTCCGGCGAGCGCTCGCGCGATCAGCACCCGCTGGTGCTGACCGCCGGAGAGCTGGGCGACCCCGCGCTGGGCGTACGCATCCATCCCGACCACCTCGAGCGCCGCCCGGATCGCGGCCCGGTCGGCGCTGCGCAGCGGCCGCAGCAGCTTGCGATGGGTGAGCCGTCCGGAGGCGACGACCTCCCAGACCGAGGCGGGTACGCCGCCGGTGGCCGTGCTTCGCTGCGGCACGTAGCCGACCCGCGACCAGTCGTGGAAGCCGGCCAGGGGGCGACCGAACAGCTCCAGGCGACCGGCCGAGAGCGGGTTGAGGCCGACCAGGGTGCGTACGAGCGTCGACTTGCCGGAGCCGTTGGCGCCCATCAGCGCGACGAACTCACCGCGGTTGACGGTCAGGTCCACCTCGCGAAGGACGGGACGTCCGGACAGGGCGACATCCCCGTGCAGGAGCTGCACGGGGACATCGGCGGGGACGGTGCTTCCGGTCCCTGATCTGGTCACTGACAACCGTTGGCCGCCTTCAGGGCGTCGAGGTTCTGGCGCATGAGGGAAAGGTAGTCCTCTCCCTCGGTGTCTGCCGAGAGGCCCTCGATCGGGTCGAGCACCGCGGTCTTCAGACCGAGGTCGTCGGCGAGGGTGTCGGCGAGGGCCGTGCTGACCAGGCGCTCGGAGAAGATCGTGGTCACGCCGTGCTCCTCGGCGTGCTCGCCGATCTCGGCGAGTTGGGCCGGGTTGGGCTCGGCGTCGGGGGTCAGACCGGCGATCGACTCGAACTCCAGGCCGTACTTGTCCAGGTAGCCGAAGGCGTCATGGGAGACCACGACGTCCTTGATCTTGCACTGGGCCAGGCCGGTCTTGAACTCCTCGTCGACCTTCGTGAGGTCCTCGGTGAGCGACGTGGCGTTGGCCTCGTAGGTCTCGGCGTTGTCGGGGTCGGCCTTCACCAGCGCGTCGCGTACGCCCTCGGCGTACTGCGCCATCAGCAGCGGGTCGTGCCAGAAGTGGGGGTCGGACTCGCCGTGGGCGTGCTCGTCCTCCTCGCCCTCGGCGTGCTCGTCCTCGTGGCCCTCCTCGGCCTTGCGGAGCTCGACGATCTTCTCGACGTCGACGACCTCGCCCTTGACGTCCTGCTCGACCGCGTCGTCGACGGCGGGCTGGAAGCCGTGCTCGGTGAGGATCAGGTCGGCGCTCTGCAGCGCGGCCGTCTGGTTGATGCTGAGCTCGAGGTCGTGCGGCTCGACGCCCGGCTTGGTGAGGGGGGTGACCTCGGCCAGGTCACCCGCTACCCGCTCCGCGACGAACTCCAGCGGGTAGAACGCGGCTGCGATCTGGACCTTCCCCGAGTCGGAACCGGAGGCGGAGGAACCGGAGTCGTCGGAGAGGGCGGCGCAGCCCGAGGTGAGCAGGAGTGCGCCGGCGGCAAGGAGGCCTACGGAGCGGGTAGTGGGGGTCATGAGAACCATTCTCAGGTCAGTTGAGAATGGTTGTCAATTCCTTCCGGGATGCCGAACAGCAGGGGTACACCGGTCACGCGAGGCAGGTCGATGCGGTTGCACCGCTCGGCGAGCCCTGGATCGCCCGGCCAGGAGCCGATGATCAGCCCGTCGGGCTCGTGCCCACGGGCGCGCAGCGAGGCCACGGTCAGCTCGGTGTGGTTGAGAGTGCCGAGTCCGGCCGCGGTGACGACGATGAACGAGGTCGGTACGCCGCCGGCGAGGAGTGCGTCGGCCAGGTCCAGGAGCGTGCCGCCGTCGGTGTCCAGGCGCACCAGCAGACCACCTGCACCTTCGACGAGAACGAGGTCGTTCTCGCTGGTCAGGGCCGAGATCGTCGGAGCGTACGCAGCGACCGGTGGGATCTTCACCCCGGCCCGCCGGGCGGCGGTGTCGGGTGCGAGCGGCTCCTCCAGGCTGGTGAGCTCGTGGACCTCGATCCCCGTCAGCCGGTGGATCTCGGCGGCGTCGCAGTCGCCGTCGGCAGTGCCGGTCTGCACCGGCTTCACGACCGCGACCTTCTCGCCGTTCGTGCGCGCCCGGGAGGCCAGCGTCGCCGTCGCGACGGTCTTGCCGACGCCGGTGTTGGTGCCGGTGACGATCACCACCCGCCCGCTCACCGGACCTCACCCACGATCGTGTCGATGGCCTTGACCGCTCGCTCCCACTCCTCGTCGGTGACGCCCGCCCCGGCGGTGATCCGCAGCCGGGAGACCCCGTCGGGGACCGACGGCGGGCGGAAGCAGCCGACGCGTACGCCCTCGGCGAGCAGGGCCGCCTGTGCGGAGACCGCTGCCTCGGGCGACGGCATCGGCACCGACAGCACCGCGCCGGCGGGGGCAGGGATCCCGAGGGTCCGGGCCAGGTCGGTGACGCGAGCGCGGATGGTGTCGGCGAGGTCCGGGCGAGCGCGCGCGACCCGCGCCGCGGCGAGGGCTGCGGCGGCGGAGGCGGGCGCCAGGCCGGTGTCGAAGATGAACGGGCGGGCGGTGTTGACCAGATGGTCGAGGACCGCTTGTGGCCCCAGGACGGCGCCGCCCTGGCTGCCGAGGCTCTTGGAGAGCGTCGCGGTGACGAGCACGTCGGGCCGCCCGGCGAGACCGTGGCGGTGGACCAGCCCCGGTCCGTGCACGCCGACACCGTGGGCCTCGTCGACGACGAGCAGCGCGCCGTGCTCCGCGCAGACCGCGGCCAGCTCCGTGAGCGGTGCCTCGTCGCCGAGGACCGAGTAGACGGACTCGGCCAGCACCAGGCTGCGTACGCCTGGACGTGCGGCGAGCGCCGCCCGGACCGCCGCCACGTCGTTGTGCGGCACGACCGTCAGCTGTGCCCGGGAGAGCCGCACCGCGTCGATCAGCGAGGCATGGATGTGGGCGTCGGAGACGACGTGGGCGGTCCGGTCGGCGAGTGCGCCGACGACCGATAGGTTGGCGTGGTAGCCGGTCGAGAACGTCAGCGCGCCCGGCTGGCCGAGCCAGTCGGCGAGCTCGGCCTCCAGGTCACCGTGCAGGGTCAAGGTGCCCGTGACCAGGCGGGACGCACCCGCACCACCGCCCCAGAGCATCGCCGCCTCGGCGGCTGCGTGGCGTACCTCGGGGTGCTGGGAGAGTCCCAGGTAGTCGTTGCCGGCCAAGTCGACGACGGCGTCGCCGGGTCCGCGCGGCCGCAGTCGCCGGGTCAGCCCTGCCGCCTCGCGCGCGGTGGCTGCCTCCTCCAGCCAGGTCTGCCACCCCATCTCAGGCCACCTCCGCGGCCGCGGCGACGGCCCGGCAGATGCGGGCGAGGTCGTCCTCGCCGGTGATGTAGGGCGGCATCGTGTAGATCAGGTCGCGGAACGGCCGGATCCAGACGCCCTCACGCAGCGCGGCGTCGGTGGCCTTGGCGACATCGACCGGATGGTCGAGCTGGACCACGCCGACGGCGCCGAGGACGCGGACCTGGCTGACGCCGGGCGCGGCGGCCAGCGGAGAGAGGCCTGTCGAGAGCGCGGCAGAGACCCGGCGTACGTCCTGCTCCCAGCCGCGGGCGGCCAGCAGGTCGAGCGAGGCCAGCGCCACCGCGCAAGCGAGCGGGTTGCCCATGAAGGTCGGCCCATGCATGAGCACGCCCGACTCGCTCCGGGAGATCGCGTGCGCGACCTCGGTGGTGGTCAGCACCGCGGCCAGGGTCATGTAGCCGCCGGTGAGCGCCTTGCCGAGGCAGAGGATGTCAGGGGTGACCAGCGAGGACACGAAGAGGTCGCCGGTGCGGCCGAGGCCGGTGGCGATCTCGTCGAAGATCAGCACCAGGCCGTGCTCGTCGGCGATCTCGCGGAGCACGACCAGGCACTGGTCGTCGTAGACCCACATTCCGCCGGCACCCTGGAGCCGCGGCTCGAGGATGATCCCGGCGAGCTCGTGGGCGTGCTCGGCCGCCAGGCGGCGTACGCCCTCGGCCCACGCCTCCACGTCGCCACCCGGTGCCGGTGCGCGCTCGGCGAAGACCTGCGGCGCGAGCATGTCGGTGAACATCGAGTGCATCCCGCCGACCGGGTCGCACGTGCTCATGCATCCGAAGGTGTCGCCGTGGTAGCCGCCGCGCACGGTCAGCAGCCGGGTCCGCTCCGGCCGACCGCGGCCGCGCTGCGACTGCAGGGCCATCTTGAGCGCCACCTCGACGCTGACCGAGCCGGAGTCGGCGAGGAAGACGTGCTGCAGGAGGTCCGGGGTCATCGAGACGAGCCGCTCGGCGAGGTCGATCGCCGGGGCGTGGGTCAGGCCGCCGAACATCACGTGCGCCATCCGGCCGGCCTGCTCGGCGAGCGCGGCGTTCAGCTCGGGCACCCGGTAGCCGTGGACCGCAGACCACCACGACGACATCGCGTCGACGACCTCGAGCCGCTCGCCGCCGTCGTCGAGGTGGAGGCGTACGCCCTCGGCACCGGTGACGAGCCGCACCGGCGCCGGGTCGGTCATCGAGGTGTAGGGGTGCCAGAGGTGCTCGCGGTCGAACGCGAGCAGGTCGTGGGCCCGATCAGCGCCCCGATCAGCGCCCCGATCAACGCCCAGATCAAGCATTGGCAGCGACATCGGTCCCCGCTCCGCGGCGCCGGATCACCGGGCCGCCCTGCTCGTCGTGACCACCGCATGCCCCGCCAGAAGCAGAGCCGCAGCCATCACCGCAGCTGCTGCCGCAGCCGCCCGCTGCGCGCGCGGCCACCTTGGTGCGGTGCTCCTCGATGAGCTCGCCGAACGCACCCTCGTCCATGCCAAGGATGATGAAGCCGTTGTCGCGCAGCATCTCCAGGTCGGCCAGCGCGTCCTGCCCCTCGGAGGTCAGGTAGTCACCGAGGAAGATCGAGTTGGCCACCTGGAGGGCAAGAGCCTGCAGCGAGCGCAGGTGCATCTCGCGGCCGCCCGCGATCCGGATCTCCTTGTCGGGGCAGACGAAGCGCGCCATCGCCAGGATCTTCACGCAGCGGGTGGGGGAGAGCTCCCAGGTGTTCTCGTACGGCGTCCCGTCGAACGGCATCAGGAAGTTCACCGGGATCGAGTCGGCGTCGAGCTCCTTGAGCGCGAAGAGGGCCTCGACGAGCTGCTCGTCGGTCTCGCCCAGGCCCGCGATGAGGCCCGAGCACGGCGAGAGGCCGGCGTCCTTGGCCTTGCCGATCGTGTCGACGCGGTCCTCGTAGGTGTGGGTCTGGACGATGTTGTCGTGGTTGGACTCGGCGGTGTTGATGTTGTGGTTGTACGCATCCACCCCGGCGGCCTTGAGCCGCTCGGCCTGGCCGCCCTTGAGCAGCCCGAGACAGGCGCAGACCTCGACGCCCTCGTGCGCGTCCTTCAGTGCGGAGGTCATCTCGACGACCTTGTCGATGTCGCGATCGGACGGTCCGCGGCCCGAGGAGACCATGCAGACGCGGGTGGCGCCACCACGTAGCCCGGCACCGGCCTGCTCGAGGGTCTCGTCCTTGGAGAGCCAGGAGTACTTCAGGACCGGCGCCTGCGAGCCGAGGGCCTGGCTGCAGTAGTTGCAGTTCTCCGGGCACAGCCCTGACTTGAGGTTGACCAGGTAGTTCACCTTCACGGTGTTGCCGAAGTGCTCGCGCCGCAGTCGCCCCGCCGCGGCGACGACGCCCATCAGCTCCGCGTCGGGCGTACGCAGCACGGCCACTGCGTCCTCCGCGGTGGCGGCCCCGCCGGACAGGATCCGGTCGGCTAGCTGGTCGAAGGCTGTCGTCATGCGGGAGTCTCCTCGGGATGGCTACCTGAACAACGTTCAGTTGAACGGTGTTCAGGTTAGGTTCTGTCGGGCCGTACCGCAACGCCGCCGTCCATCTGACCGGCATAGGATCGGCTGGTGCACACCGAGACGATCCCCGGACTGGTCCTGATCGAGCACGAGATCGAGGTGCCGCTGGATCATCGCGGCGGTGGACCGGAGACGCTGACCGTCTTCGCCCGCGAGGTGCGCCGTCCTGGCGATCGCGACGACCGCGACGCGCTGCTCTTCCTCCAGGGCGGCCCGGGCGGAGAGAGCCCGCGCCCGATCGACCTGCCGATGGTGCCGGGATGGCTCGAACGGGCGCTGGAGGACTATCGGCTGATCCTCCTCGACCAGCGGGGGACCGGACGGTCGACGCCGCTCACCGCGATGACCGGGATGAGCCCGCAGGAGCAGGCCGACCACCTGGCCCACTTCCGCGCCGACTCGATCGTCGAGGACGCCGAGCTCCTCCGCGTGTCCCTGGGGATCGAGCGCTGGTCGCTCCTGGGCCAGTCCTTCGGCGGGTTCTGCTCCCTGCGTTACCTCTCCGCCCATCCCGAGTCGCTGCGTGAGGTGATGTTCACCGGGGGAGTGCCGCCGGTCGGGCTGCCCGTCGACGAGATCTACGCCGCGACCTTCGCCCGCACGATCGAGCTCACCGAGCGCCACTACGCCAGGTTTCCCCGGGACCGCGACCGGATGCGGGCGCTGGTCGAGCGCTGCGACGCCGGTGAGATCCGGCTCCCCCACGGCGGCCCGCTCTCCGCCCGCCAGGCACGCTCCATCGGCAACCGCCTCGGCATGACCGGCGGCTCCGAGCAGATCCACTACCTCCTCGAGCGCGACCCGGCCGGACTCGGCTTCGGTCACGAGGTCGCGTCGCTGCTGCCCTTCAGCGGCCACTCGCCGCTCTACGTACTCGTCCACGAGGCCTGCTACGCCGATGGCCAGGCGACCCGCTGGGCCTCCGCGCGCGTGCAGCCCGCGGCGTACGAGGACCCGACCCTCCTCACCGCCGAGCACCTCTTCCCGTGGCACCTGACCGAGGACCCGCTGCTGGCTCCCTTCGCCGAGACGGCGGACCTGCTGGCCGAGCGCGAGTGGCCGAGCCTCTACGACCCGAGCGTGCTCGCCGCCGTCGACGTCCCGTGCGCCGCGGCGGTCTACTACGACGACCCCTACGTCCTGCGCGAGCACTCCCTCGCGACCGCCGACCTGGTGCCGACGCTGCGCCCCTGGATCACCAACGCCCATCTCCACAACGGCGTCCAGGTCGCCCCCGAGGAGGTCTTGGACCGCCTCATCGGGATGGTCCGGGGGCGCGTGTGACGACGGTTCGTCAACGAAGGGCCAACATCCGCGGCAGCGCGCGGCGGTGCCGGGCATCATGAGGCGCATGAGTCTGCCCGTTGTCGCCGTTCGCACCGCCTCCTTCGTCCTCACCATGGTGCTCGTCGGATTCGCGTACCCGGTGCTCGCAGGGTTGGTCTACCTCGGCCTTCTGGTCGTATCAGCGACCGGCGACCACGGGATGGGCGGACCGCTCGCGGGCCCGGTGCTCGTAATTCTCGGGGCTGCCGTCGGAGCGCTCTGCGTGGCCATCGCGGCCCCTGCGGCGCTCGCTGCCCGTGTGGTCGGTGGGCTCAAGGGATTCCTCGCCGGCTCCGCGATCCTCGTGCTCCTCACCGCCGGAGCCACCTGGCTGGCCTGGCTCCTCTTCGACCTGTCCGGAAGCCCGGTGGTCACCTCCGCGGTCCTGGTCGGCGCCGCGACCCCCGCGGCGCTCGTCCTCGCGCTCTCCGACGCCATCGCAGGGTTCGTTGCCGGGCTGCGCCTTCGCCCTCGGCATTTTGCCGCCGAAGCCTGAGCCGACCTGCCAGACTCTGGTGCCTGTGAGCATCGAGGTAGTGGCGTACGACCCTTCGTGGCAGGACCGGTTCGAGAAGGTTGCCGCGGCGCTGAGCGGCGCGCTGGCCGACGGCCCGTCGGCGAGCATCGAGCATGTCGGCTCGACCTCGGTCCCGGGGCTGGCCGCGAAGCCCATCCTCGACATCGACGTGATCGTCGCGCCGGAGGACGTCCCCGCTGCGGTCGCTGCGCTCGTACGCATCGGCTACGTCCACCGCGGCGACCTCGGCGTCGCCGGCCGCGAGGCGTTCTTCGCCCCCGACGATGACCCGAGACGCCACGTCTACGTCTGCGCCGCGGGGACGCTCAACGTACGCAATCATCTCGCCGTCCGCGACGTCCTACGCCGCCGCGACGACCTTCGCGACGAGTACGCAGCCGTGAAGCTGGCGCTGGCCGCCGACCCCGACATGGACATCGACACCTACATCGCCCGCAAGTCCGACGTCCTGCAGAAGGTCCTCGCCGCCGCCGACCTGACCGACGCCGAGCGCCGCCGGATCCTCTCCCTCAACGACCCCAGCCGCTGATGCTTCCGGCGCGGCTGCTGGCGGCCGGGGCGGCGGTGAGCAGGTCGCGGGCCCGAGCACCGCTGCGGTCAGGCGGTCGGTGACCACGCCGCCGTCAGTCGCCGCAGTTCCTCGGGACCGAGGACGATCTCCCGGGCAGCCACGTTCGCGCGAACGTGGCTCGCGCGCGTCGTCCCGGGCAACGGCACCACATCGAGGCCGTGCAGAGGCCCACGGCTGTGGACCCACGCGATCGCGAGCTGACCTGCCGACACCCCGTGCGCTGCGGCGATCTCGCGGAGGACCCCCTGCCTCTCGTCGGCCGGGGCAGCGTCGCCCGCGGCACCGTGCAGCACACCGTGCGAGGTAGGCGAGTGGGCGACGAGCGCGACGCCCAGCTCGGCGGCGGCCGGCACGAGGTCACGTTCGACCGTGCGCTCGGCCAGCGACCAGTGCTCCTGGAGCGCCGCCACCGGGTGGACGGCATGGGCGCGTCGGAGATCCTCGGCGGTGACGTTGGAGAGCCCGATCGCGCGGACCTTTCCCTGCCGTACGAGGTCCGCCATCGCTCCGACGGTCTCCTCGATGGGGACCGTCTCGCTGCGGTGGTGCAGGTAGTAGAGGTCGATCCGGTCGGTCCGGAGCCGGCGAAGGCTGGCCTCGCAGGAGCGCTGAACCTGCTCGGCGTCTGCTCGCACCTCGAAGCCGTCGGGAGGGCCATCGGAACGGCCGTCGGTCCGTACGACTCCGAACTTGCTGGCCAGCACCACCTCGTCGCGCCGGGCGGCGATCGTGCGGCCGACCAGCTCCTCGTTGCCGTACAGCTCAGCCGTGTCGATCATCGCGACCCCTTCGTCCAGCGCCGTGTTGACGACGCGGAACGGGTCCCGGTCCGGGTCGCCGGACTCGGTCTCGCGCAGGCGCATGGCACCGAACCCCTGTCGGCCGAGCTGGAGAGGGGAGGTGGTCGCGGGCTGGTTCATGCCGAGATCCTAGAAGCCGGTGCGATGACCGTCGCGCCGACCGGGCGACCTGCCAGACTCTCGGTCGTGAGCATCGAGGTGACCCCTTACACCGCCGAGACGATTGCGCCCCACCTGCTGCCGACCCATATCGGCGTGGTGATGGACGGCAACCGCCGCTGGGCGAAGAAGGCAGGATTCGCGAACCCGGGCGCCGGCCACGACGTCGGTGCCGACCATGTCGAGGACCTGCTGGGTTGGTGCACCCGGTGGCGGATCGACCATCTCACCTCCTACGTCCTCTCCGCCGACAACATCCGGAAGCGGCCGAGGTCGCAGGTGGACCACCTGTTCGGCATCCTCGCCGACAAGCTCCCGCAGACAGTCGTACGCAGCGACCGCTGGGCCCTCCACGTCTCGGGCGACCTCTCCCTGCTGCCCGACGCCGCCGCCGAGGCGCTGCGCGCAGCCGAGCGGGAGACCGCCGACCGCCCGGCCCACCTGACGATGGCGATCGGCTACGACCCGCACGGCGACATCGTCGAAGGCATCCGCCGCGCGATCGCCGCGGGCGTCACCGAGATCGACGAGCGGGCGATCACGGCAGCGCTGCCCGGCGGCCCGGTCAAGGAGATCGACCTCGTCATCCGCACCAGCGGCGAGCAGCGCCTCTCCGGCTTCTTCCCCTGGCAGACCTCGAACGCCGAGATCATCGTCAGCGAGAAGCTCTGGCCCGACTTCACCGAGCACGACTTCGCCGAAGCCCTTGCCCTCTACGCCGCGCGACGATCGAGCCTCGCGCCCTGATCAGAAACCACATGTGCGTGGTTCCGACACCGTCTGCGTCAGAGGCGAAGGGCGTGGGCAGCCATGCGGAAGGCGACTGCGGCGGCCTCGGGGTCGTGCAGCGATTCGTCGGCCAGGGCGAGCTCGGCGTGGGCGCGGACGCTGTCGGCGGGGTCGGTAGCCAGCAGGTCGGTGCACAGGCCGGCGACCACGCTGCCGGAGTCGTGGTCGTCGAGCTCGTCGAGGACGTTTCCGAGGTCGAGCAACATCGCGGCCTCCTCGAAGATTTCGCGCAGGGTCTCCTCATCGACGTCGACCTCGGGGCGTTGCGCGGCGACAGCGGCCAGCTCGAGGATCGGTGCGAGCCGGGGATCGAGGTCTTTCATGGCCATGGGTCCCAGCATGACCCCCTGAATTCGGAGCGGCAACGGGTTAGATGTCGTCGAGGTTCAGGCCTATCGGCGACTGACCGGGGATCTCACCGGAGGCGACGACGGCCTTGGTCAGCGGCCGCAGCAGCGCGATGAGCTCGTCGATCTCGGCAGGCTCCAGGGTCGCGTACGCCGTGGCGGCGAGCGCATCGGTCGTCGACTCGATCCCGGTCTTGGTCTCCCGGCCGGCGTCGGTGAGGGACTGGCCGTCGTCGGTGACGAGCCCGCGGGATCGCAGTCCGGAGACGAGGGCGTCCCACTCGGTCTCGTGGATGTTGCGGGAGGTGGCATAGACCGACGGGGAGGTGCCGTTGGCCAGGGCATGGAAGACGTGCGACTCGCGGCCCCCGATCCCGTTAGCCAACAGGGTCGCGACGTGACCGTCGCCGCGGTGCTCCCGCAGCAGCGTCGCCGAATCCCACAGGAGGGTCAGCGGGTCCTCGGCGACGGGGAGCGAGCGCAGCGCGGCGTACAGCGCACGTCCCTCCGCCGGCGCGCCGAGAGCGGCTCGCGAGGCGAGCGTGGCAGCCCGGGTCAGGTCGTCGGAATCGGTGAGCGGGCCGAGGTGACGGCGGAGCGCGGCGACGGCGCCGGAGCGGCGGGCGTCGTGCGCGACCTCGGGCGGAGCGTACGTCCATGCGTCCGGAAGCGCCCGGGAGACGTGTGAGAAGGCGAAGTTGTAGAAGACGGCATGGACGACCTCGGCCGGAACGGTGCCCAGCGGAGCGGACCGAGCGGCGAAATAGCCCATCCAGTAGCCGCGGTAGCCGGCCTCCTTGAGCTGGGCGATCGGCTCGGGTGAGAAGTAGCCCACCGCATGGATCGGCTCGAGCAGCTTCCACAGACGACGCGCGTTCGACTCCATGTCCAGCGACGCTATCGGCAGATGCCCGAGCGGCCGAGCGAATTGGCCCCGCGGGCGGCGTACATAACAAGATGACACCACGGATAGGATTTCCCTGTCGCTGTAGACATCCCCCTCAACACCGGGCCCGGCAGCCGGCCGGGCTCACCTCGAGCAGAGAGCATTCATCGTGGCAAAGCCGCCAGCATCGACCCTTGACCTCGTCGTCTCCCTCGCCAAGCGGCGCGGATTCGTCTTCCCCAGCGGCGAGATCTACGGCGGCACCCGGAGTGCCTGGGACTACGGCCCCCTCGGTGTCGAGCTCAAGGAGAACATCAAGCGCCAGTGGTGGAAGGCGATGGTCCAGCAGCGCGACGACGTCGTCGGCCTCGACTCGAGCATCATCCTGCCGCGCCAGACCTGGGTCGCCTCCGGCCACGTCGAGACCTTCAACGACCCGCTGGTCGAGTGCCAGTCGTGCCACAAGCGCTACCGCTTCGACCACCTCCAGGAGGAGTACGCGGAGAAGAAGGGCATCGACGACCCCGACACCGTGGACATCAACGAGGTCGTCGCCTGCCCCAACTGCGGCACCCGTGGCGCCTGGACCGAGCCGCGCGAGTTCTCCGGCATGCTCAAGACCCACCTCGGTGTCCTCGAGGACGAGTCGGGTCTCCACTACCTGCGTCCCGAGACCGCGCAGGGCATCTTCGTCAACTTCGCCAACGTGGTCACCTCGACCCGCCAGAAGCCCCCGTTCGGCATCGCCCAGACCGGCAAGAGCTTCCGCAACGAGATCACGCCGGGCAACTTCATCTTCCGCACCCGCGAGTTCGAGCAGATGGAGATGGAGTTCTTCGTCAAGCCGGGCGAGGACGAGGAGTGGCACCAGTACTGGATCGACGAGCGCACCCGGTGGTACACCGGCCTCGGCATCAACCCCGACAACCTGCGCCACTACGAGCACGCCAAGGAGAAGCTGAGCCACTACTCCAAGCGCACCGTCGACATCGAGTACCGCTTCAACTTCCCCGGTAGCGAGTGGGGCGAGCTCGAGGGCATCGCCAACCGCACCGACTTCGACCTCGGCACCCACATGAAGCACTCGGGCCAGGACCTGCAGTACTTCGACCAGGCCAACAACGAGCGCTACCTGCCGTACGTCATCGAGCCCGCGGCCGGTCTGACCCGTGCGCTGATGACCTTCCTCGTCGACTCGTACGCCGAGGAGGAGGCGCCCAACGCCAAGGGCGGTGTCGACAAGCGGGTCGTGCTCCGTCTCGACCACCGGATCGCGCCGGTCAAGATCGCCGTGCTCCCGCTGTCCCGCAACGAGGCGCTCTCGCCGAAGGCGAAGGCGCTCTCGGCCGAGCTGCGTGCCAACTGGGCCGTCGACTTCGACGACTCCCAGTCGATCGGCAAGCGCTACCGCCGCCAGGACGAGATCGGCACGCCGTACTGCGTCACCGTCGACTTCGACACCCTCGAGGACAACGCGGTCACCATCCGCGAGCGCGACACCATGAAGCAGGAGCGCATCCCGCTCGAGGGCGTGAGCCGCTACTTCGCCGAGCGTCTGATCGGCGCCTGAGCACGTAGCTCGACGCCGGGCCGTTACCACCTCGTAAACCTTGCAGGGGGCGTCCTGCCGCACGATCTCGAAAGGCGTGCGGCAGGATATCCCTATGCAACGAGCGGGGTCCGTACTCGCCGCATCCCTCACGGGTGCGGTCATGGCGATGTCAGTGATGGGGTGCAGCGGCACCGCGCCGCGGACGAACGCGCCCAAGCCGTCCGAGAGTGCCTCCGCCTCGGCCTCCGCATCGCCCTCGGCGTCGGCATCGCCCTCCGCCGGGGCGCTTACCGAGCCCGGTGCCGACCGCAGGCTCGGTGAGACCGCGACGGTCGAGTGGGCGCCCAAGGAGGGTGTCGACGGCAAGCTCTCGATCACCGTCACCAAGCTCGAGTCGACCTCCTACAAGCAGACCTTCTCCGGTTGGAAGCTCGACGAGGCGACGCTGGCCCGCGCTCCCTACTTCGTCCGCGCCACCATCAAGAACGACGGCGATACCGACCTCGGTGGCTACGACGTACCGCTGTGGGGTCTGGACGACGAGGGCAACCTGGTCGAGGCGGCCGCGTTCAAGGAGCCGTTCAAGCCGTGCGACGGCAAGACCTTCCCGAAGCCGTTCGCGCCTGACGACAGCGTCAACGCCTGCCTGGTCATGCTCGTCCCCGACCAGGGCAAGCTCGTCGGCGTGAGCTTCCGGCCCTACGAGGAGTTCGACCCGATCACCTGGGAGAGTGAGCCGACGCCGTACGTGGCGCCGAAGCCCTCCGGCTCCCCGTCCGCCTCCCCGACTCCTTAGATTTCGTACGCTTCGAGGTTGGCCGGACAATAGAGGCCATGTCCCTCCCTGGCCCTCTGAAGTTCGGCAGCCTGACCGTCGACACCCCTGTGGTGCTCGCGCCGATGGCCGGTGTCACCAACGCCGCCTTCCGGCGGCTGTGCGCCGAGCAGGGTGCCGGTCTCTACGTCTGCGAGATGATCACCTCCCGCGGCCTGGTGGAAGGTGATCAGCACACCAAGGACATGCTCGTCTTCGACGAGGCCGAGACCGTACGCAGCGTGCAGCTCTACGGCACCGACCCCGTCTATGTCGGCAAGGCGACCGAGATCCTCTGTGCCGACTACGGGGTGGCGCACGTCGACCTCAACTTCGGCTGCCCGGTGCCCAAGGTGACCCGCAAGGGCGGCGGGGGAGCCCTGCCCTACAAGCGCGGCCTGCTCGGCGAGATCCTGGAGCACGCCGTGCGCGCGGCGGAGCCCTACGGCGTACCGGTGACGATGAAGACCCGCAAGGGCATCGACGACGCCCACCTGACCTACATGGACGCCGGCCGGATCGCCCAGGAGAGCGGTGCCGCCGCGATCGCGCTGCACGGCCGTACGGTCGCCCAGGCCTACTCCGGCACCGCCGACTGGGACGCCATCGCCGAGCTCAAGGCCTCGGTCGACATCCCGGTGCTCGGCAACGGCGACATCTGGGAGGCGGCCGACGCGATCCGGATGGTCGAGGAGACCGGCGTCGACGGTGTCGTCATCGGCCGCGGCTGCCTCGGGCGCCCCTGGCTCTTCCGCGACCTGGCGGCCGCTTTCGGCGGTGAGACGGTCAACGTACTGCCGAATCTCGGCGAAGTGACCGACATCATGCGGCGCCATGCCGAGCTGCTCTGCGAGCACATGGGCGAGGAGCGCGGCTGCAAGGAGATCCGCAAGCACATCGCGTGGTACCTGAAGGGCTTCGGTGCCGGTGGCGAGCTGCGCCGCACCCTCGGCCTGGTGAACAGCCTCGCCGACCTCGACGAGATGCTCGCCAAGCTCGACCGGAACGAGCCTTTCCCCTCGTCACAGCTGGGTACGCCGCGTGGGCGGCAGGGTGCGCCGCGGGACAAGGTGGTCCTTCCGGAGGGGTGGCTCGACGACGCCGACGGGCGCGGCTGCGGGTTCGCCGAGAACGTGTCGGAGACCTCTGGCGGCTGAGGTTCCGGGGCCCGTTCGGACGGGTCTCGAGGCGCGTTTCGAGCCTTCGGAATCAGTCGCTCGACAGGTACAAAACTACGCAAAAACTCGGTAAGGGAATTGGAATACCCCCTGTCGTGTGTGTTGTACTCATTGCCGTGCCGAGCCCCCACCAGCACAACTCTCGACGGGTTTCATCCGTTGAAACCGTGGGAATCTCGGGCACAGACCATGTAGTCGAGCAAAGGATTGCGTGTGGCCGGCAGCCACAGAGGCGACACTCGGGCCGTCCGTAAGACCAAATCCATAGTTGTCAGCGCAGGGGTCGCGGTTCTCGCGACAGGTGCCGCAGTCGGCGCCGGAGCCGCCTTCGCGGAGCCAACCTCCTCCCTGATCGCGAAGAACGCAGGCGCTTCCGTCTCCTCGACCCAGGCCAACGTGCCGAGCACCCGTGACGACGCGCGCGTCGCCGGGGACCGTCGGGAGACCGTCGTCAGCCGTGACGGAGGCGACCGCGAGTCGGTCTCCTCGGTCGAAGAGCTGACCAAGGGTCCCGAGCAGGTCGAGACCGGCACCGCCAAGGCGGTCAAGCGCTGGACCGAGGAGACGCTCAACCTCTGGTCCGCCTACGGCAAGCACGCCACCCAGTCCGGCGAGATCGAGGCCGGCGAGCTGGTCTACGCGACCGGCCGCACCGAGTCCGGCCGCGACGAGATCCTCGTCGACGGCGAGGTCGCCTGGGTGACCAGCGGCCACCTCAGCGACGAGAAGCCCGAGACGACAGGTGTCGCCGCCGGCGTCAGCACCGCCGCATGCGGGGACCCCTCGGTCGAGAGCGGCCTGGTCTCCGACGCGGTCACCGTCTACCGCGCGGTCTGCAACGCCTTCCCGGAGGTCGCCTCGATGACCGTCGGCGGCTGGGACGACCATGGTGAGCACTCCTCGGGCAAGGCGCTCGACTTCATGCTCTCCGACAAGGCGCTCGGCGACGCGATCGCTGCCTACCTGCAGCAGCACGCCGCGGAGCTCAACCTCTACGACATCATCTGGTATCAGCGGATCTGGACGCCGGTGCGTGCCTCGGAGGGGTGGCGCTACATGGAGGACCGCGGGTCCGCCACCGCCAACCACTACGACCACGTGCACGTCTCCACCAACTGACGCCACGATCTCTCGACGACAGGTCGGCCCGGGCTCTCGAAGCCCGGGCCGACCTGCGTTTTCGCTCCGTCGGAAGATCAACAACTTCGCAAAAGTCTCCGACCCATCGTGGGATACCCCCGCAGGTGTGTGCTTGACTCAGGCGCTGTGCCCGGGCTCACGACCCAGCTTCAGCGGAAGTGGCGAAGGGTGCTCTCGGGCGATACCCCCACATTGTCGAGCGAAGGATTGCAACAGTGGCCACCAGCCACAGAGGCGATTATCGAGCTGTCCGCAGAACCAAGAACGCCGTGGCGACCGCAGGGATCGTCACGTTCGCGACCAGTGGTGCGATGGCCGCAGGCGCGGCCGCGGCGAACCCCGGCGTGGTGATCTCCGAGGTGGAGGAGAAGTCCGGACTCCGGCTGCCGTCGCTGGCCGATCGCCGCATCGAGGCCGAGGCCGAGGCCGCGGCGAAGGCGAAGGTTCCGGCGCTGCCCACGACGCGGGAGGACACCCGGATGTCGAACGACCGCCGCGAGGTCACCGGCCGGGAGACGACGGTCAGCCGCAGCGGTGAGCGTGGGGGAGAGGCGGCGACCAATGCGCTGAGCGAGGTTGCCACGATCGAGTCGCTGATCGAGCGGCCGACGTCGGTCAGCGGTGGAGCCCAGAAGGCGGTGCTGCGCTACGTACAGGACGACGTCACCGTCTACGCCTCCTACGGGAAGCGCGCCAAGGAGCTCGGCGAGCTGAAGCTCGGGCGCGCGGTCTACTACACCGGCCGCGACGAGGGTGGCCGCCAGGAGATCGTCCTGGAGGGCAACCCGGTGTGGATCCCCGCGGGCAACCTCGGCAAGACCAAGCCCGAACCCCCGCCGGAGCCCACTCCCACGCCGACCCCCACGCCCTCCCCGACGCCGTCGGAGGACGCCCCGGCAGGACTCGACTTCTCGGCCTGCGGTGACTCGTCGGTCGAGGACGGTCTGGTCCCCGACGCGGTCGACCTCTACCGCGCCGTCTGCAACGCCTTCCCCGCGGTCGCGTCCGGCACCACGTACGGCTACGACCCGCACGGCGAGCACATCAACGGCAAGGCGCTCGACTTCATGACCGACGACAAGGAGCTCGGCGACGCCATCGCTGCCTTCGTCCAGGAGCACGCCGCGGCGCTGAACATCTACGACATCATCTGGTACCAGCGCATCTGGACCCCGGTCCGAGCCGACGAGGGCTGGCGCCCGATGGAGGACCGCGGCGACCCGACCGCCAACCACTACGACCACGTGCACGTAGCCGTCAACTGATTCGCCGAGTCGGCTCGTCCTGACCGATTACACCGCCGAGTCGGCGCGTCATGACGCGCCGACTCGGCGGGATTTATGGTCAGGACGAGCCGACTCGGCGACGCCGGGTGCCTCGACGTCGAGTGCCGGTGGCCGTCCACCACCTGCGCGCACGGCCTACGCGATCATGTCGGCGCAGCTCATCGTCGTGTTCGGCGTGGCCGTGCCGCCGGTGCGCTGCAGGTGCGCCTCGCCCCACACCCTGACTCCTTCGACGACGGGCAGGACGGTGGCCCCGTACGGAGTGAGCCGGTAGATGACGGGTGCCGGAATCGGTCCGGTCTCCACACGTTCGACGAGCTCGTCGGCTTCGAGCTCGCGTAGCTGTTCGGCCAGCACCTTGGCCGTGATGGGCGCGGCCCTGCGGCGGAGGCCCGCGAAGTGGGACTCTCCGTGGGCGAGCCAGTAGAGCAGGGTCAGCTTCCACTTGCCACCGATCGCGGTGAACGCCGCGGCCATCGGGCAGCCCGGCAGCGGATTCGGGCGAGAGGGGTTACCCACAGGTGCCTTCTTGTTCACGGTTGCGCTCCGCTCGATAGTCGGACCATGACCATTCCATTCCGAAGAATTCTCAACGTAGCCCTTTTCGCCGCCCTGGTGTGCGTGGTGGCGGCATCGGGTGTCGCTGCACCGACATCCGCCTCGTCGACCGTCGCCGACGGCCAACGGGACTTCGACTGGGAGATCGGTACCTGGCGCTCCAGCGTGCAGGTCCTCGCCGACCCGCTCTCGGACTCACCGGACGAATGGCTCGAGTTCACCGGCACCAGCACCGTACGTCCGCTCATGGACCGGCAGGCCAACGTCGTCGAGTTCGAGGTGTCGGGACCGGCCGGGCGGATCGAAGCGCTCAATCTGAGACTGTACGAACCGCAGGCGCAGCGGTGGAGCCTGACCTTCGTCAGCATGCGCGACGGCCTGCTCACCCCGGCGGTGCGCGGCGGCTTCCGCGACGGCGTCGGCGAGTTCTACGGCGACGACAAGCTCGGCGACCGTCCGATCAAGGTGCGGTTCCTCATCACCCGCGTGAGCCAGGACGAGGCGAGGTTCGAGCAGGCGTTCTCGGCCGACGGCGGAACGACGTGGGAGACGAACTGGATCGCCGTGGATCACCGAATCCGACGTTGAAGGACCCAGGCGTGAACGTCCGAGTCGGCGCGTCTGCCCCAGAATGCTGGGACAGTCGCGCCGACTCGGCGTCGTGAGGCGGGGCAGTTGCGCCGACTCGATGGGGCTGGGCCGGAAGGTCAGACCAGGGCGCTGAGAGGGGTGGGCTTGCGGCCGCCGACCTGCTCGACGACGTCGGTGACGGTGGCGAGCTTGCCGAGGCGGGTCGCGGTGCCGAACGAGGTGAGCAGCGGGGCGATGAAGTCGGGGAGCCCGGCGGAGACCAGGCCGGCGGTGTAGGCCTCGTCGTCGACCTGGACGACCTCGACCGGCTTGCCGGACTTCTGGGTGGCGAGCTCGGCCAGGTCGGCCGCGGTGTAGGCGTGCGGGCCGGTGACGTCGTACGCCTTGCCCTCGTGTCCCTCGCCCGTCAGGACCCCGGCGGCAACAGCCGCGCAGTCGGCCCGGGTGACGTAGGCCGCGCCGCCGTCGCCGGTGTTGGTGACCAGCTGCCCGGCCGCGGCGGCCTGGGCGACGGAGTCGACCTGCATGTCGGCGTAGAGGTTGTTGCGGAGCATGGTCCAGGCCAGGCCGCTCTCGCGCAGCGCCTCCTCGGTGGCGGCGTGGTCGGCGACGACGCCTGCCGGGTTGTCCGCGGTCGGCCCGGAGACCGAGGTGTAGGCGATGTGGCGCACGCCCGCCTTGACGGCCGCGTCGATCGCGGCGAGGTGGCCCTCGACACGGGCGCCGACGGCGTCGGTGGAGATCAGCAGTACGCGCTCGACGCCGGCGAAGGCCTCGACCAGCTCGTCGGGCTTGCCGAAGTCGGCGGCACGGACGTCGGCACCGCGCTCGGCGTAGTCGGCGAGCTTCGCGGGGTCGCGGGTGAGGAGCACGAGCTCGGCGGGGTCGACGGTGGTGAGGAGCTGGTCGGCGACGAGGCGGCCGAGCTGGCCGGAGGCGCCGGTGATGGCGATGGTCATGGGAGTCCTATCGGTTGTGCCGTAACTGTAATCACGGCGATGACGGTTTCATAAATGTAGTCATACCGATGGCAATAAGGCAAGATGGGGGTATGGCTGCCCCGACGAACACCCGTTTCGCGGTGGCCGTCCATGTCCTGACGTACCTCGCCTCGTGCGCTGCCGCCGGCCGCACGACCCCCGTCAGCTCCGACGAGCTCGCCGGCAGCACCGCGGTCAACCCGGTCCATGTGCGCAAGGTGCTCGGTCCGCTGCGTACGGCTGGTCTGGTTCGGTCCCGTCCCGGCGCCCACGGGGGATGGGAGCTGGCGGTCGACCCCAAGACGGTGAACCTGGCCCAGGTGTGGCAGGTGCTGCAGGGTGACGACCAGGTCCTCGGGATCCATGGCCCCAACCCCGCCTGCGCGGTGGGTGCCAACATCCAGGGTGTCCTCGTCGACCTCGACCGCCGGGTCGCCCGCGCCGTCCTCGACGAGCTCTCGGGAATCACGCTCGACGACGTCATGTCGACGGCCGGTTTCAACGCAGAGGACTTCGCGATCCTGCTGCCCTGAGGGCCGTCTCGCGCTTGACCGCAACGACCACAACGTCCGTTACGACGGCAACGTTGACCTGTGGTGCGCGTCACCCGCAGTCTCGGGTGTCACCACGTGACGGTCAGCACACGGCGTACAGAACCAGGATCGGCAATGCTCGTAGCACTCGGCTTCATGATGGTCGCCCTCTTCATGTTCCTGATCATGTCCAGACGGGCGACCCCGGTCGTCGGCCTCATCGCGGTGCCGGTGGCGTTCGGCATCGCCGCGGGCGCCGGGCTGGGCATCGGCGACATGATCGTCGACGCGGTCAAGGAGCTCGCACCCACTGCGGCGATGCTGTTCTTCGCGATCATCTTCTTCGGGATCATGATCGACGTCGGCCTGTTCGACCCGCTGGTCAAGCTGATCCTGCGGATGGTCGGCTACGACCCGATGCGTCTGGTCGTCGGGACCGCTGTCCTCGCGATGGTCGTCTCGCTCGACGGCGACGGGTCGACCACGTTCATCATCGTGACCTCCGCGCTGCTCCCGCTCTACCTGAAGCTCGGGGTGAGCCCGGTCGTGCTCACCGTGGTGGCCGGCCTCGCCAACGGTGCGATGAACATCCTCCCGTGGGGTGGCCCGACGGCCCGCGCCGCTGCCTCGCTCGGTGTCTCCCCGTCCGACGTGTTCGTGCCGATGATCCCTTCGATGATCGCGGGCCTGGCCGTCGTGCTGGTCTTCGCCGTGCACCTGGGATACCTCGAGCGCCGCCGGATCGGCTCGCTGGAGCTGACCGAGATGACCCGGGCGACCGAGGGGCGGGTGCTGGTCGGTGCCGGTGCCCCCGCCTCGGCCTCGGCGGGTGCAGGAGGCGGCTCGGGCGACGACGCGGAGGACGACGAGGCCGACTGGTTCGCGGAGGGGCTCGACCCGAAGCGCTCGACGCTGCGACCGGGGCTGTTCTGGTTCAACGCGCTCCTGACCGCCACGCTGCTGGTCGTCCTCGTGGTCGACGTCCTGCCGATCCTGGTGCTCTTCATGGTCGCCGCCGCGATCGCGCTGGTGGTGAACTTCCCGCAGGTCAAGGAACAACAGGAGGCGATCACCCGGCACGCCCCGAGCATCGTCTCCGTGGTGGCGATGGTGTTCGCCGCGGCGGTGCTGACCGGAGTGTTCCAGGGGACCGGCATGGTCGAGGCGATGGCGCGCTGGCTGATCGACATCATCCCGCCCGCGCTGGGTCCGCACATGGCGGTGATCGCCGGCGTACTCAGCCTGCCGTTCACCTTCTTCATGAGCAACGACGCCTTCTACTTCGGCGTCCTCCCGGTGCTCTCCGAGGCGGCCTCGACCTACGGCATCGCTCCGGAGGAGATGGCGCGCGCCTCGATCACCGGTCAGACCTTCCACATGCAGAGCCCGCTCGTTCCGGCCATCCTGCTGCTGGTGACCCTGGCGCGGGTGCCTCTCGCCGATCACCACAAGAAGGTGCTGTGGCGCGCGGCTGCGGTGTCGCTCACGATGCTGGCCATCGGGGTGCTGACCACGGCGATCCCGCTGTAGCCGATAGCCTCCTGGATGTGGAGCTATATGGGGCCGCCGACCGCGAGCGGATCGTCGCCGAGCCGCCCAAGCGGGTCGTGGCGCCGGAGCGTACGCAGTTCGAGCGCGACCGCGCCCGCGTGGTGCATGCCGCCTCGACCCGGCGGCTGGCGGCGAAGACCCAGGTCGTGGGACCGCAGGCCGACGATTTCGTACGCAACCGGCTGACCCATTCGCTCGAGGTCGCCCAGGTCGCGCGGGACCTGTCCCGTGCCCTGAACGGGCCGGACTCGCCGCAGCCCGACATCGCCGAGACCGCGGCGCTCGCCCACGACCTCGGGCACCCACCGTTCGGGCACAACGGCGAGAACGTGCTCGCCGAGCAGGCGAAGGGCATCGGTGGGTTCGAGGGCAACGCGCAGACGCTGCGCATCCTGACGCGGCTGGAGGCGAAGACCTTCGACGTCGACGGGCGCTCGGTCGGGCTCAACCTGACCCGGGCGACGCTGGACGCCTGCACGAAGTATCCGTGGGGCTTCGGTGAGCGCAAGGGGTCCAAGTTCGGGGTCTACGAGGACGACCTGCCGGTCTTCACCTGGCTGCGCGCGGCCGATGCCGGCCAGCGGCAGTGCGTCGAGGCGCAGATCATGGACCTCTCCGACGACGTCGCCTACTCCGTCCACGACGTCGAGGACGGCATCGTCGCCGGCAAGATCGACCTCGCCCGCCTCGACCTCGACGGGGTCGCCGCTACCGTGGCCGACTGGTACGTCCCGGGCTTCGACCGCACTCTCGCGGTCTCGACCATCGCCGACCTGAGTGCCGCCGGCTGCTGGATCCCCGAGGGTGCCGCGTACGACGCCTCTCGCCGGTCCCGGGCCATGCTCAAGAACTTGACCTCCGACATCATCGGCCGGTTCTGCGGAGCGGTGCGGGAGGCGACGTACGCCGCCGGCGGCGGTCCCTACGTCCGCTACGGCGCCGACCTGGTGGTGCCGGAGCAGACCCGCCTGGAGATCGCGCTGCTGAAGGGGATCGCGGCGCACTACGTGATGCGCACCGACGAGCGGGCCGTGAAGATGGACCGCCAGCGCAACCTGCTCGGCGAGCTCCTCGAGCATCTCGTCGCCACCGGACCGGACGACCTCGACCGGCAGTTCGCCGACGACTGGCACGCCGCGGCCGACGACGCCGCCCGGCTCCGCGTCGTGATCGACCAGGTCGCCTCGCTCACCGACATCACCGCGCTGTCCTGGCACGAACGGCTCTGCCGGCGCGCGTGACCGTTGCGGGCACGACATTTAAGCGTTACCTTAAATGTCGTGACCGATGCCTGGTACGCCGTCTCCGACTCCACCCGCCGCCAGATCCTGGCTCGCGTGGCCGCCGGGCCGTGCTCGGTGGGGGAGCTCACCGACGCCCTGCCGGTGAGCATGGCCGCGGTGTCCCAGCACCTCAAGATCCTGCGCGAGGCCGGGCTGGTGTCGATGACGCCGGCCGGTCGCCGCCGGATCTATCAGGCCCGGATCGAGGGCCTCGCCGAGCTGCGCGCCGAGCTGGATACCTACTGGACCCAGGCGTTGCATTCGTTCAAGCAGGTGGCTGAGGACAGCTACCAGGAGCAGAAGGAGCAGTCATGAGCACCACCCGCGACAAGACCTCCGTGGACCTGGAGATCACCGTCGACGTCCCGGTCGAGCACGCCTTCAAGGTGTTCACGGAGGACTTCGACAGGATCAAGCCGCGCGAGCACAACATGCTTCCCGTCGAGATCGCCGAGACGGTGCTGGAGCCACGGGTCGGCGGTCGGGTCTACGACCGCGGCGTCGACGGCAGCACCTGTCAGTGGGCACGCGTCCTCGCCGTCGAACCGCCCCACCGGCTGGTGATCTCCTGGGACATCACCCCCGGCTTCCAGCTCGAGCCGGACCCGTCGCGGTGCAGCGAGGTCGAGTTCACCTTCACCGCGGTGGGAGCCGAACAGACCCACGTACGCCTCGAGCACCGCCACCTCGACCGGCACGGCGCCGGGTGGCAGGGGTGGCGTGACCGGGCCGCTGGATCGGACGCCTGGGGGATCTATCTGGAGCGCTTCCGGGCTCTCGCGCAGGCGTGATCGGGGTGGACCGCACCGCGCTCGCGACGGCCGAACGGAAGGATCTCGCCGACTTCCTCGAGACGCTCGAGCCGGAGCACTGGGAGCGGCCCTCGCTGTGCAGCGAATGGACGGTGCGCGAGGTCGTCGCGCACCTGATCAGCTACGAGGAGATCGGGCTGGGCGAGTTCGCCGGGCGCTTCCTGCGTGCCGGGTTCCGGTTCGGCCGGATGAACGCCCGCCGGCTCGAGGAGTTCGGTGCCCGGGCTCCGGCCGAGCTGGTCGCCTACGTGCGGGCGCACGCCCGACCGGCCGGCCCCACAGCGATGGCCGATGCCAGGATCGGGCTGACCGACGGCCTCATCCACCACCAAGACATCCGCCGGGCGCTCGGACGGCCGCGCGAGGTGCCGGCCGAACGGCTCGCGCCGGTGCTCGACTTCGCGCTGATGGCGCCGCCGCTCCCGGCCAGGCGCAACGTACGCGGCCTGCGCCTGGTGGCCACCGACCTCGCCTGGTCCCACGGGAGCGGCGAGGAGGTCACCGGGCCGGGCGAGGCGCTGTTGATGGCGGTCTGCGGGCGGGCTGTCGCCCTGCCCGAGCTCGGCGGGCCGGGGCTGGCGACCCTCGAGCGCAGGGTGCGACGTACGGGCTGAGACCGGAGCTAGGGAACGACGATCCAGAGCGCCGAGGCGATCACGAAGACCGAGAGACCGAGGGTGGTCTCCAGGACCGTCCAGGTCTTCAGGGTGGTGATGACGTCCATCCCGAAGAAGCGGCTGACCAGCCAGAACCCGGAGTCGTTGACGTGGGAGAGGACGGTCGCGCCGGCCGCGATGGCGAAGACGAGCAGGGCGATGTCGAAGTTGCCCAGTCCGGCGGCAGCGACCTGGGCGGAGATCAGGCCGGCGGTGGTGGTCAGTGCGACGGTCGCGGAGCCCTGGGCGACCCGGAGCAGGGTCGCGATCAGGAACGCCTGCACGATGAGCGACAGCCCGAGATCGGAGAGCGAGGTGGACAGCGCCTCCCCGATGCCGCTGATGCGGAGCACGCCGCCGAACATCCCGCCCGCGCCGGTGATCAGGATGATCGCGCAGATCGGGCCGAGCGCCTGGTCGAGGATGTCGCTCGCCCTGCCGATGGGGAACCGGCCGGGGGAGAGTACGAAGATCGCGACGAGCACGGTGATCAGCAGCGCGATCGGGGTCTGGCCGATGAGGATCAGTGCGCTGGCCCAGGTGGCGTCTTCGCTGACCGAGCCGGCGGCGATCAGCGTGCTGACGACCGTGTTGAGGCCGATCAGGACCAGGGGCAGAGCCAGGAGGAGCACGACGGTGGCGAACGGCGGGGGAGCGGTGTCGCTCTCCGCCGCAGCCTCCGCATCACGGGTCGCGAAGAGGTTGGCCGGCTCCGGGTTGTATCGGGCGCCGAGCCTGGTGCCGACGAGGTAGGCGCCGGGGAACCAGGCCAGGACGGCGACCGGCACCCCGATCAACAGGGTGAGCCCGATGTCGCCTCCCAGCTCAGTGGCCGCGGCGACCGGGCCCGGGTGGGGCGGCACGACCGCGTGCATCGCCGCGAAGCTGCCGGCGGTGGGCAGTGCGTAGACCAGGATCGAGCCGCCGAAGCGCCGTGCGACCGCGAAGATGATCGGCAGGAAGACGACCAGGCCGGCGTCGAAGAAGATCGGGAACCCGAAGATCAGCGCGGCGATGCCGAGCGCGAGCGGGGCCCGCTTCTCGCCGAACGCGCCGATGAGCGTGTCGGCGAGCACCTGCGCACCGCCGGTCACCTCCAGCAGCCTCCCGAGCATCACGCCGAACGCCACCAGCAGCGCCACCGAGCCGATCGTGGCGCTGAATCCCGCCAACATCGCCGCGGGCACGTCGGCGACCGGGATCCCGGCCACGACCGCGGTGACCGCGCTGACCAGCACCAGCGAGATGAAGGGGTGCAGCTTGACCTTGGCGATCAGGATGAGGAGTACGGCGACAGCCACTGCGGCGATCAGGAGCATCACCCAGGTGGGGTGAGCGGGGGCCAGCGGATCCATGGCGGTCACCCTAGCGACGGGGCGTGACTTAGATCACCCCTCCCGGGGTATGGGAGAGTCTCCGGTGTGAGCGATCCCCTCGTCTGGCTGCCGTTCGACCCGTCCGAGCTGGGCAAGGTGCCGGCAGGCCTCCGCTTCGAGCTCTTCGACCACACCCGCTTCACCGGTGGCGAGGTGGAGGTGCCCGACTCGGTCGGCGAGGTGGCCTTCTACCTGCCGCCCTACATGCTCGGCTCGCGCATCTTCGACGTCGTCAGCCAGATGACCTCGCTCCAGGTGGTGCAGCTGCTCACCGCGGGGGTCGACGCCGCCCGCGGCCACATCCCGGAGGGCGTGACCCTCTGCAACGGCCGCGGCATCCACGACACCTCGACAGCCGAGCTCGCCGTCACGCTGATCCTGTCGTCGCTGCGGGGCATCCCCGGCCACGTACGCCACCAGGACGAGCACGCCTGGCGGCCGGGCTGGTTCCCCTCGCTGGCCGACAAGCGGGTCCTGATCATCGGGTACGGCGCGATCGGCCGCGCCATCGAGGCGCGGCTGCTTCCGTTCGAGACCGAGGTGGTCGGGGTCGCGAGGACCGCCCGGGACGGCGTCCACGGCTTCGGCGAGCTCGACACGCTCGTACCCGAGGCCGACGTGATCGTGCTGGCCACGCCGCTCACCGACGAGACCCGCGGCCTCGTCGACCGCAAGTTCCTGGGGCAGATGAAGGACGGCGCGCTGCTGGTCAACGTCGCCCGTGGCGGTGTCGTCGCCACCTCCGACCTGGTCGCCGAGCTCGCCACGAAACGGATCCACGCGGCGATCGACGTCGCCGAGACCGAGCCGCTCCCGGCGGAGAGCCCGCTGTGGAGCTCGCCCAACCTGCTCATCACCCCGCACGTCGGTGGTGCGTCGAGCGCGATGTGGCCGCGCGCCTACCGGGTCGTACGCGAGCAGCTCGAGCGGTTCGCCGCGGGCGAGCCGCTGGCCAACGTGATGTCGGGCGCCTATTGAGATAGTCCAGGGAGCTTCCGTCGGTTACTGGCCAGTAGAGCGACGGAAACTCCCTGGACTATCCCGCCAGGTAGGCTCGCCAGGGTGCTTCAGGTAGCAGTCGTCCAGGAGATGGCGGTTCCAGGTGATCTGGTCGCCAACGTCGAGACCGCTGCAGACCGGGTACGCGAGGCGGCGGCGAAGGGAGCGCGGCTGGTCGCGCTGCCGGAGACCTTCACGACGTCGTGGGACCTCGACGCCTTCGACGGCCCGCTGCCCGCGCTCGAGGACACCGCCTGGCTCGCCCCGGCGCAGGCCGCGGTGGACGAGACCGGTGCGGTGCTCGTGCTCAACTCGCCCCTCGCCCAGGCCGGACGACGGGCGATCACCAGCCTGGTCATCGCGCCGGGGGAGGAGCCGGTCGCGGCGTACGACAAACAGCACCTCTACCCGCCCGAGGTCGAACGTTTCGAACCCGGCCAGCACGGTACGACGATCGAGATCGACGGCGTCCGGGTGGCCCTGTCGGTCTGCTACGACGCCAACTTCCCCGAGCACGCCGCCGCCGCGGCCGCCGACGGCGCGATCCTCTACCTCAACACCGGTGCCTACTTCCCCGGCGGAGGTCACCGGCGCGACCTGCACTACGCCGCCCGGGCGCTGGACAACTCGATGTACGTCGCCTTTGCCGGTCTCGTCGGCGGGCCGTTGGGCCTCATCGGCGGCTCCGCGGTCTACGACCCGCTCGGCCGGCCGGTCGAGCGGCTCGATGACGCCACTCCTGGGATGGTCGTCGCCACGATCGACCCGGCCGAGGTCGCGCGCGTACGGGACGAGCAGCGGATGTGGGCCGACCACCGAGCCGACCTCGGCCCGCGGCGTACGCTCCGTCTTTAGCCGTCCGTCAGCCGGCCGGCTCCTCGGCGACGAGCCTGCCGAAGGCGACCAACCGGTAGTCGGTGTGGAAGAGCTCGGAGCAGGTGGTGAGCGTGATCAGCCGCTGGCCCTCGATCTGCTCGGGCTCCGCCCCGTCGATGTCGGGATTGTCGGGAAGCGGGTCCGTGACCCAGACCGATGTGAACGGCACGATCAGGTCGTCGCCATCGGTGGTGAGGGCGTAGACGTACGTCTTCTCCCTGGTCAGCACACGGATCTCGTCGCCTTCGCGGAGCTCGGGGAGGTCGCGCAGCGGCTCGCCGTGGGTGATCCGGTGGCCGGCGAGCGCGAAGTTGCCGACCTCGCCGGGCCCGGCGGTGCCGGAGAAGTGTCCGACGCCGGCGCCCAGGGCCCGGTCCGAGGTGCCTTCGAGGACCGGGATCCGGTAGTCCTCGCCGAAGCGGGGGATCTCGATGAGCGCCTCGGCCGCACCGAACTCGGTCGTGGCCTCGGCCCGGCCCGAGTCCCACGCCTTCTCGATCGTCGAGGTCGCTTCCTGCTGGCGTTGCTTGCTGATGATCGTGGTGCCGTAGAGCTCCCAGGCGGTGTAGCCGAGGAGCCCCACACCGGCCAGGACCATCGTGAGACCGAGCCAGAAAGTCGCCCGGCGGGCCCGTGGTCGGGTCGGCGGTCGGGCCGGTGTGGTGGTGGACATCAGGTCAAGCATCTCAGGCCGATCCACGGCCCCGTAGGATCAGACGTTGTGGCGGGCCGCATCAAGGAGACGAGCATCCAAGAGGTGCGCGAGAAGGCACGCCTGGACGACATCGTCTCCCAGTACGTCACGCTGCGCCGTGCGGGCCCGGGGACCTACAAGGGCCTGTGCCCGTTCCACGACGAGAAGTCGCCGTCGTTCAACGTGAACCCGTCGCGGGGCTTCTTCAAGTGCTTCGGCTGCCAAGAGGGCGGCGACGTCATCGACTTCGTGATGAAGCTCGAGGGACTCAGTTTTTTCGAGGCGGTCGAGCGGCTCGGCGACAAGGTCGGCGTGCAGGTCCAGCGTGAGGAGGGCGACGAGGCGCCGGTGCGGCGCGGCCCCGGTCGCGGCAAGCTGGTCGAGGCCCACAAGGTCGCCGCCGAGTTCTACGCCGAGCAGCTGCTGACACCCGACGCCGTCGTCGCGCGGCAGTTCCTCGCCGAAAAGGGCTTCGACCGCGACGCGGCGCTGCACTTCGGCGTCGGCTTCTCGCCGCGCGGAGGAGAGGACCTCTACCGCCACCTGCGTGCGCGCGGGTTCTCGGACGAGGAGGTCGTCACCGCCGGCCTGGTCGCGCACGGGCGGTCGCACTACGACCGGTTCCGCGGTCGGCTGATGTGGCCGATCCGGGAGTCGGGTGGCGACGTCATCGGCTTCGGTGCCCGCCGCCTCTTCGATGACGACCGCATCGAGGCGAAGTACCTCAACACCTCCGAGACGCCGATCTACAAGAAGTCGCACGTCCTCTACGGGATCGACCTGGCCCGCAAGGAGATGGCGCGCACCCGCGAGGCCGTGATCGTGGAGGGCTACACCGACGTGATGGCCTGCCACCTCGCCGGCATCACCACCGCCGTGGCGACCTGCGGCACCGCTTTCGGCGACGACCACGCGAAGGTGCTGCGCCGGTTCATCTCCGACGACCAGCAGCTGCGTGGCGCGGTCGTGTTCACCTTCGACGGCGACGCCGCCGGTCAGGCCGCGGCGCTGAAGGCGTTCAAGGGCGACGGCAACTTCACCTCGCAGACCTACGTCGCCGTCGAGCCCGACGGCCTCGACCCCAACGACCTGCGGATCAAGAAGGGCGACGAGGCGGTCCGTGAGCTGCTCGCCAACCGCGTCCCGCTCTACGAGTTCGTGCTGCGCAACGTCGCCTCCAAGTACGACCTGGACCGTGCCGACGGGCGGGTCGATGCCCTGCGTGAGGCAGCCCCTCTGGTGGCCTCCGTGCGCGACGAGTCCAAGAAGATGGGCTTCACCCGCGATCTGGCTCGCTTCCTCGGCGTCGATCCCGACGACGCGGCCCGAGAGGTACGCCGCGCCGCCGGCCGTCCCGCGCCCTCGGCTGCTCCGTCGCGGCGCGAGCCCGCCGCCGCTCCCGAGGCTCCCGTTGCGCCGCAGCGTCCGCCCATGCCCCATCCGCGCGAGCCGCGCTTCACGGTCGAGCGCGAGACCCTGAAGCTCTTCGTGCAGCACCCTGTCGCCCTGGGGCGCACCACCGGCGAGATCACCCCCGAGGCCTTCACCCACCCCCTCTACCGGGCGCTGTGGGAGATCATCGCCGGTCTCGGTGGTCCCGGTGCCGGCACCGGCGACGCCGGCTGGGCCCAGAAGCTGGGTGCCGCCGCCTCGGACCCGCTCGTCAGCCGCATCCTCGCCGAGCTCGCGGTAGAGCCGATCCCGTCCGCGAAGGAGCCGGATGCTGCGTACGTCCTGCAGTACGTCGTACGCCTCCTCGAGCTCCTCGACCAGCGCCGCATCGCCGAGGTGAAGAGCCGCCTGCAGCGCTCCGACGCAGCCGCCGACCCCGAGGCGTACAACCGTCTTTTCGCCCAGCTGGCCGCCCTGGAACAGCACCGCCGCGGCCTCCGCAACCTGGTCGCCGAGTGACGGCCTGCCGATTTCCGATCGCCGCCGCCGGGTTGCTAAGGTTTCACCCGCGCCGCAAGGTGCAATTCCCCTGTAGCTCAATTGGCAGAGCATTCGGCTGTTAACCGGAGGGTTGTTGGTTCGAGTCCAACCGGGGGAGCCAGAAAAGGGCCGCTGACCAGGCAAAACGCCAAGGTCAGCGGCTCTCGTCATTTCGATCCAAGGCCGTTTCTCCCGGAATTCACCGGGCATCGGTGTTCGCTGCTGATGCGTAGGGCCGGCTCGCGGCCGATCGCGGAGGTCTCCCGCGACCCTGGCCCGTCTGGCTGACGCCTGGCTCAGCGGCTCTCGCTCACCGTGCTCAAGCCATTGTTCCAAGGCGCCAGACCCTTGACGGCGGTCTGAGAGCCGTTCTACGATCATTCTGATATATGAGTTGTGTATCATTACCGGCAACCAGGAGCCCAGCATGACCATCAGCCCGCCAAGCTCGACCGCCGTTGCGTCCGTGGCGACCGCGCCCACCGCGACGACCAACGTGCTGACGCTGTCCTGTCAGGAGCGCCCGGGGATCATGCAGGCGGTCACGAGCTTCCTGTACGACCGCGGGTTCGACATCCTCGAGCACCAGCAGCACGACGACCGGGTGGGGGAGCTGTTCTTCCTCCGGACCGCGTTCGCGTCCGTCGACGGGGCGGACGTCGATGAGCTCACCGCCGCGTTCGGTCCGATCGCGGACCGGTTCGGCATGTCGTACGCGTTCCACGACGAGCGCAAGCCGCGACTGCTGGTCATGGTCTCCAAGTTCGGCCACTGTCTCAACGACCTCATCTTCCGGTGGCGCGGGGGGACACTGGGGGCCGAGATCGCTGTCGTCGCGTCCAACCACGAGGATCTTCGGCCCATGGCGGAGGCGGCCGGACTGGAGTTCATCCACATCCCGGTCACGCCCGAGACCAAGCCGCAGGCCGAGCAGCGCATGCTCGACCTGGTCGAGGAGTACGACGTCGACCTGGTCGTGCTCGCCCGCTACATGCAGATCCTCTCGGACGGCCTCTGCCGCCAGCTCGAGGGTCGCGCGATCAACATCCACCACTCGTTCCTGCCCGGCTTCAAGGGGGCCAAGCCCTATCACCAGGCGCACGAACGTGGCGTGAAGCTCGTCGGCGCCACCGCTCACTACGTCACCGCTGACCTCGATGAGGGACCCATCATCGAGCAGGAGGTCAACCGGGTCGACCACACCTACACACCGCAGGCCCTGGCCACCGTCGGTCAGGACGCCGAGTGCCTCGCACTCTCGCGCGCCGTCCGCTGGCACTGCGAGCACCGCGTCTTCATGCACGGCTCCAGCACCGTCGTGTTCCGCTGACCACCAACCCGAACCTCACGGAGAAGCTCATGACGTCCTCGCCCCGCACAGTCATCATCGGCGCCGGCATCGTCGGCACGAACCTCGCGGACGAACTCGTGTCACGCGGGTGGTCCGACATCACGGTCATCGAACAGGGCCCCCTCAGCCTGCCCGGCGGCTCGACCTCCCACGCGCCCGGTCTCGTCTTCCAGATCAACCCGTCGAAGACGATGACCCTGTTCGCCAAGTACACCGTGGAGAAGTTCCTGTCCCTGGAGAAGGACGGGGTGAGCTGCTTCAACCAGGTCGGTGGCCTCGAGGTCGCGACCACCGAGGCCCGCGTTGCCGAGCTCTACCGCAAGCTCGGCTACGCGAAGTCCTGGGGGATCGAGGCTCGGGTGATCGGTCCTGCCGAGTGCAAGAGCCTCTACCCGCACATCGACGAGTCGCAGGTCCTCGCGGGTCTGCACATCCCCAGCGACGGTCTGGCCCGGGCGGCGCGCGCCGTCGACCTGCTCATCGAGCGTACGCAGGCGGCCGGCGTCACCTACCTCGAGCACACCGCGGTGACCGGAGTGCTCCAAGAGGGCGGTCATGTCACGGGCGTCGAGACGACGAACGGCGTGGTCGAGGCGGACATCGTCGTCTCCTGCGCCGGCTTCTGGGGTGTCGAGGTGGGGAAGATGGCGGGCACCGACGTGCCGCTCCTCCCGCTCGCCCACCAGTTCATCAAGACCACGTCGGTGCCGGTCCTGGCCGGCAAGCACGAGGCGCCCGACGGCGCGACCCTGCCGATCCTGCGACACCAGGACCAGGACCTCTACTTCCGGGAGTGGGGCGACGCCTACGGGATCGGCTCGTACGCCCACAAGCCGATGCCGTACGTCGCCTCGGATCTCGGCCCGACCCCGGAGCACGTCGACCACGACAACATGCCGTCGCGGCTCGACTTCACGCCCGAGGACTTCGAGGGCCCGTGGGACGAGTGCCGCAAGTTGCTCCCGTGCCTCCAGGAGACGGAGATCGCGGAGTCGTCGTTCAACGGCATCTTCTCGTTCACGCCCGACGGCGGCTCGCTCGTCGGTGAGTCCCGCGAACTCGACGGCTTCTGGGTGGCCGAGGCGGTCTGGGTGACCCACTCCGCCGGGGTCGCCCGGGCGGTGGCCGAGGTGCTGACCACCGGTCGGTCGCAGTACGACCTCGCCGACCTCGAGCTCAACCGCTTCGAGGAGACGCAGCTGGCTCCGGCGTACGTCAGCGAGACCTCGCAGCAGAACTTCGTCGAGATCTACGACATCCTCCACCCGCTGCAGCCCAAGGACTCGCCCCGTGACATCCGGGTCAGCCCCTTCCACGCCCGTCAGGTCGAGCTCGGCGCCTTCTTCCTCGAGGCCGGGACCTGGGAGCGGCCGCACTGGTACGAGGCCAACGCAGCCCTGCTGGACGAACTGCCGGAGGAGTGGAAGTCGCCGACGCGCGACGACTGGTCGGCCCGCTACTACTCTCCGATCGCGGCCGTCGAGGCGTGGAAGACCCGCACCGCGGTCGCCATGTACGACATGACGCCACTGCGCCGCCTCGAGGTCTCCGGACCCGGCGCCGAGACCCTGCTGCAGCGGCTCACCACCGGTGACGTCAGCAAGAAGCCCGGTGCGGTGACCTACACCCTGTTCCTGGACGAGCAGGGCGGGATCAAGAGCGACATCACCGTCGCCCGGCTCGAGGACGAGCTCTATCAGGTCGGCGCCAACGGCACGGTCGACCTGGCGTACCTGCGGCGGGAGGCGCGCAAGCTGCGTTCCGAGAACCCCGCGCTCGCCGCCCATGTCCGCGACATCACCGGCGGCACCTGCTGCATCGGGCTGTGGGGGCCGCTGGCCAGGGACCTGATCGCCAAAGTCAGCACGGACGACTTCACCAACGACGGTCTGAAGTACTTCCGCGGCAAGCGGGCCTCCATCGGCGGGATCCCCGTCACCGCCCTGCGCCTGTCCTACGTCGGCGAGCTCGGCTGGGAGATCTACGCCTCCGCCGAGAATGGCCAGAAGCTGTGGGACGTGCTGTGGAACGCCGGCCAGGAGCACGGTGTCATTGCCGCCGGGCGGGCCGCGTTCGGCGCGCTCCGGCTGGAGAAGGGCTACCGGTCCTGGGGTGCCGACATGACCACCGAACACGACCCGTACGAGGCGGGCGTCGGCTTCGCGGTGAAGTCCGCCAAGGAGGACTTCGTCGGCAAGGCGGCCCTCCAGGGTCGCTCGGTGGAGACCTCGGCTCGCCGGCTGCGCTGCCTCACCATCGACGACGGCAAGTCCATGGTGCTCGGCAAGGAGCCTGTGCTGTCGGGCGAGACGGCGGTCGGGTACGTCACCAGCGCGGCGTACGGCTTCACGATTGGCAAGCCGATCGCCTACGCCTACCTGCCGGCGGAGATCGGCGAGGGCGACCAAGTCGAGATCGAGTACTTCGGCCAGCGGATCGCGGCGACGGTCACCCCGGAGCCGCTCTTCGACCCCACGATGAGCCGCCTGCGCGGCTGACCCGACGGGTCGAGATCGGGCGCCGGCCGGGTGGGCCGGCGCCCGATCTCGCATCGCCGCAACGGTGGCAACATTTGTCTCGGTACTCATGACAAGTGCTGGCTGGCGCGCTGGCCGCACGCGAATCTCTCGTACAACATCTGTCGCCTGTTGGATGACAATTGTTGTTCGAGCTCGCCGGAGACGCGTCCGAGGGATGGGCCGCTGAGCAAGGACACCAGCGAGGGGTACCGCGACTGGCGCGGGATGAGCAGGCCGCAGTGTGGGTGCCCGGCGCCGGGCCGGCTCTGTGTCAGCCGGTTCTTGACCCCCGGCTCGGGCCCGGATTGAATCGGCTTTACTTACATGAGCGCTTGTGAAGGGGTCAATCGGGTGACCGAGTTCAGGTTCTGGCGTGTAGCGACGGTGATCGTCGCGCTCTCCTTGTTCGCGACGGCATGCCAAGGGGGCGAAGGGGCAGCGGCCGGTAAGGCCGAGCCGACGAGTAGTCCGTCGAGTAGTCCGTCCGAGGAGGGATGTCTGTCCTGGTCGGTGCCCTGTTCTCGGGGGCCGTCGGGGTCGCCCACGCCCGACGTTTGGCCGCCGGTGTCCACGATCTCCTACAAGTCAGCCGCCGTCAGGCTGCCGGGCAAGGGGTGGACTGCGGTGCCGGAGGGCGAGGACATGGCGGTGATGCCGGCAGGAGCCTTGGACGAACGGACTTCCAAGAGTGCGGCCCTCGTCTATGACGACAGCGATCCCGACCGGCGTAAGAGCAAGGCGACGGTCAGTCTGGAGATCGACAGTTACGACCCGCACGCCGAGGGCAATGACCTCGACGTCGACTACATGCGTCGCGAGGTCGCCAAGATCGCCTTGGACATCCAGGAGGGCGGAGGCCCGGTGACTCAGAAGCCGTCGATCACCAAGGACGGTGTGGTCTACGACGTCATCGCCTCGGGCATGAAGTCTGGGTTGAAGAAGAACCCCAACAAGATCCTCCAGTGGCGGTGGGAGTACATCGGAGTTGTCATGCGCAAGGGCGGCAACGAGGCAGCGGGCATCAAGACGGTCATCGAGTGTCGAGGCGAGTTCTACTCAGAGCAGAAGTGCGCGAAGCTGGCGAACGACGTGTTCGCCACGCTGCAGGTGAAGAAGCGGTGACGGCCTAGACACCCTCCCCGGCAGGTGCCTCAACCCACGGCGGTCACCTATCTCTGGGGCACCACTCTCGACCGGAAGCCGGCGCCCATGGCCGGCGACCAGCTCTCCGGGTCGAGGAGAGGTAGCGGCAGCGCGGCGTACGCCGATCGCACTCGTCGACGTTCGATGCACGTTCGTCTCGGTCGAGCGGGTGCTTGATCCGCGGCCGGCCCGCGAGCCGGTGATCGCGTTGTCGAACAACGCCGGGTGTGGTCTCGCGCTTGGACGAGGCTGAGGCGCTTGGGGTGCGGATGGGCGATCCGTGGTTCGAGCCCCGCGAGAATCCTGCGTTCAGAGAACGCGGCGGATCTCGGTCGCGAAGCCGTCGATGTGCTCGCGGGTCAGCCGCTCGGCGCGTTCGGCGTCGCCGTCGGCGATCGCCTCCAGGAGCGTGGCGTGCTCGGAGATGTGGGATGCCAGGTCCGGGAGCTTGTCCACGACCAGGCACCAGATCCGGGTCGCCAGGTTGTCGTAGCGGACCAGGACGTCCTCGAGGTGCCTGTTGCCCGTGGCGCGGTAGATCATCCGGTGCACCGAGATGTCGAGCCGCATCAGGGTGGGCCGGTCGTCGCCCGACGGATCGAGACCGCGAACCCGCTCGGCCATGGCGCGCAGCTCGGCCCGCATCTGGTCGGTCGCGGCGGTCGCCGCGCGGTGGGCGGCGAACGGCTCGAGCTGCTGGCGCAGGTCGGAGATGGCGCCCAGCTCGGTGACGTCGACCGGCGTCGCGAACGTGCCGCGGCGCGGGTAGGAGACGACCAGATGATCGGTCTCCAGGCGTTTGAGGGCCTCGCGCACCGGCGTACGGCCGAAGCCGAGCGAGTCCGCGAGCCGGCCGTCGTTGATCGGCTCGCCGGGCCTGATGTCGAGCATGATCAGCCGGTCCCGGATGCGCTCGTAGGCCGCGTGCGCCAGCGAGATCGTTGCGCCGATCGCCGGCCGGGCGGGCGCCTGAACGTCGGTCATACCAAGTCACCGCTTTCTGATCTGGGCCGTTGACAGGTGTTCGCTACCCAGCATACTGTTGATCCCGAACTGATATATCAATCGTACTTCAAGAGTTTGGGAGTTCATCGTGGTTGACGTCTTGACCGCCTCGCTCGCAGACCTCGACCCCGAGGTCAGCGCGCAGATCGACGCCGAGCTGAGCCGCCAGCAGACGACGCTGGAGATGATCGCCTCGGAGAACTTCGCTCCCGCCGCCGTCATGGAGGCTCAGGGTTCGGTCCTCACCAACAAGTACGCCGAGGGCTACCCCGGCCGTCGCTACTACGGCGGCTGCGAGCACGTCGACGTCATCGAGCAGCTCGCCATCGACCGCCTCAAGGCGCTCTTCTCCGCGGAGTACGCCAACGTGCAGCCGCACTCGGGTGCCCAGGCCAACGCCGCCGCGATGTTCGCCCTCCTCGAGCCGGGCGACACCATCCTCGGCCTCTCGCTGGCCCACGGCGGTCACCTCACCCACGGCATGAAGCTCAACTTCTCCGGGCGCCTCTACCAGGTCGTGCCGTACGAGGTCAGCCGCGAGGACTTCCTGATCGACATGGCCGAGGTCGAGCGCCTGGCCCTCGAGCACCGGCCCAAGCTGATCGTCGCCGGCTGGTCCGCCTACCCCCGGCAGCTCGACTTCGCGGAGTTCCGCCGGATCGCGGACCTGGTCGGCGCCCGCCTCATGGTCGACATGGCGCACTTCGCCGGCCTGGTCGCGACCGGCCTCCACCCGAACCCGGTGCCCTTCGCCGACGTCGTCACCTCGACCACGCACAAGACCCTGGGTGGCCCGCGCGGTGGCGTCATCCTCACCAACGACCCCGCCATCGCCAAGAAGATCAACTCCTCGGTCTTCCCCGGCCAGCAGGGCGGGCCGCTCGAGCACGTCATCGCCGGCAAGGCGGTCGCCTTCAAGGTCGCCGCGGAGCCCGAGTTCCGCGAGCGCCAGGAGCGTACGCTGCGCGGTGCCCGCATCATCGCCGAGCGGCTGCTCGCCGACGACGTCGCGGCCGCGGGAGTCTCGGTGGTCAGCGGGGGCACGGACGTCCACCTGGTGCTGGTCGACCTGCGCGACTCCGAGCTCAACGGCCAGGAGGGCGAGGACCGGCTCCACCGCATCGGCATCACCGTCAACCGCAACGCGGTGCCCTTCGACCCGCGTCCGCCGATGGTCTCCTCCGGCCTGCGGATCGGCACGCCGGCCCTCGCCACCCGTGGCTTCGGCGACACCGACTTCAGCGAGGTGGCCGACATCATCGCGGCCGCGCTGAAGGACGACTTCACCGACGAGACGGCCGACGCGCTGCGCAGCCGCGTCACGAACCTCGCCGAGAAGCACCCGCTCTACCCCCACCTCATCGAGTCGAACGGAGCCGAGTGATGGCAGACCTGCTGCCCGAGCACCCCGACTTCCTCTGGCGCAACCCGGAGCCCAAGTCCTCCTACGACGTCGTCATCATCGGCGGCGGCGGACACGGCCTGGCGACGGCGTACTACCTGGCGAAGAACCACGGCATCACCAACGTCGCCGTCCTCGAGCGGGGCTGGCTCGCGGGCGGCAACATGGCCCGGAACACGACGATCATCCGGTCCAACTACCTGTGGGACGAGTCCGCGGCGATCTACGAGCACTCCCTCAAGCAGTGGGAGGTGCTCCCCGAGGAGCTCGACTACGACTTCCTGTTCAGCCAGCGCGGCGTGCTCAACCTCGCCCACACGCTGCAGGACGTACGCGACTCGGTGCGGCGCTGCGAGGCCAACCGCCTCAACGGGATCGACGCGGAGTGGCTCGACGCCGACCAGGTGAAGGAGGCCTGCCCGATCATCAACGTCAGCGACAACATCCGTTACCCGGTCCTCGGCGCGACCTACCAGCCCCGCGCGGGCATCGCCAAGCACGACCACGTCGCCTGGGCGTTCGCCCGCAAGGCAGACGAGCTCGGGGTCGACCTGATCCAGGACTGCGAGGTGACCGGCATCGTCAAGGACGGCAACCGGGTGGTCGGTGTGCAGACCAGCCGCGGCACCATCGCGGCCGGCAAGGTCGCGCTGTGCGCGGCCGGGCACTCCAGCGTCCTCGCCGAGATGGCGGGCTTCGACCTGCCGATCCAGTCGCACCCGCTCCAGGCGCTCGTCTCCGAGCTCCATCAGCCGGTCCATCCCACCGTTGTGATGTCGAACCACGTCCACGTCTACGTCTCCCAGGCCCACAAGGGCGAGCTGGTCATGGGCGCGGGCGTCGATGCGTACAACGGCTACGGGCAGCGCGGCGGGTTCCACGTGATCGAGGAGCAGATGGCGGCCGCCGTGGAGCTGTTCCCGATCTTCGCCCGTGCGCATCTGCTCAGGACCTGGGGCGGCATCGTCGACGTCACGCCAGACGCCTCCCCGGTCGTGAGCAAGACGCCGATCGACCAGCTCTACGTGAACTGTGGCTGGGGGACCGGTGGGTTCAAGGGCACGCCGGGCGCCGGCTGGACGATGGCGCACACGATCGCCCACGACGAGCCCCACGAGTACAACGCACCGTTCGCGCTGGAGCGATTCAGCACCGGTGCCCTCATCGACGAGCACGGCGCAGCCGCCGTCGCCCACTGAAAGGAGCCGACGATGATTCTCATCAGCTGCCCCAACTGCGGGTCCCGCGACGAGACCGAGTTCCACTACGGCGGCCAGGCCCACGTCCCCTACCCGGAGGACCCGAGCGCCCTTAGTGACGAGGAGTGGGGTCGCTACCTGTTCTACCGCGAGAACACCAAGGGCATCTTCGCCGAGCGCTGGGTCCACAGCTCCGGCTGCCGCAAGTGGTTCAACGTTCTTCGCGACACCGTCACCTACCGCATCGCCGCCGTCTACCAGGCCGGCGAACCGCGTCCCACCCTGGATGGAGGCCCGCAGTGAGCACGACGTCGCACCGCCTCGCAGACGGCGGCCGAATCGACCGATCCACCCGTCTTGCCTTCAGCGTCGACGGGCGGGAGTACGCCGGCCACGCCGGTGACACCCTCGCCTCGGCGCTGATCGCCAACGGCGTGCTCGAGTGCGGCCCCTCGCTGTACCGGGAGCGTCCCCGCGGCGTCCTCGCCGCCGGTCTCGAGGAGCCCAACGCGCTGGTCAAGCTGAGGCGTCCCGGCGACTCGGTGACCGAGTCGATGCTGCCGGCCACGATCGTCGAGCTCGTCGACGGGATCGAGGCCGACTACCTCAGCGGCCTCGGTGACCTCGACCCCGCCGACGACACCGCGATCTACGACAAGAAGTACGTCCACACCGACGTCCTCGTCATCGGAGCCGGTCCGACCGGGCTCAGCGCGGCCCGCACCGCCGCCGCATCCGGAGCCCGGGTGATCCTCATCGACGACCAGCCCGAGCTCGGCGGATCCCTTCTCTCCACACGCGGTCTCAGCATCGACGGCGTGGACACCGACGCCTGGCTCGGCGGCGTCACCGAGGAGCTCGCGGCTGCCCCCGAGGTCACGGTGCTCACCAGGACCAACGCCTTCGGCAGCTACGACGCCAACTACGTGATCGCGCTCGAGAGCCGGCTGGACCACCTCGACGACTCCGCCAAGGAGGCGCTCACCGGTGTGTCCCGCCAGCGCCTCTGGCACATCCGGGCGCAGCAGGTCGTCATCGCGACCGGCGCGCACGAGCGCCCCCTGGTGTTCGGCAACAACGACCGCCCCGGCGTGATGCTCGCCTCCGCGGTCCGCACCTACCTGAACCGGTACGGCGTGGCCGCAGGCTCCAACGTGCTGCTCGCCACCACAAACGACAGTGCCTACGAGGTCGCCGCCGACCTGACCGGGGCCGGGATCGCCGTGGCGGCCGTCGTCGACGCCCGCCCAGAGCAGTCCGAGGCCGCCCGTCGCGCCGCGGCGGCAGGCATCGAGGTCGTCCTCGGCTCCGCGGTCCTCGACACCGACGGTGACCCGCGGGTCACCGCCGCGACGGTGTCGGCGATCGACGCCGACGGCGCCGCGGTCGGCGAGCGGCGAGAGATCGCCTGCGACGTCGTCGCCGTCGCCGGTGGCTGGAGCCCGGTGGTCCATCTGCACAGCCAGCGGCAGGGCAAGGTCCGCTGGGACGAGGATCTGGCCGGGTTCGTCCCCGACGGCGAGGTCACCGGTCAGCAGATCGTGGGATCGGCCCGGGGCAGCTACACCCTCGATGCGTGTCTCGCCGAGGGGCGGCATGCGGCAGCGACCGCGCTCCTCGCCACCGGTTTCATCGGCGAGGCCGAGGCTCCGACCGGGCCGCTTCCTGCGGCGACAGGTGACGGCACGACTCGCCCTCTGTGGCTCGCCGCCGAGGCCTCCGTTCCACTCGACGACCTGGTCGACCACTTCGTGGACTTCCAGCGCGACCAGACCGTGCACGACGTACTGCGGGCGACCGGGGCCGGCATGCGCAGCGTCGAGCACATCAAGCGCTACACCTCGATCAGCACCGCCAACGACCAGGGCAAGACCTCCGGGGTGAACGCCATCGGCGTCATCGCCGCCGCGCTCAACGACGGTCGCAGCCCCGGCGAGATCGGCACCACCACGTACCGTGCTCCGTACGCTCCGGTCCCGTTCGTCGCCCTTGCCGGCCGCGAGCGGGGTGACCTGTTCGACCCGGCCCGGCTGACGTCGATCCATCCCTGGCACGTCGCGCACGGCGCCGAGATGGAGATCGTGGGCCAGTGGCTGCGGCCGTGGTACTACCCGCAGAACGGCGAGTCCCTGGACGAGGCCGTTCTCCGCGAGTGCGCCGCCGTCCGCGAGTCCGTCGGCATGATGGACGCGACCACCCTGGGCAAGATCGAGGTGTGGGGGAGTGACGCCGGTGAGTTCCTCAACCGGATCTACACCAACGCCTTCAAGAAGCTCGCCCCCGGATCCGCGCGCTACGGCGTCATGTGCACGCCCGACGGGATGATCTTCGACGACGGCGTCACGCTCCGCATCGACGAGGGTCGCTACTTCATGACGACGACCACCGGCGGCGCCGCCAAGGTCCTCGACTGGCTCGAGGAGTGGCACCAGACCGAGTGGCCGACCCTGGACGTCACCTTCACCTCGGTGACCGAGCAGTGGGCCACGGTCGCCGTCGTCGGCCCGAAGTCCCGCGAGGTGATCGCCAGGATCGCTCCGGACCTCGACGTCAGCAGCGAGGCGTTCCCGTTCATGACGTTCCGCGAGACGACGCTCGCCTCGGGCATCCCGGCGCGGGTGTGCCGGATCTCGTTCTCCGGAGAGCTCGCCTTCGAGGTCAACGTCGAGACCTGGTTCGGGCAGCGCGTGTGGGAAGAGATCCACGCCGCCGGCCAGGAGTGGGCGATCACCCCGTACGGCACCGAGACCATGCACGTGCTGCGCGCCGAGAAGGGCTACCCGATCGTCGGCCAGGACACCGACGGCACGGTCACTCCCCAGGACGCGGGCATGGAGTGGATCGTCTCCAAGGTGAAGGACTTCGTCGGCAAGCGGTCCTACAACCGGGTCGACACCGCACGCACCGACCGCAAGCACCTCGTCTCGGTGCTGCCCGTCGACAAGTCGTTCCGGTTGCCCGAGGGCACCCAGCTGGTCGCATCAGGTACGCCGATCACCCCGGCCGAGGGACCGGTGCCGATGCTCGGGCACGTGACCTCGAGCTACCACAGTGCCGCGCTCGGGCGATCGTTCGCCCTGGCACTCATCAAGGATGGCCGCAACCGCATCGGCCAGACCCTCGTCGCGCCGGTCGGTGACCGACTGGTCGACGTCGTCGTCGCTGAAACCGTCCTCTACGACCCGGAAGGAACCCGCCGCGATGGTTGAGACCACGATCGAGCCGCTCGACAGGAAGATCTCGGCTCTGCGCGTCAGCCCGGCCCAGCACCTGCACGGCGCCTTCGTCGACGCCGGCGTCACCGGAGCGCTCGGGGTGCGCGTGCGTGAGGAGCAGTTCCTCACCATGGTGGGTCTGCGGGTGCCGGTCGGCTCGCCCGACCGGGAGCGCCTGGCCAAGATCCTCGGCGCCGAGCTTCCCGCCCGGTGCGGCGAGGTCGCCACCGGCCACGACGTGGTGGTGCTGTGGCTCTCGCCCGACGAGTTCCTGGTCATCTCGCAGAGCGTGGCCGGTTCCACCCTGGTGTCCTACCTCCGCGCAGGCGTCACGGGAGGCGGTGCCGCGGTCGTCGACCTGTCGGCCAACCGCACCACCTTCCGGCTCGAGGGACCTTCCGCGCAGGCGGTCCTCGAGAAGGGCTGTCCGCTCGACCTCCACCCGAGGGCCTTCACGCCGGGCACGGCGGTCGCCAGCACCATCGGACGCGTTCCGGTGATCCTCTGGAAGGTCGACACGGACTCCTACCGGATCCTGCCGCGTGCCTCGTACGCCGACTACCTGGGCCGTTGGCTGATCGACGCCATGGCCGAGTTCAAAGTGATCTCGACAAGCTCGATCCGACGCCTGGGATCTGGCTGATGGCGCTCAGCGTCTTCGACATGTTCTCCGTCGGCATCGGGCCGTCGTCGTCCCACACGGTCGGCCCGATGCGTGCGGCGGTGCAGTTCACCGATGCCCTGAAGGCGGGTTCACTGCTCGACGCCGTCGCCCGGGCCGAAGTGGAGCTGTTCGGCTCCTTGGGTGCCACCGGCCACGGCCATGGCTCGGACAAGGCGGTCATCCTCGGTCTCGAGGGCAACCGGCCCGAAACGGTCGACACCGACAACGCCGACGCTCGCGTGGCCGAGGTCCGCGCCACTGGACGGCTGAGGCTCGCCGGCGCCCGGGACATCGAGTTCGGCGCCGACGACGTCGTCATGCACCGCACCAAGACCCTTCCCGCGCACCCGAACGGCATGATCTTCCGCGCGTTGGACGCCGACACGAAGGTGCTCCTGGAGAGCACCTACTACTCGGTCGGCGGCGGTTTCGTCGTGGACGAGCAGGCGGCCGGCGCCGATCGGATCGTCGAGGACGCGACCCCGATCCCGTACCCGTTCACCACCGGGGCGGAGCTGCTCGCGGTCTGCGCCGAGTCGGGCAAGCGGATCAGCGACATCATGATGGCCAACGAGCTGGCGTGGCGTACGGAGGAGGAGGTGCGCGGCGAGCTGCTGCACATCTGGTCGGTCATGCAGGAATGCGTGCACAACGGCTGCACCCGCACCGACCCCACCCTGCCCGGCGGGTTGAAGGTTCCGCGGCGTGCCCCCGGTCTCTACACCCACCTCCAGGCATCGACGGACGAGACGGACCCGCTCAGAGCGATGGACTGGGTCAACCTCTTCGCCCTCGCCGTCAACGAGGAGAACGCGTCGGGCGGGCGGATCGTGACCGCGCCGACCAACGGCGCGGCGGGCATCGTCCCGGCCGTACTCCACTACTACGAGAAGTTCGTGCCCAGCGCGGACGAGGACGGGATCGTGCGGTTCCTCCTCGCCGCCGCCGCGGTCGGGATCCTGTTCAAGATCAACGCGTCGATCTCCGGGGCCGAGGTTGGCTGTCAGGGCGAGGTCGGCTCGGCCTGCGCCATGGCTGCCGGAGCCCTGTGCGAAGTGCTCGGCGGCACCCCGGAACAGGTCGAGAACGCGGCCGAGATCGGCATCGAGCACAACCTCGGGCTCACCTGCGACCCCGTCGGCGGCCTGGTGCAGATTCCCTGCATCGAACGCAACGCCATCGCCAGCAACAAGGCCATCAACGCCGCCCGCATCGCCGCCCGCGGCGACGGCAGCCACCGGGTCTCTCTCGACGCCGCGATCAAGACCATGCGCGAGACCGGAGCCGACATGAAGATCAAGTACAAGGAGACCTCCCGCGGAGGCCTCGCCGTCAACGTCATCGAATGCTGACGTCACGGGTCTCGCGAGAAGGAGAAGTGCATGACCACCGCTGCAAAGATCGACGGCAAGCGCGTCGCTGCTGATCTGAAGACCGCGCTCGCCGTGCGGGTGAAGGCACTGCACGAGGCCGGGATCGACCCCGGCCTCGGCACCATCCTGGTCGGTGACGACCCCGGCTCCCGCTCCTACGTCGCGGGCAAGCACCGCGACTGCGCCGAGGTGGGCATCGCCTCGATCCGGATCGAGCTCCCCGCGAGCGCATCGCAGGCCGAGATCGAGGCAGCGGTGCAGCAGCTCAACGAGGATCCGACCTGCACCGGCTTCATCGTCCAGCTGCCCCTGCCGCCCCACGTCGACACCCACCGGGTCCTGGAGCTCATCGACCCGGACAAGGACGCCGACGGGCTTCACCCCACGAACCTCGGCAAGCTGGTGCTCGGCACTCCAGCTCCGCTGCCGTGCACGCCACGGGGGATCATCGAGCTCCTGAGGCAGCACGACGTGCCGATCACCGGACAGCGGTTCTGTGTCATCGGCTGCGGGCTGACCGTCGGCCGGCCGCTCGGGCTCATGCTCACCCGACCCACCGAGCACGCCACCGTCACGCTGTGCAACATCGAGACCCGTGACGTCGCCGCCCACGCCCGGGCCTCGGACGTCATCGTCGCGGCGGCGGGTGTGGCTCACCTGGTCAAGCCCGACTGGGTCAGTCCCGGCGCCACGGTCCTGTCCGTCGGGATCACGCGCACCATCGAAGGCATCCTGGGCGACGTCGATCCGAACGTGGACGTCGTCGCGGGCAAGATGAGCGGTGCCACCGGCGGCGTCGGACCGATGACCCGGGCCATGCTGCTGACCAACATCGTCGAGATCGCCGAACAGCAGCTGGCTGCCAGGGAGGCTATCGCCGGGGCTCTGACATGAGTGCCACGCTGCTCACCGAGGCAGATCTGCGCTGCCAGGTGATGGGCATCATCAACGTCACCCCCGACTCGTTCTCCGACGGCGGCCGGTTCCTCGAGGTCGACGCCGCCGTACGCAGGGGCCTCGAGCTCATCCGTGACGGCGCCGATCTCCTCGACGTCGGCGGCGAGTCCACCCGGCCCGGTGCCCAGCGGGTCAGCGCGGCCGAGGAGATCGCCCGCGTGATCCCGGTGGTCGAGGCCCTGGCCCGGGAGGGGCTGCCGGTCTCGGTCGACACCATGCGCGCCTCGGTCGCCCAGCGAGCCGTCGAGGCCGGGGCCGTCATCGTGAACGACGTGTCCGGCGGGCTCGCCGATCCCAGGATGCTGCCCTTCCTGGCCGAGGCGGAGGTCACCTGCGTACTCATGCACTGGCGCGCCCACTCCATGCGGATGGACGACTTCTGCTTCTACGACTCGGTCGTCGACGACGTCTGCGCCGAGCTCCGCGGCCGGGTCGACTCCGCACTCGCCGCCGGCGTACGTCCTGAGCGCGTCGTCCTCGACCCCGGTCTCGGGTTCGCGAAGAACGCCGCCCAGTCCTGGGAGCTGCTCGCGGCCCTCCCGGCGCTGCGCGACCTCGGGTTCCCCGTGCTCGTCGGGGCGTCCCGCAAGCGGTTCCTCGCCGAGGCCGCCGCGTACGGACGGCGGGCCCCGGACATCGCCGCGGACCGGGACGAGGCGTCCGACGCCGTGGCCGCCATCGCCGCTGCCGGCGGGGCGTGGGGCGTACGCGTCCACTCGGTCTCCGGCGCCGCCGCCGCCTCTCGGGTGGCTGCCCGCCTGCGGGGGACCGCGGTCGCGGCCGGACCGGTCCGGGCAGGGCAGCGATGAGCCGTCGCTCGGCCGCTGCGACCGTCCGGAGGCTGCTGCTCGACGCTCGCTACGAGGTCCTTCCCACCGCCTCGATCGAGGACGTCGTCACGAGCTCCCTTCCCGCCGGCCAAACGCTCACGGTGACCGCCTCGCCGGCCAAGGGCCTGGAGCAGACGGTGGACCTGTCGATCCGGCTCGCCGAGCACGGCTACGACGTCGTGCCCCACCTGGCCGCCCGCATGGTCTCGAGCCGGGCCGAGCTCGCCGAGATCACTGCTCGGCTGAAGGCAGCCCGCATCGACAAGGTCTTCGTACCTGCCGGCGACGCGGAGCGTCCCGGCGCGTTCCCCGGTGCGCTGGAGCTCCTCGAGGCGCTGGTCGATCTCGGCGACCCGTTCAGGCACGTCGGTGTCGCCGGCTACCCCGAGGACCATCCGACGATCATCCACGACCGCCTCGTGCAGGCGATGTGGGACAAGCGCCACCACGCCACCGAGATCGTCAGCAACCTCACCTTCGACGACAGGGCCCTCACCGACTGGGTACGCCGCGTGCGCGCCCGTGGGGTCACGACCCCGATCATCGTCGGCCTGCCCGGCCCGGTCGAGCGGGCCAAGCTCCTCTCCATGGCGACCAAGATCGGGGTGGGGGAGTCGACGAGGTTCCTCGCCAAGAACACGGGCATGTTCGCGCGCATCGCCGCCCCCGGCGGCTACTCACCGGAACGGTTCCTCACCCGTGCGGCGCCGGAGCTGGACGGGCCGGAAGCGGCGATCGCCGGTCTGCACCTGTTCACGTTCAACCAGGTCGCCGAGACCGAGACCTGGCGCCGCGACCTGCTGGCACGCCTGGGCGGAGAACCCCGGTGACCGGCACCGACGTCGCCCTCGACATCGACGAGGTGGAGAAGCGACTCCTCGCCCGCTGGCCCGAGACCCGGATCGCCCCGTCCCTGGAGCGCATCCGGGCGGTGACGGATGCGCTCGGCCGGCCACAACGCGACTACCGGTCGATCCACATCACCGGAACCAACGGCAAGACGAGCACCGCGCGGATGGTGGAGGCGATCCTGCTCGAGCTGGGCTCGACGGTCGGCCGGTTCACCAGCCCCCATCTCGCCGACATCCGGGAACGGATCAGCATCGGCGGCCGGCCGATCCCGCAGGATGGCTTCGTCCAGGCTTACCGCGACGTCCTGCCAGCGGCCGAGGCGGTGGACCGCGACGGTCCCACTCCGCTGTCGTTCTTCGAGATGACGGTCGCCATGGCCTACCAGGCGTTCTCGACGGCCGGCATCGACGTCGCGGCGGTCGAGGTCGGCATGGGCGGCATGTGGGACGCGACCAACATCATCGACGCCCCGGTCGCGGCGATCCTCCCCATCGGCCTCGACCACGTCGACCACCTGGGTCCGACCAGGCTCGACATCGCGGCCGAGAAGGCCGGGATCATCAAGCCGGGTGCGCTGGCCGTCACGGCTCGGCAGACCCCAGAGGTCGAGCAGCTCCTCCGAGCCCACGCCGACGCGCATCTCGCGAGGCTCATGGTCGAAGGCCGTCACTTCCGCCTGAGTGGCAGACGAGCCGTCGGCGATGGACAGATCATCTCGGTCAACGGCCTCGCCGGTCACTATCCCGAGATCCCGCTGTCGCTTCACGGCCGCCACCAGGCGCACAACGCGACACTCGCGATCGCGAGCATCGAAGCACTCCTGGGAGACGTGATCCCGCTGGACGCACTGCGACGGGCGCTGGGCTCGGCCCGCTCGCCCGGACGGCTCGAGGTGCTGCCCGGCACCCCCGCGGTGATCCTCGACGCAGCCCACAACCCCGACGGTGCCCGGGCGCTGGCGGCCGGCCTCACCGACCTGGGCACGCGACCGACCGTCGCCGTGGTCGCCGCGATGGGCGACAAGGACCTCGAGGGCATGCTCGCGGAGCTGGACCCCGTCGTGACGACGATGATCTGCACTCGGAACAGCAGTCCGCGTTCACTGTCCTCTTCCGACACCGCGGCCGCGGCCCGAGGAGTCCTCGGCGCTGATCGGGTTCTGGAGATCGACAGCCTCGCCGATGCTCTTCTCGAAGCGACCAGGGAGGCCTTGGCCCTCTCGCCGGACGGGGAAACGCCGGCTCGGGTACTGGTCACCGGCTCCGTCGTCACCGTGGGTGAGGCGCGTCGCCAGCTCGGCCTGTGACCGTGCTGGGCTCGACCCACAGATGGTCGAGCCGCCGGAGCCGCTAGGCGAAGGCGTGTCGAGACCAACACAGTACCCGCAGCGGTCGGGTCGGCTGTGTTGGTCTCGACACGGAGTCGTTCGTTCCTCACGACTCCGGCTCGACCAGCGAGTAGCGGGTCAGCGCACCATGCCGTGCGGGTCGATGACGTACTTGGTGGCCGCGCCCTGGTCGAACGCGGCGTAGCTCTCCGGCGCCTCGTCGAGGCTGATTGCCTTCGCGTTCACGGCGTCGGCGATGTGGGCCTTGTCGGCGAGGATCAGGTTCATCAGCTGGCGGTTGTACTGCTTCACCGGGCACTGGCCGGTCACGAACGTGTGCGACTTGGCCCAGCCGAGACCGAGCCGGACACCGATCTGGCCCTGCTTGGCGGCGTCGTCGACGGCGCCCGGGTCACCAGTGACGTACAGGCCCGGGATGCCGAGGGAAGCACCCGCACGCGCCACGTCCATGATGTCGTTGAGGACGGTGGCCGGCTGCTCGGCGGCGTCTTGGCCGTGGCCGCGGGCCTCGAACCCGACCGCGTCGATCGCCGCATCCACGACGGGCTCCCCGACGATGTCCGCGATGATGTCCGCGAGGGCGTCACCGGAGGACAGGTCCGCGGTCGCGCAGCCGAAGCTGGCGGCCTGCTTGAGCCGGTCCGCGTTCATGTCGCCGACGATGACCGTGGCCGCACCGAGCAGCTGTGCCGAGTACGCCGCGGCGAGCCCGACCGGGCCTGCGCCTGCCACGTACACCGTCGACCCGGTGGTGACGCCGGCGGTGTAGGCACCGTGGTAGCCGGTCGGGAAGATGTCGGAGAGCATCGTCAGGTCGAGGATCTTCTCCAGGGCCTGGTCGCGGTCGGGGAACTTGAGCAGGTTGAAGTCGGCGAACGGGACCATGACGTACTCCGCCTGGCCACCGATCCAGCCGCCCATGTCCACATAGCCGTACGCCGCGCCGGCCCGCGCCGGGTTCACGTTGAGGCAGATTCCGGTCTTGCCCTCGTTGCACATGCGACAACGACCGCACGCGATGTTGAACGGGACCGAGCAGATGTCGCCCACCTCGTGGAAGAGGACGTCGTCGCCGATCTCGACGATCTCGCCGGTGATCTCGTGGCCGAGCGTCTGACCGATCGCCGCGGTCGTCCGGCCGCGCACCATGTGCTGGTCGCTGCCGCAGATGTTGCTGGTCACGAGCTTGAGGATCACCGCGTGCGGCGCGGCGCGCTTGATGCCCAGGCCGCTCACGACGTCCTGGGGGAGCTCCAGCTTCGGGTACTCGATGGACTCGACGGCCACCTCGCCCGGCCCCTTGTAGACGACGACTCTGTTGTCTGCCATGGCGTCTCTTCTTCCTGCCCCCGGATGGGGACGTCCAGCTTGCTGAGTTGCGGGGATGTTTCTCATAGCGAAACAAGAGCGCTATATGAAACAAACTAAACCGTCGACGGCGTCGGCATCAAGACCCTGTTTCGATCGATTTCTGGGCTCGTACGGAGGCGTCTGATGGCTCGCGCCGCAGCTACCCGGCGGTAGGGGCGAAGGAGAGAATCTGACAGGGAGGCATACTGTTTCAGCATGAGCAACACGAGCGAAACACGGAGCACGACCGTTCACTCAGTGGACCGAGCCATCTCCATCCTCCAGGTGCTCGCCCGTCGGGGGGCTGTCGGAGTCACGCCGATCTCCGAAGAACTGGGGGTGCACAAGTCGACGGTCTTCCGTCTGCTGGCCACCCTCGAGGCGCGCGGGCTGGTGGAGCAGAACGCGACTCGGGGTCACTATCAGCTCGGCTATGGCGTCATCCAGCTGGCCGCGGGCGCGACCCGCAAGCACGACATCTCGGTCACGAGTCGCCCGATCTGCATGGCATTGGCCGACGCGGTCGGTGAGACCGTCAACATCGTCATCAACGACGGCGAGGAGGCCATCACGATCGACCAGGTGATCGGGAGTGCCGAGATCACGTCGGTGAACTGGGTCGGGCAGCGGAGCCCCTTGCACACCACCGCGTCCGGCAAGGTCTTCCTGGCGACCATGTCGCCGGAGGAGCGCCGACGGATCCTCGAGGGCGGGCTCGAGCGCTACACGGAGGAGACCGTGGTCGACCCCGCGCTGCTCGAGGAGCAGCTCGCCGAGGTCAGGAAGCTGGGCTACGCCTACTCCGCCGACGAGCACGAGATCGGTCTCACCGGGGTCGCCGCGCCGATCCGTTCCCTGGGTGGCGGGGTGATCGCCGCGGTGGTGGCCTCCGGCCCGTCGTTCCGCATCACGTCCGAGAAGGTGCCCGAGCTGGCCGAGCACGTGCTCGCTGCCGCTGCTGCGATCTCCGAGCGGAACGGCTTCCCCAAGGCGGAGTGATCTGCGCGTGCCGATGACGGTTCGGCACCCTCGAAGTGGCCCGCATGCCTCGTGCATGCGGGCCACTTCGCGTACGTCGTAAAGCCCGTGTAAATCCTGCCGGCGAATCCAGATCGACCCGTTGACAGCGTCTTCTTCGGCGCGGCAGAATCGTTTCACGCTACGCAGTAGTTGTGCAGAGTGAAACAACCGCCGTCTGGCGGACCGCCATATCTGAACCCGGAATCTGCCCGGTTTGAGCGTGGGAGACATCAACGTGACGCGAATGAGCATCGAATCGACGCCTGAGGATCTGGCGTCCCTGGCGGACAGGCGAGCATCCGGCTACAGCCTGGAGGCGCCCTTCTACACGAGCTCGGAGATCTACGAGCAGGACCTCGACGTCATCTTCGGCCAGCACTGGATCTTCGCTGTCGCCGAGGCCGAGATCCCGGACCCCGGTGACTACGTCACGGTGGATCTAGGCGCTCACTCCGTGATCGTCGTCCGCGACGACGACGAGAACGTCCGCGCCTTCCGCAACGTGTGCCGCCACCGTGGCTCGCGGCTGCTCGAGTCCGCCTGCGGCTCGATCGGCAACATCGTGTGCCCCTACCACCAGTGGACCTACCGGGTCGACGGCAGCCTCATCTTCGCCGAGTCGCAGCCGGGCACCTTCGAATACGACAAGTTCGGGCTCAAGCCGGTCAACGTCCGCGCGGTCGGCGGACTGGTCTTCCTCTGCCTCGCCGACGAGCCGCCGGCCGACTTCGACGAGGTCGCCGAGTTCATCGAGCCCTACCTGAAGCCCTACTCGCTCGCCACGGCGAAGGTCGCCCACCAGACGGACATCGTCGAGGAGGGCAACTGGAAGCTGGTGATGGAGAACAACCGCGAGTGTCACCACTGCGACGCCTCCCACCCCGAGCTGGTGACGGCGTACTTCCCGATCAGCCGCTACGAGGCCGAGGACGTGCCGCCGCGCATGCAGTCGACCTTCGAGCGCTATCAGGTGGCGCAGGCGGAGCTGGAGAAGGCCTGCGAGGCCATCGGCTTCCCCGTCGGCGAGCGCTGCGAGCTCGAGGGCCGTACGACGGCCTTCCAGATCTCCCACCTGCCGCTCGACGGCGCGGGCGCCTCGTTCGGCCCCGATGGCCAGCAGCTGTGCGCGAAGCTGATGGGGTCCATCGAGGACCCGAGGTTCGGAGACCTGTCGCTGCACATGCAGCCCAACTCGTGGTTCCACTTCCTCGGTGACCACGCCGTCGTCTTCTCCGTGATCCCGCTCGCGGTCGACCGGACGCTGGTCCGGACGACGTGGCTGGTGAACCCGGAGGCCGTCGAGGGAGTCGACTACTCGGTCGAGTCGCTCACCTCCGTGTGGCGCGCCACCAACGACCAGGACCGCGTCCTGGTCGAGGGCACGCAGCGAGGAGTGGCGGACCCGGGCTACGTACCCGGTCCGTACTCCGCGGTCGAAGGAGAGGTCGATGCCTTCGTCACCTGGTACGTCCAACGCGTCCAAGCCAACGCCTAGCCGGAGCCGGGGAGTAGACATGAGCATCATGGAGACCGACATCCCCAAGGTGTCGGAGCCCAACTCGTTCGGGCTGCAGAACGGCCGCCCGGCGCCCGTACGCAGCAAGCGGATGCTGGAGCCCTGCTGGGCCGAGAGCGACGTGATGGATCTGGTGTGCAGCCAGGTTCTGGCGGTCACCCATGACGTGAAGACCTTCGTCTTCACGACCCCCGAGCGACGTCCCTTCGACTTCGAGGCGGGCCAGTTCATCACCATCCGGGTCGAGATCGACGGCGAGCTGATGACCCGCTGCTACACGATCGCCTCGCCGCCGACCAGGCCCGACCGGCTGGCCATCACGGTCAAGCGGGTCGCCGACGGTGTGGTCTCGAACTGGCTCCACGACAACCTCGAGCCCGGGGCATGGATCTCGATGCACGCTCCGGCAGGTGCGTTCGTCCTGCCGGAGGAGGACGCGCCGAAGTACCTCTTCCTCTCGGCCGGCAGCGGCATCACTCCGGTGCTGTCGATGACGCGGACGCTGTACGACCTCGGCTCCGAGGCAGACATCCTCTTCGTGCACAGCGCGCGTACGCCGGCGGACATCATCTACCGCGGCGAGCTCGAGGCGATGGCACGCCTGATGCCCAACCTGCGAGTGGTGGAGATCTGCGAGGGCGATGCCCCCACCGAGCGCTGGATGGGGCTGCAGGGACGCATCTCCAAGCCCGTTCTCGAGATCCTGGCCCCTGACCTCAACGAGCGCGAGACGTTCATCTGCGGTCCGGCGGGCTACATGGCGGCGGCGAAGTCGCTGCTCGAAGAGCTCGACTACGACATGGACAAGTACCACGAGGAGAGCTTCGACTTCGGCGCTCCCACGGTCCCTGCTCCGACAGCGGCACCGCCCGTCGAGCAGGACTTCGAGGACGAGGCCGGAGCCGGGTTCTCGGTCGAGTTCGCGCGCAGCGGCCGGATGATCACCTGTGGCCCGGACGAGACCATCCTGGAGGCGGCTGTGGCGGCCGGCATGAGGCCGATGGCTGCCTGCGGTCAGGGCATGTGCGGGACCTGCAAGGTGTCGATGCTCTCCGGGGAGGTCGACATGCAGCACAACGGCGGCATCCGGCCCAAGGAGATCGCCAACCAGAAGGTGCTGATCTGCTGCTCGAAGCCGCTGGGCGACATCCAGCTGGACTGCTGAGGGTACGCAGCGCTGGCTGTCGGGTCGGCCCCCAGCCCGACAGCCACCTGTGGCGTCAGAGAACCTGGCGGATCTCGCGCTCGAAGCTGCCGATGTGCTCGAGGGTGAGCTTCTCGGCGCGGTCGGCATCGCCGTCTGCGACCGCGTTAAGGAGCTGGGCCTGCTCGAGGACATGGTGGGCCAGGTCGGGCAGGCGATCGATCACCATCCACCAGATCCTGATGGCGAGGTTGTCGTACCTGATCAGGATGTCCTCGAGGTGAGCATTGCCGCTCGACTGGTAGATCAGACCGTGCGCCGCCTTGTCGACGCGCATCAGGGAGGTGCGATCACCATCGCCCAGCTTGCCCTTGCCGATCTGGGCCGCGAGGTCGCGCATCTGCTCACGTTGCTGTGGCGTCGCGCGTTCCGCGGCGGCGCGGGCGGCGTACGGGGCGAGCTGGCGCCGGATCTCGGCGATCGCGCTGAGCTCGGTCGCATCGATCGTCGTGGCGAAGGTGCCGCGGCGCGGAAAGGAGTGGACCAGGTGATCGGCCTCGAGCCGTTTGATCGCTTCCCGGACAGGCGTACGCCCCATGCCGATCGCTTCTGCGATCTGGCCGTCGTTGATCGGCGCACCCGGGCGGATGTCGAGCATCACCAGGCGCTCGCGGATGTACTGGTAGGCCTGATCGGCGAGCGAGGTGGCGGGGGGATTCGCCGTTGCCGCCAGAATCTCGTCAACTGTCATTGAGTTCTTGCCCCACTTGTCCGCTCCGGCTCGTCGGCATCAGATCCTCTGCCGCTTTTTACCATCTTAGTCTGATACATCAGTTACGTCGCAACGGCGTGCCGAACACCCGCAGGAGGCGTTCGGCCTTCCAGCCCGTTTCGGCGTACTCGTCCTGAGCCGTCGAATGGACGGTGATTCCGCCCCCGGTGCCGAGCTCCCAGGTGCCGTCGCCAGGGGTCGTGAGGCTTCTGATCACGACCCCGAGATCTGCCCGGCCGTCAGGTGCGATCCATCCGAAGGCACCGGAGTACACGCCGCGCGGGGTGGTCTCCACGCGTCGGATGATCTCCATGGTCCGCAGCTTCGGGGCGCCCGTCATCGAGCCGGCCGGAAAGAGGGAGCGCAGCGCCTCGATACCGGTGACGTCGTCACGCAGCCGGCCGCGCACGGTCGTCACGAGCTGGTGTACCGAGGCGTAGGACTCGACCGCCATCAGTGACGGGACCGTCACCGAGCCGGGCTCGCACACCATCGCCAGGTCGTTGCGGAGGAGGTCGACGATCATCAGGTTCTCGGCGCGGAACCTGGGGTTCGACGCCAGGTCCCGGCGCAGCGCCTCGTCCTCGTCGGCACACGTGCCACGCGGGGTGGTGCCCTTGATCGGCCGGGTCTCGATCCACCGGTTCCGGTCGATCGTGGCGTAGCGCTCGGGCGATGAGCTGAGCAGCCGGAACCCGTGATGCTGGATGAAACCGGCGTACGGGGCCGGGTTGAGCTCGCGCAGACGCAGGTACGCGACGGCCGGGTCGATGGCGTCCCGGACCTCGAGCCGGTGCGTCAGATTCACCTCGTACGTGTTTCCGGCACGCAGCTCCCGCTGCACCTCGTCGAAGGCTCGCGTGTAGGCGGTCGGGGCGGTGCTCACCGACTGCGGAGGTGGGAGCCGCACGGTGGGGCGAGCCGAGTGTGCGGGCGGCTGCTCGACGATCGTCGTGTTGCGGGTGCGCATCCAGATCGCGTCGGGCATCGCGGGCCGACCCGCGCGACGCGTCCTGGCCGGGAGGTCCGGACGACAGGCATAGCCGAAGTAGCCGACCCAGATCTCGTCCGGGGGAGTGCGGGTGAGCTCGTCCCCGAGGACGGTGAAGATGTCCGTGCCGACCAGACTGACCTCTCCGCCACGGTGTCGAAGCACCTCGCCTCTCCCGGCGTCGTAGGTGAGGGAGATGTCGTCGTCGCGCAGCGCCCCCATGATCGACCGGGAGGTCTGCCCGGGCCCTGCGTCCAGCCAGAAGCAGCGGGGCTCGGCTCTCGCCATCTCGGCGAAGCGCTCCTCGGTGGTCATCTTCGTGGCCGGGTGGATGTCCACGACCCCCGCAGCTATGTCGTGCATGTGCGCCAGCTCTCTAAAACTCACACTAACGACAACTAGTATATCAGTGATAGGGTCAGCCTATGACGGATCGTTCGGGCCGGGTGCTGCGGCTGCTGAGCCCTCGGGGGCCGAGTGCGGCCGCGTCAGCACAGGACGTGGTGCTGGCCGAGCTCGGCCTGTCCGTTCGTGAGGCCGCGCCCACCGTGACTCCTGTTCCGGCAGTGCGCGCGGGAACGCTCGTCTTCACCTCGGGGCAGCTGCCCATCCGGGAGGGCGAGCTTCTCGCCACCGGCCGGGTCGGAGACGCTCTCGGTGTCGCCGACGGTCAGACCTGTGCGCAATGGTGCGTGCTCAACGCGCTCGCCGCGATCAAGTCGGAGATCGGTGATCTCGGACGGGTGACGCGGATCGTCAAGGTCGTCGTGTACGTCGCCTCCGGCACCCTCTTCGCGGACCAGGCCCTGGTCGCCAATGGCGCCTCGGAGCTTCTCGGCCGAGCCTTCGGCGATTCTGGGCGGCACGCACGCTCCGTCATCGGGGTCTCGGCTCTGCCCCTGGATGCGCCGGTGGAGGTCGAGCTCGTGGTCGAGATCGACCCTTGCCTTGTGTGATGCATCACATATAAGGTAACTAGTATATCAGCGTCTGGCCGCGTAGCGCCCCACTGTCGTGCCGCCACCCGGAGCCTTCATGGCACCGACAGATGCTGCTCATCCCAAGAGCTCTTGATCGGAGTGCGTCATGAGATCATCTGCACGTAGCGGCGACCTTTCCCCGGTATCGCCGCGTCACAAATCGGTCGGCCAGAACGGAAGCCCGACCCATCCGGCCCTCGACTGTCCTCCTGAGGAAGCCGCCAAGGATGCCGGCGGTCTCGATCGCGTCGTCTTCGGGGTGACCGCGGTCATCGCGATCGCCTTCCTGGTCTGGGGATTCGTCAGCACGGAGTCGCTGGCATCGGTCTCCGGGACGTCGTTGTCGTGGGTGATGGCCAACCTGGGCTGGCTCTTCGTCACCGCGGCATCGACCTTCGTCGGCTTTGTGCTCTGGCTCGCGTTCGGCAAGTTCGGGAACATCCCGCTCGGCCGCGACGGCGAGGAGCCGGAGTTCCGTACGGTCTCGTGGATCACGATGATGTTCAGTGCCGGTATGGGGATCGGGCTGATCTTCTACGGCGTCAGCGAGCCGATCAGCCACTACATCACACCTCCGCCGGGCTCTGTCGGCGACGGTGAGTCCGAGAAGATCCAGACGGCCATGGCCACGACCCTCTTCCACTGGGGGATCCACCCGTGGGCGATCTACGCCCTGGTCGGGCTCGCGATCGCGTACAGCGTCTTCCGGAAGGGCCGGGGCCTGCTCATCAGCTCGGTCTTCGAGCCGCTCCTCGGGCGTCACGCGCACGGCGCCGGCGGGAAGGTCATCGACATGCTCGCGATCTTCGCGACGCTCTTCGGATCGGCCGCATCGCTCGGCCTGGGCGCTCTTCAGATCCGCAGCGGACTCGAGATCGTCGGCGGGCTCGGTACGACGGGCAACGGCATCCTGGTCGCCATCATCGCCGTGCTCACGGTCGCGTTCGTCTTCTCGGCGGTCTCGGGTGTCGCCAAGGGGATCCAGTGGCTCTCGAACATCAACATGGTGCTCGCCGTCGGGCTCGCCCTGTTCGTCTTCCTGGTCGGTCCGACCGTGTTCATCCTCAGCCTGGTCCCGACCACCGTCGGAAGCTACTTCCAGGAGGTCGCGATGATGTCGGCGCGTACGTCGGCCGAGGGATCCGAGACCGCCGCCTGGCTCTCGGGCTGGACGGTCTTCTACTGGGCCTGGTGGCTCTCGTGGACGCCGTTCGTCGGCATGTTCATCGCCCGGATCTCGCGCGGTCGCACCATTCGCCAGTTCGTCACCGGCGTGCTCCTGGTCCCATCGCTGGTGAGCCTGGTCTGGTTCGCCGTCTTCGGCGGCGCGGCCATCGACCTGCAGCAGAAGGGCGTGGACATCGGCGGCGCGGGTGGTGTGGAGACCCAGCTGTTCACGACCCTCGAGTCCTTCCCGCTGGCCACCGTGGCGAGCGTGGTGGTCATGATCCTGGTCGCGCTCTTCTTCGTCTCGGGCGCGGACGCGGCATCGATCGTGATGGCCACGCTCTCCGAGCGCGGCTCCATCGAGCCGGGCAGGCCGACGGTGATCTTCTGGGGTGTCGCCACGGGTGCGGTTGCTGCCGTGATGCTCCTGGTCGGCGGCTCCGACGCGCTGAGCGGGCTGCAGACGATCACGATCGTCGCGGCGGTTCCGTTCGTGCTGGTGATGATCGCGTTGTGCGTGTCCCTGGTGAAGGACCTCCGGGAGGACCCGCTGGTCGTGCGTGCCCAGTACGCCTCCAGGGCTGTCGAGCAGGCTGTCGTCTACGGGGTCTCGGAGCACGGTGACGACTTCGTCATCAAGGTCTCCCGTGATCCCGATGCGCCCGCCGACGAATCGGCCGATGACGAGGACACCGAGCTGTCGGCCAGCTAACTCGAGTCGCGAAGGGACGGTTGAGGTGAAACAGGACGCGAACGGCTCGTACGCCGTGGAAGAACCGGTGGACGCACTCAGTGTCACCGAGCCGAAGACCTGGGCCGCCGGTGTGCCGGCGGTGCGGAAGGCGATCGAGTACTCGCTGACGCAGACATCGGTGCGGCGTACGGCGTTGACCTTGTTGAACCTCAACCAGGCCGACGGGATGGACTGTCCGGGGTGTGCCTGGCCCGAGCCGGGTCACCGGCACCGGAACGAGTACTGCGAGAACGGTGCCAAGCACATCGCCGACGAGGCGACGTCGCGCCGGGTGACGCGCGAGTTCTTCGCGCGTCACCCGGTCTCGGAGCTGGACGGGAAGTCCGACTACTGGCTCAACCAGCAGGGCCGGCTGACCGAGCCGATGGTCAAGCGGCCAGGTGCGACGCACTATGAGCCGATCACCTGGGAGGACGCGTTCCACACCATCGCTCAGGAGCTCAACGGCCTGGACTCTCCCGACGAGGCGATGTTCTACGTCTCGGGCCGGCTCAACAACGAGGCCGCGTTCCTGCTCCAGCTCTTCGCCCGCGCGTTCGGCACCAACAACCTGCCCGACTGCTCGAACATGTGTCACGAGTCGAGCGGCTCGGCGCTCAACGAGACGCTGGGGATCGGCAAGGGCAGCGTCCAGCTCGACGACATCTACAACGCGGACCTGGTGTTCGTGGTCGGCCAGAACCCGGGCACGAACCATCCGCGGATGCTGTCCGCGCTGGAGGAGACCAAGCAGCGGGGCGGCAGGGTGATCGCGGTCAACACCCTGCCGGAGGCTGGACTAATGCGGTTCAAGAACCCGCAGAAGGCTCGCGGAGTGGTCGGCCGCGGCACCCAGATCGCGGATCAGTTCCTGCAGATCCGCCCGGGTGGCGATCTTGCGCTGTTCCAGATGCTCAACCGTCGTCTGCTCGAGACGGACCGGGCCGAGGGTGGCGGAGTGCTGGACTGGGAGTACATCGCTGAGTACACGACCGGGTTCTACGCCTTCGCCGAGCACGTCCGCACGATCACCTGGGAGGCTGCGCTCGAGGCCACCGGCTTGACCCGCGAGGAGATCGAGGCGGTCCACGAGCAGGTGCTGGCCAGCCGCTCGGTCATCGTCTGCTGGGCGATGGGCCTGACCCAGCACAAGCACGGCGTGCCGACGATCCGCGAGGTGGTCAACTTCCTCATGCTGCGGGGCAACATCGGCAAGCCCGGGGCCGGGGTCTGCCCGGTCCGCGGTCACTCCAACGTGCAGGGCGACCGGACGATGGGCATCTGGGAGAAGATGCCCGACTCCTTCCTCGACGCGCTGGGTGCCGAGTTCAGGTTCGACCCACCGCGCAAGCACGGGTACGACTCGGTGGACGGTGTCCGGGCGATGCGGGACGGGAAGGCGAAGGTCTTCGTGGGCGTCGCCGGGAACTTCGTCCGAGCGATCTCGGACAGCGACGTCGCCGAGGCCGCGTTGAGGAACTGCCGCTTGACGGTCCAGGTCTCCACCAAGCTGAACCGCTCGCACACGGTGGTCGGGGAGACCGCGCTGATCCTGCCCACGCTGGGCCGCAGCGACATCGACGTCCAGGCCAGCGGTGAGCAGTTCGTCACCGTCGAGGACTCGATGAGCTCGGTGCACGCCACCCGCGGCAAGCTCCAGCCCGCCTCGGAGCATCTCCTCAGCGAGGTCGCGATCGTCTCGCGCCTGGCGCAGGCCACGATCGGTGGCCGGTACGGCATCCGCTGGGCGGACTTCGAGGCGGACTACGGTCGGATCCGCGATCGGATCGCACGAGTGGTGCCGGGGTTCGAGGACTTCAACCAGCGGATCAAGAATCCGACCGGCTTCGTTCTGCCGAACCCGGTCAACTCCGGTGTCTATCGCACGCCGAGCGGCAAGGCCGTCTTCACGCGCAACGACCTGACCTGGTTGGAGGCCCCACCGGGTCATCTGATCCTGCAGACGCTGCGCTCGCACGACCAATGGAACACCATCCCGTACGCCATGGACGACCGTTACCGTGGCATCCACAACGCCCGCCGCATCGTGATGGTCAACCCGGCCGACATCGCCGAGCTGGGTCTGGCCGACGGCGACCGTGTCGACATCGTCGGGGTGTGGGAGGACGGCGTCGAGCGGCGCGCCCCGGGGTTCACCCTGGTCGCCTATCCGGCGAGCCGGGGTTCGGCGGCTGCGTACTATCCGGAGACCAATGTGCTCGTGCCGCTCGACAGCGTTGCCGAGGGCAGCAACACCCCGACCTCGAAGGGCGTCGTGGTGCGTCTGGAGGTCGTTCGGCCGGCAGCGTCATCGTGACGAACCCGCTGATGTGGGTGTGGCCGAGGTCGGCAGGGTGTGCGTGTGTGCAGCGGCCGCGGCGCCCGAGTCGGCGATGGTGCCCCGGGCGACCCGGTGACGCCCCATGACCACGGCCATCACGACACCGGCGAGACTGAACACCGCCATCACCCAGGACGCGGCGGCGAGGCCGGAGGACAGGGCATCGACGCTGGACTGGCCCTCAGCGGTCCGGCTGGCGATGACGTTGCCGTAGATCGTCGCAGCGAGCGCCGTGGCCACGGCTGCGCCGACGTAGCGTGCCATGTTGGAGACACCCGAGGCGGCCCCCACCTGGGCCGCCGAGACACATGCGGTCGACGCTGACGTCGCGGGCCCGTTGGACAGGCCCATCCCGATCGCTGCTGCGACGAGCGGAAGTACGAACGCGCCGTACCCCCAGGAGCCCTCGACGAAGCCGATCCACCCGAAGCCGATCGCCGTGAGTGCGAACCCGGCTCCGACCACCGGGCGACCGCCGAACTTCGCCGCGACCTTTGGCACCAAGGGCGCGACCGCGACGAGGCCGGCGGTGGCAGGAAGTGTGGCCAAGCCGGCCTGCAGCGAGCTGAGCCCGAGCGTGCTCGGGTCCTGGAAGTAGAGGCTCACCAGATACATCAGCGCGTTGATGGTGCCGGCGCCGATGAGGATGGCGATCGTGGACGCGACCAGCACTCTGTTGCGAAGCAGGGCCAGGTCGAGCATGGGGACGGCGACCCGTTTCTCCACCGCGACGAACGCGAATCCCGACACCACGGACACGGCCAGGCACCCGAGCGTGGCCAACGAGGTCCAGCCCCAGTCACTGCCTTCGCTCAGCGCCAGGATGATCGGGGTGAGGGTCGCGGCGACCAGCAGGCTGCCACCGACGTCGATCGAACGTGGCCGGTCCTCGTCGCGGGACTCGGTCACCAAGCGTGCGGTCATCGCCATGCAGACCGCCGCGACGCCGGCGTCGAGCCAGAACAGTCCTTGCCAGCTCGTCAGCTCGACCAGGACGCCACCGAGCAGCGGCCCGGCCGCAGCACCCACGCCTGCCGCCGCGCCCCAGAGCGAGACCGCCCGCAGCTTGCCGTCTTCAGGTGTGCCGACCGTGAGCAGGCTGAGGCCACAGGCCAGGATCGTCGCGCCGGATGCGCCCTGGATGCACCGCCCGGCGATGACGGCTGCCCCCGAGTCGGAGAGGGCGATCAGCACGCACGACGCGATGAACAGCAGCAGACCGAGCTGGAAGATGCGCTTCCTGCCGAACACGTCGCCCAACGAGCCGGAGGTCACGATGGTCGCGGCACCCACCAGCGAGTAGCCCGTCACTGCCCACTGCAGGGTGGTGACATCCATGTCGGTATCGGCGCTGATGGCGGGGAGCAGGATGCTCACCGCCGACGTGTTGGCGTTGACCACCAGCGTCGACAGGCAGGTGACGAGGAGGACACCACCTGCACGCCTTGCCACCTCGGTGCTGCTCATCGGAACCCTCACCTTCGTCAGAACGACTGCGGGACGCCTTGCGTCGACCACAGGAACCACGGTGGCTGCCGCGGCGGGTCGTGTCCTCCTCCGGTAGGGATGATCCCGAGACCCGCCTGCGCACGGACCTGACCCGGCGGCGGCATGTCCCCGCCCCGGTCGGGTACCGCGAACAGATGACTGAGATGAACCAGGACGAAGCACGCGTACAGGCACTCCAAGGTGTGGTCGAGCGAGTCAACGCATGGCAGGAGACGGCACCCGAGGGAACCATCCGGGAAGAGCTGGCCAAGGCGCTGCACGAGGCCGGGGTGACTCTCACCGAGGAGCAGCAGGAGCTCGTCACTGACCGGATCTCGCGTCAGGAGGAGGTCGACGTCGACCTGCTCGCCGCCGACAGCGGCGAAGGCGGCCCCGCCTGACGTACGCCTCTCGTGGTCATCCCCGGGCGGGATCGACGCGCGCCATCACCGGGGTGGCGAGGACTCCATGGATCAGCACCGAGGCGACGACGGTGAAGGCGACCGTCGACCACAGCCAGTCCTGAGCCAGCGCCTCGTCCTGCCCGGCGGCGTAGGCGAGGTAGTAGACGGACCCGACGCCGCGGACACCGAAGAACGCCGTGGCCCACCGCTGGTGCCGGGTGAGAGGAGACGTACGGTCTCCTCGGCCCGGCCACGGTGCGAGGGCCAGGATCCCCGCCGCCGGACGGACCACCAGGATCAGCGCCAGCCCGATGGCGATCCCGCGCCAGTCGAGAGCCTCGAGCAGGCCTCGCGTGAGCGCGATCCCGAGAACGAGGAGTACGAAGAGGGTCAGCAGGCGCTCGAGCCGCTCGGCCACCTCGTGCATGGCGGCGTGATAGTCGTGCGAGCGCTCGGCCGAACGGAAGGCCATGGCGCAGACGAAGACGGAGAGGAAGCCGTAGCCGCCGAGAACCTCGCCGACGCCGTACGACGCGATCAGGGCCGCGAGGGCGAGCAGCGACTCCCCGCGTTCGGCCACGCGCAGGGACCGGCTGCTGGACCGGAACGCGACGTAGGCGAGGACCTTCCCCACCACCAGCCCGGCGAGGACGCCGATCACGATCTTGGCCACCAGGTAGAAGCCGACCCATTCCAGGGCCCAGTTCGAGACGGCTCCTTGGGTGGCGAGCAGGATCGCGACGTACACGAACGGGAAGGCGAGGCCGTCGTTCAGGCCCGCCTCCGAGGTGAGGGTGAACCGCAGCTCGTCGCGCTCGTCGACCTCGTGGTCACCGGTCTGCGGGCCGGCCACCTGGACGTCGGAGGCGAGCACCGGGTCGGTGGGCGCCAGTGCCGCGCCCAGGAGTATCGCCACGGCCGGTGCCAGTCCGGCGGCCCACCCGAGAACCGCGATGGCGGCGATGGTGATCGGCATCCCGATCGCCAGCAGCCGCCAGGTGGACGACCACCGGCCCCAGGTCCGCGGATCGCGGAGCTCGAGCGGCCGGTCGAGCGCCAGGCCGACGCCCATCAGCGCCACGATGATGACCAGCTCGGTGGCGTGCTCGATCGCGGCCCGGTTGGCCTGCGGGTCCAGCGGCAGACCATCGGGGAGCGGCGTGAGCCCGATCAGCATCCCCACCCCGACCAGCACCATCGGAGCCGAGATCGCCCACCGGTTGAGGAGGTCGGGAAGCACGATGGCCAGCAGCAGGCTGGCGCCGATCACCACGTAGGCAAGGTCGGCAGTCATAGCTACGTCGCCCCGATTCGTCGCATTGCAGGTCCAGCACGGCCAGCCTCCCCGAACCAGGTTACGTACGAACCAACCGACTCGCGGAGCATGCGAGGTCGCGTCGGGGGTTACCGGTCGAGTCATGAGTGAAGAGCAGCTTCAGCCGGAGGACACCCTCGACGACCGCGGTGTCGACGATGTCCTGGACGAGGGCTATTCGCCGCCCGAGCGGCCGCGGGGTGTCACCGCCAAGGGTGTGACGCCGCGGGAGGAGATCGAGGGCGAGACCATCGACGAACGGCGCGCTCAGGAGGAGCCGGAGGTCTGGGAGGAGGCCGAGGCGGAGGCTGACGCCGACATCTTGGACGGTCCGGTGACCGGGGAGGTGGGCGAGGCCCGTTCCGGTCGGCTCACCAGCCCCGACGAGGGCGTGCGGGAGGACGACGAGGGGAAGCTCATCGGACACGACGAGGGCATCGACGGTGCCGGCGCCTCGGCTGAGGAAGCTGCCGTGCACATCGTCGACGAGCCGCCTGACTGAGGCTGATTCTGCGCATTCGGGGGTACCGGTGAGCGGCCGGATCCCTTTTCAGTGCAGAGGAGAGCTGCCGTGTCCGAAGACGTGACCGACCTGATCATGCAGGACCACCGTGAGGTGGAGAGCCTGTTCGAGAAGCTTCAGCGAGATCCGGAGGTACGAGCCGGGCTGACCCCGATCTTGGTGACGCTCCTGGCCGCACACAGCCGTGCCGAGGAGGCTGAGGTCTACCCGGTCGCCCGGGACGAGGCGGGGGAGGCCGAGGACGTCGCGCACAGTCAGGAGGAGCACCTGCTGGCGGACCGCCTCCTCGCCGAGCTCAGCGAGTGCGACCCCTTTTCAGCGGAGTACGGCGACAAGCTGGCGGAGGTGGTCGAGGCGGTCTCCCACCACGTCGAGGAGGAGGAGAGCACCGTGCTGCCGGGCATTCGCGACCGTCTCGACGACGCCCGCCGTGCCGAGCTGGGCAAGGCGTTCCTGAAGAGCCGCCAGGAGCACCTCGGTGACATGCCCCAGGACATCACCCGTGATGAGCTGCGCCGCCAGGCCGCCAACGCCGACATCCCCGTCGGGGACAAGGGCAAGGAGGACCTGCGGCGCACGCTCGATCAGCACGCCGACAGCTGACGCGCAACCGCCGAAGCCGTCAGCTCCCCGCCATGATGAGGCAGGTCGCGACCGCGTGGCCGATGACGCGGCCCGTTGTGTCGGTGATCTCGGCTTCGGCGGTCGCGGCGCGGCGTCCGATGGTCACGACGCGTCCCACGCAGGTGAGCGTGCCGCTGTCCAGCGTGGCCGCGCGGGTGAACTTGATGGTCAGGTCGAGCGACGTGTAACCGGTGCCGGCCTTCAGCTTGGTGTGGACCGCACACCCGAGGGCCGAGTCCGCGAGGGTCGCCAGGATGCCGCCGTGCACGGTGCCGATCGGGTTGTAGTGCCACTCCTCGGGGGTGAGCTCGAAGACGGCCCGGCCGTCGCTCACCTCGACCAGAGCCATGCCGAGGGTCGCGTTGATGGGTGGCGGCGGGAGCTCGCTGTCTCCCAGCTGCTTGAAGAAGTCGAGCCCGTCGAGCTCCCGGGCGGCGGTGGCGAAGAGCTGCGGGTCGGCCCATGAGTAGGTGCGTTCGCGCACCGCTCGGGACTGCTCGGAGGTCGTGTCCTGGGTCATGGCGGCTCAGATCCGCTCGATGATCGTGGCGTTCGCCAGGCCGCCGGCCTCGCACATGACCTGCAGGCCGTAACGGCCACCGGTCTGCTCGAGGTTGTTCAGCAGCGTGGTCATCAGCCGGGCGCCGGACCCGCCCAGCGGGTGACCGATGGCGATGGCACCGCCGTTGATGTTGACCTTGGCGAGGTCGGCACCGGTCTCCTTCTGCCAGGCGAGTACGACGGAGGCGAAGGCCTCGTTGACCTCGAAGACGTCGATGTCGTCGATGGAGAGCCCGGCGCGGGCGAGCACCTTCTGGGTCGCGGGGATGATGCCGGTGAGCATGAAGATCGGGTCGTTGCCGGCGACCGCGAAGGAGTGGACCCGCGCTCTCGGGGTCAGGCCGAGGCGTGCGGCGGCCTCCTCGGACGCGACCAGGAGTGCGGCCGAACCGTCGTTGATGGGGGAGCTGTTGCCGGCTGTGACGCGCCAGTCGATGTCGGGGAACCTGGCCACGGAGCTCTCGTCCTTGAAGGCCAGGCGAAGGCCTGCGAGCGACTCGGCGGTGGAGGACGGCCGGATGGTCTCGTCCACGCGCAGGTCGTTCACGTAGGTGACCTGCGAGTCGAAGTGACCGTTCTTCCATGCCGTCGCGGCCCGCTGGTGCGACTCCGCCGCGAACTCGTCGAGCTCGGTGCGGGAGAGGTCCCACTTGTTGGCGATCAGCTCGGCCGAGATGCCCTGGAGGACGAGGCCGCCGTCGTAGCGGGCGTTCACCTTGCTGCCGTAGAAGTCCTTGCCCAGGAACTGCGACCCCATCGGGACGCGGCTCATCGACTCCACGCCGGAGGCGATGGCCACGTCGTACGCCCCGGCGATGACGCCCTGTGCGGCGAAGTGGAGCGCCTGCTGCGAGCTGCCGCACTGCCGGTCGACCGTGACGCCGGGGACCGACTCCGGGAACCCGGCGCCGAGCAGGGCCCAGCGGGCGGTGTTGCCGGACTGCTCGCCGACCTGTCCGACCGCGCCGCTGATCACGTCGTCGACGACGGCCGGGTCGATGCCGGTGCGGTCGACGAGCGCGGCGAGCGTGTGCGCATGGAGATCGACGGCATGGATCTCGGAGTAGGCGCCGCCGGGCTTGCCCTTGGCGATGGGGGTACGGACGGCGTCGACGATCACAGCGTTCGGCATGGTGGTCTTCTTTCGTGTTCGAGTGGTCGGTTGAGGGAGTCCTGGGGTGGTGCGTGGACGATGGTCAGCGAGGCGCGACCACCAGCGGTTGCGCGACCGTGGCGAAGGTGCCGTGCTCGTCGGCCATGTCGCCGTGTGCCTGGCCGATGCCGTCGGGACCGATGGTGCTGCGGGCGTCGAGCAGCATCCACTCGCTCGTGGGCGGTCGCTCGATGGTGACGGTCACGGTCGGCGGGATGAAGTACCACTCGCTCATCGGCAGCGAGCCGGACAGGCCGTTGGTGGAGTCGGCCAGGGTGAGCAGGCGCTGCACCGGGGAGGCCTGCTCGCCGGCGACCAGCGGGACACGCAGGCGCGCCCACACGGCCGCCGGGCCGGGCTCGTAACCGCCGCTGACGAACCGCCAGTCGATGGCGCGGCCGTAGCCCCAGTCCGGGCTGACTCCGTCGAAGAAGCGCTCGGAGGAGGCCGCCGGGATGTCGGGAACCTTCTCCTCCGGGCGCCAGTGCTCGCGGGTCGAGCCCGGCGTGGCCCGGATCAGCCAGGCGCTGGCCTTGACGGCGAGCCGGTCACCGGCCCACAGCGAGGCCTCGATCAGCTCGACCCGGCGACCCGGCCGAACCACCTGCGCCTCGACCCGCATGGTCCCCTGAGGAATGCCACCGAGCATGTCGGCCGTGAAGCGGGCGATGGACAGGGCCGGGTCGGAGCGTACGGACTCGATCGCCCGGGCCAGCAGGGCGGCCGGAGGGCCGCCGTGCTGCAACGAGTGGTCCCAGGGGCTTGCCGTCGCCGGGGTCGACTCGAACGTTCCGTCCTCGTCGGTCGGCAGGTAGAAGGCGTCGAACTCGAGGGTCATCAGCGTCTCCTGGGAGTCGGTCAGCGGGCCAGCTGCGGGTAGAGCGCCTCGATCGGCTGGGCGAGGCCGGCCTTGACGTCGGCGCTCACCTGGTCGGCGAGGATCTCGTACGCATCGGCCTCGAGGCCGTCGTAGGCACTGCGGACCACGTCGGCCGGATCGTTCTTCGGGTCGGTGATGCCGACCGTCATCGGGGTGTCGGTGTAGCCCAGGTGCAGCGAGGCGACGTGGATCCCGTCGCCCGCCAGCGCGAGGCGCTGGGTGTTGGTCGCCGACCACAGCGCGGCCTTGGTGGCGCTGTAGCCGTCGCCGATGCCGTACCAGCTCAGGACCGACAGCACGTTGAGCACGACCCCCTTGCTCGCGCGCAGCGACGGCAGGAAGGTGGTCGTGACGTCGAGCGCTCCCCAGAAGTTCGTCTCGAAGAGGTCGCGAGCGGCGCTCAGGTCACCGGTCACGCTGGCGCCGTTGGAGCCGCCGGCGTTGTTGATGACGACCGTCGTGTCTCCGGCCGCCGCGGCCGCCTCGGCGACCGAGTCGTGGTCGGTCACGTCGAGCCTCAGCGGCACGATGCGCGGGTCGTTCCACTCGCGGGGCTTGCGGGCCGCGGCGTACACCTTGGCGGCGCCGCGCTCCGCCTGGCTGACGAAGTGGGTGCCGAGTCCGCCGTTCGCTCCGGTCACCAGGACGACCGCGTTCGCGAGAGTGGGCATGTGGTTCTCCTGTTCGAGGGCGTGAACGCCGCTCCATGACGAGTTGGTTTTTCCAACGTACTCGGGTTGGTTTGGTTTTCCAACTCGATTAGGATCGAACCATGATGACGCAGGTACGTGAGTGCTCGGTGGCGCGGACGCTCGAGCTCGTCGGCTCCAAATGGACCCTGCTCGTCGTTCGCGAGCTGTTTCTCGGAAGCCACCGGTTCGAGGAGATCGCCCGGTTCACGGGCGGCCCGCGCGACATCCTCACCGACCGTCTACGTAGGCTCGAGGCGCACGGACTGGTGACGCGGGTGCAGTACGAGCAGCGTCCGCCGAGGTTCGAATACCACCTGACCGACCTCGGACGGTCGCTCGCGCCGATCATCGCCACGATGCGCGAGTTCGGCGACCGTCATCTGGCCGGGGACGACGGTCCGCCGGCCAGGTTCGAGCACTCCTGTGGGTCGGAGTTTCACCCCGTGCTCGCCTGCAAGGCCTGCGGGGAGGTCGTACGCCGCGACGAGGTCGAGATCGTAGACGCCGCGTCGTGATCGGGTCGCGTGCTGCGGCCGGGGCTCAGCCGACCGGCGGTCCGGCGACGAGCGCGACCACGGTCAGCGCGGCGACGCTCGCGAGGCCGGCGGCCACGCCGCGCACCGGGTTGCGGAGGAGCCACGCGAGCGGACGCTCCAGCGGGCGGGCGGGGGAGTCGTCGATCAGTCGCCACGTCGGGGCGAGCAGGCCTCGGCGCTCGGCGTAGCGCTCGAACCAGAGGGTGAGGAGCGGCGGGATCGAGGACGCGAGCCCGGCGAGGAGCCGGCCGAACGACCAGCGCTGGTCGACCGCGATCGCGACGGTGGTCACGCAGTAGCTGATGAAGACGATCCCGTGCAGCATCCCGAAGATGCTGACTCCCAGCTCGGTCGTCTCGGTGACGTACTTCAGGAACATGCCGCACAGCAGCCCGGTCCAGGTCACCGCCTCGGCAGTGGCGACGATCCGGAACACGCGAGACGGTGAGCTGAGAAGTGCGGGCACGCGGCCAAGTTTATTCGCACCCGTGTACTGGTATGAATCGGGCGGCTATGGGTACCGATCGCGGCATGACGACCGACAAGCTGCACTACACGATCCCGGGCCTCGACGAGGATGCTGCGCGGACGACGATCGGCCTGCTCCAGTCGCGCCTCCACGCCGCCAACGACCTCCAGCTCACCCTCAAGCACGTGCACTGGAACGTCGTGGGCCCCCACTTCATCGCGGTCCACCAGATGATCGACCCGCAGGTCGACGCGGTACGCGCGATGGCCGATGCGCTCGCCGAGCGCATCGCGACCCTGGGCGGTGCCCCGCGAGGCACCCCGGGCGCGCTGGTCGAGGAGCGGGAGTGGAACGACTACAGCATCGGGCGGGCCACCACCCAGGAGCACCTCGCCGCGCTCGACGTCACCTATCAGGGAGTGATCTCCTCCTACCGTGAGGCGATCAAGACCCTCGACGACATCGACCTGGTCACCCAGGACATCCTGATCGGCCAGGTCGAGCAGCTCGAGCTCTTCCACTGGTTCGTACGCGCCCACCTGGAGGACCAGGGCGGTCAGCTGCAGACCAGCGGCGAGGCCACGGAGGCGGGAGCGGCACGAGCCGCCCACGACTGAGGAATCCCGCATGCGGTGGTGGTTGACGGCGTTGGCGCTGCTCCTTCCGATGATCCTCACCGGATGCGGCTCGGGACAGGACGAGGCGGTGCGCGACAGCGCCGCGGCCTTCCAGGACGCGGTCGCCGCCCAGGACTGGGGCGAGGCCTGCGCGCTGCTGGCCCCGGAGACGCGATCGGAGCTGGAGTCCGCCGCCAAGAAGCCGTGCGAGGGCGCCCTGGCCGAGGAGGATCTCCCCGCTCCGGGCGCCCCCGACGGTGTGGACGTCTTCGGGACGATGGCCGAGGTGCGCTATCAGGGCGAGACCGTCTTCCTGACCCGGTTCGCCGACGGCTGGCGGATGTTCGCGGCCGGATGTACGCCCCAGCCTCCCGAGCCCTACGACTGCGCCCTGCACGGAGGCTGAGATGCGCGTCATGTACGTCGCCTACCTGGCGGTCATCGGGATCGGACTGCTCTACACGTTCGTCCTCGCGCTGAGGCACGGGTGAGGAGCACGGATGCGCCGGTTCCTCAAGGAGAACTCGCTCAGCCTCGGCTTCGGGGCGCTCTTCCTGGCCAGTCTCGCCGGCCAGGCCGTCGCCGGGTGGCACCAGCTCAACGACGAGCTGTTCGCCGACGGCCTCCACCAGCTCTCGCTGGGCCGGTATCTCACCTCGGCGAGCTTCGCCGTGGACGTGACGGAGAACTGGCAGAGCGAGTATCTCCAGTTCCTGCTCTACGTCATGCTCACGGTCTGGCTGGTGCAGCGCGGCTCCCCGGAGTCCAAGCCGCTCAAGGACGCCGGCCAGGAGTCCGACGAGAAGCAGAAGGTCGGTGCGTACGCCCGTCCTGACTCGCCCAGGCTGGCCCGGGCCGGCGGCTGGCGGACCGCGCTCTACTCGCGGTCCCTCGGCATCACGATGGGGACGATCTTCCTGCTCTCCTGGCTGGTCCAGTCGGTGGCGGGGTGGGCTTCGTACAACGAGTCCAGGCTGCGACAGCTGCGCGACCCGATCTCGTGGACGTCCTACCTGACGCACTCCGACTTTTGGGCGCGCACCCTGCAGAACTGGCAGTCGGAGTTCCTGGCGGTCGGCTCGATGGCGGTCCTCTCGATCTATCTCAGGCAACGCGGATCCCCGGAGAGCAAGCCGGTGGGTGCCTCCCACGAGGCCACCGGGATCGAGGGCTGAGCGGGGCCGTACGCCCGGCTCCCTCAGCCGTCGTCCTGCGTCAGCAGGCGCAGGACCGCGCGCTCGGCCGCGGCTTGGCGCGCCTGCGGGTCCTTGCTCACGCCGTTGCGTACGCGGATCGTGCGGCCCTGCTCGTGCAGCTCGAGCACCCGCGGGTCGACGTAGGAGCTCCGGGCGATCGCCGGAGTGTTCCCGAGGTACTCCGCGACCTCCTTGATCGCGGCGACCTGCTGCTTACGGCGGGATCTGATGGTCGGGGTCGAGCGCCCCGCGGCGTGCGGGTCCTCGGCCAGCGCGAGCGCCGCGAGCACGGTCGCGTGCCAGGTCCGGAAGTCCTTCGCCGACACCTCGAGGCCGCTCAGCTCGCGCATGTAGTCGTTGACCATGGCCGGCGTCAGCCGTTGCCACCGCCGGCCCTGCCGGTAGGCGAGAAGCTCCTCGAACCCGGCGCGGCGGCGACGCAGCTGCGCGATCGCCTCCACCGAGAGCGGGTCGTCGATGCTGATGGAGTGGTTGACGCCGGACTTCCCGGTGAAGTCGAAGACGTACGCCTCGCCCCGCTTGCGTACGTGGCGACGCTCCAGCGTCGTCAGGCCGAAGGCACCGTTCTCGTCGGCGTAGGCGTCGCTGCCGATCCGGAAGCACCCCAGGTCCAGCAGGCGCACCGCGAGTGCAGATGCCCGGGCGGAGCTCATCCCGGTGGTGGTGAGATCCCGCTCCGTCCGCTCGCGTACGCGGGGCAGGACCGCCCCGAGCTCCAGCACCCGCTCGAACTTCTCCTGGTCGCGCTTCGTCCGCCAGTCGGGGTGGTAGAGATACTGACGGCGGCCGGCCGCATCGGTCCCGACGGCCTGGAGATGCCCGTTCTCACGGGGGCAGATCCAGACGTCCTCCCAGGCGGGTGGGATGGCCAGGGCGCGGATCCGCTTGATGGCGTCGTCCGGCAGTCGGTCGCCGGAGTCGTCGAGGTACACGAAGCCGCGACCCGCGCGGCGGCGGGTCCACCCCGGCTCCTCCGCCGAGACCCGACGAAGTCGAACCACCAGGGGCTCCTCTCACCCGCTGGCGTCGTCGCTGTCGCGCCCGCGCGCGGCGAGCAGCCGATGCGTACCGTCGCACCAGGGCTTGATCGCGGACCCGCCGCACATGCACACCGCGCTGACCGGGCGAACCGTGCGATGGATCTTCCCGTCGGGATCCTGGATCTCGTGCTTCCCGCGCAGCAGCATCGGCCCGGCCGGGCAGAGCACGATCGAGGCGTGCTCGAAGTCTGTCATGAGGCACCCCACTGGGTGAGCATCGTCCGGGCGTAGCGGGCCTCCAGGTCGAGGCAGGTGAAGGCGCCCAGGAGCACCTGGTCGCGCTCGCTCGGGTTCTCCTCCACGAACGCGCCGCACACGTCTCGTACGGCCAGCTGCTCGTGTACGGAGTCGGCCTCGACGTGCTCGTCGTAGTAGGCGGCCATCTCCTCGGGGAAGTCCAGGCGACGCAGGCCCTGGGCGAGCTGCCGTGACGGCACCGAGCTGGTCGACTCGAACGCGGCGAAGTGGCCGAGCGCCGCTCCGCGGAGCCTGCGGTGGAGTCCGAACAGCGACAGCGCGTTGTTCGACTCGAGGATCTCGGCCGGCGCCTCGTCGACGTAGCACGCGTGGTCGGTTCGCAGCCCGGCCGCTTCGATGCCGCGGCGGAACAGGTGGTGATGGAGCCGGTTCGGGTCACCGTCGCCGTACTCGTCGAAGAGGATCTCCATGATCGCAGCCTTGGGCCGGGTCTCGAGCCGGGGGACGACCCAGCTGGTCGGGTCGGCCTCCTTGAGGTGGTAGAGCGAGCGGTGCTTGAGGATCTCGAGCACCTGCTCCCGGTCGGCCCGGCGCTGCACGAACCGTGCCAGCGACGGTCCGTCGTGGGCCGCGACCAGTCCGGGGAGGTCCAGCTCGCGATCCGGGAAGCCGCTGTGCTCCCAGCGCCGCCGCAGCTCGGCCTCGAACGACCTCTCCAGACCGCGGCGCAGGCGCAGCAGGTCCGGGTCCCACTCGAGGTCGGGATCGACCTCGTCGAAGCCCCGGTAGTGGAGCTCGTAGAGCGCCCACAGAGCGATCTGGGCGTCCTCGGCCGACTCCGGAGTCGGCTCCAGCTCAGCGGTGGCGCCGCTCTGCAGCGCGGTGAACACAGCGGCACTCAGGGTGCCACGCGACTTCGGCAGCATCTAGGCCCACCTTTCCCTCACGACCGGCCGGTACCCGGCGGTCGGTTCCGACATGCTCGGCCGCGGTGCCCGGGCAAGGTGCACGAGCACCCCCTCGCCCGGCGAGTCCCGGACCTCCTCGATCCTCAGGTCGCTGCCCTCGACCATCTCCAGCAGGCGATCGGCCTGCCCTGGCGTACCGAGCTGGAGGACGGCCGCGCCGCCGGGGGAGAGGTGTCGGGCGGTCGTGGTCAGGCACCTCTCGGCGATCAGCATCCCGTCGGCGCCGCCGTCGATGGCCGTCCGCGGGTCCTCGGGATAGCGCCCGACCTGGGCCGTGGGCACCCACGGCGGGTCCGCGATCACCAGCCAGTAGCGCTCCTCCGGGTCCTGGGTCTGTTCCATGCTGCCCTCGCGTACCTCGACCATGTCCGCCAGCCCGGCGCGCTCGGCGTTGGCCCGGGCGAACGCGCAGGCGACCGGGTCGGCGTCGACGCACACCAGGCGGCGGCCGGTCAGGGCGGCAGCGAGCAGGCCGATCTGGCCGGCGCCGGAGCACAGCTCGAGGATCGGCCCGCCGGGCAGCTCCGCGGCCAGCTTGGCCGCCCACTCGGACTGACGGACGGTCCAGGTACGCGGCGTGAGCACGCGGTCGTCGAAGTCGATGTCGAGATGACCGAAGCGGATCATGCAGGTGCCTCCAGTTCAGGGATGGGAAACTCAGGTGAGCTCGGCCAGCCGGACCACTGCTCGGTCCAGACGACCCTCCTCGTCGTGGATCCGGCGCTGAGTCGTGGAGCCCGTGCCGCCGGTGAAGATCCGGCCGACGCCCTTCTCGGCGCGCGCGAGGTCTCCGGTGTCACGCAACGCCGGGCCGATGTGTTCGAACAGAAGCTCCACCACCTCACGAGCCGGCCTCGGTCGGTGACAACGCGGGTCGATCAGATCGCCGGTGATCCCGTGCCGTCCCGCCTGCCACATGGCGAGCCGGAGCACGGCCACCGACACCGGGTCGGGCGGCCGGCCCTCGGCCCACTCCCGGGCTCCGGTCTCGACCAGCGCTCGCGCCAGCGCGGCGACGAGCACGGCGTCGCGGGGGTCGAGACAGACGTCGGCGACCCGGATCTCGAGCGTCGGGTAGTTGCGGGACGGACGGGCGTCGAAGTACGCCATGCCCTCGTCGAGCGGCACCCCGGTGTCGATGAGCCGGCGCAGGTGGTCGGCGTACGCCTGGCCGCTGCCGAAGATCTCGGTCGGACCATTCGTGGGCCACCGGGTCATCACCTGGGAGCGGAAGCTGGCGTAGCCGGTGTCACCGCCCTGCCAGAAGGGCGAGTTGGTGCTCACCGCGAGCAGCACCGGCAGCCAGGGGCGGATCCGGTCGAGCGCTCCGACGGCCTCGTCGTCGGAGTCGACCGAGACATGCACATGGCAGCCGCAGGTGAGCTGCTCGCTGGCGGTCAGCCCGAACCGCTCCGCCATCGCCGCGTAACGCTCGTCGTCGAAGGTCTGGGGCCACACCGGCAGCGGGGTCGTGCCGCTGGCCAGGATCAGCGCGCCCGCCTCGCTCGCGGCCGCCCGCGCCTTGTCGCGCCACCGCCTCAGGTCCTGCTCGAGGAGCCCGAGGTACTCCTGCGCCGGAGTGTCGGTCTCGACCTGCTGCTCCTGCAGCTCCGGTCCCACCGAACCGCCGGCCTCGCCGGCCGCGACCTCGGTGTCGCCGTGCCGGCGCGCCACCCGCAGCACCTCGCTGGCCACCGACCGCGGCGCGCCGGTCTCGGCGTCGACGAGGAGCAGCTCCTCCTCGACGCCGACTGTCCTCACCTGGTGATGGGTACTGCTCGAATAGTGGCTCTTCACCGCTCACACCTGCCTCTGGAAGGAGCAACTCGACGATGTGTCGCCTGTTCGGATATGTGACCGAGTCCCCGTGTGCCGTAGCCGACCTTCTCGGGGAGGAGGGGCTGGCCGCGTTCACCTCGCTCACGTCCGTGCACTCCGACGGCTGGGGGATGTCGTGGCACACGCCCGAGGGCACCTGCACGACGAGCTCGCCGAGCTCGGCGGACATCGACGACACCTATCGTCGGCTCGTCGAGGCACCGCTCTCCCATGCCGGGTTCGTGCATCTTCGCTGGGCGACGGGTGGTCTCGACGTACGTCCGGAGAACACCCACCCGTTCCTGAACGACGGCGCCGCGTTCGCGCACAACGGCCACATCTCGCCGATCGCCGACCTCGAGGCGCTGCTGACCCCGGAGTCGCGTGGGCGGCTGCGCGGTGACACCGACAGCGAGCGCTACTTCCACTTCGTGCATCAGAACGTCGAGAAGTACGGGGACGAGGCGGAGGGCGTCACCCAGGCACTGGCCACGCTGGTCCAGAAGTTCCCGCGATGCAGCCTGAACGCGCTGATGCTCACCCGGACCCACATGTTCGCGATCCACATCAACTCGCGTGCCGACTCGCCCCTGCGCGCGCTGCGCGAGCTCTTCGACGACGAGGGCGACATCCCGCCGCGACACACGACGGAGTACTTCGCGATGGACTACCGGCGGACCGGCTACGGCCTCGAGATCGTCTCCAGCGGTCTGGATCAGCCGGGCTGGACCCCGGTGCCCGCAGACACCGCGGTGATGGTCGACCTGGCCACCCGGGAGGTCACCCGGCTCGACCCGATCGCTCAGCTCGGCGCCGACGCGTTGCGGGCCCGCGACTGATGACGGGCTACCGCCGACCTGCTGTGGGGTGCGTTCGGGCATGCCCAGAGGTACCCCATCCGGAGCACTTTCATTCGGAGCCGATCACCCCCCAAGGTGGGTAGTGGCCGTCTGTGACCGATGCCACGATGTCCCGTCAGGGGAGGGAGCAGAACCTCTGGGCGCAGCGTCCGGAGCCTCGAAATCGGAGGTGCTCCGCATGACAGAAATTCACGAAAGTATCGGCGCGCAGACGTCGACCGGGCCGTACCCGATGGGGCGGCGCAGGTTCATCGGCTACCTGATCGGTGGCGCCACTGTGATGGCGGCCGCCGATCTCGGCATGCTCGCCGAGCCCGCCGATGCGAAGGTGCCGAGCCTGCCGCAGGTCTTCGACACCTACGACCTATCCGACGCGCTCACCGACGCCGCGCGTCCGACGGCCAACCTGATCACGGTCGTGATCAACGAGGACGGTACGGCCAGCTTCGAGCTGCCTCGCTCCGAGAACGGCCAAGGCATCACGACCGGGATCGCGATGATCATCGCCGAGGAGCTCGACCTGCCGCTGGAAAGGGTCACGGTCACCTTGGCGCCGGCTCGCCAAGAGCTGATCTGGAACCAGATCACCGGTGGCTCCAACACGATCCACGCGATGTTCACGCCGGTACGCGTCGCGGCCGCGATCGCGAAGGGTGCCCTGCTCGAGGCAGCAGCCGCTCTCTTGGGCGGGACCGTCGACGAGCTCACGTCCAAGGACGGCGTCGTCACCGCCGCCAACGGTGCGACCGCGACGTACGCCGAGCTCTCCAAGCGTGCTGCCGCTGGGACCACCAAGGAGGTCGAGGTCACCCTCAAGGACGCCAGCGAGTTCACCCTCATCGGGAAGCCGCGCAACCGGGTGGACGCGCTCGCCGCGGTGACGGGCACCAAGAAGTTCGCGATGGACTACGACCACAAGGGCGCGATGCCGACCATGGTGTGCCGTGCCCCCACGATGAACGGCACTCCGGTGGAACTGCGCAACAGGGCGGAGATCCTCGAGATGCCTGGGGTCACCCATGTCGCCAAGATCCCGACCGGGATCGCGGTGCGGGCGAAGACGTTCGGCCAGTGCATCGACGCGATCCAGAAGATGGACGTGGCCTGGAAGGACGGCCCGGTCGCCGGCGAGTCGGACGAGGACATCCTCTCCGGGGTCAAGGCGGCCGAGCTGCCGATGCCCTCGCTGCCCAACAACCCGCTGTCCAAGACGGTCGCGGCTGACTTCACCTTCTACTTCCGCAGCAACGCACCGCTGGATCCGATCAGCGCCGTCGCCGACGTCAGTGCGGACGGCGGGGAGATCTGGGCGGCCCTGAAGAACCCGATCGTCTCCCAGCAGCGCATTGCCCTCGAAGTCGGCATCGACCCCACCAAGCTCAAGGTCAACGTCGTCGAGGGCGGCGGCTCCTTCGGCCACCGGCTCTTCTGGGATGCTGCCTTGGATGCCGCTCACGCGTCCAAGGCCATGGGCGTGCCGGTCCGGTTGATGTGGCATCGCGCGGACGAGCCTCGCGCCGGGCGACTCCATCCACTGTGCACGTCACGGGTGCGCGCGTCGTACGTCGGCAACGAGGTGCTGGCCTTCCAGCAGTCGCATACCAGCGTCGAGACGGACTGGCGCCACGGCTTCGGTGAGATCGTCACCTCCCTGGGTGCGGACCTGCCGGAGGGACTGAGCAACCTCGGCTATTCCCAGCTGATCTTCGCGCTCACCTCGGGGATCCCCTACGACTTCGGAGTCCTCGCGCAGACGATGAACGAGACCGATACGCGGTTCAACACCGGTGCCATGCGCAACGTCTACTCCCCGGACGTACGCACGGCCAGCGAGCTGGTGGTCGACCAGCTCGCCAAGGCGATGCGGAAGGACCCGTACGAGTTCCGCAAGGAGTTCTTGCGGAACGAGCGGATCCGGGCGGCGCTCGACAAGGCCGCGGAGGTGGCCGAGTGGGGGAAGCCGATGGCTCCGGGCACGGCCCAAGGCATCGCGGTGCACTACGAGTACAAGGGCGTGAGCGCCTGCGTCATGGAGATCGACTGTCGCCCCGAGACCGTCAACCGGAAGGTGCGCGATGCGTACGCCGGGCCCCGGGTCACCCGGGCGACGATGGTCATCGAGATCGGCCAGGTGGTGAACCCCCGCAGCGTCGAGGCGCAGATGCAGGGCTGCATCAACGACGGCATCGCGATGACGCTCTCCAGCAGCGTGCATCTCCAGAACGGCCACTTCCTGGAGGCCAGCTGGGACAACTACGCCTACACGCGGCAGTGGAACACGCCGCCCCAGGTCGAGGTGGTCATCTTGCCGGGGGAGAGCAAGATCATCGGCGGTGTCGGCGAGGCCGGTGTCGCTACTGCGGCCGCCGCGGCCGCATGTGCCTACGCCCGGGCCACCGGGAAAATGCCGACGGAGTTCCCGATCAACCACAACGATCCGATCTTCTTCGAGCCGAAGTCGTTCATCCCGCCCGTGCCGCAGTCTCCGACTGACGGCCTCCGGTGGACCTACTGAGGAGCCCTGACATGCCTGAACAGACATTCGTCGTCAACGGCGAGAAGATCAGCGTCGACGTCGAGGACGACGTACGTGTGCTGTGGGTCCTGCGTGACCTGCTCGGCGTCAAGGGGCCGAAGTACGGATGCGGGATCAACGTGTGCAAGGCCTGTACGTCACATCTCAACGGCAAGGCGTTCAACCCGTGCGCGGTGCCGGTCGGGGCCCTCAGCGCCGACGACGAGGTCACCACGATCGAGGGTCTCCCGGGTGAGGTGCCCGAGTCAGACCGCGGGCCGAACGGTCTGCACCCGATGCAGGAGTCCTGGCTTGACCATGACGTCGCCCAGTGCGGCTACTGCCAACCGGGCCAGATCATGGCCGCGGTGGCGCTGGTGAAGAAGGTGCGTGCCGAGGGCCGCACCATCACCGACGCCGATCTCGACGGGATCCGCAACGTCTGCCGCTGCGGCACCTACACCCGGATCCGCGAGGCCATCCGAGACGGAGCCGGGCGGATGTGATCCTGTCTCTGACCAGCCGCGACACGGCTGGTCAGAGGCGGTCCGCCATGAGGCACGAACAGTCCCTGGCCAGCCTCCGGAAGACCGGCTCTTCCGAGTTCAGGTGGGTTGCCCGGTGCAGGTGGTCTGGCGCACCACCGCCGCATCGCCCGCGGCTTCCGCAACCGCGAGAACTACCGACGCCGCATGCTCCTCATTGGTGGCAGCGTGCAGCACCCCACGCCGGAGGCTCGTACAACGTCGAGGCCTTCGGTGAACGTTTGCTTGGGCACCACCGATCTTGAAGGGCCTCGACACCTTCTCAGACGCCATCCGCTGCTCACCGGCGCGTCACGCTCACCCCCACCTCAGGTCGGAAGCGCCCATCTGCTGGCGCACGCAGATGGTGTCGGGCGGTGGGTTGAGCAGACCTGAACGAGTAGCACGGAGGCGAGGGCCGAGGGCGTCGCCCCCGATCGGGTGTCCTGGCATTCCCAGCCATTCCGTGACGTACTCACAGGGAGTCCACAGCGGGCGGGCGGAATCTTGAGGCATCAACCGCCTCAAGGAGGACCCGATGTCCCGCTCCCGCCGTATCCGTCACTCTCTCCTCGCCGTCGCGGCGATCCCGCTCGTCGCGATCCCGATCGCCACCCCGGCCCTCGCGGTGGCCGCGGTCAGCGCCACCAAGACGTACGCAGCCGAGTCCGGCCCCGGCTACGGGTACGGCTACGGCGGCTCCGTCGAGAGCTACGGCGGGGCCTATGGCGGCGGGATCGTGGACCCCTACCGGCAGAGCCTCGGCACCTCGACCGCGGCCGTCGACTCCGAGCCCGCGACCGAGGCCGAGTCGACCGGCGTCGTGTTGATCAACACCACGGTCGGCTACGGCACCGGACAGGGCGCGGGCACCGGGCTCACGATCACCGGCGACGGGATCGTGGTGACCAACCACCACGTCGTCGAGGGCGCCACCTCGATCACCGTGACGGACCCGAGCACGGGGGAGACATACGCAGCGACGGTCCTCGGCTACGACGACGTCCATGACGTCGCGGTGCTGCAGCTCGAGGACGCCTCGGGGCTCCCGACGGTCGCGACCGACCAGGATGCCGCGACGCAGGGCGAGGAGGTCACCGCCGTCGGGAACGCCGAGGGCCAGGGCTCGCTGTCGGCCGCCGACGGCACGGTCACCGACCCGAGCACCGCGATCACCGTCAACAACGAGGACGGCACCACCGCCGAGCTCAGCGACCTGATCCAGACCGACGCCGACGTCGTCTCCGGCGACTCCGGCGGCGCGCTGCTCGACGAGGACGGCGAGGTCATCGGGATGAACGTCGCCGCGACCTCGGGCTCGGCCGAGATCTCCGGCTACGCCATCCCGATCGACACGGTGCTCGACATCGCCGCCCAGATCCTGGCCGGCGAGGAGTCGGGCGACGTCGAGATCGGTGGCTCGGGCGCCGCGCTCGGGGTGCAGGTCGACACGACCAGGTCGACGCTGGTCGTCGGCGTGGTCGAGGACGGCGCCGCCGAGGCCGCCGGGGTCACCGAGGGCAGCACGATCACTGCCGTCGACGGGACCGCCGTGGCCGGCATCGACGACATCACCTCGGTGCTCGGTGACCACGAGCCCGGCGACGAGGTCACGGTCAGCTGGACCGATGCCGCCGGCCAGGCCCACACCGCGACCGTGACGCTAGGCGAGGGCCCGGTCGCCTGACCACGAGGGTCAGCGGCTCGGTCCGTCGTCGTCGCCGGGGCCGCGTGTCGACTCGTCGGAGATCGGCCGCTCCGCCCTGATCGGGATCGCGCCGGTGTAGCCCTCGCGTTCGAGGGCGATCTGCTGGACGCGGTCGCGGACGAGCCGCCAGCCGATCATCAGCGCCGGGATGATGACGACCAGGGTCGCGACCGTCCAGGTGCCGATCGGGTAGTCGAAGCCCATCAGGACCAGCACGGTCGCAAGGAACACGAGCGTGGCGTAGCCGGTCCAGGGCGATCCCCACAGCCGGAAGTCGGGCCGGTACATCAGGCCCTTCTTCCAGCGCCGGTAGAGCTGGATCTGGCAGATCACGATGGTCGCCCAGGAGGCGATGATGCCGAGCGCCGACATGTTCAGCACGATCTCGAACGCCTGGCCCGGCACGATCGCGTTGAGGCCGACGCCGAGGAGCGTGATGCAGCCGGTGAGCAGGATCCCGCCGAACGGCACCCCGTTCCTCGACATCCGCGCGGTGAAGCCAGGCGCGCTCCCGCTCATCGCCATGGACCGCAGGATGCGCCCGGTCGAGTAGAGGCCGGCGTTGAGCGAGGAGAGCGCCGCGGTCAGCACCACGAGGTTCATGATGGTGCCGGAGTTCGCGATCCCGAGCTGGTCGAAGAACGTCACGAACGGGCTCTCGTCCGCCCGGTAGGTCGTGTAGGGCAGCAGCAGCGCGAGCAGCACGAGCGAGCCCACGTAGAACACCGCGATCCGGGCGATGACGGAGTTGATCGCGCGGGGCATGATCTTGGCCGGCTCGGCGGTCTCACCGGCGGCGGTGCCGACGAGCTCGACCGCTGCGTACGCGAAGACGACGCCGGAGATGACGATGACGAGCGGGAGGACACCGACCGGGAACAGCCCGCCGTTGTCGATGACCATGCCGATCCCGGTCTCCTGGCCGTTGAGCTCCTCACCGCCGGCGAGCACGATCATCCCGAGCACGAGGAAGCCCAGCAGCGCGACCACCTTGATGAGTGCCGCCCAGAACTCCAGCTCGCCGAAGAGCTTGACCGAGATCAGGTTCATCGAGAGCACGACCGCGAGCGCGACGAGCGCGATCACCCATTGCGGGACGACCTCGAACGTGCCCCAGAAGTGCATGTACGTCGCGATCGCCGTGACGTCGACGATGGAGGTCATCGCCCAGTTCAGGAAGTACATCCAGCCGGCGGCGAACGCGGCCGGCTCACCCAGGAACTCCCGGGCGTAGGAGACGAACGATCCCGACGAGGGTCGGTGCAGCACGAGCTCGCCGAGCGCACGCAGGATGAGGAAGACGAACACGCCGCAGAAGGCGTAGACGAGGAACAGGCCCGGCCCGGCCTCGTGGAGGCGGCCGCCCGCTCCCAGGAACAGTCCGGTGCCGATGGCGCCGCCGATCGCGATCATCTGCAGCTGCCGTGGGCTGAGGCTCTTGTGGTAGCCCTCGTCCTCGTCGGTCAGGCCGCTGACCTGGCCGCTGGTCTGGTCTTCGGTGTCTGTCATCGGCCCGCTCCCGGTCCGGAGTGCGGCGGCTCGGGCACGTCCTTGAACAGGAGCCATCCGCCGACCACGGCGGCGACCGCCGCCACGGCGTAGCCGATCAGCGACCACCAGCCGAGATGCAGGTACGCCGTCACCCCGACGATCGCCAACGCGAGGAACACCATCGTCATGCCGATGATCGGCGTCCGTGGCCTGTATGGATCCCGTGCCAATGCGATCACCTCACCTGCAGGGCCCCCGATGGCCCCGCTCCGGGAACCCATTAGAGCGCATCGAGCGGTATCTCGCGGTGACCGGACGTCGCCCGGCGTTTCCGTTCCGCAGGACGGCAAATAACAGTAAGGTCGCTTTACAGTTAACCCCCATGAAGGAGCGTTCGATGCGTAGCTCGAGGATCCGCACCATCCGCACCACATTCACGGCGACCGCCGCTCTGGCTCTCGTCCTGGTCGCCCCGCTGGCCGCGCCCGCCGCCGTGCCCGGCCCCGATTCCGGCGGCGCGGCCACCCGCACCGGAGAGGTCGAGGCGGCAGCCCTGACCTGGTCCGACGAGTTCGACGGGCCCGCCGGCAGCGCCCCGAACGGCGCCAACTGGAACTTCGAGACCGGAGGTGGCGGCTGGGGCAACAACGAGCTCCAGACCTACACCGACTCCCGCGACAACTCGGCCCTCGACGGCAACGGCAACCTGGTCATCACGGCCCGTCGGAGCGGGAGCGGCTACACCTCGGCGCGGCTCACCACCAAGGGCAAGGTCCAGCCGAAGTTCGGCCGCCTGGAGGCGCGGATCCAGATCCCGCGCGGCCAGGGGATCTGGCCGGCTTTCTGGATGCTGGGCGGCCAGTTCCCGAACACGCCGTGGCCGAACGCCGGCGAGATCGACATCATGGAGAACGTCGGCTACGAGCCCCACCTGGTCCACGGCACCCTCCATGGTCCGGGATACTCCGGCGGCAACGGCATCACCGGTCAGTACATGCACCCGCAGGGCTGGTCGTTCGCCGACACCTTCCACACCTTCGCCATCGACTGGCGCCCCGGCTCGATCACCTGGTCCGTCGACGGGGTGGCCTACCAGACCTTCACCACGGCCAACACCGGCGCCAACCCCTGGGTCTTCGACCAGCCGTTCTTCTTCATCCTCAACGTCGCCGTCGGCGGCAACTGGCCCGGAAACCCCGACGGCACCACCCAGTTCCCTCAGAGCATGGTCGTGGACTACGTACGCGTCTACGACTCCCAGCTGTGAGGGTCAGCCTTCGGACCAGCTCAGCGACAGCACCGCCTGTCCTTCGGCGGCGCCGAGGACTTTCGCGGTCATGCCCTTGAGGTAGTAGGCCTTGCCGTCGCCGACCGGAAGGATCGTGGCCATCCCGCCGGTGCTCGAGGTGTCGGCCGCCGAGAGGGTCAGTCCGACACCGTCCGCGCTCAGGTCCGTGACGGTGAGCCGCTGCCAGCCGCTCGTGCCCAGGCCTGGGGTGCCTTCCCACCCCAGGTCCGGGTCGAGCTCGATCTCGGTGCCCTTCTCGACGAGCACCTCGCAGGTGGCATCGAAGCATTCCTCGTACGCCGTCGCGTCAGCCGCGGAGAGGTCATCGCCGCCGCCTGCGAGGGTGCCATCGGTGTCGCTGTCGCCGCTGCCGCCGCCGCACGCGGTGGCCGGAATGGCGAGGGCGACGATCCCTGCCGTGATGCCGAGTCTCTTCACGGTTCCTCCGTCCGGAGGTCCAAGCGTAACGGTCCCTCGTCACGACGGGCCGAGGAAGCGGGGCAACCTCAGCCCTCGCGATGGGCGCTGAGCCCGTCCTCCCCGGGCGCGACCGAGTCGTGGAGCCTGATCGTGTGGTCGTAGTGCTCGTCGGCCATCGGCCGGTAGTCGAGTCGCGGCTCGGTCATCACGCCTTGGAGACGTACGCTCAGGTCGGCTTCGATCCGAGCCATGAGCTCGGCGTCGATGGTGTCGGTGTCGGTGATGAGGTGCGGGCGCAGCGGATCCATCCCGGTGTACCAGAACGTGCCGTGCAGCAGCGGCCACAGGACGTCCTCGATGTGGCCGCTGATCCCGCGTGCACCGAGGCTCGCGGCCCGGTCGCCGGCGGTGACGATCGTCAGCGCGCGCTTGCCGACGAGGCCGCCCTTGCCGTACTTGAGCGGCTTGCCGGTCTCCGGGTCCGGTACGTCGAAGGCGAACCCCGACTCGAAGACCCGGTCGATCCAGCCCTTGAGGATGGCCGGCATCGAGTACCACCACAGCGGGAACTGCACGACCAGCAGATCGGCCTCTCGCAGCCGGTCCTGGTGGCGGCGTACGTCGGCCTCGCCCAGCTCCACCAGAAGTGGATTGAAACCTTCTCGATAGAGGTCGATCTCGTCGACGCTCCAGCCGGCCGCGCCGAGCGCGTTCACGCCGACCTCGCGCAGCCGTCCGTTGAGTGATGACGCGTGCGGATGTGCCCATACCCAGAGTGCGTGCATGGGGCTCTGAACGCCGTCTGACGCGGCTGGATTCCCGCCCGGATGCGGGCGGGCGTCGACGCGGTCTGATGACAAAGTCCGGATCTCGCTCAAATTAGCGGCCTCAGAGTGTTGACGTATGTGATTGCCATCACTAGCGTAAACCAGGCTTGAAACCTTTCAATTCGAGGAGCTGCCCATGCCGGACACACCCGCCGCACTGGAGCTGCGGGACGTGGCCAAGTCCTTCGGCCCCGTACGCGCCCTCCGGTCCGGAAGCCTCCGGGTCGAGGCCGGATCCATCCACGCGCTCGTGGGGGAGAACGGTGCCGGGAAGTCGACCCTGGTCAAGATCGTCGCCGGGCTCTACCGCCGCGACGCCGGCGACTACCTGCTCTCCGGGGAGCAGGTCGACTTCCGCAACACCGCCGACGCCAAGCAGGCCGGGGTCGCGGTCATCTACCAGGAGCCGACCCTCTTTCCCGACCTCTCGGTCACCGAGAACATCTTCATGGGACGCCAGCCGACCAACCGCTGGGGCAAGATCGACCGCGCCGCGATGCGCACCGAGGTCGTCGAGCTCTTCGCCAGGCTCGGAGTCCCGATCGAGCCCGACCGTCCGACCGAGGGCCTATCGATCGCCGACCAGCAGCTGATCGAGATCGCCAAGGCGCTCTCGCTCGACGCCAAGGTCCTGATCATGGACGAGCCGACCGCCGCCCTGTCGGGCAACGAGGTCGAGCGGCTGATGAGCGTGGCGCGCACGCTGCGCGACCAGGGCTGCGCCGTGGTCTTCATCTCGCACCGCTTCGACGAGGTGTTCGCGCTCTGCGACACGATCACGGTGATGCGCGACGGCGCCTACATCTCCACCGACCCCATCTCGGCGGTCACGGAGGACGAGATCGTCCAGCGGCTCGTCGGGCGCGAGGTCTCCGACCTCTACCCGAAGCTCGAGGCAACCGTCGGCAAGCCCCTGCTCGAGGTCAAGGGCCTCACCAGCACCGGACTCTTCCAGGACATCAGCCTCACCGTCCGCGAGGGCGAGATCGTCGGCCTGGCCGGCCTCGTCGGAGCCGGGCGCAGCGAGGTCGCGCAGGCGATCTTCGGTGTCGACCCCTACGAGAGCGGCGAGGTCACCCTGGAGGGCAAGCCGGTCCCGCCGGGCGACCCGAGGCGGGCGATCGAGATGGGGCTGGCGTTCGTCCCCGAGGACCGCCGCCAGCACGGTCTCGTCCTGGACGCGCCGATCTCGCGCAACATCACCCTCCCGACGAGCGGCCGGCTCGCCCGCACCGGGCTGATCAGCACCGGCATCGAGAACCGCTCGGCCGCCGACTGGGCAGCCCGGCTCGAGGTCAAGGCCGCGACGCTCGACACCCTGGCCGGCACGCTCTCGGGCGGCAACCAGCAGAAGGTCGTCCTGGCCAAGTGGCTCTCGACCCGGCCCAAGGTGCTGATCATCGACGAGCCCACCCGAGGCATCGACGTCGGCACCAAGTCCGAGGTCCACCGCCTGCTCTCGACCCTCGCCCAGGAGGGTCTCGGGATCCTGATGATCTCCTCCGAGCTCCCCGAGGTGCTCGGTATGGCCGACCGCGTGATCGTCCTCAGCGAGGGTCACCAGACGGCCGAGCTGAGCCGCGCGGAGGCGACCCCCGAGGCCGTCATGCGCGCGGCGACGGCCCACCACTCCACCACCCTGAACGTCAGCGAGGCATCATGACCACCACGCTCGACGCGCCCGCCCCGGCCGCGCCGCAGCCACGCCACCGAGCAGCCGGCCGGCTGACCTGGCTCCTCAAGCAGCGCGAGACCGGCATCGCCGTCGCCTTCATCCTGCTGCTCGTGGTGACCACGGCGGTGAACCCCAACTTCCTGTTCAGCACGGACGGTTGGCGCGACCTCACCCTGACCCCAGCGATCCTGGTGTGCCTGGCGATCGGCCAGGCGATGGTGATCGTCACCCGCAACGTCGACCTCAGCGTCGGCTCGACCCTCGGGCTCACGGCCTACCTGGCCGGGCGGCTCTTCCTCGACACCGGGCTCCCGGTGATCCTGGTCGTCCTGATCGCTGTCGCCGCGGGCGCCGTGCTCGGTCTGATCAACGGGGCGCTGGTCGCCTTCGCCAAGGTGCCGGCGCTGGTCATCACCCTCGGCACGCTCTACGTCTACCGAGGGATCATGCTCGAGTGGGCCGGCAGCGACCGGATCAACGCCTCCGACATCCCGCCCGGGCTGCTCGACTTCGGCACCGGATCGTTCCTGTTCATCCCCAACCTCGCCTGGATCTCGTTCGCCCTGCTGGCGGTCGCCATCTACCTGATGCGCTCCACGCGTGTCGGCCGCGAGTTCTATGCGATCGGCTCCGACCCCGACGCCGCCACCCTCTACGGGCTGCGTGACAAGCGCCGGGTCCTGCAGGCGTTCGCCACCTCGGGCGCCCTCGCCGGCCTCGCCGGGATCCTGTACGTCTCCCGCTACGGCACCATCAGCTCCGGTGTCGGCCAGGGCATCGAGCTCGAGGCCGTCGGTGCCGCGGTCGTGGGTGGCGTGGCCATCTTCGGCGGCAGCGGCACGGTGCTCGGGGCAGCCCTGGGGGCGTACCTCCTCGTCACCATCAACCGGGCGCTCCCGATCCTCGGCATCCCCGACTTCTGGCAGCAGGCCGTCGTCGGCGCGCTGATCATCGGCGCGATCGTCCTGGACCGCTACTTCGCCCGCCGTCAGCACGACAAGCTCCTCGCAGAGAGGGAAGAGGCATGAGTCTCCTTGCCGAGAAGGCACCCGCCCGGACGTACGCAGCGCACGCCAAGCCGTGGTGGCAGCGCACCCTGATGACCCGGGACTCGGCGATCATCGCCCTGCTCGTGGTCGTGTGGCTGTACGCCTCGGTCGCGATCCTCAACTTCTCCGACCCGATCACGGTCTACTTCCTGGTCCTCGACATCACGCCGATCCTGCTGATCGCGCTGCCGATGACGCTGATCATCATCACCGGCGAGATCGACCTGTCGGTGGCGAGCGTCGTCGGGCTCTCCAGCGTCCTGTTCGGGGTGCTCCATCGCGAGGGCGTCCCCCTGGCCCTCGCGATGGTGCTCGCTCTGCTCGCTTGCGCGGTCGCCGGAGCGCTCAACGGCGTGCTCGTCACCCGTTACGGACTGCCGTCGCTGGCCGTCACGATCGGCACCATGGCGCTCTTCCGCGGCATCGCGGTCGGCGCGCTCGGCACCACCGCGATCACCGACTGGCCCGACTCCTGGGGCGACGCCGTCCAAGCCCGGATCGGCGACTCCCAGATCCCGCTGATGACGATCCCGCTGGTCGTCCTGATCCTGATCTTCGCCGTGATCCTGCACTTCACGCCCTTCGGGCGCGGCATCTTCGCGGCCGGGCTCAGCAAGGACGCGGCGCGCTTCTCCGGCGTCAACGTCGACCGTACGAAGCTGATCCTGTTCACGCTCAGCGGGCTGATCTCGGGGCTGGCGGGCATCTACTTCACGTTGCGCTACGGCAGCGCGCGTGGTGACAACGCCACCGGGCTGGAGCTCCAGGTCATCGCGGCGGTGCTGCTCGGCGGGGTGTCCATCTTCGGCGGCCGCGGAGCCATTCCCGGCGTCATCGCCGGCGTCGTCCTGATCGGGACCATCGGCAGCGCGCTCCGCCTCGACGGGCTCAGCGCCAACCTCATCCAGATCATCACCGGCGTACTTCTCATCGCAGCGGTCGTCGCGGCCAGCGTTCTCGGTTGGACCGGTCGCATCGTCGGCACCTATCGCCGGCAACACAGCTCGGACGAACCATCCTCAAAGAAATCGGAGTGAGAGACATGACCAGCAAGTTCCGACGCGCAGGCAGTGCCGTCGCCATCGTTGCGGCCCTCGGCCTCGCCCTGTCCGCCTGCGGCGGCGGGAGCGACAGCGGCAGCGATGGAGAGGGTGGCGGCGACACCAGCAGCATCACCTTCATCCCGAAGAACCTCGGCAACCCCTACTTCGACGCCTCCGACACCGGTGGCAAGAAGGCCGCGGACGAGATCGGTACGAAGTGGGAGCAGGTGGGCCCGACCGAGTCGACCCCCGACTCCCAGGTCAGCTTCATCAACACCGCGACCCAGCAGCGCGCCGGCGCGCTCGTCGTCTCGGCCAACGACCCGACCGCCATCGGTGACGCCCTCGACGAGGCCCGCAACGCCGGCACCAAGGTCGTCACGATGGACTCCGACACCGAGCCGCAGTTCCGCGACGTGTTCGTCAGCCAGGCCGACGCCGCCGGCATCGCCAAGAGCCAGGTCGACCTGATCGCCGAGCAGATCGGCGGCAAGGGTGAGATCGCGATCCTCTCGGCGGCGGCCAACGCCACCAACCAGAACGAGTGGATCAAGCTGATGGAGGAGGAGCTGGCCGCGAGCCACCCCGACATCAAGCTCGTCGACACCGTCTACGGCAACGACGACGACCAGACGTCCTTCGACAAGACCGCCGGCCTGCTTCAGTCCCACCCCAACCTCAAGGGCATCATCAGCCCGACCACGGTCGGCATCGCCGCGGCTGCCCGCTACCTGTCCGACTCGGAGTACAAGGGCAAGGTCGCGCTGACCGGTCTCGGCACCCCGAACCAGATGCGGGAGTACATCAAGGACGGCACCGTGAAGTCCTTCGCGCTGTGGGACCCCGAGCAGCTCGGCTACCTGGCCGCGTACACCGCCGACGCGCTCGCCTCGGGTGACATCGAGGGCAAGGAGGGCGACACCTTCGAGGCCGGTGACCTGGGTGAGTACACCGTCGGCGCCGACGGCGTAGTCGTCCTGGGTGAGCCGACGGTCTTCGACGAGTCGAACATCGACGACTTCGACTTCTGAGCCTGTGACCCTGCGACGGAGTCGCAGGGTCACAACGCGAAGAGATCGAGCGAGCCCCGTTCCGGCGAGCTTGCTCGCCCGGAACGACGGGCGGGTCGAGATCTACGCGTGCGTTACCCGAGTTCGCCGCCGAGCTGTGAGAGCAGCTCGGCGGCGTTCGTCATGCAGCGCTCGGGGTCGGGCTCGAGGTCGGTGAGTGCGTGCACCTGGGCGGCCCCCGCCTTCTCCGCCTCGATGGGGGAGAGGGTGGTGCGGCCGCAGACGACGACGGCGCGGATGTTCGCCTCGCGGGCAGCCTGGAGCACACCCATCGGCGCCTTGCCGGACAGGGTCTGATGGTCGAAGGAGCCCTCGCCGGTGACGACCAGGTCGGCACCGTCGAGGGCCTCGTGGAAGCCGACGAGGCCGAGCAGCAGCTCGGCACCGCGCTCGACCCGCCCGCCGAGCACCGCGAGAGCGGCGAACCCGACGCCGCCGGCCGCTCCGGCGCCGGGCGCCTCGACGATCTCGGCGCGATCGCGTCCGGTGGTCTCGGCGACAGTGGCTGCGTACGTCGCCAGGGCTGCCTCGAGCAGCTCCTGGTCCGCGGGACCGGCGCCCTTCTGCGCGGAGAAGGTGGCGACCGCGCCGCGGGGGCCGAGCAGCGGGTTGTCGACGTCGCAGGCGACCACGATCTCGGTCTCCTGGAGACGAGGGTCGAGGCCGGAGAGATCGATCTCCGCGAGGCTGCCGAGCGATCCACCGCCCTCCGGGACCTCGGCCCCGGATGCGTCCAGCAACCGTGCGCCGAGGGCACGCAGCAATCCCGCGCCGCCGTCGTTGCTGGCGCTCCCGCCGAGGCCGAGAACCACCGTGCGGGCACCACCGTCGACGGCGGCGAGCACGGCCTCACCGAGACCTCGTGAGGACGCTGTCAGCGGGGCGAGCCGGCCGCCGGGCAGCCGGAGCAGCCCACAGGTGTCGGCGAGCTCCACGACCGCCAGGTCGCCGCGTACGGCGTAGTGGGCCGCCACCGGCTCGAGCGTCGGGCCGGCGACCTGGACCGGCACCAGGTCGAAACCGGCACCGTCCAGCGCCGCCACGGTGCCGTCGCCGCCGTCGGCGATCGGCACGATGCGTACCTCTGTCCCGGGGTTCGCGGCAAGGATCCCGGCGGCCACCGCATCGTCGACCTCGCGTGCGGTCAGCGAGCCCTTGAACTTGTCGCAGGCGATGACGATCCGACGAGCCGGCATCACAGGTGGGGGAGGACGAGGTCGCGGTAGCGCTGCGCCATGGTGGCGAGCACGTCGTCGGGGTCGCCGGCCCAGACCGCCTCGTTGAAGATCTCGACCTCGACGTCGCCGGTGTAGCCGGTCGCGGCGACCATCCGTGTGATCGACGCGAAGTCGATGACCCCGTCGCCCATCATCCCGCGCGCCAGCAGCGCGTCGGCGGGGATCGGCAGGTTGAAGTCGCAGACCTGGTACGCCGCGATCCGGCCCTCGGCTCCGGCCCGCTCGATCTGGGCCGCGATGTCCGGGTCCCAGAAGACGTGGAAGGTGTCCACGACGACCGCGACCGCGTCGACCGGGTGCGGCGCGGCCAGATCGAGTGCCTGGCCGAGGGTCGAGAGGACCGCGCGGTCGGCGACGTACATCGGGTGCAGCGCCTCCAGGACGAGCTTCACCCCGTGGTCGCCTGCGTACGGTGCCAGCTCGGCGAGCCGCTCGGCGACCCGCTCCCGGGCGCCGGCCAGGTCCACGTCGCCCGCGGGTAGGCCGCCGACGACCATCACGAGCGCGTCGGTGCCGAGCGTCGCGGCCTCGTCGATCGCCCGCTTGTTGTCCTCGAGCGCGCTGGCGATCCCGGCCTCGTCGGATGCCGTCAGGAAGCCGCCGCGGCAGAGCGAGGAGACGCGCAGCCCGGCATCGCGGACGAGCTTGGCGGCCTTCTCCAGCCCGGCCTCGTGCACGCGGTCGCGCCACAGCCCCAGGGCGGGGATGCCGGCGCGGGCGGCTCCGTCGACAGCCTGGGCAAGGGTCCAGGAGTTGGTGGTCTTGGTGTTGAGCGAGAGGCGTTCCAGCCCGGTGATGCCGTCGGTCACTGGTCGACTCCTTGCACGGTGAGGAAGGCGCGCATGCGTGCGGCCGCGAGGTCGGGCTCGGTCAGCAGGCCGGCCGCGTCGGCCAGCCGGAACACCTCGGCGAGATGGGGCACCGAGCGACCGGTGTGCAGGCCGCCGGCCATCGAGAAGCCGGGCTGGTGGCCGTTGAGCCAGGAGAGGAACGCGATCCCGGTCTTGTAGTAGTAGGTCGGCGCCTCGAAGATCTTGCGGCCGAGCGCCTGGGTGCTCTCCAGCAGCTGCCTGGCCGTCTCGGGATCACCCTCGTCGAGCGCCTGCAGCGCGGCCGAGGCGGCCGGGTAGATCGCGGCGAAGATGCCGAGCAGCGCGTGCGAGAACTCGCCCTCCTCGGTCCCGTCGCCGACGATCAGCTCGGGGTAGTTGAAGTCGTCCCCCGTGTAGAGCCGTACGCCGCCGGGCAGCGCCCGGCGCAGCCCGACCTCGTGCTCGGCGTCGAGGAGCGAGACCTTGACCCCGTCGACTTTGCCGGGCCGGGCCCGGATCACGTCGAGGAAGGTCTCGGTCGCCTCCTCGACCGAGGACGAGCCCCAGTAGCCTGCCAGCGCCGGGTCGAACATGTCGCCCAGCCAGTGCAGGATCACCGGGCTCTCGGCCTCGTCGAGGAGGGTCGCGTAGACCTCGGCATAGTCCTCGGCGCTGCGAGCGACCCGGGCGAGCGCGCGCGAGGCCATCACGATCGTGGTCGCGCCGGTGTCTGCGACGACCTTCATCTGCTCGCGGTAGGCGTCGATGACGGTGGCCAGGCCTTGTCTGCCTTCGGGGACAGCGGACAGGGAGAGCTGGTCGGTGCCGGCGCCGCAGGCGATCGCCCCACCGACAGTGGCCGCCTCGGCGGCGGAGCGGCGGATCAGCTCGGCCGCGGCGGTCCAGTCGACGCCCATGCCGCGCTGGGCGGTGTCCATCGCCTCGGCGACGCCGAGACCGTAGGACCACAGCTCGTGCCGGTAGGCCAGGGTGCGGTCCCAGTCGATGTCCGCGGGGGCGCCGGGCACGTTCTCGGCCAGCGTGCGGGGGACGACGTGGGCGGCGGCGTACGCGGTGCGGGAGGTGAACGGCGCACTCGGCTTCGTCCACTCCGTGGGGGCCGCGAGCGTGTAGAGCTCGGTGCTGCCATCGGGCAGCGGGAGGCGTACGGAGGTCACAGCTGGATCTCTCCGAGCTCGATCCGGCGGCCCTCGGCGGACGAGGTGAGCCCGGCCTCGGCGAGCCGGACGCCGCGGACCCCCGCCATGAAGTCGTACGGGTGCTCGCCGTCGCCCTCGACGTAGCGGATGAACTGCTCCCACTGAGCCTTGAAGCCGTTGTCGAAGGGCTGGTTGTCGGGCACCTCGGACCACTGCTCGCGGAACCGGATGCTCTCGACGAGGTCGGGGTTCCAGACCGGCTTCGGGGTCAGGTTGCGGTCCTGGGCGACGCAGTGGTGCAGGCCGGCGACGGCGGAGCCGTGGGTGCCGTCGACGTGGAACTCGACCAGCTCGCCGCGGTTGACTCGGGTCGCCCACGAGGAGTTGATCTGCGCGACGATCCCACCCTCGAGCTCGAAGATGCCGTAGGCGGAGTCGTCGGCGGTGGCTTCGTAGCGCGCGCCCTTCTCGTCCCAGCGCTCGGGGATGTGGGTGACGACCCTGGCGGTGACGGCCTCGACCTTGCCGAAGAGGTTCTCCAGGACGTAGTTCCAGTGGGGGAACATGTCGGTGGTGATGCCGCCGCCGTCCTCCTTGCGGTAGTTCCAGCTCGGCCGCTGGGCTGGCTGCAGGTCGCCCTCGAAGACCCAGTAGCCGAACTCGCCGCGGACGCTGAGGATGCGACCGAAGAAGCCGGAGTCGACGAGCCGCTTCAGCTTGAGGAGGCCGGGGAGGTAGAGCTTGTCGTGGACGACGCCGCTCTTCACACCAGCGTCGGCGGCCAGGCGCGCCAGGCGCAGCGAGCCCTCGACGTCGTCGGCGATCGGCTTCTCGGTGTAGACGTGCTTGCCGGCCGCGACCGCCTTGGTGATGGCGACCTCGCGGACGTTGGTCAGCTGGGCGTCGAAGTAGACCGTGTCCTCGGCATTGGCGAGGGCCTCGTCGAGGTCGGTGGTCCAACGGTCCAGGCCATGCTCCTTGGCGATGTCCTGGAGCTTCTCGGCATTGCGTCCTACCAGGATCGGGTCGGGCAGGATCCGGGTGCCGTCGGAGAGCTCGACACCACCCTGCTCCTGGATCGCCAGGATGCTGCGCACCAGGTGCTGGCGGTAGCCCATGCGTCCGGTGACGCCGTTCATGATGATGCCGAGCCGTCGTGTGGCCATGTGAGGGTTCCTCGTCTGCTGGAATCGCGGGAAAGCGATGGGGGAAAGCGCTTTCCAGTACGGTATGGCAAATGTGATGGCCGTCGCAAGAGGGTGTTCCACCGAGCCGGCGTTCAACCCCGCCGAGTCGGCGCGTCTGTCTCAGCCAGGAACGCCGAGTCGGCGCGTCTGTTCCATGTCGTAGTGCCGACTCGGCGCCGGCTCTTGGGACAGTTGCGCCGAGTCGGGGTTTGTCAGGTACGCGGGGGAGTGCTCTCCCGCAGCACGACCTCGCCGTGGACGGACCGCTTGCGAAGCTCCGCCGACGGCTTGCCGAGGACGAGCTCGAGCGCCAGCCTGCCGATGTCGGCCAGCGGGAGACGTACGGTGGTCAGCCCGGGTGTCACGTCGCGCAGCGTGGCGATGTCGTCGAAGCCGGCGACGGCCAGATCGGGGCCGACCTCGACGCCGGCCTGCCGGCAGGCGGCGAGGGCGCCGACCGCCATCAGGTCGTTGACCGCGAAGACGCAGTCCACCTTCGGGCCGTCCTCGAGCAGCCGCGTCATCGCCCGGCGTCCGCCGTCGCGGCTGAACTCGTCGGAGACGCAGGCCGGCTCCGAGCCGGTCGCCTCCAGCCACCCTTCCGCGAAGCCGGCGTGACGCTCGGCCGAGACCAGCAGGTCCTCGGGACCGGTGAGCACCGCGGCGCGGCGGTAGCCGAGGCCGACCAGCCGCTCGGCCAGCGCCTTGGCGCCGCCGTGGTTGTCGATCACGACGGTGTCGACAGGCAGGCGCGGCTGGCTGATCGCGGCCGCCCGGCCGCCGCCGTCCAGGTAGGAGGTCAGCAGGTCGGCGACCTCGCTGGTGTGGCGTACGTCGGCCGTGTCGCTTCCCGCCAGCACGATCGCCCGGCTGCGCTGGCGCCGCAGCGCGGCCAGGAACTTCTGCTCGCGCTCGGGCTGGCCGCCGGTGTTGCACAGCATCACCAGCAGGCCGTGCTTCTCGGCCTCGTCGGCCAGGCCGCCGGCGATGGTGGAGAAGTAGGGGTCGGAGATGTCCTTGACCAGGAGCCCGACCGTCTCGGTCGAGCCGCGCGCCATGGCCTGGGCGTTGGCGTTGGGCGTGTAGCCGAGCTTGCTCGCCGCGGCCAGGACCCGCTCCTGCAGCTCGGGGCGCACGACCCGGTCGCTCCCGTTCAACGCGCGCGACGCGGTGGCCAGCGAGACCCCTGCCTCGCGGGCGACATCGCTCAGCGTCGCTGCGCGTTCTCCGGCCAACTGACTCTCCTTCGGCTTCCGATCCTGGAGCCTAAGGCATCCGACGAAGACGTACGCCCGCTCGTGCTCCGGCCGGCTCGGCGGTCAGGGGCGTCCGAGGGTGGAGGCGCGGGCGACGAGCTCCGGCGTGAAGACGACCTGCTCGTGCTGGTGGTCGGGGTTGCCGACCTCGTCGAGGAGGAGCTCGGCGGCGCGGCGGCCGAGGTCCTGGCGGGGCTGGCGCACGGAGGAGAGCGGTACGGCAGCTGCGGCGGCGAACTCGATGTCGTCGTAGCCGACGATCGCGAGGTCGCCGGGCACGGTCCGGCCGCTGGAGATCGTCTGCTGGAGGAGCCCGAGCGCGAGCAGGTCGTTGGCGCAGAACGCGGCGGTGGGGCGGCGCCGGGCGGGCAGCCCGACGAGCCGCTCGCCGGCGGCACGGCCGGAGGCGACGGTGGGAGCGTCGCACGTGAGTACGACCAGGTCCTCCGGCGGCAGCCCGGCCTCGGCCCAGGCCTGCCGTGCGCCCTCGCCGCGGTCGCGGACCTGTCCGATCGACTCGGGGCCGCCGACGTACGCCACCCGCTTGTGGCCGGCGTCGATGAGGTGCTCGACGGCCAGCCGGCCGCCCAGGACGTCGTCGACGGCGACGGAGCAGAACGACGACCCGGCCCGGGTGCGGTCGACGATGACGACCGGGGTGCCCCGCTCGATCAGCTGGTCGAGCTGCGGGTCGTCGGGGTCGACCGGGGTGATCAGGATGCCCTGGACCCGCTGCTGCTGCAGGTGGGCCAGATGGGCGCCCTCGCGGGCCGAGCGGCCGTCGCTGTTGCACAGGAAGAGCGAGAGCCCGGCCGCCTCGGCGGCCAGCTCGATGCCACGGGCGACGTCGGTGAAGAACGGGTTGCCGGCGTCGAGCATGACGTAGGCCAGCGACTGGGTGCTGCCGGTGCGCAGCGAGCGCGCCGACTCGTTGCGTACGAAGCCGAGGTCGGCCATCGCGCGCTCGACCCGCTCGCGTGTCGTCCGGCTGACCCGGTCGGGGCGGTTGAGCACGTTGGACACCGTGCCGAGGGAGACGCCTGCGGTGGCCGCGACATCCTTGACCGAGGCGCTGCGCGGTGTACCCGCACCTGGTGTGATCGCCACCTGGTCTCCTTCCTGAAACGTTCAATCGCAGCATAGGCCGTGGGCGGCGCTGGTGACGAGGAAGGACGCTACCGGGATTGACCGATGTCGGACATGCTCATTAGCGTCCGTGCGTAAATCGTTTCATCGGAGGTCGTCATGGAGCGCGTCTGCTTCCAGCTGCAGGTCAAGCCCGAGCGCATCGAGGAGTACAAGCGGCGCCATGCCGCCGTCTGGCCAGACATGCTCCAGGCGCTCGCGGAGACCGGCTGGCACAACTACTCGCTGTTCCTGCGCCCCGACGGTCTGCTCATCGGCTACGTCGAGACCCCCTCCATCGAGGCTGCACGGGCGGGCATGGCGGCCACCGAGGTCAACGCCCGCTGGCAGGCGGAGATGGCGGAGTTCTTCGAGGATCTCGACGGTGTCGCGCCCGACGAGGGCTTCCTCCGCCTCGAAGAGGTCTTCCATCTCGAGGACCAGCTCGGTCGCGCCTGAATCCCTCGCCGAGAGTCGGCGCGTTCTAACGCGCCGACTCGGTGACGGTTGCGGTCAGGACGCGCCGACTCGGCGAGGGTCGGGGCGAACTGAAACGCAACGAAAGCCGTCCTCCTCTTGACGCAAGTGACGTGCGCCACTAACGTCGGATGCGCGCTTTGAAACCTTTCAACCGCACATAGAGAGGCTCTCCGATGACGACGTTCGACCAGATCTCGGGCGACCTGGCCGCCCTTGAGATCGAGGTCCCCTCGTGGGCCTACGGAAACTCGGGGACCCGGTTCAAGGTCTTCGGCACCCCGGGCACACCGCGCACCCCCGAGGAGAAGGTCGCCGACGCGGCCACCGTTCACCGCTTCACCGGCCTGGCGCCGAGCGTCGCGCTGCACATCCCGTGGGACAAGGTCGATGACTACGCGGCCCTGCGCTCCTACGCCGAGGACCAAGGGATCGCGCTCGGCACGATCAACTCCAACACCTTCCAGGACGACGACTACAAGCTCGGTGCGCTCACCCACACCGACACGAAGATCCGGCAGAAGGCGATCGACCACCACTTCGAGTGCATCGAGGTGATGCACGCGACCGGCTCGCGCGACCTGAAGATCTGGCTCGCCGAGGGGTCCAACTATCCGGGCCAGGCCGATATGCGCGGCCGCCAGGACCGGCTCGCCGAGTCGCTCGCGACCATCTACGAGCGCCTCGGTGAGGAGCAGCGCCTGGTGCTCGAGTACAAGTTCTTCGAGCCGGCGTTCTACCACACCGACGTCCCCGACTGGGGCACGTCCTTCGCCCAGGTCAGCGCCCTCGGTGACCGGGCCGTCGTGTGCCTCGACACCGGCCATCACGCGCCCGGCACCAACATCGAGTTCATCGTGATGCAGCTGCTGCGGCTGGGGAAGCTCGGCTCCTTCGACTTCAACAGCCGCTTCTACGCCGACGACGACCTGATCGTCGGTGCGGCCGACCCGTTCCAGCTCTTCCGGATCCTCGTCGAGGTGGTCCGTGGCGGTGGGTTCAAGCCCGTGGCCGAGGGCGGGGTCGCCTTCATGCTCGACCAGTGCCACAACATCGAGAAGAAGATCCCGGGGCAGATCCGGTCCGTGCTCAACGTCCAGGAGATGTCCGCACGGGCGCTCCTCCTCGACACCGACGCTCTCGCCGCGGCGCAGGAGGACGGCGACGTACTCCTGGCCAACGAGATCTTCATGGACGCCTTCTACACCGACGTACGCGCCGACCTCGGCGGGTGGCGTGAGGACCGCGGCCTGCCCGCGAACCCGATGCGCGCCTACCTGGCCAGCGGCTACCAGGAACAGATCGAAGCCGCCCGAATCGGCGGCACCCAGGCTGGATGGAACTGAAAGACTCATGACCACTGCAGAAGACCTGATCGCGCGCTCGAACCGCCTCGGCGCCGACCCGAAGAACACCAACTACGCCGGCGGCAACACCTCCGCCAAGGGCACCGCGACCGACCCGGTCACCGGCCAGGACGTCGAGCTGCTCTGGGTGAAGGGTTCCGGCGGTGACCTGGGCACCCTGAAGGAGAGCGGCCTCGCCGTGCTCCGGCTCGATCGGATGCGAGCGCTCGTCGACGTCTACCCGGGCGTCGAGCGCGAGGACGAGATGGTCGCCGCGTTCGACTACTGCCTGCACGGCAAGGGCGGCGCGGCTCCCTCGATCGACACGGCGATGCACGGCCTCGTCGATGCCGCCCACGTCGATCACCTCCACCCCGACTCCGGCATCGCGATCGCGACGGCCGCCGACGGCGAGGCGCTGACCACCACGATCTTCGGCGACCAGGTCGTCTGGGTGCCTTGGCGCCGCCCCGGCTTCCAGCTCGGCCTCGACATCGCCGAGATCAAGGCGAAGAACCCGCAGGCGGTCGGCTGCATCCTCGGTGGCCACGGCATCACCGCCTGGGGCGACACCAGCGAGGAGGCCGAGAAGAACTCGCTGTGGATCATCGACACGGCCGCCGCCTACATCGACGAGCACAGCAAGGCCGAGCCGTTCGGTCCCGCGCTCGAGGGCTACGGACCGCTGGACGAGGCCGAGCGGCGTACGAAGGCGGCTGCGCTCGCCCCCACGATCCGCGGCATCGCCTCGGCGGACCAGCCGATGGTCGGCCACTTCAACGACTCCGAGGTGGTCCTCGACTTCCTGGCTCGCGAGGCTCACCCGCGCCTGACCGAGCTCGGCACCTCGTGCCCCGACCACTTCCTGCGTACGAAGGTCAAGCCGCTGGTCCTCGACCTCCCGGCCACGGCCTCCGTCGAGGACAGCATCGCCCGGCTCAAGGAGCTCGCGGTCAGCTACCGCGAGGACTACCAGGGCTACTACGACCGCCACGCCGACGCCGACAGCCCCGCCATCCGCGGCAAGGACCCGCTCATCGTCCTGGTCCCCGGCGTCGGGATGTTCTCCTTCGGGAAGAACAAGCAGACGGCACGGGTCGCGGGGGAGTTCTACGTCAACGCGATCAACGTGATGCGCGGTGCCGAGGGGCTATCGACGTACGCCCCGATCGACGAGTCGGAGAAGTTCCGGATCGAGTACTGGGCGCTCGAGGAGGCCAAGCTCCAGCGGATGCCCGCCCCCAAGCCCCTGGCGACCCGGGTCGCGCTGGTCACCGGCGCCGCCTCCGGTATCGGCAAGGCCACCGCGAAGCGGCTCGCCGCCGAGGGCGCCTGCGTCGTGATCGCCGACCTCGATCTCGCCAAGGCCCAGGCTGCGGCGGAAGAGATCGGCAACAGCGACGTGGCTGTAGGGCTCGCCGCCGACGTCTCCGACGAGGCCGCCGTGCAGGCGATGTTCGACGCCGCGGTGCTCGCCTTCGGCGGTGTCGACCTGGTCGTCAACAACGCCGGCCTGTCGCTGTCGAAGTCGCTGCTGGAGACCACTGAGCGCGACTGGGACCTCCAGCACGACGTGATGGCCAAGGGCTCCTTCCTGGTCTCCAAGGCTGCCGCGAAGGTGCTGATCGAGCAGGAGATGGGCGGCGACATCGTCTACATCTCCTCGAAGAACTCGCTCTTCGCCGGACCGAACAACGTCGCCTACGGTGCCGCGAAGGCCGACCAGGCCCACCAGGTACGCCTCCTGGCCGCCGAGCTCGGTGAGCACGGCATCAAGGTCAACGGCATCAACCCCGACGGCGTGGTCCAGGGCTCCGGCATCTTCGCCGGCGGCTGGGGTGCCAAGCGCGCCGAGGTCTACGGGGTCAAGGAGGAGGAGCTCGGCAAGTTCTACGCCCAGCGCACCCTGCTCAAGCGTGAGGTGCTCCCCGAGAACATCGCCAACGCCGTCTTCGTGCTCTGCGGTCCCGACCTGACCCACACCACCGGTCTGCACGTGCCGGTCGACGCCGGCGTCGCGGCGGCCTTCTTGCGATGAGTCCACACATCAGGGTCGCGGCGGTCGACCTGGGCGCCACCTCCGGCCGGGTCATGTCCGGCCGGATCGGTGGCGACCGGGTCGAGCTCGACGAGCTGCACCGCTTCCCCAACGGCGCGGTACGTGTCCGCGGATCGCTCTTCTGGGACGTGCTCGGCATCCATCGCGAGGTGCTCACCGGCATCCGCGAGGTGGCCCGGACCGGGCCGCTGCACGGCATCGGCATCGACTCCTGGGCCATCGACCACGGGCTGCTGGACCACGACGGCCAGCTCCTCGGCCAGGTCTTCAGCCACCGCGACGCCCGAGTCGAGGGGATCGCCGAGAAGGTCGTCGCCCAGATCGGCGCGGCGACCCTCTACGGCACCACCGGCATCCAGCAGCTCCCGTTCAACACGATCTACCAGCTCGTCGCGGCGCGCGGCACCACCGCGCTCGACAACGCCGAGACGATGCTGCTGGTGCCGGACCTGCTCGGCTACTGGCTCACCGGTGCGATCGGCGCCGAGCGCACCAACGCCTCGACCACCCAGCTCTACGACGTCCGTCAGGGCGCCTGGGCGGTCGACCTGTGCCGAGAGCTCGGGATTCCCGAGGGGGTCCTCCCGCCCCTTCGGGACCCGGGCTCTCTCCTCGGCACGCTGCTGGCCGAGGTCGCTGACGAGCTGGGTGTCACCACCGACGTACCCGTGGTCGCGGTGGGCTCCCATGACACCGCCTCGGCGGTCGTCGGCGTCCCCGCTGACACCGGCAGCAACGGGGAGTTCGCCTACATCTCCTCGGGCACCTGGTCGCTGGTCGGCCTCGAGCTCGACCAGCCGGTGCTGACCGAGGAGGCCCGGCTCGCCGACTTCACCAACGAGGTCGGCGTCGACGGGACCATCCGGTTCCTCAAGAACGTGATGGGTCTGTGGGTCCTGTCGGAGTCGCTGCGCTCGTGGAGCGAGCGGCGCTACCAGGGCGCGGAGCTGGGCTCGCTGCTCGCTGCCGCGGCGGAGCTCGAGCCGCTGCGTACGGTCGTCGACATCAACGACCCGCGACTGCTCTTCCCGAGCACGTCGGCCGACCCGATGCCGGAGCGGATCGCCGCGCTGGCCGCCGAGTCCGACGAGGCGATCCCACACTCGCCGGCCGCCATCACCCGCTGCATCCTCGACAGCCTCGCCGTCGCCTACCGACGTCACGTCCGCACCGCGGCCGCCCTCGCGGGTACCTCGCCCGAGGTCGTCCACGTCGTCGGCGGCGGCTCTCAGAACGAGCTGCTCTGCCAGCTCACCGCGGACGCCTGCGGCCTGCCGGTTCTCGCCGGCCCGGTCGAGGCGGCCGCACTCGGAAACGTCCTGGTCCAGGGCAGGGCTCTCGGGGCCGACCTGCCTGACCTCCCCGCGATGCGGGACCTGGTCCGCCGCTCCTACGACGTACGCCGCTTCGAGCCGCGCGCCGGCCTCGACTGGGCCGCCGCAGAGGCCCGCATCTCCTGACCCTGCTCCCCGAAGGCACCCCCCCCATGACCGACTTCCTCTCCAACGCCCGGCTGAGCCGCCGCGCGCTCTTCGGCACCGCGGCCGCCACCCTCGGCACCGCTGCCGCCGGCGTCACAGCGACCGCAGCCGCGACCCCCGCCGGGGCCACGACCGCGACCGCCACCTCCGGGCTCCCGGACGCCTTCGTCAAGGCGTTCCGCAAGCCGGGGACCGCCACCGCCGCGGGCTTCCGCTGGTGGTGGCCGCACGGCCTCGTCGACCCGGTCGAGATCGCGCGAGAGGTCGACCAGGTCGCCGACGCCGGCTTCGGCGTGCTCGAGGTCGCCGACGTCACCCACAGCCTGCGTGCCCGCAACATCGACATCGACGTCGCGACACACGGGTGGGGGACCGCACCGTGGGTGGCCGGCGTCAAGGCCGCGCTCGCGCAGGCGGCGAAGCGTGACGTACGCGTGGACCTGACGGTCGGCCCCTCCTGGCCGGCCGCGGTCCCGACGATCACCCCCGACGACGACGCCGCCTGCACCGAGCTCGTGCACGGTCAGGCGGTCGTCATTGCCGGGTCGTCCTACGACGCTGCGCTTCCCGAGCCCGTCGTGGAGCCGGCGTCGTCGGTGACCCGCGCGGAGCTGGTGACCGTGCAGGCGCACCGCGTCACCGGCTACGTACGCGACCGCAACAACAACATCACCAGCACGATCCTCGACCCCGCCTCCTACCTCGACCTCAGCGGGAGCGTCGAGGGCGAGCACCTCACCTGGACCGCGCCGGCCGACCCGGCCGGCGCCACCTGGGTCGTGCTCGCGACCTGGCAGCGGGGCTCGGGCCAGGAGCCCGAGGCCGGCCCGCACACCTCCCCGCGTGCCTACGTGGTCGACCATTTCAACCGCCGCGGCGCCCAGAAGGTCATCGACCTGTGGCAGGACCGGGTGCTCGACGGCGAGCTGCGTACGCTGCTGCGGGCCGCGGGCGGCTACCTCTTCGAGGACTCCCTCGAGATCGAGACCGAGGCGACGATCTGGACGCGCGACCTCCTCGACGAGTTCGAGGCCAAGCACGGCTACGACCTGCGGCCATGGCTGCCGTTCGTGCTGGAGAAGGACGAGAAGTACCAGTTCTCGATCGCGGCCGCCGACCCCGCGACCGCCGACAACCTCCGCACCAACGAGATCCGCGACGACTACAACATCGTGCTCTCCGACCTCTACCGCGACCACCACCTGCGCCCGATGCAGGAGTTCGCGAAGACGCTCGGCATGGGCATCCGGATCCAGCCCTACGGCCTGGAGACCGACACCATGCAGCACGCGGCCGTGGTCGACGTACCGGAGACGGAGTCCCTGGGCTTCAAGAACCTGGACGACTACCGGGTGATGGCCGCCGGCCGCGACCTCGCCGGCCACACGGTCCTCTCCTGCGAGGCGATCTGCTACAACGGCGCGGCGTACAACACGACCTGGGGCGCCAACAGCACCAGCCCGACCGCCCAGAACCAGGCGCTGTTCACGATCAACAGCATCTTCGTCGCCGGCGTGAACCAGCTGATGATCCACGGCTTCCCCTACGCGAAGGCGCCCGACGTCACCTGGCCGGGCTTCGCGGCCTTCTCGCCCTACTACAACGGCGCGATCGGCTTCGGCGAGGCCTGGGGGCCACGCACTCCGCAGTGGCAGCACATCCCCGGCATCGCCGCCTACCTCGCCCGCACCCAGCTGGTGTTGCAGACCGGCACCCCGAAGTACGACGTCGCGTTCTGGCGCCACAAGGGCTGGGCCTCGACCGGCATCGGCCCGCAGTGGATCACCAACAACGGCACCAAGCTCGGCTGGTCGCACTCCTTCGTCAGTGCCTCGCTGCTCGCGCTCGACGGCGTCGACGTCGCGAACGGCCGCCTGGCGCCGGACGGCCCCGCCTACAAGGCCGTCGTCGTCGGCCCCGACAACCTGCGCAGCAACGCGTTCACGATGGAGATCGACGGCGCGAAGCGGCTGCTCGCACTCGGCCGCAAGGGCCTGCCGATCGTGCTCATCGGCGACTGGTCGCAGGTCACCGTCGCCGGGCGCGACAGCGAGGCGGCCACCGCCGAGGTGCGCTCGCTGATGGCCCAGGTCGGAGCCCTGCCGACCACCCGCACCGTCCCCGAGGCCGAGGTCGGCAACGAGCTGGCCGCGCTCGGTGTCGTACGCGACGTCGAGCACGCCGACTCGACGGTGATGCACGTCCGGCGCGTCACCGGCAAGGTCGACCTCTACTACCTCGCCAACGCCCGGCACGCCGAGAACCGGCGCCTCAACCCGGTGCAGCAGGACGTCTGGCTGACCGCCACCGACCGCGCCGCCGTGCCGTGGCTGCTGGACGCGTGGACCGGTGAGGTCACCCGGATCGCCGCCTACGAGCGTGCCGGCGACCGGGTCCGGGTGCGGGTCGACCTCGTTCCCGGCCAGTCCACCGTGGTCGCTCTCGCGGCTCCGGGCGCGGGCGTCGCCCGCTCTGTTCTCCCCGTCGCCACCGCTGGCCAGGCCGTGGTGGCGCGGGGCGCCAACGTCGCGCTGCGCACGACGACGTCCGGCACCTTCGAGCTCACCAAGGCCGACGGCCGGAGGGTGAAGGTCGCCGTCGACCGGGTCCGCGAGCCGGTGGCGCCACAGTCCTGGGCCCTCGCGCTCGAGGACTGGAAGCCGGCCAACCCGGCCGACCCCCAGGACCTCGCGACGACGAAGGAGGTCGTGACCAGCGACCTCGCGGCGCCGCAGTCCTGGTCGAAGGTCGCCGGCCTCGAGGACGCCTCCGGCATCGGCCGCTACCGCACGAGCATCGACCTCGGCACCGACTGGACCGCGGAGGACGGCGCCTACCTCGAGCTCGGCGAGGTCAACGACACCTTCCGGGTGCGCGTCAACGGTGAGCTGCTGGCGCCGTGCGACCCGATGGACCCGGTGGTCGACCTGGGCCATGCCCTGGTCCCCGGCTCCAACACGATCGAGATCGAGGTGGCCTCGACGCTGCTCAACCGGCTGCGCACCGTCACCCCGTCGGTCTACGGCGTGGCGACCAGGCAGAGCTACGGGCTCGCCGGGCCGGTGCGACTGGTGCCCTACGTCGAGAAGGTGGTGGCCGGATGAGCGCGGTGTCCGGTCGCGAGCCCACTCATCGGCCCATCCAACGATCAGCGTCATGCTGAGACAGGAGTGAACCGTGGCGGCCTCGGGCGGCGTACGACCTTCCACTACGACCGACCTTCCATCGGACGAGGTGGAGGTGCTGGCGTTGTTCGCTCGGGGCTACACGATCGAGCGGATCGCGCGGGCGCTGGGCATCTCCGAGCGCACGGTGCGGCGCCGTCTCCGGGCGGCCGCGGATGCGCTGGGAGCGGGGACGAGTGTGGAGGCGGTCGTGAGGGCCGTACGCACCGGACTCATCTGAACTGATGTGATGGACACAAGAGACGAAGGAGGCCGCCGGATGCGAGTCGCGCTGATGGTCACGTGCATCAACGACGCGCTCTACCCGAGCACAGGTCAGGCCGTCGTACGCCTCCTGCGCCGGCTCGGCGTCGAGGTCGACTTCCCGCAGGCGCAGACCTGCTGCGGGCAGCCGATGGTCAACACCGGCTACCTGGACGAGGCGGTCCCGGTGGTGCGTACGTTCGTGGACGCCTTCGCCGGTTACGACGCCGTCGTGACGCCGTCCGGGTCGTGCGCGGGCTCGGCCCGGCACCAGCACTCGATCGTGGCCCGCCGCTCCGGCGACCCCGGCCTCGAGCGAGCCGTCGCGGAGGTCGCCCCGAAGGTCTACGAGCTCTCCGAGTTCCTCGTCGACGTGCTCGGGGTGACCGACGTGGGTGCCTACTACCCGCACCGGGTGACCTACCACCCGACCTGCCACTCGCTGCGGATGCTGGGCGTGGGGGACCGGCCGCGACGGCTGCTGGAGTCGGTGCGGGGGATCAGGCTGGTCGACCTGCCCGGCGCCGACCAGTGCTGCGGCTTCGGCGGCACCTTCGCGGTCAAGAACGCCGACACCTCGATCGCGATGGGCGCCGACAAGGCCCGCCACATCCGCGAGACCGGCGCCGAGATCGTGGTCGCCGGCGACAACTCCTGCCTTACCCACATCGGTGGCGTGCTCTCCCGGCAGCGTTCGGGCGTACGCACCGTCCATCTCGCCGAGATCCTCGCCTCGACCGAGTCGAGCCACGCAGATGGAGTGGCCCGATGAGCGGCACGTTCGTCGGCATGCCGGCCTTCCCGGAGGCCGCGCGCGAGGCCCTCGCCGACTCCCAGCTGCGCCACAACCTCGCCCACGCGACCGGCACGATCCGCGCCAAGCGGGCGAAGGTCGTCGCCGAGGTCGAGGACTGGGAGGAGCTGCGCCTGGCCGGTGCCGCGGTCAAGGAGCGCGCGCTGCTCGACCTCGACACCCAGCTCGTACGCCTCGAGGAGACCCTCACCGCCAACGGCGCCACCGTCCACTGGGCCCGCGACGCCGCCGAGGCCAACGCGATCGTCGCTGCGATCGCCAAGGCGCACCATGCCGAGGAGGTCGTGAAGGTCAAGTCGATGGTGACCCAGGAGATCGGGCTCAACGAGGCGCTCGCCGAGGAGGGCATTGCGGCCTGGGAGACCGACCTGGCCGAGCTGATCGTGCAGCTCGGCGAGGACCTGCCGAGCCACATCCTGGTGCCGGCGATCCACCGCAACCGCGCCGAGATCCGCGAGATCTTCCGGTCGAAGATGGGCGCTGCCGGCCGTCCGGCGCCGACGAACCTCACCGACGAGCCGGCCGTTCTCGCCGCCGCAGCGCGGGAGCACCTGCGCGAGAAGTTCCTGCGCGCGAAGGTCGGGATCTCCGGCGCCAACTTCGCGGTCGCCGAGACCGGCACCCTCGTCGTGGTGGAGTCGGAGGGCAACGGCCGGATGTGCCTGACCCTGCCCGACGTACTGGTCTCCGTCGTCGGCATCGAGAAGGTCGTCTCCCGCTGGGAGGACCTCGACCCGATGCTCAGGCTCCTGCCGCGATCCTCGACCGGCGAGCGGATGAACCCCTACACCTCGACGTGGAGCGGGATCACCCCCGGCGACGGCCCGCAGGAGGTGCACGTGGTGCTGCTCGACAACGGCCGCACCCGCGCCCTGGCAGACGAGGTCGGTCGTCAGGCGCTGCGCTGCATCCGCTGCTCGGCCTGCCTCAACGTGTGCCCGGTCTACGAGCGCACCGGCGGCCATGCGTACGGCTCGGTCTACCCGGGCCCGATCGGCGCCATCCTCAACCCCTTGCTGAAGGGAGTCGGGCACGACGACCAGACCGACTCCCTGCCGTACGCCTCATCGCTGTGCGGCGCCTGCTTCGAGGTCTGTCCGGTACGCATCGACATCCCCTCCGTCCTGGTCGACCAGCGCGCCCAGGTGGTCGACGCCCACCGAGGTGGCATACCCAAGCCCGAGGCCGTGGCGATGAAGGGGGCGGCGTACGTCCTGGGGCGCTCGCGCCGCCTCGCCGCCGTCGAGCGCCTCACCGGTCTCGGCATGCGCTTCGCGCGCCGCTTCGGACCCGCCGCCTGGATCGGCGCACGAGATCTGCCGGAAGCGCCGGGGGAGAGCTTCCGGGCCTGGTGGCTGCGCACGGATGGCGGCCGCACCGACAACGGCCGCATGGGAGATGGCAGCGATGACTGACGCACGCACCGAGATCCTCGCCAGAGTTCGCGAGGCGCTGGCCGGCTCGACGATCGACCTCGCCGAGGCCGGCGCCCCTCGGGACCTCGCGCCGGTCGCGACCCCGGCGGTCGTCGACCTCTTCGCCGAGCGCGTGGCCGACTACCGCGCCGTGGTCGAGCGCTGCGGAGCCGAGGAGCTCGAGGACCGCATCGCCGCCGCGCTCCCAGCCGGCCGCGTGGTCGTCCCGCCCGGGCTGTCGGTCCAGGTCCCCGGCGCGATCGTCGACGACGGCACCCTCACCGCCGCGGAGCTGGACCGGATCGCAGCGGTCGTCACCGAGGCCCGGGTCGGCATCGCCGAGACCGGCACGATCGTCCTCGACCACGCCCCCGACCAGGGCCGCCGAGCCATCTCGCTGGTCCCCGACACCCACATCTGCGTCGTCCGCGAGGACCAGGTGGTCCCCGACGTACCCGATGCCATCGGTGTTCTGGATCCCGCCCGGCCGCAGACGTGGATCAGCGGCCCGTCGGCCACCAGCGACATCGAGCTCGACCGCGTCGAAGGCGTCCACGGACCCCGCACCCTCCACGTCCTGGTGGTCGCCGGCAGACGGTGACCGGATCCGGCCACACCCTTCCCGATCGTGTGACCGTGGTCATAGTCTTCGGAGTGCTCTGAAACGTATCAATCCCGATCCGGAGGACCCCCATGAAGCTCCGCCTGGCCGCGATCGTGATCAGTGTCCTCGTCGTCGCGGCACCAGTCCCGGCCGTCGCCGTCGAAGGCGCGGCGGCCACCCATCTGACCGTCTCGCAGCTGCCCTCGCCGCGTGACGTGGAGAACCTCAGCTCGCCGCTGCTGGCCTGGCACGTTCCCTTCGCCGAGCAGAGCGCCTACCGCGTACAGGTGGCCCGGATCACCGAGGGCATCGGAGCCGCCGGCGTCTGGGACTCCGGTCGCGTCAGGTCCTCAGCGAGCACCAACGTGCCCTACGACGGTCCGGCGCTCGATCCCGAGCAGACCTACCAGTGGCGGGTCCGCACGTGGGACGGGCGCGGAAAGAGCTCGGACTGGTCGAGCGTCGCCACCTTCACCACCGGTCCCGGTCAGGAGTGGGGTCAGGTTCAGCCGATCTGGCTCGCCCCGGCCCGCACGATCGCCTGGGGCGACGTCACGATCGACACCACCTTCCGGATCACGTCCCAGAACGCCACCATCGCCTTCCGGGCCGCGGACGCCAGCAACTACTACATGTGGCAGTTCCGCGGCGACGGGGTGAACACCTTCGCTCCGCACAAGCGCGTGGGCGGGACCTTCACCCAGCTCGACTCGGTGCCGCTGCCCGAGCCCCTCGTCCGCGACACCTCCTACCGGCTGCGCATCCAGGCAGAGGGAACCACCATCCGCACGTGGCTCGACGACACCCTCGTCGACACCCGCACCCTCACCGACTTCGCCGCCGGCTCGGTCGGCTTCCGCACCGGCGGTTCCGAGCGCAACAGATGGGACGACCTGAGCGTCACCTCCGCCTCGGGCGAGGTCCTCTACGCCAACGACTTCTCTGCTGGCAGTGACTTCGCCTGCGGCGCCGCGGTGGGCGGCTGGCTCGAGGTCGGCACGAACGCCAACTGCGTCTACGGAGTCGAGTCGCAGGACTGGGCATTCCTCCGGCACGAGTTCACGCTGCCCGACAAGCCGATCGCGGCCGCCACGTTCTATGCGACCGCATCCTCGACCGCGCCGGGCCGGCAGTACGTCTACAAGGCGTGGCTCAACGGCGAGTTCGTCGGTCTCGGACCGACGCAGCCGATCCGCGGCGAGGCTCGATACGACGGCTTCGACGTGACCGCCGCACTGCGGCCGGGAGCCGAGAACGCGATCGGGGTGCTCGGTTGGACCAGCAGCGACCGACGCTTCCTCGGGCGGCTCGTCGTGGAGTACACCGACGGCACCCGTGACGCGATCGTGAGCGGTCCGCAGTGGCGGAGTCGCTCCGGTGGCCTCGTCTTCCCCTCCGCCGGCAGCATCGGGACCTCGTTCTTCTCGGCACCGAAGGAGAACCTGCAGTCGGCCCACTGGCCCGACGGCTTCGCCGAGCCGGGCTTCGACGACTCCGGCTGGAACGACGCCGCGGTACGTCCGGCCTTCGGCGACCTTCGGGCGGCCCCCACGGCGAAGGTGGAGCAGCAGCTGAGGGGTCCGGTCAGCGTGGTGGAGAAGGCGCCCGGCCACTACTTCATCGACTACGGCCGGACATGGATCGGCGGCCTCTCCCTGGACATCGACGGCACCGCGGGACAGGTGCTCGACCTCCGGTTCGGCGAAGAGCTGTCCGCGCCCCAGACCGTGCGATACGCCATGCGGACCGGCAACACCTACCAGGACAGATGGACGCTGCGTGCCGGTGAGCAGCACCTGGAGACCTGGGGGATGCGGGTCTTCCGCTACGCCGAGGTCATCGGGGCTCCCTCCGGCCTGGGCGCCGCCGACTTCCCGGCCCTGGCGCAGATCTATCCCTTCGACACCGACGAGGCGATCTTCGACTCCGCCGATGACGACCTCGACCGCGTGTGGGCGCTGTCGCGCAACACGATCGAGGCCACCAACCACGACCTCTACGTCGACTCCTGGAGCCGCGAGCGCGGAGCCTACGAGGCCGACAGCTACCTGCAGATGATGGCCAACTTCTTCGTCTCCAGCGACCCGACCCTGGGCAACTACTCCCTGGAGTACCTGCTCACCCGCAGGACCTGGCCGACGGAGTGGCCGATGTACACGATCTTGGCCTTCCACGACTCGTGGCAGCAGACCGGTGACACCGCGGCCCTGGCCCGCAACTACACCGCCTTGCAGGAGAAGCTCCCGCTCAAGTGGGTGGAGCCGTCCACGGGACTCATCCGCAAGAACACCGGATCCAACGGCTCCAACTCGTGCACCGACTGCGACATCGTCGACTGGCCGGCATCCGAGCGCGACGGCTACGTCTTCCGCCCCTACAACACTGTCATCAACGCGATCGGCCACCGGTCGTTCCGCGACATGGCGGACATCGCGACGGCGCTGGGGCATGACGACGACGCGGCCACCTACACCGCCATCGCCGACCGCCTCCGGAACGCGGCCAACGACCGGTTGTGGGACCCGGCCAAGGGTGCCTACCGAGACGGCCTCGACGCCGACGGCACCCCGATCCAGCACTGGGCGATCCAGGCCAGCGTCTTCGCCACGGCGTTCGGACTCGCCCAGGGCGAGGTCGCGCAACGCGCCGCGGACTACATCGGCACCCGCGGCATGGCCTGCAGCGTCTACTGCGCCGCCTTCGTCCTCGAAGCCCTCTACGACGGTGACCGCGGAGACGTCGCGCACCAGCTGCTGACGAGCACGGGGCTCCGCAGCTGGCTCAACATGATCGCGAAGGGCGCCGGTGCCACCGCCGAGGCCTGGGACACCTCGCTGAAGCCCAACATGACCTGGTCGCACCCCTGGGCGGCATCGCCGGCCTACAACGTGCCCCAAGGCATGTTCGGCATCGAGCCCCTGGTGCCCGGCTACGAGGAGTTCCGCGTCCGGCCCCAGCCCGCCGGGGTCCCGTGGGCACACGTCACCCTGCCCACCCTCCGCGGACGCATCGGCGCGGCGTACGCCACGACCGACCGCGGCATCGACGTCGGCGTGAGCGTTCCGGGCAACTCCCGGGCCGAGGTTCTCGTGCCGGCGCCGTCCGGGGAGCAGGTCTTCCTCGACGGGCAGCCGGTCCCCGCGACGCGTGAGGGCTCCTACCTGGCGATCCAGGACGTGCCCTCCGGATGCCATGTCATCAGCACGAGCTCGGGTGAGAGCCCGGAGGTCGAGCGGCTTCGCGCCGTCTGCTGAACCTGAAGGCTGTGCCCGGAACCGGGCACAGCAACGTACCAACTCGCTCGGAGGACCCCATGAAGCTCCGCCTGGCCGCGATCGTCACCAGCGCCCTGGTCGTCACCAGCCTCGCGGCGGCCGTGACACCGACCGGTGCCGCGTCCGCCAACACCGCGCCCGACGCACCCGTCGGCCTGACCGTCGACGACGTCGCCCGTCCGCTCAACACCGACCTGACCCCACGGTTCGGCTGGCTGCCCCACGACGGCGACGCAAACGAGGTGCAGAGCGCCTACAAGATCGAGGTACGCGACGCCGCCGGCGAGATCGTCTGGGACTCCCGCAAGGTCACCTCCGCGCAGCAGTCCTACGTGGACTACGCCGGCGAGACCCTCGAGCCCGGCAGCCGCTACACCTGGCGGGTCATGACCTGGGACCGCGGCAAGCTCCCGTCGCGGTGGTCGGCGAGGGCCGCCTTCGAGACCGGGATCGGCGACGGCGACTGGGCCGGCGCGAGCTGGATCAGGAGACCACCGGGCACTGCGGACAACCCCGCCCAGGAGCGCGACGAGTGGACCCTGGCCCGCACCGAGGTCGAGGTCCCGGACGGCAAGATCGTCCGCGCCCGTAGCTACCTGGCCGCCAGCCACACCGCCGAGTTCTATCTCGGCGGCGAGCAGGCCGACCGGATGAGCAACTTCGGCTACCCGAGCGAGGGCTACTACCAGGCCGCGGACGTCACCGACCTGGTCACGCCCGGCGAGACCCTCGCCCTCGGCGTCAAGCTGCACTGGTTCAGCGGTGGCCAGGGCCGCGCCGCGGGCATCCCCGGCGTGCTCCTGAAGCTCGAGCTGACCTACGCGGACGGCGAGACGACCACGATCGTCACCGACGGCTCCTGGAAGGTCCGCCGCGGCCCGTACGTCACCGTCGGCACCCGCAACGGTGAGGGCCTGTGGATCGAGCATCTCGACGGCCAGGCCGCCCAGCAGATCGGCGACTGGACAGCGCCGGGCTACGACGACTCCCAGTGGTCCGGTGCCGTGGTCGTCGGCGCGCACCCGGTGGCGCCGTTCACCCACCTGGAGGGCCAGCAGACCCGGCTCGAGGAGACCGTCGTCCACCCCGAGCGCATCCTCGAAGCCGCCGACGGCACCCCGGTCGCCGACTTCGGCACGATCATCCCGGCCCGACCCGGCGTGCACTTCGAGGACGGAGTGGCCGGGCGACAGGTCCCGATCCGGGCCGGCTACGAGCTCGCCGACACCGGCCGGGTCTCGACCACCGGTCTCTCGACGCAGAGCACCAACATGTCCTTCCCCTACACCCAGGCCGCGGGCGCGCAGGACTACCTGGCGGTCGGCCATCTGGGCTTCCGCTACCTCGAGATCCCGGGCGCGGGGGAGGAGATCACCGCCGAGGACGTGACCGCGACCGTCGTGCACACCGCGTACGACGAGGACGGCGCCGCCACGTTCGAGAGCTCCGACGCGACCCTCGATGACGTGTGGGACCTGATGGACCGCTCGCTGCGCTACTCGGTCCAGGAGACCTTCGTCGACACCCCGACGCGTGAGCAGGGCCAGTTCCTGCACGACACCGCCAACATCTCGATCGGCCTGATGTCCGCCCAGCGCGAGCGCGTCGCCTCCCGCCAGGCGATCCGGGAGTTCCTGCTCAGCCAGGAGCGCTACTGGAGGACCGGCAACGACGCCGGCCGCTACAACGCGGTCTACCCCAACGGCGACGGCAAGCGCGACATCCCCGACTTCACCGAGGTCGTCCCCGACTGGATCTGGCGCTACTACCTCGAGACCGGCGACAAGGCCGTCCTCGAGGACGCGTACGACAACCTCACCGCCACCGCCGGCTACATCCGCCGACACATCGCCACCAGCGGCCCGACCCAGGGTCTGGTCACCAACCTCTCCGGCGGCTCCGGCCAGTACCTGTACGGCATCGTCGACTGGCCCGCCCACGGTCGCTTCGGCTACGACATGACCACCGCCGCCAGGACCACGGTCAACGCGCTCGGTGTAGACGTGCTCCGCAAGGTCGCGTTGATCGGCGAGGAGCTGGACCGCCCCGACGCCGAGCTCGCCGCGCTCCGCTCGGACGCCGACGCCCTCGCGACGCGGATGAACCAGACGCTGCGCAAGGCCGATGGGACCTACGTCGACGGCCTGCTCGCCGACGGCACCCAGTCCGCCCACGCCGGCCAGCACGCGACCTCGTACGCCATCGCCTTCGGCGTCGCATCGCAGCAGGACGTCCCCGCACTCGGTGAGCAGATCGCTTCCCAGGGGATGAAGCAGGGCCCGATGACCGCTCATGTGCTGCTCGAGGCCCTCGCCGAGGCCGGTGCCGGCGAGAGCGTCCTGAACCTGCTGACCAACGAGGACGACTACGGCTGGGCAGGCTGGCTCGCCGACGGAGGCACCTTCACTCCCGAGGCCTGGGAGCTGAGCGGCTCGGCCAACAGCGCCTCCCACGGCTGGGGCTCGCGCGGCATCGTCGACGTCACCGAGTCGGTGCTCGGCATCCGCACCACCGCCCCGGGTGCCGCCGAGGTCGAGCTCACCGTGCCGGCCACCGGCCTGACCCACGCCAAGGGCTCGGTGGCCACCCAGCGTGGTCGCGTCGCCTCCGCCTGGACCCGCACCGCCGACGGCCTCACCCTCCGCGCCACGGTCCCGGTCAACGTCACCGCGGTCGTACGCCTCCCCGAAGGCTCCTACCTGGCCACCGGCCCCGGCAGGTCCGCCCCGGAGCGCCTGGGTACCGAGAACGGCATCACCTCCTACCGGATCGGTTCCGGCGCGTGGACCTTCACGAAAGGAGCGTGACCAGGGTCCATGGCTCCGCTAACCTGCGGCAGTGCGCCGAATCGCCGTGCTCGCCGCGGGTCTCCTGGTCGGGTCGACCCTGGTCGCCTGCGGCACGACCGAGCCGAGCGAGACGGCCTGGCCCGACGGGCTCACGGCCTACCTCGACCAGACCCGGCTCCAGCGCAACACCGGTGAGGCGTTCGTACGCCTCGTCAACGACACCGGCACCTCGATCGAGGTCTCACGCGTCGAGGTGAGCAGCGACCGGTTCCGGGCCCGATGGACGGGCTCGGAACCGGTCGACCCCGAGATGGACTTCGACTTCAACATGCCCCGCGGGAAGTGCGGCGAGGGCGGCGACGCCGACGTGACCATCACCTGGCGTCGGACCGGCGACGAGGAGGAGTGGCGCACCAGCACCGGCACGGCCGAGGACAGGTACGCCAACGTCGACCGTCTCCTCGATCGCGACTGCGCCGAGGGCAGCCTGACCGAGGCTGCCGACATCACCGTCGGCGAGCCCCGGGTCGAGGGTGAGGGCAAGCAGAGCGTCTTCATCCTCCCGGTCACGTTCGCCCCGACCGAGGCTCGCCCGGACGTAACCTTCGACGGCTGGGAGGGCACGGTGCTCTTCCAGCTCGCGGCCGAGACGCCGACCTGGCCGCGAGCGACCCCGCTTCCGATGACGGGCGACCCGACCACGCTGGAGCTGCGGGTCCTCCCCGCCCGGTGCGACCCGCACGCCCTGGCCGACGACAAGGTCGGCAGCCTCTTCCGGGTCCACGTCGGCGGCCCCGACGTCCCGGACGGCGCGAGCTACTTCCTCCCGCTCAGCAAGGCCCAGAAGACCGCCCTCTACGACTTCCTGCCCGGCTACTGCGGCTGGGAGTGAGGCTCAGCCGAAGAGCGGTCCGAGCGTGGCCCGGGCGAGCAGGAACCCGACGATGCCCACTGCCCATGCCGTCGCGCTGGCGGCATGCTTGGCCAGCCAGCCGTCGAGGACGGCCAGCGGTCTGGCCACCAGGGGAGCGGCGAAGACGCGCGCGGCGGTGAGCAGGAGCGCCGGAGCGATCATCACGGCGCAGTAGCCGAGCACCCACAGCCCCGACACCGGCCAGTCCGGCCCCTGGGTCCCGATCACTCCGATCGCGGCGAGGTAAGGGAGCATCGAGGCGGCCTCGACCAGCCCGGCGAGCACCGCCAGCGCGGCGAGCGCCGAGGCCGAGCCCGACTCCGAGGCGACCGCCCGCTCGCGCCAGCGGAGCAGGCGGCGCGGCGGCTCCGGCGCCTCGGTCCGTTCCTTCGCCGAACCGGGCGGGTCCAGCTTGAAGCTCCAAGCGAACAGGCCGACGCCCACGAGCAGCTGCCCCCACAGGAACGGGCGCGAGCCGCTCAGCCCGGTGAGCGCGTCGGCCACGGCCGTGCCACCCAGCAGGATCGCGATGCCGAGCAGCGCGTAGAACCCGGCGATCGCGCCCAGGTAGACCAGGATCCTCCCGGGCCGCACCGGACCGGGCGCCATCAGCAGCCACACCGGGATCAGCAGGGTGCCGAAGCTGGTCGAGTCGATCAGCGCCAGCACCGCCAGCGCGACGTACGTCGCGGTGCCGCCCAGATCGCCGGTGAGTGGGCCGAGGTCGATGTCCATGCCCCGAGGCTGGCGTGTGCCCGGCCTCGCGCGCGTCGGCCGAACCGCTGATTCTTCCGCCCAGGGATACATCCTTCGGATGACCCCGAGGAGGCGGCGTACGTGCTGAGATGGTGTCGTGGACCGCCAGACCCTGCTGCAGCAGCTGCCCGCGGCGCTTCTCGGCGGTGGCACGAGCCTGCGCGCCGCGGACCGCCGGCTGGCCTGGCTCGACGCCGTGGTCGTCCTCGTTGCCGGTCTCGCGCTGCACGCCCTCGGCCAGGTCGGAGGCGTACGCGGCGTGCACCCGTTCGGCATCGACCTGGACAGCGTGCCGACGTGGTGGCATCTCGTCCCGCTCGTCCTCGCGGCCGGGGCGCTCGTGCTCAAGCGGCGCCGTCCGCTCGCGGTGCAGACCGTGGTCGCCCTCTGCTTCGGGGCAGACCTGCTGCTCGGGGGCAGCATCGCGATGGTGGTGGTGCTCTGGGACGCGCTCTTCGCCGGCCAGCTGCACGGGTCGCCGCTGGCGCGACGCATCGCCGCCGTCGCCGTCGCGGCGGCCATCGCAGCATCGGTCGTCGCCTCCGCCGCGGCCACCTCCGACCCACGCACCCCCGTCGTGCTCGCGCTCACCCTCTTCGCGATCGTCGTCACCCCGATGTGGTGGGGCAGCAACATACGTCAGGGCAGCGAGCTCGCCGATGCCGCCGATGACCGGGCCCGGCTCGAGCGGGAACGCAGCGCCGCGCTGCTGCGCCTGGCCGACGCCGAGCGGCACGACGCGGTCCGGGCCGAGCGCTCCGCGGTGGCCCGGGACCTGCACGACGTCGTCGCGTCCCACCTGTCCGCCATCGCGCTGACCTCGGGTGCGGCGCTGGCCGGTGAGCACGACCCGGAACGGGACCGCGCGGCGCTGCGGTCGGTGCGCGCCGAGAGCCTGGCCTCGCTCGATGACATGCGCGCGATGATCCGCGTCCTGCGCTCCGACGGCGACTCCGGCGACGCCGAGGACCTCACCGCCGCCTCCCGCGCCGCCAACCTCGGCCCCGTCCTGGAGCAGGCGCGACTGGCCGGTCTGCCGCTGCGGGTCGACGACCCCGGCGGGCTTCTCGACGGCGCCGACCTCGCGCTGCCGGTCGCGGTCGACCACGCCGTCTACCGGATCGTGCGCGAGTCCCTGACCAACGTGCTCAAGCACGGCGGCGGCACCACTCGTCTTCGCCTGATCCCCGGCGACGCCCTCGCGATCGAGGTGACCGATGCCGGCGCCGCGAAGGAGCCTGCGGCCGAGGCCGGCACCGGCACCGGACTGGTGTCGATGCGCGAACGAGCCGAAGCCCTCGGTGGAACCTTCGAGGCCGGCCCCGACGGCACCGGCTGGCGGGTCCGAGCGATCCTGCCGCTGCCGGGAGCGAGCGCATGATCCGGGTCCTGCTCGCCGACGACCACGCCGCCATCCGTGCCGGCCTGCGCATGCTGCTGGCCACTGCCGGCGACATCGAGGTGGTGGGGGAGGCCGCCGACGGTGCGACCGCGGTCGCCAACGCACGGGCTCTGCGCCCCGACGTCGTGCTGATGGACGTACGCATGCCCGGCACCGACGGCGTGACCGCGACCCGCCAGGTCGTGGAGGAGGGGCTCGCCGACGTACTCGTGCTCACCACCTTCGACCTGGACGAGTACGTCTTCGGTGCCCTCCGCGCCGGCGCGGCCGGGTTCCTGCTCAAGTCGGCGGAGGCGTCCGACCTGGTCGACGCGGTCCGGCACGTCGCCGCCGGAGACGGCGTGGTCGCCCCGGAGGTGACCCGCCGGGTCCTCGCCGAGCTCGCCGGCGCGCCGGACCGATCGGCCTCGGCGGGGCCGTCCGACACGTCCCTTCCCACAGATCTCACACCCCGGGAGAGGGACGTGCTCACCGCCCTGGGGCAGGGCCTGTCCAACGCCGAGATCGCCCAGCGGCTGGTGATCTCCGAGGCGACCACGAAGACCCACGTCTCTCGCGTCCTGGCGAAGCTCGGGGTCGCATCCCGGGTCCAGGCGGCGATCGTGGCCCGCGAGGCGGGCATCGTCTGAGGACGCACTTACACCCCAGAGTTCACCGGTTCGTGACCTTCGGAGCCCCCATCCGGACGTGTCAGGTAGCAGAATTACCAACCGTCCGTAACGCACACACTGGAGGATTCATGTCCGGGAAGAACCGCTCCGTGCTCACGATGATCAAGCTGCTCCTCGCAGGTCTCGTCGCCACCACCAGCCTGCTCGGTGGGAGCGTCGCGCTGGCCCCTGCCGCCCAGGCCGACTGGATCGAGAGCTGCACCCACAAGGGCTGTGCCGAGGCCCTCGACTCCAACGAGGTCTGGGCCTCGCTGGGCTACCCGTCCAACCGTGGCTGGCACGACTGGCCGCCGACCGGCACCTGCAACTTCTCCGGTGGCACCTACAACAACTACGAGGGCGAGCTGCCCTCGGGCCACTCCTACCTCGAGTTCGACGTGACCCCGCGTGAATGCGGTGCGCAGCGTCAGTCCTACCGGCTCGTGGTCGACACCACAACGGGTGATGTGTACTTCACACCCGACCACTACAGCACCTTCTACTTCCTGGTCTGAGTGTTCCCGCAACGGGCCTCTGACCTGGGCAGACACGGCATCGCCGGCCCAGGACAGAGGCCCGTCGCCCTCTCAGGGGCAACCTGAGACCCCGCTGGAACGTCCTGGACACGGAGCCGACGATCGCGTCGGGCCTGGGAGCCCGCCGTACTCTAGGAACGTTTGTGACCGCGGGAGGGGACAACTTGAGCTGGCAGGGCAATCCGCCTTATACACCCACGCCGACGCCGAAGAAGAAGTGGGGAAAGAAGGTCCTGAAGGCCTTCTTCGTCGTGATTCTGGTGGGCGCGCTGATCGGCACTCTGGGTGTGATCGTGGCCTACAACGCCATCCCGATCCCCAACGCCAACGCCGCCTACGAGAAGGAGACCTCCTTCGTCTACTACCGCGGCGGCAAGGACGAGCTCGGGCGCTACATCGCCGACTCCCAGGACCGCGACTCGCTGCCGTACGACGAGATCCCGCAGCTGATGAAGGACGCCGCGGTCGCCGCGGAGGACCGCACCTTCTGGACCAACAGCGGCATCGACATCAAGGGCATCCTGCGCGCCGTGGTCAACAACAACACCGGCGGCACGCAGTCCGGCGCCTCGACGATCACCCAGCAGTACGTCAAGAACCTCTACCTCACCCAGGAGCGCACCTACTCCCGCAAGGTGAAGGAAGCGGTCATCTCGCTGAAGATCAGCCGGCAGAAGTCCAAGGAGGACATCCTCGCCGGCTACCTCAACACCATCTACTTCGGTCGTGGCGCCTACGGCGTCGAGGCGGCGTCGAACGCCTACTTCGACAAGCCGGCCGCGAAGCTCACCCTCCAGGAGGCTGCCGCACTCGCCGCGATCCTCAACGACCCCAACGACCTCGACCCGAGCAACGGCGAGGAGTCGGTCGCCGAGCTGGAGGGCCGCTACCGCTACGTCATCAACTCGATGGTCAAGATGGAGATGGTCGACGCCGCCGAGGGCGAGAAGGCCAAGGAGTCGCTGCCGAAGTTCAAGAAGCCGCGCTCCGACAGCCGCTACGGCGGACAGAAGGGTCACGCGCTCAAGCTGGTCCGCGACGAGCTCCTCAAGCTCAAGGACGAGCAGGGCAACCCGCTGGTCACCGAGGACGAGATCAACGGCGGCGGGCTTCGGATCACCACCACGCTGACCAAAAAAACGATGAGGACCGTCGAGGAGGCGGTCAACGACGTACGTCCTGAGGACAAGAAGGCGTACGTCGAGGGCGACGTCTCCGACGAGCTCCACGTCGGCGCGGCCACGGTCGACGTGAAGACCGGCGCGCTGCGTGGTTTCTATGGCGGTCAGGACTACCTCGAGTCGCAGATCAACTGGGCCTCGAGCAGCTCCACCATGGCCGGCTCGACGATGAAGGCGTTCACGATGGCGGCGGCTCTGAAGGCCGGCTACTCGCTCAAGGACACCTGGGACGGCAACTCTCCCAAGGACTTCAACGGCCTGCCTGTACGCAACTCCGGCCAGAGCGCCGCCGACCCGTACGGCCACAGCTACGGCTCCAACGTCAGCAGCCTCCAGGCGATGGAGGACTCGATCAACACCGCCTTCGTGGAGATGTCCGACTCGCTGCCCAACGGCAGCAAGGACGTCTACGACATGGCCGTACGCTCCGGCATCCCGCGCGGCGACCGTCTCGACCCCGCCTACCCGGGGATCCCGATGAAGTCGGGCGCCGACATGCAGCCCGAGAACTTCCTGCTCACGCTGGGCAACTCGACCGTCAGCCCGATCAACATGGCCAACTCCTACGCGACGATCGCCAACGGCGGAGTGCACAACGACGTCTACGTCGTCTCCAAGGTGGTCGACGCCGACGGCACCGTCATCTACGAGCACGACGACACCGCGGACAGCAAGCGGGCGATGGACGAGGACGTCGCGGCCGACACGTCCTATGCCCTGCAGCAGGTCGTCTCCAGCGGCACCGGCCAGGCCGCCAGTGCCGTGGTCCAGCCCGCGGCGGGCAAGACCGGCACCGCGACCAACGACAAGGACGAGGTCTCCTCTGCCTGGTTCGTCGGCTACACCCCGCAGCTCTCGACCGCCGTCGCCTACAGCCGCGGCAAGGGCAGCGGCGCCCTCGACGGCTGGCTCGACACCTTCTTCGGTGCCGACTACCCGGCCGACACCTGGGTCGAGATCATGGGCACGCTGACCGACGAGCTCGACTACGAGGAGTTCCCGCCGCCTGCGTGGCTCGACGGCGACGCTCCGGAGTCCGGCCACGCGCCGTACGTCCCGCCGAGCCCGGATCCCGAACCGACCGAGGAGCCGGAGCCGTCGAACACGCCTTCGCCGACCCAGACGCCGACGCCGACTCCTACGCCGACGCCCACCCCCACTCCGACGCCGACCCCGACGCCGACCAAGACGCCTGGTCCTCCGGACCCCGACCCCGACGATCCCTCGACCGAACCCGGGCCGCTCTGAGGCGGCTCGGGCCCGGACAGATGACGTGTCAACGCTTGCTGGGGGACCTCAGTTCCCACGACCTTGCCCGACACGGTTAGATAGTGCCCGTGTCTGTGATCGCCCCCGTCGACGTCCACGATGACACCGCTCTGAAGGCTTGGTACGCCGTGGAGGCGGCATCGATGGCCTTCGATCGACCCTACGCGTCACATCGCACCTTCGAGGCGCTGGCCAATTCCGTGCGGATGCCGCACGATCACGGCCGCCGCGTACTCCTCGCCGCGAAGGAGCAGGGCGAGACGATCGGCATCGCCGAGCTCGACCTCCCGGAGGAGGAGCGGAGCCACGTCGTCGAGCTCGGGATCCACGTCCTCCCCGTGCACCGCTGGCGCGGGGTCGGCACCGAGCTGTGGCGAGCCGCCGATGACGTACGCCGCACCAGCGGCCGCACCCTGACGACCGCCGAGGTGACCATCCCCCCGAAGTCGTCCCTGGCCTTCGCGCGAGCGCTCGGCTTCAAGTCCGTACGCCGCGAGGACCACCTCGCCGCCGACCTCCCGCTGCCGCACAAGCCCTTCAACGTTCTCGGCTACGAGATCCTGATGTGGGAGGACCGGACCCCCGAGGACCTGCTCGCCCAGTTCGTCGGCCTGCGCAACCAGATGGGCAAGGAGATGCCGGGCAAGTCCCACGAGGACCTCGTCGCCCACACCGCCGACCGCATCCGCTCGGCCGAGAAGAGCACCGCCCGCTCCTACGACCGCATCACCGCCGCCGCCCGCGAGATCCTCACCGGCGAGCTCGTCGGCTACTCCGTCATCTTCCTCGCCCACGGCAGCGACGAGGCCATCCAGGACGACACCTTCGTCAAGTCCGCCCACCGCGGCCACAAGCTCGGCCTCGCCCTCAAGGTCGCCACCCTCGCCGCCGTCCAGCGCGACCACCCCGAACGCACCAGCATCCACACCTGGACCGACCCGTCCAACGACGTGATGCAGCGCATCAACAGGCAGTTCGGCTTCCGCAAGATCGAGCTCATGCACGAGGTCCAGCGCACCGATCGTTGGTAGGCCGTGCGGGGCTCGAACCCGCGACCCAAGGATTATGAGTCCTCTGCTCTAACCGACTGAGCTAACGGCCCGCACGGAGCCTATCTGGATCCTCCGCGCCCCGGTGCACAGCCCTCGCGGTTGAGGGACGCTGCGCGCCCACTTCACGAGGCCAACGTATGGCACTCGTCACATCGGGTACCGCCGGGGGTACGTGGGTGGTTGGAGGGCCACCCGAGGAGGGAGCACGAACATGTCTGTCACCACGCGCGTAGGAGCCGCTGTAGCGGCTGGCTATGTGCTCGGGAGATTCAAGAAACTGCGACTCGCTGTGGTCGTTGCGTCGGCGCTCAGCAACAGCGCCGTTCGCGAACGCAGCCTCGAGATGCTGAAGATCGGTACGCAGAGCCTCGGCGGCTCGTCCGACGTTCAGAAGCTCGGGCAGCAGGTCAGCGGAAAGCTCGTTCAGGCCGGCAAGGCAGCCGCGGTCGCCGCGGCCGCGGGCCAGATCGACAAGCTCAGCGATCGGTTGCGTGAGCAGAGCACGCTCTGGGGCGCGTCGTCATCCGACGAGGACACCGATGAGGTTCCGGAAGACGAAGAGCCCGTAGACGAGGCTCAGGACGAACCGGACGAAGAGCCCGAGGACGAGTACGACGAGGAAGCCGAGGACGCCGAGGAAGAGCCCGAGGACGAGTACGACGAGGAAGCGGAAGAACCGGAGCAAGAGCCCGAAGACGAGTACGACGAAGAAGCAGAAGAACCGGAGGAAGAGCCCGAAGACGAGTACGACGAGACGGACCAGCAGGACGAGGACGAAGAGGAGAAGCCGCGCCGAGGCGCGCGGAGCTCCCGTCGTCGTCGCGCAGGTGCGCCGACCGGAGGTGCCTGAGTCATGACGGATCAGATTCGCAAGAACGCAGCTACGGACAAGGTGGACTCGGGCCTCCTGTCGCAGCTGCCGATCGACCGGCTGAGACACGAGGCCGTGGGCCTCGGTCGAGCCTTCGGCAAGCGGAGCCTGGACAGGATCGGCAACGGTGTCGAAGGGATCACCGATCGGCTGACCGGCTTCGCCGACAGCTTTCCCACGAAGGGCGATGTGAAGCCGTCCAAGGCCGGTTCGACCGTGAAGGCGGGCGCGAAGGCGGCCGCTGACAAGGTCACGGCTCCCGTCGGCAAGGTGAAGGACACTGCCGCCCAGGTCAAGGAGACGGCCACCCAGGTCAAGGACACCGTCGGGCAGGTCGCCGGGAATCTCAGCAAGAGCGAGCAGCCCACCGGCAAGAAGCTCAAGGTGACGAACATCGTCGAGTCGATCGACGTACCCGTGAGCCGGGACGTCGCCTACGAGCAGTGGACTCAGTTCGAGGAGTTCCCGACCTTCATGAAGAAGGTCGAGAACGTCACGCAGGAGGAGGACGAGGTCATCACCTGGCAGGCCCAGGTGTTCTGGTCCCACCGCACCTGGAAGGCCACCATCCTCGACCAGGTCCCGAATGAGCACATCGTGTGGACCAGCCAGAGTGAGAAGGGGCGCGTCGACGGCGCCGTCACCTTCCACGAGCTCGCGCCGAACCTGACCCGGATCCTGGTCTCGCTCGAGTACCACCCGAAGGGCCTCTTCGAGCACACCGGAAACCTCTGGCGTGCTCAGGGTCGCCGGGTGCGTCTGGAGATGAAGCACTTCCGGCGTCACGTCGCCAACCACACCCTTCTCCATCGCGACGAGATCGAGGGTTGGACCGGCGAGATCCACGACAAGCAGGTCGTGGATGACGGCGCCGACGAGGGCTCGAAGAAGAGCGAGGAGAAGAGCCAGGAGAAGAGCAGCAAGGCGAACAGCCGTACGTCGAGCAGCTCACGCGGTTCCGACAAGTCGTCGTCCGGCAGCGGGTCGTCCGGCAAGAGTTCTGGAAACAGCTCTTCCGGGAACGGGCAGTCCGGTGACAAGCCCCCGGCCAAGAGACCGGCGGCCAAGAAGACTGCAGCGAAGAAGACGACGACGGCCAGGAAGACCACGGCCAAGAAGACGGCCGCCAAGAAGACCACGAGCGCGCAGCGCCCGACGAAGCAGAGCGCGACCAAGCGGAGCCCGAGGAAGCAGAGCGCCAGCAAGCAGAGCGCGAGCAAGCGTACGTCTTCCCGCTCCTCCGCCAAGGGGGCGTGAGCATGGCCGCTGACGACAGCCAGGTCCAGGAGCTCGAGCGTGAGGTCGAGCACCTCATGGAGGAGGTCGACCGATACCGAACCGCCGCGGAGGACGCCTTGCAGCAGCTCGACTGGTGCATCGGCTACTTCGTGGGCAGCGGGAAGTCACGCCTGGCGGCGTCGCTCGGCGCCAACCGGAGCTACATCCGCAGGCACCTCCTCGAGCGTGCCGAGCAGCCCGTGCCCGCGGGGACACCGAAAGAAAGCGACTGAGTCATGACCATCACCCAGCAGAACCGGTACCTCGACCGTCCGGCTCCGAGCAGCCTGGCCGACGTCATCGACACGATCCTCGACAAGGGTCTGGTGATCGACATCTACGTACGCGTCTCCCTCGTCGGCATCGAGCTGCTGACGATCGACGCGCGCATCGTCATCGCCAGCGTGGACACGTACCTCCGCTTCGCCGAGGCGGTCAATCGTCTGGATCTCACAGAGACCCAGACCCATGGCATCCCGGAGCTCGTCCAAGGCGTGACGGAGTCCGGGGCCAAGGGCAAGACGGCCGGTGCCATCGAGGGAGCCAAGGAGAAGCTCGGGAGCATCCTCTCGAGCGACGACGAGGACTCCGACGAGAACGCTGACGAAGAGAAGGACGAGGGTCGCAAGCAGCCCGCTCGTCGCACCCGTAAGAGCACGTCCAGACAGACCAAGGAGAAGGAGGCCTGACCGTGCCTGTCCACATCTACGGAGTCACGGACACATCGGTCACGATCCCCGCGGACCGGACGGGACGGTCGAGACGTCCACTGCGCCAGATCGACGGCGACGGCCTTCGGGTGCTCGTCAGCGACATGGACGCCGACTCGCGCGTGCTGCGCGAGGACCTGTTGGCACATGCGCACACGCTCGAGGCGGTGGCCGCGCTCGGGACGGTGCTGCCCATGCAGTTCGGTGTGGAGATGCCGGACGACGACACCGTGCGCCACGAGCTGATCGAGAGCCGCGCCGACGAGATCCGCCCGTTGCTGGAACGGTTCGACGGTCTGCTGCAGCTCACCGTCTCGGTCGACCTGATCGAGCCCGAAGCGCTCAGGGAGGTGCTGCGCCGGGACCAGGACCTCGTCGAGCTGCGCGACCACGTACAGCGAGCGAGCCCGCAGGAGCGGCACTCGGCGGAGGTACGCCTGGGCGAGGCCATCGCGGCCGCGCTCGACGCGCTTCGGGCCGGCGTCGGTGACGGCGTCGTCGATCGGCTGGCCCCGACCGCCCGCGCGGTCTCCCTCGGCGAGGTCCGCGGTGCGCTGCAGGCGGCGGAGGTCTTCCTGCTGGTCGAGCGTGACCGACAGAGCGAGGTCGACGCGACCGTGACCACGCTGCGCGAGGACCTGGCACCGCTGGCGTCGCTTCGGTACGTCGGTCCGCAGCCGCCGTACGCATTTCTCGAAGCCGCCTCGGCGGAGGAGCTCGCATGGGCCTGATCACGCAGCTGCTGACCCTGCCCATCGCGCCCGTGCGCGGTGTGGTCTGGGTGGCGGAACAGATCCGCGACGAGGCCGAGAGCCAGTACTTCGACCCGGCCACGATCCAAGCCGCTCTCGAGGACGTCGACGCCCGCCGGGAGGCGGGCCTGTTGACCGAGGATGAGGCTGCCGATCTCGAGGAGGATCTGGTGCAGCGCCTGATCGCCGGAGGCTGGCATGAGTGAACCCAGCAAACCCACCCTGTCCTCGATCGCCGAGCAGGTGCTCGAAGAGCTCGAGGCGCTCGTGGGATGTCCCGCCGAGGGCGTCACGGCGATCCGCCGCGACGACGACGGCTGGGTCGTCACCGCGGAGATCCTCGAGCTCGAGCGTGTGCCGGAGACCACCGATGTCCTGGCGTCGTACGAGGTGACGGTCGGCGAGGACGGTGAGCTCACGGGCTATCGCCGTACCCACCGCTACACCCGAGCCCAGGTGGAGGATCGATGACCGAGACACAGCGCACGCCCGTCTTCGTGAACAACCGCCCCCAAGCGTCGTCGCAGAGCCTCGCCGACGTGCTCGAGCGCGTCCTCGACAAGGGCATCGTCATCGTCGGCGACATCCAGGTCCGGCTGCTCGACATCGAGCTGCTGACCATCAAGGTGCGGCTCATGGTCGCCTCCGTCGACCGCGCGCGGGAGATGGGCATCAACTGGTGGGAGGGCGACCCGTTCGTCAGCAACCTCGAGGACGAGGAGAAGAAGAACGAAGAGCTCGACCTCCGCCGGCGCCTCGAGGCGCTCGAGCGCAGCGTCGGCGGTGAGACCGAGATCGTGGAAGGTGAGACGAGCCGTGAGCGCCGCTGAGCCGACCACAGTGGTCCATGCGTACGGACTGGTTCGGGCCGACGGGACGCCTTTCCTTCCCGACCGCGGCATCGCGGACGCGAAGGTACGGACCTGCGCGTTCCACGACCTCGAGATCGTGGTCAGCGATCTGCCCGAGGCGTCCTTCGGTGAGCGCGCCTGGGCAGAGCACGGGGAGGACACGCGTTGGGTCACGCCCGTCGCCGCAGCCCACCACGAGGTGCTCCAGCACCTCGTCGAGCACGCGGACGTGCTGCCGCTGCAGCTACCCGGGATCTACCCGAGCGACGAGGCGCTGATCGACGCGCTGGAGTCGAGTCGCGCCCGCCTCGAACACGTCTGGGAGCTCGTGGCCGGTCGCGTCGAGTGGTCGCTCCAGATCTTTCCTACGTCGGCTCCTGCCGCGCCGGAGGAGCCGACGCCCCGGAGCGGCCGTGAGTACCTCGAACGGCGCCGGTCGCAACAGGATGCCCGCAACACCGAACGCGGACGGCGCGAGGCCGCAGTGACGCAGACGCACGAGACGCTGGCTCGCGGGGCGGCCGCGAGCGTCGTACGCGCTCCGCTCGACGCTGCCGTCACCGGCCGCGACGAGCCGATGCTGCTCAACAGTGCCTACCTCGTGGCGCGGAACGAGGAGCACCGGTTCCTCGGCCTTGCCGAAGAGCTCCACAACCAGCTGGTCGCCACAGCCGGCATGCGTATCGAGGTGACCGGGCCCTGGCCGCCCTACAGCTTCGTGGGTGCGGAAGAGCCGCACGACGACGACCTGACCGGACTGGTGTCATGACGCTCGAGCGTTCCCCCGCACTCGACGAGACCTCGCTCGTCGACCTCGTCGACCGGCTGATCGACGGCGGCGTCGTGGTGGGCGGTGACCTGGTGCTGTCGCTGGCCGGCGTCGACCTCGTCTACGTCGGCCTGCGCCTGGTCATCGCCCCCGCGCACAGGGTCCAGCTGCCCGGAGCCGGGAGGCAGTCATGATGCTGCTCTACGCCGTTGCCGCCGGTGACGCCGACAGCACAGCCGCGACGGAGGGTACGCCGCTGCGGGCGCACCGATACGACGAGGTGACGCTCTTCGTCGAACCGATCACCGAAGCACCCGAGCGATCGACCCGCGAGGTCTTCGCGTACGGGCGCGCACTCCACCAGCTGTGGTCGCGGTTTCCCGTTCTTCCGGTCCGTTTCGGGACGGTCGTGAGCGACGAGGCGGAGCTCGAGCAGCTCGTCGCGGAACACGGGAGCGCGTGGACCGAGCGGCTCACCGCGGTCGCGGGACGCAGCGAGTGCATCGTGCACCTGCCGCTACCGCGCGGTGCCGTCGACGGCACCGACAAGGCGGAGCAGAGGGGCACGGGCTATCTTCGCCGACGCGCCGCCGAGGTGAGATCGCACGAGCGCGAGACCGCCGAGCTGAAGGCGTTGCTCGCTCCGTACGCCTCGGAGCTCACCGACCTGCCACAGCTCCGCCCGGGTGAGGCGCGGCTGTCCGTCCTGATGGCCGACGACGTCGTGGAGGAGGTCCTGGCGGCTGTCGAGCGGTGGGCCACGAGCCGGGCTGGTGCGACCGTCACCGGCCCCTGGCCACCCTTCAGCTTCTGTCAGGAGGTCGGCGCGTGACGGATCCGGCAGACCGAGCTCCCTGGCCACTGGACCTCGATGACGAGCGGGACCTGCCGTCGGCGCTGAGCCGGCGGATCGACGCCGACCCCGAGTCCGTCGAGAAGGGGCTCGTACAGCTCGTGCTCACCCTGGTGGAGCTTCTCCGCCAGCTGATGGAGCGTCAGGCGATCCGACGGATGGATGCGGGAGGCCTGAGCGAGGAGGACATCGAGCGGCTGGGGCAGACCCTGATGCTGCTGGACGAGAAGATGACGGAGCTGCGTGACCACTTCGGGCTCACGGTGGAGGATCTCAACATCGACCTGGGCCCGTTGGGCAAGCTCCTCTGAGGATCAACTCTCGCCGCTCGGTGGCTCGCCCGCCGGTGGTTCCTGTCGCGAGAGTCGACCGTCCAGTTCCTGCGCGGTGGTGGGGCGACCGAGGAGGTAGCCCTGGGCGGCCTCCACCCCCAACGATCGGAGCAGGGCCAGCTGATCATCGCGTTCGACGCACTCGCCGCAGACTGCGAGGCCCAGCGAGTGCGCGACATCGACCAGCTGTTGCAGCGTCTCGCGGAGTGCGGGTGTGGTCGGGTCGATGTAGGTCAGGTCGATCTTGATGCTGTCCAGCGGGAGCCGGGAGACCTGGTCGATGGTGTTGTGGCCGGTGCCGACGTCATCCAGGCTGAGCCCGACGCCGAGTCCTCGCAGCTCGTTCAGGTGGTCCATGGCGTGTTCGTCGATGTGGACGGTCTCGGTGATCTCGAGTACGAGCTGGCCGGGGTCGATGTCGTGTGCCTGGAGGGCCGCCGCCACGTCGTCTCGGATCCGTGGGGTGTTGATGTGGCGCCCCGAGATGTTGACCGCGACGATCAGCCGCCGGTTTCCGGTGTCGTTGTTCCAGTCCGCGAGCTGGCGGGCGGCGCGGTCGATCACCCAGGCGCCGACCCGACAGATCAGATCAGATGTCTCCGCGACGGGGATGAATTCGGCGGGTGGGACGAGTGCGACGTCGGGGCGGTTCCACCGCACCAGCGCCTCGTAGGCGTGGACGGAGTCGGTTCGCAGGTCCAGGATCGGCTGGTAGTGCAGCACGAGCTGATCGTGCTCGATGGCATGGGCGATGGCATGGGTGATGGATGCCTGGAGGTCGGTCTCGCCGGGGTCGCGGTCCGGTGTCCCGCTGGTGTCATGAACGGACATGGGCATCCTCGCGTTCTGCGATCAGGTGGCCGAGGGCTCGCGACCGGTGGCTTCGTCTCATGGCGGCCACGGCAGGGACGCCTGGTGGGATGCCGTTGATGCCGCCGGTCGGGGTGTGGAACAGCCACAGCGACATGGTGCGGAGGGCCCCCCAGTCGTCGTCTGCCACCCGAAGAGCCACGACCGACCCGGCGTCGCCCGGGAGGTCGCTGCGTCGGACCATGCGCATGCGCACCGGAGCGGCCCGGGGCAGCACGAGCTCGGCGCCGTCGGAGATCGGCATGGTGCGGGAGGGCAGGCGTACGGCGGCGCCGCCGACCGAGATGTCGATCAGCTCGCCGTCGGTGCCGTCGATGGAGACCGGTGCGCGGAGCGCGATGCGGTGTGCGTCGCGGCGGGTGGTCGCGTACGCGGGTGAGAGGACTCGTATCGCGCCGAGCACCAGCCCGATCCCCGCGAGCAGGAGCCAGGCTGCGGAGGCCACGGTCGCACCATCCGTCGCGCGCCACGGGACGAGCCCGAGGGCACCGGCCAGTGAGTAGCCCAGGACTGCGAAGACCGCGACGATCAGCACGATGACCACTCTCGGGACACGTCCGCGGGCCCGCTGCTCGGCACCGGCCTTGGGAGTGACAGCGAACTCGAGGGTACGGCGGGTGAGCAGCCACCACAGGCAGGAGATGCCGACGGGTATCCGGAAGATCCGCAGCGCGAAGGCGCTCGGCAGGTGCAGGTGGTGCCGGAACAGCTGGCGGACGCCCCACAACCGGAGCACGAGCATGGTGAGGAAGACCGCGGCGAAGGTGCCCGGCCCGGCGGTGGACGTCTGGGCACCGCTGAGCAGGATGGCAGCCGGGATGACGAAGATGACGACGGTGGCGACGCCCTCGAGCCACCACAGGGTGCCGCTGAGGTACTCGTAGTAGTTGCGCCACGACATCCACCGTTTGGCCGCCCAGAGTCGCTCCTTGGCGAGGACCTGCATCGCGCCGAGCCCCCAGCGACGCCGCTGCAGCAGGTACTGCTCGGGGGTCTGCGGTGCCAGCCCCACGGCAAGCGTCTGGTGATGGTAGACGGTCTTCCATCCGACCCGGATGAGGCCGAGCGTCGTGTGCATGTCCTCCACGATGGTGTCGGTGGCGATGCCGCCGACCTCGCGCAGCGCACGGGTGCGCAGCAGCGATGTGGACCCGCACCAGAACGGCCCCGCGCCGTCCTGGTTGCGGGACGCCATCAGCACGTGGAAGAAGATGCCCTGCTCGCCGGTGACCCCGTCGTCGTCGAACGCGCCGGAGTTGTAGAACGTCTGCGGCCCCTGCACCAGCGCGATGTCCGGGTCGTCGAACCATCCCAGCGTCGCGGTGAGGAAGGTCGGAAGCGGCACGTGATCGCAGTCCAGGACCGCGATGACGTCGATCTCCCGCCCGTCTTCGGCCTCCCTCGCCATGAGGTCGAGGGCATGGTTGAGGTTGCCCGCCTTGGCATGGTCGTGCACCTGGCGACGTACGTAGCGGGCGCCGTACTCCTCACACAACAGTCGGACCCAGTCGCGCTCGCCGTCGTCCAGCACCCAGGTCTCATGGGCAGGCTCGAGAGCGCATGCGGCCGCGATCGTCGGCGCGATCACCTCCACCGGCTCGTTGTACGTCGGGATGAGCACCGCGACGCGCATGCCCTCGGGGAGGTCGGTCACCGGGCGCGGGGCGCGACTGTCCACGTTCCACAGCGTCACCAGGCGGACGAGCAGCCCCAGGAGGGGAAGCCCCTCGAAGACCACGAGCAGCCACGCGGCCGTCCTGTCCCATCCGCTTGCGGGGATGGTGAACGCCGCTCGCCACGTGAGGTAGACCAACAGCGCGCCGATCGCGGTCAGGCCGCCCACGTGCGCCAGCAGCTGAGACCGGCGTCGCTCGGGTCGGGGTGCCCCGAGCAGGAACGCCCATCCAGCGAGGCTGCCGCCGGGCTCTACGGTGGCGGCCGACGCCCCGACTCGTGCGATCTGCGGACGCCCGGCGTGGGAGGCGCGCCTCGGCCGGCTGCCACCGGGCGACGTCGATCCACTCATCCCGAGACTCCCTCGTTGTCGGCTTGAACACACCATGCTAGGTGCGAAATCGCCGACATGCAGCGCTTCGCTTCCGAATAGCGTCACTTGCCGTTGTCTGCGGCCGATTTCCCAGCCCAGAGGCATATTGATGGAGATCGTGCCAAGATGGCATCCGGGAGACGAATGTTTTGCCCTTTGTCGAACTGGACGTGAGTGGGGGTCCATGATGTCTCGGGCTGGGTCGTGGTCGCGGTTCCGGAACGCGTGCATCGTCTTCGCGGTTGCGGCGGCGGCGCTGGCCGTGTTCGGGGCAGTGGGTCTCGGCAGTCGGATCACGATCCGAGCGGCGTCCGACGGCAGTTTCGTGGTCTTCTCAGCGGTCGCGGCCGTCGCCTGTTTCGGCGCCGCGAGGGAGGCAACGACCGGGAGGCGGCTGCCGTGGTGGCTGCTGGGTGTCGCAGCGACGTGCTACGCGGCCGGCAACGCCATCTGGTTCTACTACCAGGTCCTGGCACCTGAGGCCCAGACCTTCCCGGGCCCCGCCGACGTCTTCTACGTGGCGGTGGTGCCGTTCGCCCTTGCCGCGATGCTCTCCCTTCCGGTCCGCCCACTCTCCGCCGCGGCGCGGGTGCGCGCGATCGTAGACGGACTGATCATGGGTGCGGCGCTGCTGTTCATCAGTTGGATCCTGCTCGTCGGGCCGCTCGTCGCACAGCTCGGCGAGGTCAGCTGGATCTATCTGTTCGTGTATCTGTACTACCCGTTGACCGACATCCTGATCATCACGATCGCCGTCACCTTGGCCACCCGGGCCACTGGGGCACAACGCCTCCCGATGCTGCTGGTCGGCGCCGCGTTCGTGTCGATCGCGTGCGCCGACACGGGTATCGGCTATCTGGCGCTGCACGGCCGGGAGGCGGCCGGAAGCGGCCTGGACCTGGGCTGGACGATCGGGTACATGCTGCTGGCCCTGGCGGCACTGGTCCCGCCCAGTGAGGACGCTGCCGGTGAACCGTCCCGGCGGACCCTGCTTCCCGAGCTGCTGCCGTACGTGCCGGTGGTTGTCGTGCTGGTCGTGAGGGCCAGCAACCCGGACCGCTTCGGTGACTGGGTACTGGCTCTGCTCCTGGTCACGGTCGCGGCGCTTCTGGTCCTGCGGCAGCTGCTGACGCTGGCCGAGAACGTCCGGCTGACCCGCGGCCTGGAGCGGCTGGTCGCGCAGCGGACCCATGACCTGGAGCAGCTCACCATGCGCCACCAGTCGATCCTCGACAGTGCGGGCGAAGGCATCGTCGGGCTCGACAGGTCGGGCCGGGTGACGTTCGCGAACCCAGCGGCAGGCGCGCTGCTCGGTCGTTCTCCCACCGAGCTGGCAGGCGCCCGGTTCAACGAGGTGACCGGGGCGACCGACGAGGCCGGCGAGCCGATCGCCACCGCCGGTGACCCGGTCACGGCTGCGTTGCAGGACGAGGGGGTCCGCACCGTGACGAATGCGACCTACCAACGGGCGGACGGCACCGGCTTCGACGTGGAGCTCACCGTCGCGCCGGCCCGTGGCGAGAGTGGTGTCGCCGGTGGCGTACTCATCTTCCGCGACGTCACCGAACGCCGGACGATCGAGCGGATGAAGGATGAGTTCGTCTCGGTGGTGAGCCATGAGTTGCGCACCCCCCTGACGTCGCTGCGCGGCGCGCTCGGACTGCTTCAGGGCGGGCTGCTGGAGGGGACGCCACCCAAGGTGCAGCGCATGGTGCAGATCGCGGTGGAGTCCACAGACCGGCTGATCAGGCTGATCAACGACATCCTGGACGTCGAGCGCATCGCGGCCGGCAAGGTGACGCTCGAGCGGCGGACCGTTGCCGCGGCGGACGTGGTCGACCGGGCGGTGGCAGAGATGCGTGGCCTCGCACAGCAAGCACGGATTCAGGTGCAGGCCGACGACATCACCGGAAGCGCCGACGCCGATCCCGACCGGATCGTGCAGACCCTCACCAACCTGCTGAGCAACGCGATCAGGTTCTCCCCTCCCGGGGGCGCGGTCCGGGTGGGAGTCGCGGAGCAGGACCAAGAGCTGCTGTTCAGCGTCAGTGATGAGGGCCCTGGCATCCCACCTGACCAGCTCGAGGCGATCTTCGGTCGGTTCGCGCAGGTCGACGCCTCCGACACCCGCGAGAAGGAGGGCTCAGGTCTGGGACTGGCCATCTGCCGCGGACTGGTCGAACAGCACGGTGGGCGCATCTGGGCGCACAGCGAGCCGGGCCAGGGCGCCACCTTCTACTTCACTCTGCCGGCTGCGGATCCCGCCGTGGCCATGGAAGCGTCCCTCGAGGAGCGGTCGGCGATGCCCACCGTGCTCGTGTGCGAGGACGATCCGCAGGCTCGCGCCGTGATCGGTGAGATGCTTCGTTCTCACGGGTACGCCGTGGTCGGAGTCGCGTCGGGCGAGGAGGCGGTTGAGCGGGCAGCCGAAGTGGCCCCGGCCGCCGTGCTCATGGACCTTGCCCTCCCCGGCATCGACGGCTGGACCGCCATCGCCCAGCTGCGAGCGGACTCCCGGACCGGTCACGTCCCGGTCCTCATCGTCAGCGGGTCCCCGCCGAGCACCCCACCCAGCACCTCCCCGCTGGACGTGGCCGCCTGGCTGAGCAAGCCGCTCGACCTCACGACATTGCTGACCGCCTTGAGAGAGGCCATCTCAGGCGACAGATCCCAGCCCCGCGTGCTCGTGGTCGAGGACGACCAGTCGCTCGCCCATGTGCTCACCACCCTGTTTGCCGAGCACGGCGTGCTGGCTGTGCCGGCGCACACTGCCCGCGATGCGTTGCGGCTCGGACGCGACCTCGTACCCGACCTGCTGCTTCTCGATCTGCTGCTGCCCGACAGCGACGGCTTCTCGCTCGTGGGTTGGCTCCGCCAAGACCCTCGCCTGTGTCAGGTGCCGGTGGTGGTCTACACGGCGCTGGACGTCGATGAGCACGACAAGGAGCGCCTGCGGCTGGGGCCGACTGAGTTCCTCACCAAGGCGAAGAGCAACCCGGAGGAGGTTGAGCAGCAGGTGATGAAGTTGCTCGCAACGGTGGTGGCAGGAGCGGCCTCATGAGTCGCCGTGTGCTGGTCGTCGACGACGACGACGCAATCCGCGAGGTGGCCCAGGCAAGCCTCGAACTGGTCGGCGGCTGGGAGGTGGAGGTCGCCTCGACGGGGCTGCAGGCGCTCGACCGATGCGCGTCCGATCCGCCCGATGCCGTCCTGCTCGACGTCATGATGCCCAGGATGGACGGCCCCACCACGTTCGCGCGGCTTCAAGCTGACAGCCGCACGTGCCACGTCCCGGTCGTGCTGCTGACCGCCAAGGTGCAGCCCAGCGAGCGACGACGCTGGGAGGCCCTCGGAGTCGCAGGCGTACTGAGCAAGCCCTTCGACCCACTCACCCTGTCCGACCAGGTGGCAGAGCTTCTGGGGTGGGACCAGTGACCCCTCAGTCGGATCCGTCCCCGTCAGCCTTCAGCCAGGCGCGCGCTCGACTGGGTGAGATCGCCGTACGAGCTCGGGTGACCCTCGCGGAGAACCTCGCGACGATCGAGGCCGCCGTCCGCGGCCTCGAGGAGGGAGCCCTCGATGAGGAGACCAGGCGGCAGGCCGAGCGCGCCGCCCATCGGATCGCAGGAACGGCCGGAACGGTCGGGCTGCCGGATGCCACCGATCCGGCCAGAGCGCTCGAGGACGCATTCGCCGGCCGTGCACGAGTCGACCCCCGCCGGGTGTCCCGCCACGTCGCCGAGCTGCGCAGCGGGCTGGCCGCCGCCGAAACGGGATCGTCCTCCGCGACCGAGCCACACCCGACCGGTCGGCTCCTGGCGATCCATGCCGCTCCATCGGTGGCAGCCAGGATGGGTTCGGTCGCGACCTCGCGCGGCCTGGCCGTGACCGATGACGGGGCCGAGGAGAACATCGAGGCGGCGATCGTCGACCTGGACGTACCCGACGCCGAGGCGCTCATCCAGCGCTGCGGCACGGCGCGCCCTGCCGTCCCCGTCGTCGCCCTCGCGGAGACTGCATCCGTGGAGGACCGGCTCCGCGCCGCGACCGCCGGTGCCCACCTGGTACTGCCTCGGAACGGTCCCGCCGCCGCACCGATCGACGCCGTCACCTCGCTGCTCGGCCAGCGGCGTGAGGACCGCCTCCACGTACTCGCGGTCGATGACGACCCCCTCAACCTGGCCCTGCTGCGCGAGACCCTGGCCACCGAACCGGTCGAGGTGAGCACCCTCGAAGACCCGCGCACCTTCTGGGGGACCCTCGATCGTGAACGACCCGACCTCGTCGTGCTCGACGTCGACATGCCGCACCTGGACGGCATGGAGCTGTGTCGCACCATCCGCACCGACCCGCACTGGTCCGCCCTGCCCGTCCTGTTCCTGACCGCGCGCACCGGCCCCGCGGCAGTCGACGCCGTCTTCGCTGCCGGGGCCGACGACTATGTGCCCAAGCCGTTCAACCCCAACGAGCTACGGGCCAGGATCCGCAACCGGCTCGAGCGCGCCGAGATGTACCGGCGCCTCACCGACACCGACCCACTCACCGGCGTAGCCAACCGGCGCCGCTTTGAGAGCGACTTCCATCGGCTGTGCGCTCTGGCGCGCCGACACGATCAGCGGTTGTCGCTCGCCATGCTCGACATCGACCACTTCAAGCGCATCAACGACACCCATGGTCACGCTGTGGGAGACCAGGCGCTGGTCCGTCTGACCGACCACCTGACCAAGGAGTTCCGTGGCGAGGACGTGGTGGCCCGGCTCGGTGGCGACGAGGTCGCGCTGCTGGCGTTCGGGATGTCGGCCGCTGACGCAGGGCTGCGGCTGAGAAGCGTCCTCGGCTCATCAGCCCTTGTCATCAGCCCGCCGGAGGCACCGCAGCGTCCGCTGACCATCGAAGTCAGCGCCGGCGTTGCGGAGCTCGGTGGTCACGGCGACACGCTCGACACCTTGCTCAGGGCCGCAGACGCCGCACTGTACGAAGCCAAGCGCTCCGGTCGCGGGCGGGTGAGCATCGCAGACCGAGAAGGCCATCCGCAGGCGCCTGCGCCCGAGGCGGATGTCGAGGCGCCGCTGCCCGTCGACCCGGCAGTCCGGGACTACTACGCCACGATGGTCGAACGCGAGAGGCTCGAGATCACCGGCCATGGTCGGCTGGAACGTCTCCGAACCCAAGAGCTCCTCAGCTGGGTGCTGCCGCCGGCACCGGCGCGGATCCTCGACGTCGGCGGGGGCACGGGCGTCCACGCGCGATGGCTGGCAGAGGCCGGGAACGAGGTGCATCTCATCGACGTCGTCCCCGAGCATGTCGTGGAGGCACTCAGCGACGGATCGGCCTTCACAGCGGCGCTGGGCGACGCACGTCACCTCGACGAGCCCGACGACTCCGCGGACGCGGTGCTCCTGCTCGGCCCGCTCTACCACCTGCTCACCCGGACAGAGCGGGTCCAGGCTCTGCGCGAAGCTCGGCGGGTGCTGCGGCCGGGCGGCACGCTCGCCGCCTCCGTCGTCAGCCGGCACGCGGCCTTGCTCGCCTACGCCACACGTGCCGAGCAGGACGCCGAACGGCTCGATCTCGCCATCAACACCTTGGCCCACGGAGGGTACGACCCGAAGCTCGGTTTCACCACCGCGTACTTCCACACACCGGACGAGATCGCGACCGAGCTACGGTTGGCCGGCTTCCGCGACGTCCGGGTCCTGCCGATCGAAGGGCCCCTGTGGACCAGCGTCAAGACCTGCACCGACCCACTCGCCCTGGATCGCCTGACCGAAAGCGCCGTGGTCTGTGCCCGCGCCCTCGAAGGCGACGCCGCGATGCTCCCGGCCAGCGCGCACCTGCTGGCCACCGGCAGCGCCTGAGGCTTCTCCCGGTCGCCGGCGTGCTCAGCCCTCGCTGTCGATGAGGTACTTCCCGTCGGCGTAGACGAGCCCCAGGGTCACCGTGCTGCCCTCTTGGCGGCCGTCCTTCATCGTGTACTTGTAGGTGTAGGTCACCTTGAGCGGGTCGACGCTGGGGGAGACCGAGACGACGCTGGTGCTCGCGACGGTGGTCCACCAGGCGCGGTAGCCCTCGATCCCTCCGCTGCTCGCCTGGAACTTCGGGGTCAGCATCGAGCCGAAGGCGCTGTCGGGGTTCGCGGGCGCGGTGGTGAGATAGCTGCGGATGAAGGCGTCGATCCCCTCGGCGGTCGGGCCGGCGGTCTCGCTGGTCGAGGGGCTCTCGCTCGGAGACTCGCTGGCCGTCTCGCTGGGCGACGACTCCTCGGAGGCCTCCTCCGACTCCTGGTCGTCCGCGTCCTCGGTGGCCTTGTCGGTCGTCTCCGACAGCGGCGATCCGGACGCGACCGGCTTCGGCTTCGCGCTCGGCTCGTCGCCGCGGTTGGCCCACAGGGCTCCGCCGACCACCAGCACCAATGCCGTAGCGGCGACGAGCGCGATCGGCCACCAGCGCCGCCGCGTCGGGGTGCTCGTCGACTGTGCGAGCCCCGACGGTGCGGCAGGCGCAGGCGCGGGTGCCGCGACCGCGGCGAGTGTCTGCGTACGCAGCGCCACCGGCTCCAGCTTCTCGGCCGCCAACCGCCCGGCCAGGAAGTCGACGACGTCCTCGGCCGACCACCGCTCGGCGGGGTCGTAGGCCATCGTGTGCTCGAGCAGCGGCGCGAGCCGGCCGGCCAGCGGCGTACGCGGCGGGTCCTCGTGCACGACCCGATACAGCGTCGCCAGCGCGTTGTCGCCGATCCCGTAGGGAGGCTCGCCGGTGAGCGCCTGGAAGAGCGTGGCCCCCAGCGACCACATGTCGCTGGCCGGGGTGGCCCGCCCACCTGTCGCGATCTCCGGAGCCAGGTACGCCGGCGAGCCGGTGACCTGTCCGGTCTGGGTGGTCTGGGAGTCGACGCCGCGCGCGATCCCGAAGTCAGTCAGCTTGGCGCGCTCGGCACGGCCGACCACGATGTTGGCGGGCTTCACGTCCCGGTGGACGATGCCGGCGGCATGGGCCGAGCGCAGGGCCGAGGCGATCTGACCGATCAGCCTCGCGGCGTCCTCGATGGGCAGGGGTCCGTCGTCGCGCACCATGTGGGCGAGGGTCTTGCCCTCGACGTACTCCATCACCAGCCAGGGCTTGTCGTCGTCGCGCACCAGGTCGAAGACGGCGACGACGTTCGGGTGGACCAGTCGTGCGGCGAGCTGTGCCTCGCGTTCGACGGCGGCATCCGATACGCCGTCGAGGGCGATCAGCTGTTTGAGTGCGACCGAACGCCCCAGAACTTCGTCGGTGGCCAGCCAGACGGCTCCCATCGCTCCCCGGCCGAGCTCCCTCTCGAGCCGGTACCTCCCTGCGATCACCCAGGTCCCCTCAAAATCTCGTCGCGAACGCCAGTGGTCAACTCTAGGGGGTATCGCCTACTACCCTTGCTTCCGGGACAGCCCGTTCCGGGCCCCGGAAACACCATCTGAGAACGATCTGAGAAAGGCACCACGTGTCCATCGATCCCACACTCCTCGACGACCTCGAGTGGCGAGGCCTCATCGCCGACTCGACGGACCGCGACGCGCTCCGAGAAGCGCTCGCCGGCGGGAGTGTGAAGTTCTATATCGGGTTCGACCCCACCGCGCCGAGCCTGCACATGGGCAACCTTCTCCAGATCACCATGGCGATGCGCCTCCAGCAGGCCGGCCACACGCCCTACGTCCTGGTCGGCGGCGCCACCGGCATGATCGGCGACCCGCGCGACTCGGGGGAGCGCACCCTCAACTCACCCGAGACCGTCAAGGAATGGGTCGGGAAGGTACGCAGCCAGATCGAGCGGTTCGTCTCCTTCGAGGGCGAGACCGCCGCGACGATGGTCAACAACGCCGACTGGACGGCGTCGTTGTCGGTGATCGACTTCCTCCGTGACATCGGCAAGCACTTCCCGGTCAACCGGATGCTTGCGCGTGACACGGTGAAGAAGCGTCTCGAGGACGGCATCTCCTACACCGAGTTCTCCTACATCCTCCTGCAGTCGATGGACTACCTGAACCTCTTCCGTACGCACGGGGTGAGTCTTCAGTTCGGCGGATCGGACCAGTGGGGCAACATCACCGGCGGTGTCGAGCTGGTCCGCCGGGTCACCGGCGAGACCGTCCACGCCTTCACCACTCCGCTGATCACCAAGGCCGACGGCACCAAGTACGGCAAGACCGAGGGCGGCGCCCTCTGGCTCGACCCGACGATGATGTCGCCCTACGCCTTCCACCAGTTCTGGCTCAACGTCGAGGACGCCAAGGTGGGGGAGATGCTCCGTGTCTTCACCTTCCTGTCCCACGAGGAGATCGAGACCCTGGAGGCGCAGCACGCGGAGAAGCCGTTCCTGCGGGTGGCCCAGAAGGCACTCGCCGATCACATGACGACTCTGGTCCACGGGGCGGGGGAGACCGAGCAGGCCAAGCAGGCCGCAGCCGCGCTCTTCGGCGGCGGCGACCTGGCCACCTTGAGCAGTACGACGCTGGCCGCCGCGATCACCGAGGCCGGTGCGGTCGAGCTGGAGCGGGGTGAGGAGCTGCCGACGTACGTCGACCTCTTCGTCGCTGCCGGCCTCGTCTCCTCCAAGGGGGAGGCCCGCCGGACGATCTCCGAGGGTGGGGCGTACGTCAACAACGTCCGCGTCGAGGACGCCGAGGGCGCGCTCGACGAAAAAGAGTTGCTCGGTGACGGCTGGGTCGTCCTGCGCAGGGGCAAGAAGAAGTTCGCCGGTGTGCGCTTCAAGTAGCCTCTGACCTGCGAGAACGCCCCTGGGAAGGTGACCGCCTTCCCGGGGGCGTTCCTCGATTTGGCAAGCGCGTCACTGAGGCGTAATGTTCATCTGGTCGCCGGGGTGCGGCGGGAAGCAAGTTCGAGTCTTCGAGCGGGTTTCCGGCCCCTGAGTCGGCCGCCAACATTCTCGAGCTTCAGCTCGGTTCAGAGTCTCAGTCAGGTCTTCGGATCAGGCATCAAGGCCGTGACGAACCGCAGTTTGATTGTCTTGTGCTGTGTCGGCGTGGATATCGTCTTTATCCGATAAGAGCGAGAATTCGCCGAATTGGACAACAAAGCGAGATCCGATAAAGTCCTCCAGGACAAAGCAGAAACACAACTGCTAATCCAGCGGAAAGCGCGAAAGCGCCGAGTTGGTAAAGCGAGAGTGGCTCTGATAAAGTCTGCGGGGCAGGACCGGAAGAAAGGCTTCTGGAGCTGGCAAGGAAACGCGAGAGCGGCGAATTGCGAAAGCGAAAGAGTGC